>JANOIG010000090.1:0-33249 GCA_031407405.1 Deltaproteobacteria bacterium
GAGCCGAGCGCCGCGGAGAAGGCAAAACGGTCGCAGCCCTCTATGAAGGACTGCCTGCGAAATTTGGTGAACAGGTACATGGCGACCAAGAGGCCTATGGTCGCCCCGTGGCTCGCCAGCCCACCCTGGTCGATCCTGAAGAGCCACAGCGGGTCCTTCACGAAGCGATCCCATTCGTAGAAGAACACGTGCCCCATCCGGGCCCCGCCCAGGACCGCGATCACACCGTAGAGGACGAAGTCGTTGGCGTCCTCAGGGTCTCCGCCGGCGCGCCGGATTTGCCAATCGAGGAGCTTGTAGCCCCCGAGGAACACACCCACGTAGAGCAGGCTGTAGTAACGGATTCCATCGCCAGGCAGCCACGACAGCCACGACGGGAAGCGGACCAGGATGGGATCGATGTCCCAGGTGAACGCGGGCAAGAGGGCTCCTTCTGGTTTACCGGAGCCACTCTGTAGTCGGAAAAACGGGCGCCGGGTAGGATCGATGGCCTCATTTCCTTGGCCTCGATTCCATAGAATCGAGGCGCTATGCTGCGCCCAGCCATAGTACGGGCAGAGCTTTGGAGAGAATCATGTCACTCAATCGATGGGCGCCCCGCGTCAGCCACAACCCCTCGAGCCTCAGAGAGGGGACGAATCCAGGCTCCTTCGCCAATCCGCCCGACATTGGTGGGCCGCTTGCCTTCTCTTCTCCCGACACGCCCGGCATGCCGCCCCCCAGCGCCCATACCGCCTGGGACTTCATGCCGCGCGGGTGGACGTCCGGGGCCGGGGGCTGGTCCGCACCCGAAGGTTTCCGGCCCGTGACTCAACTGGAGCATGCACGGCTGGGGCAGGTGACTGACGTGATGCGCCGCGCGGCAGAGCGTGAGCCCCACCTGTCTGCGGAGCAGATACGCGTCGAAGTGGCAGCGGGCCGGATGATCATCCCCTGCAACACGGTGCACCTGGCTCATCGTTTGGTGCCGCTCGCGATTGGGCGCGCCAGCCAGACCAAAATTAACGCGAACATGGGCGCCTCACCGGTGTCGTCGGGCACCCGCGAAGAGGTGGACAAGCTCGAGTGGGCCGAGCGTTGGGGCGCGGATACGGTCATGGATCTGTCCACTGGAGGAGATCTGGATGGGTGTCGGGAGGCGATCATCCACAACGCGCGCGCGCCGATCGGCACGGTGCCCATCTATTCGATGGTCGTGGGCCGGCGGATCGAGGACCTGACCGAAAAGGTGATCATGGACACCTTGCTCCATCAGGCGCGCCAAGGCGTGGACTACTTCACCATTCACGCCGGAGTGATGCGGGCGCACTTGCCGCTGATCAAGAAGCGCTTGATCGGCATCGTGAGCCGCGGCGGCTCACTGCTCGCCAAGTGGATGCTGGTGCATGGCAAAGAAAACCCGATGTACACGCATTTCGATGAAATCTGCGACATCATGCGCGAGTACGACGTGTCCTTCTCGTTGGGCGACGGCTTGCGCCCGGGCGGGTTGGGCGATGCGAGCGACGGGGCGCAGCTCGGTGAGCTCGATGTGCTGGGTGAGCTCACGGAGAAGGCTTGGGCAAAGGGCTGCCAGGTGATGGTCGAAGGCCCTGGGCACGTGCCCTTCGATCAGATCGAATACAACATGAAGCTGCAGCGCAATGTGTGCCATGGCGCGCCGTTTTATGTGCTCGGCCCGCTCGTGACCGACGTTTTTCCCGGTTATGATCACATCACGAGTTGTATTGGCGCGACGGCGGCCGCCTACCACGGCGCCAGCATGCTCTGTTACGTGACGCCAAAAGAGCACCTGGGCCTGCCGAAGAAGGATGACGTGAAGCAAGGCTGCGTCGCCTACAAGATTGCGGCGCATGCGGCCGACGTAGCGCTAGGCATCCCCGCCAGCCGAGATTGGGATGATAACCTGACCAAAGCCCGGGCGGCTCTCAACTGGGAAAAGCACTTCGAGCTTGCCTTCGATTCGGATACGGCACGCGCCTATCACGATGAAGATCTGGACGTGGACACCGACTTTTGCGCCATGTGCGGCCACGACTGGTGCTCAGTACGCATCTCCAAGGAGATCGCAGAGTTCGATTCGGGCAAGGCGGAGGAATATCAGCGCAAAAGGGTGCTGAAAAGCCCAGCCCTCAACGAAGAGCAACGCGCTGTCCTCGAGCGGCGCGGGGTGCTCCCACCCGAGGAAATCCATCGGCTTGCCACCAAGACGCGTCGGGCGGTATCGGCCGAGCTGGGGCATAAGGCCGTGTGCCATAGTGATAACGTGAGCCCTGCCATCGCCCGCGGCGTGCAGGACAACCTAGTAGAAACCCGAAGTCCGCTCCGGGTTTCTCCCAATATAGAGGGAGTGCCGAATGCAAGGACGCCCATCTTGCCGGTTTCGACGCGGCCCTCACCTGCTGGGGACGCGGCGAAACCCGGCACGGATTTAGGGCATGAGGCACTGGTTCAGCTCAAGCGGCCTCCGGCCGCTGAATGACCCACCGCCATGCCCATTGAATGATCGAATAGGGTGGAGAACCAGCGCTCGTGGTCGTCGTCATCGTCGAGTCGTCTGCTGCTGGGGCTCCGCTAGAGCTGACGTTCGACGGCGACGACCCCATCAGCATTGGGCGGGATCCCAAGAGTGGTGTTCAGCTGCCGGACGCGTCGGTCAGCTTGCGACATGCGCTGATCCGGCTGGGCGCGGACGGCCACGTGCTCGTGGACGAGAGCAGCACCAACGGCACGCTCTTGAATTCGGCGCGCTTGGTCCCCGGTGCTCCCAACCAGCTTGCTGACGGAGACACGATTCAGATCGGGCGCGCGCGGCTCCGCGTGCGGTTCAGGGCCGCGGGGAACGCGGCAAAAGTGACCTTCTCCACCCAAGACATCGCTCTCGCGATGGTGCAGGGGGCGCTCATCCAGTCGGGCTCGACCGTGGCGCCGCGCTTGAGCGTGCTCGAGGGCCCTGACCGCGGTCTCGATCTCGTGCTGCGCGAAGAGCGAAGCTACGTGTTGGGCCGAGACGCCGACGTCGATCTGAAGCTGGTCGACGAGGACGCGTCGCGGCGTCACACGCGCGTCGTTCGCCGCGGCTCTCGCCTCTGGGTCATCGATCTGGGCTCCAAGAACGGGACGCGTTTGGACGGGCGTCGCTTGCGGCCCAACGTGGCCGAGGCCTGGACCGACACGCTCTTGCTCGGCCTGGGCAAGAACCAAATCGGCATCGATGATCCGGTCAGCTCGGCCTTGCGCAGCCTCGAGCGCGTCCCCGACGAGAAATTGCGCTCGGATTGGCCTGCCACTGGGCCTGTGTTCGCTGGGGCGTTCAGCGGGACCGAAGCTCTGCCAGCTGCCGCCGATTCACGAGTCAAGCTCGCAGCCTTAACGGAGGGCAGGCCGGGTTTCTCGACCGTGAGCGAACCCAAGGGAATCCTTTCGCTCAGCACGAGCAGCTCGAGCTCGGCGCCGAGCGCGCCCATCGAGGTGCTCCAGTTCAGAGAAACCGAGCCACCAAAAAGTCCGGAACGGCGGGCGCCCTGGTCGGTCTTGGACGCCCTGGTGGTCGGTGTGGCAGTTGTCACCGTTGCGCTGAGTGCGCTGGCCCTGGCCTGGTTTCTGGCCAGCTAAGCTGATAAAGTGGCGACCTTCATGGCCAAGACGGACACCCAGACTGCCGTTCGGCCCCCTCGGCCTGCGCGTCGCGTCCGGCTCGAGGCTGGTGAGTCCGGCGGCTCGACGCAGGTGCAACCCACCGCAGCTTCGACTCGGGTCGAGCCCGCTCAGAGCGAGCGCACCCGGGCCGAGCTCGCAGACGGTGGCGCGGAGCCGCCAGTGCCGTTCAATTTCTTCGAGCCACGGGGGGTCATACGTCCGAGGGCGGCGGCGGTCATGGATGGTTTGCCAGTCGCCACGCTCGAAGGGCCCTCGACCGCACAACTAGACTTGACGCCCTCGCCGGTTCCCCGGGTGTCACTCGTGCCTGCAACTGGTTTGGTCGACATTTCTCTCGTCCCTGGCCCGAATGCGGTTGGTTCTCGCAATCTACCCACATTGGCGGCGCGTCATGCGCTCGGTCGCCCCCGGCAGCGCGGGGCTGCGCCAGCGGTGACTTTTCCGCCGAGTGGGCTGCCGCAGCAGAGGGCCAGCGCTGCGCCGAAGCGGCCGAGGCAGGTGCGCTCTTCGCAACGCGAGGTTGTGCTTGGTTTGGGAATTGGAATTGGATTGTCAGTCTTGCTGGCCGTGGCGGGTCAGGCGCTCTTGCACGAGAGTGGCCCAGCGAGCTCGGAATCTCCCATCCAAACGGCGACACCGGGCCTCTCCCCCTCAGCCACGCCTGACGGGGAACGTTTGCTGCCGGCTCCGGCAGTGGGGCTCCGTGGCACGGCTCCGGCAAGCGGCGGGTTAGATTCGGTGGGTGCCCCAGCACGAGCGTCGGCTCCAGCATCCGTCGCAGTTAGTCGAAATGCCAATAGTCGAGCTGCCCCTGAGCGAGCCGTGGAGCGGGTTGCCTCTCGGCGCCGGGCGGCTGCGCGGGCCCACGCGGGCGGCTCCACGCTCCCTTCGGGCGAGTCTGCCGCGCCCCGTGAGGAAAAGTCGCCTGATGGGCCGGAGCTCCCCGCAAAAACACCGTTGTCTCCGTCCGAAAGCGCGGGCCTGGGTCTGGACCTCCCACTCTGACTCGCTCTACCTTGAGCGGGGTCATGCGTCGCGCCAGAAGGGTTACCGGTTCCACGCTCGTTGGGGCGTGCCTCGTCGCGTGGCTCAGCCTGCCTGCCCGGGCCGGGCCAGCGCCGTCGTCCGAGGCCGCGCCCGATGTCGTTCACGACAAGGCTTTGCAGACGTTCAAAGAAGGCATCGAAGCGTTTGATCGGCGTGATTTTGAGGCCGCCCGCGTGGCTTTTCTGCAGACCCTTGCGCTCAAGCCCACGGCGCCTGTCGTACGGCGCAACCTCGGTCTGGCCGAGATTTACAGCGGGCACTACCTGGACGGGGCGCGCCGGCTGGCGCGGGTGATCCACACCACCGACGAAGGCAGCGCCTCGGATCGCCAACGCATGCTGGAAAGCCTGAAAAAGGCCGAGGCCCACCTCGAACGGCTCACCATCGAGGTGACCGTCGAGGGCGCGGACATCGCAGTGGATGAGATCGAGCTGGGCCCTTCGCCCCTGCCGTTCGTCTGGTATGTCGGGCCCGGCTCATATGCCGTGCGAGTCAACAAGGCCGGCTTCGTGGCGTTCTCCGAAACGCGGCTGGCGCGGGCCGGTGCGACCCAGCACCTCCGGATCAGCCTCGAGCCGATTGTCCCGCAGGCTGTCGCGGCCCGGCCGGCGCCGCCGATGGACGTGGCGCCCCAAACGGGGCCGAACCCTTGGCTGTTGGCGGTGGGTGGAGCACTGACCGTCGGGGGGGTGGCGGCGGGAGTGACTTTCAGCGTGCTTGCCGCGGGCAACGCAGACGAAGTGGAGCAGATCGGGGATTCGCTCGTAGGAGTGAGCTGCCGCTCATCCAGCTCTCCCCAATGCCGTCAGCTCTCCGACGCGGCCGCGGCGCATGATCGTCAGCGGCGCTGGGCCACGGTGAGCTTTTCAGCCGCCGGCGTGGTCGGGGTCACGACGCTGCTGTATGGCTTGCTCGCGAGGTCAGACGGCGTGCGCGATCAGGAGCACGCCGCCCTACCTCGAGGGCCCTCCGTGCGTCGCCCAGGGTTCCTTGCCGTCGGCATCGACGCCGAGGGCAGCCAGTTGCTGTGGAACGGGGCGTTTTGAGCGCTCGATTCAGCTCCGCCGCTCGTTAGCCGCGCCCCCTTCAGTTGCTGGCGCTGGGGCTTAGCCGCCGCGGCAGCCGTAGCGGATCAGACTCGGGGGTTTGGTAATACAGGAACGCGTATGCAGCGCGGCTGGCCAGCACGCGTTTGGTGTAGAGGCGCGTCTCACGATACGGAATGAGCTCGACCCACACATCGAAATCGACGCTGGGCCAATCCCTGGCCCAGCGCTTGGGGCGCCCTGGCCCGGCATTGTAGCCGGGGATTGCCAGCAGCGGATCCTGCGGGAAGCGGCCGCGGTAACTGGAAAGCACCAAGCTGCCGAGCGCGATGCTCACGCGCGGGGTCGTCAGCGCCTCGCGATCATAGGGGAGGCCGGCTTCCTTGCCGAAACGTTGCGCGGTCGGGCTGATGATCTGCATCAGCCCGTAGGCGTTGGCGGGACTCACCGCGTCTGCATCAAACGCCGACTCCTCCCGCATGATGGCGTAAACCAGCTCGGGCTCGATGCCCTGGCGCTTGGCTTCGAGCGTGACCACGTCCACGTGCGGGCGAGGGAATGCCAGCTCCCACGCCTGTTTCCAGGGCCCCGCTGGCCAGCGTTCCGTCCACTCCTCGAGCTGCCAGCGCACGACGGCATGGGAGTGGCGCGCTGAGCCCGCGCGCGCATATAGAGAGGCAACACCCCAGAGTACCGACGGCGACGCATTGGCGCCGAGCACGCCCGACCGCTCGAGCTCTCGGCGTGCAGAGTCCACCTCGCTCTGCCGCAGCAACTCGAGCGCACGGATAAAAGTGGGTTGATCGAACTCCGGACGATGCTCGATTCGGAATGGCGCAGCTGAAGCCCGTTCCAGCGCCCCGTGTAGAGCACGCTGTCCGCGCGCGGCATCCCGCTCGGACAGACGCGAGTACGCGTGCAGCATGTAGTAGGAGAGCGGCAATTGCCCAATGATGGCCTCATATTCCGCCAATCCACGCTCTGTCTCGCCGGTCTCAATCATGGCTCGCGCGGCAAAATAACGCTCCCTGCCCGAACCCTCACCGCGTTGCGTACCGAGGGGCCCTGCGAGCTCCACGGCCCGCTCGAGCGCGCTGATGGCGCCAACCCAGTTGCCCTTCTCCAGCTGGCGTAGGGCGAGTAAGAACACGCCATCGAGCGTCATGTCGCCCTCTGGGTAGTCGGTGGGCATGCTGTCCAGTAGCTCGCTGAAGCGCGCCTCGACGCCCATCTCGCGCTGCGCTTGCGCTCGGTACAGCCTGGCATCATCAGCCAGACGGTGCCGGGGCAATTCTCGCTCGAGCTGGGCCAGCAACCGATCGGACTCCGGGTAGCGTTCGTCCTGAAAGGCGGCCTTCCCCCCGAGGTACAGGGCCCAGGCGCGGAGATCTTCGCCTTTGCAATGCAGCGCCACCTGGCTCAGCCGATCGACCGCTTGCTGCCGCTGTTTCAGCTTCGCCAGCGCTCGGCCCTGTAACAGGCGCGCCTGGCAGCCCAGCGTCCCAAACGACTCGGCCTTCAACTCCGTGACCAGCGCTTCGACGAGCGCGTCGACATCCGCGTGGCGTTCGGCATTTTCCATTGCCTCCGCCCGCGCCAGTTGTTCGGCGGGACTCAGGCGTTGGCGCTCGACCCGCAAGCTCTCGGGCAGCGCTCCGAGCAGTTGTTGTTCGAGCTTGCTGGCCCCAAAGCGGTCGGCAGCATTGGGTGCGCCGTTAGTGAGCGAGCGCAGAAACGTGAGCACCTCGAGCTGGCTTTCGATGCCGGCCGGGGTGGACGGTTGCAGGCTGAGTTGGTTGACTAACATTTCGGCGATGCGGAAACCCTGCACCGCCCAGCCCACGGGCTTCTTGGGCTCCGCCATGAAGGCCCGAGCCAGGCTGAGGCAAGCTCGCGTCGCGCCAGCGCGACACGTCGCCTCTGCCAGCCACCCTCGAGCGACCGGAAACGCCGCACTGCTCACCGGAACGCGCCCTAGCTCGCGTTGCGCGCGTTCGAGTTGGCCGAGCTCGAGCGCACAGCGGCCTAGCCCAAGGGCGGCGTAATCGACGAGCGGCCACGCCCCTTGCAGAGCGCGCTCGTAGGCGCGGCTAGCTCCGACGATATCTCGTGCTTTTTCGCGCAAGCTGCCGAGTAGCAGCTGCCAGCGGGGCTCATCCAGCGCATCGAGCGTAGCGTGCTCCACGTAGGCTTGTACGTGGGCTGCACACGCCGCGTAATCCTCGAGCGAGTACGCCTCGGCCGCAGGCCTCAGGGCAGGTAGGGAGAGCAGGGGAGTGAAGCTCGAGAGCTCTAGGCTGTGGAGCGCAGGCTCTGCGTCCAAGAGGGGAGGAGGGGCTTGGCTCAGCGTCGGAGCGGGCAAGGGTGTCTGTACTCCCGGCGGTGGCACACCGGCTCCAGCGTAGAGAGCGGGCAGAGCCGATGAGCAGGCTTGAACGCCGACCACTGCTGCGACACCAATGACCAATACCAAAGCGGCAATCGAACACGCTCTCACGCTCGATTCCGCTCCACGAAGCGGCGTGATGACGATTCGTCGAGCGCTTCTTGCTCCGCGCTCTCCACCTGGCGGCGTTGGGATTGTGCCGCCTGGTTCAGGTGCTCCTGAACCTGTTTCAGCTCGGCATCGGCGCGCTGCACGGCGCCGCGGCCCTGCTCTTCCTTGGCAACGGCTTCTCGGTGCGAGCGGGTTGCGCGTTCGAGCTCGGCAGCGAGCTGCTCTCGGGTTTGCCGCGAGGCGCTTTCCCACGCCATCCGCCGCTGCCCTTCGGCGGCGCTGATGCCGTTTTGCGAAAGCCGCCGATGTTCCTCCCGCCGCGTGGAGTCAGTGTCGATGTCCACGGCCGTAAGCTCGCGACGAGCCCGGGCTGCCGCCTCTTCGGCGGCCTTTTCCGCTTGCACTAGCGTTGCGAGCCGCGCTTGTTCGCTGTCGTGCACCCGCTGGCGTAAGCCTTTCAGCGTGTCGAGTGGAGAACGCCGTTTCACCCCCCCAGGGTAGCCGAAAACATGCGGCCGGACGACTTCCTGGCCCCAGTTGAAGCAAAGGGAAACGATTCCGATCCGTCGGCCGGGCCAGCGCGTGCAGCTGCGCCGAGGAACGCCGGCGCTGCTGCGGCGCTTTACCGTGGAGGTGGCGCGGCCGAGAGCGCGTGCCACTCCTGCAGGCTGCGTACGCGTGGGGGTGAGCCGCCCATCAGCGCCTGTGCCTCCAGGGCATCCACGACTGCGAGCGCCGCGGATATGGTCGTAAAGTAAGGCACGCCGGCGATCAGCGCGTTGCGTCGGATGGCGTAGCTGTCGCGAATCGCCTGAGCTCCGTGAGTCGTGTTGATCACGAGCTGAATCTCGGAGCGGCCCAGGGCCTCGACCACGTGCGGAGTGCCTTCGACCACCTTGTTGATGATGACGACCGGAATGCGCGCGCGCTCGAAGGCCTCCGCCGTGCCTCGGGTGGCGACGATCACGAAGCCGAGATTTCTGAGCCGGCGGGCGACGAGGCAGCCGAGCAGCTTGTCGTCGTCTTGCACACTGACGAAGACGCGACCTTTGCTGGGCAACCTCGAGCCACTGGCCATGAGGGACTTGCCGAACGCCTCCGCCGTGCTGGCGGCGATGCCCATGACTTCGCCGGTGGAGCGCATTTCAGGTCCCAGAATCGTATCGACGCCGGGAAATTTCTGAAACGGGAAGACGCTCTCCTTGACGGAAACGTGCATGGGCAGCGCACCTTCTCGGACCTGGAGCTCGTCGAGCGTCCGCCCCGCCATCACTTGCGCGGCGATTTGGGCCAGCGGTTGCCCGGTAGCTTTCGAGACGAAGGGCACCGTGCGAGAAGCGCGAGGATTCACCTCGATGATGAAAACCTGGCCGCCCTTGACCGCATACTGAACGTTCATCAACCCGATCACGCCGAGCTCGATGGCGAGCTTGCGGGTGGTCTCCTCGATTTCGGCCACCACGAACGCGTCGAGTGACGAGGGTGGCAAAATGCTGGTCGAGTCCCCCGAATGCACACCTGCCTCTTCGACGTGCTGCATGACGCCCCCGATCACGCAGCGCCGGCCATCCGAGACGCAGTCCACGTCCACCTCGGTGGCGCTCTTCAGGAACTCATCGATCAGCAGCGTCTGGTTACCGGCTTCTTCTGCCGCCTGCATGGCGAGCGCCGCGTAGGCCCGCAGCTCGGCCTCTGTATGGCAAATCATCATGGCTCGCCCGCCCAGGACGTAGGAGGGGCGGACCAAAACAGGCAGCCCGATCCGGCGCGCCACGACCACCGCTTCGTCGACGCTGTGCGCGATTCCGGCGTTTGGCCGCTTGAGCTCGAGCTTGCTCAGCACCGCTTCGAAGCGTTCTCGATCTTCGGCGCGGTCGATGGCGTCCGCGGGTGTCCCAAGCAGCTTGATGCCAGCTTTCTCCAGAGCCACTGCCAGCTTGAGCGGCGTTTGCCCCCCGAACTGGACGATGACGCCGAGCAGCTCGCCCCGGCGCCCTTCCGCATCGCAAATATTGAGCACGTCCTCGAGGGTCAGCGGCTCGAAGTACAGCCGGTCCGAGGTGTCGTAATCGGTGGATACAGTCTCCGGATTACAATTGACCATGATCGTCTCGAGGCCGATGGCTCGAAGGGCGAACGCCGCTTGGCAACAGCAGTAATCAAACTCGATACCCTGGCCAATCCGGTTGGGTCCACCCCCAAGGATGATGACCTTGCGGCGGTCGCTGACCTCGGCTTCGCTCTCGGTCTCATACGTGGAGTAGAGATAAGGTGTGCGCGCGATGAACTCCGCGGAGCACGTGTCCACGCGCCCGTACACTGGGGTGATGCCGTAACCGATGCGTAGCTTCCGAATCTCGGCCGCGCTGTTCTGCCGAAGCGCGCCGATCTGCGCGTCACCGAAGCCGAGCCGTTTGCTCTCGAGCAGCAGCTCGGCATCGAGCTTCGCGGCTTGTTTGAGCTTCTGCTCTTGCAGCAAAATGCGCTCGAATTGTGCCAAAAACCAGCGGTCGATGCGCGTCAGCTCATGCACCTCCTCGAGGCTGAGCCCGACGCGCAGCGCGTCCGCGACATGAAACAACCGCTCCGCCGTGGGGATGCGGATCAGCGTGGCCAACGCCTTGCGAATTTCTTCGGGCGATGCCGGCGGCAGCTCTGGCTCGACTCGGACCTCGGGCGGCGCTTCGTTCGACAGGTTCCGGCCGACTTGGGGCCTGCCGCTCACGCGGCGATAGTCCACCCGTTCCAGCAAGCTGTTCATTCCGAGCTTGCCGGTCTCGAGCGAGCGGGCGGCTTTCTGCAATGCCTCGGGAAAGTTGCGCCCAATGCTCATCGCTTCACCCACGCTCTTCATCTGCGTTCCGAGGCGCACGTCAGCGCCCGGGAACTTCTCGAAGGCGAAGCGAGGCCATTTGACCACGACGTAGTCGATCGTCGGCTCAAACGCCGCGCTCGTACCAGTGATGTCATTTACGAGCTCGTCCAGCGTGAAGCCGACCGCGAGCTTGGCGGCTATCTTGGCGATTGGATAGCCCGTGGCTTTGGACGCGAGCGCGCTCGAGCGAGACACCCTGGGGTTCATCTCGATGACGATGACCCGTCCGTCTTCAGGGTTGATGGCAAACTGAACGTTGGAGCCGCCGGTCTCCACGCCAATCTCATGCATCACCGCGCGCGCCGCGTCGCGCAGCCGCTGGTACTCTCGATCGGTGAGGGTCATCGCGGGGGCGACCGTGACCGAATCCCCGGTGTGTACTCCCATCGGGTCGATATTTTCGATCGAGCACACGACGATGAAGTTGTCCTTCCTGTCGCGGATGACCTCGAGCTCGAACTCTTTCCAGCCGAGCAGGCTTTCCTCCACCAGCACCTCGTGCGTGGGGGACTGCTCGAGCGCCCAACGCACTTTTTCGTCGAACTCGGACGGGTCGTCTACGACCGCTCCACCCGCGCCCCCCAGGGTGAAGCTGGGCCGCAAGATGGCGGGGAAGCCGGTCATCTTGACGATCTCCAGCGCCTCTTCGAGCGAGTGCGCCTGGCCCGAGCGGGCGGACTCGAGACCGGCGCGCGTCATGGCTTCTTTGAAGAGCTGGCGATCTTCAGCCATGCGGATGGCCGTCACGTCGGCTCCGAGCAGCTTGACGCCATACTTTTCCAGCACGCCCGCGTCGTACAGCTCTAGGCTGGCGTTGAGCGCCGTCTGCCCGCCCAGCGTCGGCAAGAGAGCGTCGGGGCGCTCGCGCTCGATGATCGCGGTCAGCACCTCACGGTTGATGGGCTCGACATAGGTGCGATGCACCAAGTCCGGGTCCGTCATGATGGTGGCTGGATTGGAGTTGACCAGCACCACTTGATAACCGAGCGCTGTCAGGGCTTTTGCACCCTGAGTGCCCGCATAATCGAACTCGCAGGCCTGACCGATGACGATGGGGCCAGAGCCAATCAGCAGAATCTTCTGAATGTCGTCGCGTCGAGGCATTTCGAGCCCGTCCGTAGCAGAGCTCGGCCCAGGGCGCGGGAGAATTCCACAGCGGCGACTAGCCTGCCCCATAGGCGCCAGCGAGCGCCCCGAGGCTAGGGCGGAGGCCGCAGCAATCCAGGCGGATTGCGAGGACCGACAACCGACGCATCGGGGTGCGCAGCAAGCCTATGGGGTAGGCTAGCCATGGGGCCGGCCGGTGCGAGCGCTGGGGGCACGCGGCGCGGTGGCACTGGCTTGGGCGGGGCGGGAGCCGCGGGGCCATTCTGCGGAATGAAGTAGGTCTTATTTGCCTGGATCATCTTTTGGCGGAGGGCGTTCGCGCGCATGATCGCCCCGACGGTGGTGCCGTAGCGTTTGGCCAAGCCGATCAACGTTTCACCCGGTTTGACCCGATGGGTGGTGTTGTAGCGCTGGGGCAGCAGCTTCTTCTGCTCGAGGAGCGCCGCATAGCAGCGCCGGGCGGTTTCTTCGGCGATGGGATTGTAAAACCGCACGTGGAAATGCGTGTCGTGCCCCGGTTCGTGCCGAATCATCGGCTCTTCGCCGGACCGGCCTTGAAAGACACTGATGAGCCAGGTGGGGTCTTCGCCGATGCTTTCGGCATAGCTGCGCAGCAGGCGCTGAACGCGGCGGTCGATGAAGATGAAGTGCACGTCCGCACGCGTGATCAAGGCGCGTAAAAATGCCCAGGTGCGCGGCCGATCGAGGTTGGACGGGGTGACCCGCAGGTACCACTCGGGGTTGTGCGTGTAAAAGTATCCAACATCGACGTCTCTGCCCGATTGGTGGCTGAGATGTGGTTTGAGATAGCCGCCGCGCTTGCCACTGATGTCGCCGATGAACACCGGATGCGAGTCGGGGAACTCCGCGAACACCGCGTCCATGGCGCTCACCAGATAGTCGACCGTTTCCGCGGTGGCCCAGGCCTGGTTCGGCTCCATGACGGTCCAGCGCGCGTCGTCGGGGAGATTCACCGCGTTCAACAGGCCGCCCCGTATCGCGGTACCGAACGACATCGAGCCGAGGCTGGCCAAGTCGGTGCGGACCAAGCGATCGATCTCTTCCCTCGCGGTGCCCCGAAGCGGGTGATTGTGAATCGAGGCGGCTGCGCGCGCTCGGGGGCGCCCGACCGCGGCAGTCTGCGACACACGCGGGCGCGGGCTGCCTGCCGCCACTACCGAGCTCACGGTTGGGGCTATGGGTGGACAACCCAAAGGGGTGCAGCTCAGCCCCGCTTCATTGGACACTTTGACGATGGTAGTGCCGCTACCCGCCAGCGTTGGCGCGACATCGTGGGCTTGGCGCGGCTCCTGCGCGAAGAACCCTGGCCCGCAGGCCAACATACTGAAGCTCGAACCGGCAATAGCGACAGCTACCGTTGCTGCGCGAGCGGCGCGCACCGACCGACGGAAAAGCACTCCCAGCTGCGCTGGGTGCTGTGCCGGTGAGAAAGAGTCTTTCAGGAATGGCATTCTGGCGAACGAGTGGCTGAGCGCGCTTTCGAAGGCGACTCACGCTCTGAGCGTCAAGCGGCACCTACGGTGGAAAAATTCCGCTAGATAACCGCATTCTCGAGGACCGAGACCCGACGGGTGCTCGGATTTGGGGCACGCTAACAGCTTTTGCTTTTTGATCCCAAGATCGTTTCTCAGTGCCCGCTGCCAAACACCGGACACCCACTTGAAGGACTTTTGGCGCGGCCGCTGAGCCTATGGCTGCGCCCGTCCAATTCCGCTGCTCACCAAAAAATTGGCGCTGTCGTAATCGATCTTTTTTTGCACCTTGTCTGGGGGGGCCCGGCGACGCCTCAGCGGGGTGAGAAATGCGCTCGTAGCCTGCTTTTCTGGTGCCGGGCCGCCACATGGGCTATGTCTGGTGTCGCGCGCCGGGAGCAGAGCCGTCGTGGGCGTGACAGCGGCGAATGGCCGCGGGCGGCAAGGCTAAGACGGCAAGCGTCGCAGCAATGACTCAAGACCTAAAAACTCCGATGCCGCCCGCCGCCTCGGGCCCCACAGCGTCCGGAAAACGGTTTCTGGCCCACCTGATGGACCATGCTTTCCGCGAAGGTTGGCGCACGCCCGATGACTTCGTAAAGCATTTTCCCGCCGACGTGATCATGTCGGCGCTGAAGTCAGCGCCCGACTTGCGTGTCGCCATTCTGGCCGCCGCAACCGGTATCTACGAAGAAATTCTGCGTCGCAAGACGCCCGCCTTGGCGGCAGAGGATCTGCGTTTGGCGCTGGATGAGGGCACTACCAGCACCCTGCAGCTGCTGACCGTGTTCTCGGCTGAAGATCGAGTGCGTTACTTGGATCCACACAGGATTTGGGATTTCCTGGCGGCGGACCATTTTTGGCAGACCGACGCCGACGCGAGCGAGGAGGCGCGGCAGGGCGCGGCCGATCGCATGGTCTTTACCTTGAGTCAGGCGCTTCAGGAACGTCTGCTGACGCTTCGCGATGTGCTCGATGGGCTGACCTATGACGCCGTGGCGGACTCGCTCTCGCCCCATGAGCTCAGGGTCGTGGTTCGCCATGCGCTCGCCAAGGGGCGGGACGGCATTGGGCTGAACGAGAAGGTGCTGCTCGAAGTATTGCCGCTCGACAAGCTCGTGCGCACGGTTTCCCTCGAGCACATCTGGCACGAGGTCATCATTCGGAGGCTGGCCATCCCCTGCGGCTTGACGGATCTGTCACGGGAAGAGCGCCGCAACAGCCAAGCGGAGAGGCGCTCTCAGCATGAATCGCGGCGTTGGTCGAGTCGCCCCCCGGGGCCGCCCGGCTTACCGATCGATCTGGTGCGGGGAATTCCGGGGCAACCTTTACACATGGGCTATTCCGCCGGCGACGCGGTCACGGCTCTGCCGCCGTCCGCCTCCAGAGAGGGTGGCGGCTTCGGCAACGCCTCGCCGTTTGGCCCTGGTGTTGGCTCCGGAGCGAATGAATACGCGGCGGGTGACTATGTAACCAATGACTATGTAACCAATGACTATGTAACCAATGACTATGTAACCGATGACTATGTCACCAACGACGATCTGCTCACCGCCGCCCCACCGCCGGTGACCGGTATTCGCAGCAGCCTGCTCCCTCCGCCACCCGTCCTGCATCAGGCGTTGATGACGCTGCCGCAACCGGCGCTGGTGGCTTCGCGTCCCCTCGGTGCGTTTCAGCAGCCCGAGACGCAAGACGGGGAGGGGTCCGATCGGCAACGCCAGCGTGTCACGGAGCACCTGCGGGCGATTGGGCGGCTTCCGCCACGGCACGCCAACATGCCCGCGCCAGTGCTGCGCTCGATCGATGCCATGTATGCGCTCCTACCAAGCGCCACCGACGACATTCAGAGAAAGTCGGTGATTCGCCAGGCGTTTGCCAGCGAAAATTACCTGCGCGCCGCGCTGCTTGGCTTGATCGAGCTGATGGACTCGTCCGTGGACACTTCCGATCCGGTGATCCAAGAGGCCAAGATCGAGGCGCTGATCAAGATCCTGCTGTTCGAAGAACAGCGACGCAAAGAGACCGGGCGCTTCCCCTCGGGTCCGTTCAGCGCGCCGCGCTCGCCGGCGAGCAGCCTGCCGCCGAGCAGTGCATCGAGCAACGCGCCGCCCTCGAGCGTGCCCGTCGTGGGCGGCCCCGGCGGGGCCTTCTACTATCCACCGCGTTCGCCACCGCCTGCGTACGCTGCAAACGGCGCGGTAGTGCCGCCCCACGTCGCAACGAAACGTCCTCCGCCGCCCGTGCTGAGCGCCGTCCCCGGCTATACGGGTTCCGCCGCGCCACCACTCCCTAACCTGCCCGCGGAGCCCGCACCGTCGTCGCATCGACGCAGCCTGCCGCCGCCCCTGCCGCCTTCGTATCCCCGAGGCTAATCGCCGAGCGCGGGCCGAGTGCGGTGGTGCCCATCGACTCGTGAGTCACGAGTCACTTGAAAACTATCGTGGCGACGTAATGAGTACCGGCGGGGTGAATGGCCCGATGGGGGCATGCACGTATCAGCGACTGATGTATACTAAGGTAATCCAGCATCGAAACGGCAGAGCCGCAAACTCTTTCCGTTTCGTAGTGTGTCGTTTCACTGGCCGCTCAGCTCTGGTGAGTGGCCGCCAAGAAGCACGAAAACTCGCGTATCTGCTGGAGACAAACCTGTTGCACCGGTTGGATTCGAGGGCCAGGCTTGGCGCGCGCGTACCGCGCTGGTGCAACTTGTGCACGCGGTTGCACCACGTTGACGAGATCACCAGACTGTGAAACATACCCCCCCGCGCCGTTCGCGCGGGCATCCATGACGCGCTGTTTGGACGGACGAATGCGAGGCCACGGTAAGGAAATGATGCACCACAAAACGATCCGCACGTTGAGCACTGTAACCCGCGGAGGGAACATCGGAGTGAGGACTATCGGAGTGAGCATCGGTATGATCTGCAGCATGGTGGCCGCTTGTGCGGGCGGTGACACCCCGGCCAGGACCAGAGAGCTGGAGCAACAGATCGCCGTGGCCTACGGCAATGGCGTTGGTGTGGGCTCCGGCGGGGCGTCGTCGGGCGGCTCGGCGGGCTCGGGCTCTCGCGCCGGTAGCACCGGCATGGGGGGCTCGCGGGCGGGCTCTGGCAGTGGTGGCTCCCCTTCGACTGCGGGCAGCCCTGCGACGGGCGGTAACGGCGGTAGCCCGGTGGGCGGAGGCGGCTCGATGGGCGCGGGAGATTGCAACGGCTTTGGCATATTGGCTGCCAGATGTGGGACCTCATCCTGTCACGGCGAAGGCGCCGGATTGAGTCGGTTTGCCGCTGACGAAGAGACCGCCGCAAGTCTCGTCGGCGAGCCGTCTCCGACGTGCTCGGCGGGCGGAGACTTGATAAATCCCGACGACCCGCCTTCGAGCCTCATCATCCGAAAAATGGACGAGGATCCGCCCTGCGGCGAACAGATGCCTCTCACTGGAGATCCGATCGCTCCTGCGGACATTGAATGCGTCGAGGACTGGATTGGCACGCTGCAATAACAACCGAGCTCGGTAGCAATGCGCTGGGCAGCCGGCCCCATACCGCGCACTTTGATTCCCATCACCCACAAACCAGAAGTTAGATCATGATCATGAACGCAACGCTGCGGGCTGCCCTGGTGTTTTGGGGCGTATTGACTGTCCTCTTTTTCGCGTCTCCGCCGTCGCAGGCCGCGGTGACCGAGGAAGGCGCGCCAAACATCATGGTGCGCCCCTTCGATGGGCCCAAGGCCAAGGCGCTGCAAGAGCGCGTGGTCAAGGTGCTCGAAGAGCAAGGGGCCGACCTGGTGCCGGCTGGCTTCGAGGGCCCCACGCCCATGGAGACGGATGCCGACTATGCGTCGGTCGCGGCGCGGCTCAACATCCGCGCCTACATCCAGGGCGTGGCCGCCAACGACAACACGGGCTGGAAGCTCAAGCTCAGCGTGCGCCAGGGGGCGGACGGGGCCGTGGTGGGCGGCAGCGAGTTCAGCGCGAGCTGGTTTCCGGGGCTGCTCACCAAAATCGACGAGGAGTTGATCCCTACGCTCGAAGCCGCCCTGTCGCAGACGAAGCCCACGATAGATGTTCCCCCCGTCGAGGAGACGGACGAGGCGCCGCCACCGGAAGAAGAAAAACCGCGCCCCAAACCGCTCGAGCTGGACGCTGGCGCCGGTTTCTTGTTTCGCACGTACACCGCCAATAACCCTGTCAACTTGCCCGGCGTGCTCCAGACACGGGACCAGAGCGGCGGCATGGCGAACATGCGCATCGGCGCGGCCTTCTACCCGATGGCCCTGTTCACCAAGTCCTTTCTGGGTAACCTGGGCGTGGTCGGCCATTTCGAGCGCAGCTTGGGTGGCACCACGCAGGCGGGCGAAGACCCCACCAACACGCTGCCGTCAGGTGACCTCGATACGACGCTGACCGCGTATGATGTCGGCTTGCGCGTGCGTTTGCCGGTGGAAGCTCACCAACTCGGTTTCAGCGCCATTTACGGGCAACACCTGTTCGAGATTGACGACGCGGGCTTTCCGGCGGGCGGCCCCGACAGCAATTTGGTGCCCGACGTGGAGTACGCCTACATTCGCTTGGGCGCGGATTTCACCTACGCGATGAACGCCTACTTTCTCAAAGGTGATCTGGGCCTGCGCATCGTCGACAGTGCCGGTGAGGATCCGGGTCAGATTCAGAACGACGCCTGGTTTCCCCGTTCGGATGTCGGCGGCGTCGATGCGGGCCTCACCGCGGGGTACTCCATCACCGAGCGCATCACCCTGACGGTGGGCATGGATTTCCGCAATTTCTTCTACAGCATGAACTCGCGCCTGGATGATTTTGCGGTGGGCGATAACATCGGTGATACGCGGCGGCCCGTGGCGGGCGGCGCGAACGACATGTACTTCGCCGGCCTGTTCTCCGCGCGCTACAGCTTGCAGTAATCAGTTTGGAGTAATCAGTCCGCCCAGCGCTCATCGCCACGGGTGAGCTCGTCAAAGGCCAACGCGCTTTCGGCGATGACCGGGCCGCCATAGGTGTGCCCGGCGCCGCGCGCGTAGTGCACTCTGCTCCAGACGCCCGCGGCCTCTAGCTCCACGGCGCTGCGCTGGGCGTTCTGAAAACACCCCGGCGTGCCGCACACCAGGGCGACCCGCTCGCCACCACTTTTGGCAAAGCGCAGCGCCCGCGCTTTGTTCCAATCGCCCGCTCCACCTTCCACCAAGAGCAACCGCGGCATGAGCGCACCGCGGCCCAGCAGCATCAGCATGCCCATTTGAGCGCCCTGCGAGTAGCCGGCATAGACGGCCTGTTTGGGGTCAGCCAAGTCTGGATGACGCCGAGTCAAGCTGTCGAGCGCTGCCAAGGTTTCGCGTTCGAGCGCGAGGTGATCTGGAAAGTAGTAGCCGTGGTCCTCCGAGCTCTTGCGAATGGCACGCCCGCGAAGGCAAAGGACGATGCCGCGCCGCCCGAGCAAGTGGCGCCAGATCTCGCAGTGTGACTCCGCAAAGTCGCCCGCGCCGTGCGCGGCGAGCAGCACCGGCTGTGGCCAGCTACGGGCTTCTGGCCAGGAGACTAAGCTGGGCAGAAAACCGGCCACGGGCAGCTCGGTGGTTGCGGTCGGTACGGGCTGCTTCGGCGCGGTGGCCTCAGCCGGGGACGGAGCTGGCGTCTGCGGAGTGGCGCTCGCATCAGTGCGGGGCCGCGCCAGCTCGGTTTGGGCCGCGGGAGCTGCTCGGGGCCGCGCCGCAAGCGTGCCCGGCTCCGTTGCTGCAGCTTGCTCCGGAATGGGCGCCGGACGGCCGCAGGCAAGCACGAGCGCCCAGGCCGCCCAACCACTCCGCCGCCGAACCCCCTTCACGCGCGCGGTAGGTCGTCAAACGCCGCCGCTACGTCGGCGTTTTGGAGCTTCCCCCCCGCCATGTTGAGCGCTTCCTGATGCCCGCGGTCGAGCTTCAGAAAATCTGCGGTACCCAGCTTGGCCAGGCGCCGTACGTACGGCAGCGTAGCATTGCACAGCGCCCTCGTGCTGGTGCGCCCAACGGCCGCAGGCATGTTCGCCACGCAATAGTGGACGACCTTGTCCACGATGAAGGTGGGCTGGCTATGCGTCGTGGGCCGCGACGTTTCGAAGCACCCGCCCTGGTCGATGGATACGTCGACGATCACACTGCCCGCCTTCATCACGCCGAGTTGACGCCGGCTCACGAGCTTCGGCGCTGCTCGCCCCGGCAAGAGCACGGCCCCGATCACCAGATCGGCGCGCGCCAACCACTGATCGATGGCGTGTGGGTCTCCATACACGGTGATGACGTTCGCGGGCATGTCGTTGTCGAGGGCTCGCAAGGTGGCCAAATTGACGTCCATGATGACCACGTTGGCGCCCATGCCCGCCGCCACGCGCGCGGCGTTGCTGCCCACCACGCCGCCGCCGAGCACGAGCACCGTCGCGGGCTCGACCCCGGGCACCCCCCCGAGCAGCACGCCGCGACCGAGCAAGGGTTGCTCCAAATACTTGGCTCCGGACTGGATCGACAGGCGGCCGGCTATTTCGCTCATGGGTATGAGCAGCGGCAAGCTGCCGTCGGGCGCGCGCAGGGTCTCATACGCCACGGCCGTGAAACCCGCCCCGAGGCAGCGCTCGGTGAGCTCACGCGAGCCGGCAAAGTGGAAATAACCAAACACGTGGTGACGGGGCTCGAGCCGCTCAATCTCGTGGGGTTGCGGCTCTTTCACCTTCACGATCAGCTGCCCGAGCTCGAAGATGGCATCGGTCCCGCGCACCACCTCCGCTCCGGCTGACGTGTAATCGGTATCCGAAAATCCGCTGTTGGCGCCAGCGCCAGACTCGACCAGCACCCGGTGCCCGTCGTTCACGAGCAGCTCTGCCCCGACCGGCAGCAGCGCCACGCGGTACTCGTCCGGTTTGGTTTCTTTCAGTACTCCAACGATCACGGCGTATGGCCCTCGTCTCTGGACACGCGCCCGTGCGGGAGCTTAGCGAAGAAAAAGCTTCGAGAAGACACCGGAGGTCTTCTGCTTGTTGCGAAGGCGCATTTGATGCAGCCGCACCTCGCGCATCGCATCCAGGTTCCCGGGTTGCCGCCGCGCGACGAAGACAAAGTCTTTGTAAGCATCGTCGTGGCGCCCCAGCCGTTTGAGCGCCTGCGCTCGATAAAATCGGATCGATACGCTGGCACGCTCTTTCAATACGGCTCGGTTGAGGGCGGCCATTATCTGGGACGCGCGGGCGGGGCTGGAAAGCTCTCCGCTTTGCATGCGAACCCAGGCATGTAGGGCCAGGTACTCTGCGCTGCCTCGATCGTGCTCACAGGCTTGGCGCGCGAACCGTTCGGCCTGCAAAAACTGTTTGCGACCCACGCACAGCTGCGCCGCCTGGAAGGCGGCCTCGGCGGCCAGCGCCGGCGTTTCCCGATCTTGCTCAGCGGTAGCTGGTGCCCCGGACGGCGGCATTGCCGCCTGGGGTGGGCGGCTCGGGGGTAGGGTGAAACGGCTCATCCAGACATCTCGCGCGAGCGGCGAAAACGTAGCTCAGGCACCGAGCAGCGGCACTCGGCTTTTTCGGCAGCTTTCGTGTCGTGCACTTTTGAACATGCCAGAGCGGTCGTAGGGCCGATGTTGGCACACGTCTCCTCTTGGAATCCACTGAGTCTCCAGCCGTCCGCCATTTTGGGGTATGAAGCGTCGCCCGGACCGAAGACCCAACGATGAAAGTCGCAATTCCCAGAGAAATTCACCCTGGTGAGCGCCGTGTAGCGGCGACTCCCGAGACGGTAGAGCGCCTCGTCAAGCTCGGCTTCGAGGTGTCGGTTGGCACGGGGGCCGGTGCTGGCTCGGCAATGAGCGACGCCGCCTATGAAGCCGTGGGCGCACGCATCGTCGCCTCGGTCAGCACGCTCTGGCAGGACGCGGAGGTCGTGCTGAAGGTTCGTCCTCCGGAGCACGACTTCGAGCGCGGCCGTCATGAGGCCGATTTGCTGCGCCCGGGCGCTACCCTGGTGAGCTTCATTTGGCCCGCGACGAACGGAGCCTTGCTCGAGCAGCTCGCGGCGCGCAAGGCCACCGTCCTCGCCATGGACCAGATCCCTCGCGTCACGCGCGCGCAGAAGATGGACGCGCTGAGCTCGATGGCGAACATCGCCGGGTATCGCGCCATCATCGAGGCGGCTAGCTTCTTTGGCCGCTTCTTCACGGGTCAGATGACCGCTGCAGGCAAAGTGCCGCCGGCCAAGGTGCTGGTGATCGGCGCGGGGGTGGCAGGCTTGGCCGCCATCGGCACTGCGCGCGGCCTGGGTGCCATCGTGCGCGCGTTTGACACCCGCCCCGCCGTCAAAGAGCAGGTGCAAAGCATGGGGGCTGATTTCCTCGAGCTGAGCTTCGAGGAAGAGGGCGCCGGCCAGGGTGGGTACGGCAAGACCATGAGCCCGGAGTTCATCGCCGCGGAGATGGCATTGTTCAAGGCGCAGGCGCAGCAGGTCGACATCATCGTCACCACCGCGCTCATACCGGGCAAACCAGCGCCCAAGCTTCTATCCGCCGAGATCGTGCAGGCGATGAAGCCCGGCTCGGTGATTGTAGACTTGGCTGCCGAGGCAGGCGGCAACTGTGAGTACACGCAGCCGGGCCAGGTGGTGGTGGAGCATGGCGTCACCATCATCGGTTACATCGACCTGCCGAGCCGGCTGGCGCCCACCGCCAGCCAACTGTACGGCACCAACCTGTGCCACCTGTTGAGTGACATGGGCGGCGCCAAGAACTGGCATGTCGACCTAGACGACGAGGTGGTGCGCGGGGCGCTGGTCCTTTTGGACGGCCAGCTCATGTGGCCGCCGCCCCGGCGTGAGCTCGCCGTGCCGGTCGCTGCGGCCAAATCCGTGACCGTTGCGCCGCTACCCGCGCCGCGGCGCAAGTCCGGGCTCGGCAATGTGCTCGCGCTGACGCTCGGCGCAGTGCTGCTCTTCGCGCTCGGGCAGGTCGCGCCAGCTGCATTTTTGGCGCACCTCAGTGTGTTCGTGTTGGCGTGTTTCATCGGCTGGCAGGTGGTGTGGAATGTCACTCCCGCCCTCCACACGCCGCTCATGAGCGTCACCAACGCCATCAGCGGCATCATCTTGATCGGCGGCATGCTTCAGGTCTCGGGGCCTCCCACCTCGCTCGTGACGATCCTGGCGGCGCTCGCGGTGCTGCTCGCGATGATCAACGTGGCCGGCGGTTTTCTGGTCACACAGCGCATGTTGGCCATGTTTCAGAAGTGACCGCGCGAGTTGTCATCCATGTCTGAGAGTCTCGTCACACTTCTTTACCTCGTTTCCGCGGCGTTGTTCATTCTGTCGCTCGGCGGCCTCAGCACCCAGCAGACGGCCAGTCGCGGCAACCGTTTGGGCATCATCGGCATGCTCATCGCCATCGCCACCACCGCGTTTGGCGCTCACGTCAACGGCACGGGGTACGTCGTGCTCGCCGTCTGCATTGCCGTCGGCGCCGGCATTGGCGCGGTGCTCTCCGCACGTGTGGAGATGACCGCGATGCCCGAGCTGGTCGCCATCTTGCACAGCTTTGTCGGCCTTGCCGCCGTGCTCGTCGGCTTCGCCACCTACCTGGGCTCGACGGGCTACACCGGGGTGGAAGCCACCATCCACGAGATCGAGATCTTCCTCGGCGTGTTTGTGGGCATGGTCACTTTCACCGGGTCCGTCGTGGCGTACGGCAAGCTGCGGGGGACCATTGGGGGCAAGCCTTGGCTCTTGCCAGGCCGGCACTGGCTCAACCTGTGCTTATTACTCGTCTGTGTGGGCCTTGGCTCGCGGTTTGTGGGCGCGCCGGGCCATGCAGGGCTGCAGCCACTTTTGATCATGACGGGAGTGGCGGGCATTTTCGGCATCCACATGGTGATGGCGATTGGGGGCGCCGACATGCCGGTCGTCGTGTCCATGCTCAACAGTTACTCGGGCTGGGCCGCTTCCGCCGCAGGGTTCATGCTGAACAATGACCTGCTCATTCTCACTGGTGCTCTGGTGGGCTCGAGCGGAGCGATCCTCAGCTACATCATGTGCCGCGCCATGAACCGCTCCTTCTGGAGCGTGATTTCGGGCGGCTTCGGTACGACCGGCGTGGTGCCGAAGGCGTCGGCGGATCAGGTGGGGGAGGTGCAGCCCATCGACGCGGCCGAAACGACCCAGCTCTTGCGCGAATCGAAGAGCGTGATCATCGTGCCGGGCTACGGCATGGCTGTCGCGCAGGCGCAGTACCCATTGTTCGAGATCTCCAAGCTGCTGAAGGCGCGCGGCGTCAAGGTGCGGTTTGCCATTCATCCAGTGGCCGGGCGTTTGCCGGGTCACATGAACGTGCTCTTGGCCGAGGCCAAGGTGCCGTACGACGTGGTGCTGGAGATGGAGGAGATCAACGAGGATTTCCCGCACACCGACACGGTGCTGGTCATCGGTGCCAATGACATCGTCAACCCTGGCGCTCTGGACGACCCGACCAGCCCCATCTACGGCATGCCGGTGCTCGAGGTCTGGAAGGCGGGCACCACGATCGTGATGAAGCGCGGCATGGCCTCGGGTTATGCGGGGGTCGACAATCCGCTCTTTTACAAAGAGAACAACCGCATGCTGTTCGGGGATGCGCGCAAGAACGTCGAGGCCATCCTGGCCGGGTTGCGCGATAGCGCGGCTCAGGCGGCGTGACAGGGGGGTGGGCCGGGCCTGCGGTGCACGGCGCGGGGCGGTACTTCGGGGGATGGGGACCGAGATGTCCCCTGTCCTGGGCGATGGCGGCGGCTATACCTGATGTCACCCGAAGCACGGAGACGTTCATGAGCAAAGCAAGGGTCATCATTCGTTCGGCGGCGTTCACTCGCTGGTTAACCGCAAAGTCGCTGCTTTTCCCCGGCTTTGCGCGTGGGGCGCTGCTGCTGCTCGTGGCGGGGTTGTTCAGCGCCTGCCTGGGGGTCGCGGCGGACACCGTCGAGGGCAGCCAGACCCATTTCCTCAGGCGCTGCAGCGATGGCTGCGGCTCCGGCCTGGAGTGCTCGTGCGGGGTGTGCACGCGGCCCTGCTCGGAGGCGAGCGAGTGCACGGACTTGGCGGCCGCGGCCTCGTGCGTCGCTGCTGCTTCGAGTTGCGAGTCCACTGGCTCTGCTGGTTCGAGCTGCTCGGTCGAGTGCGGCAGCGACGCCGACTGCCGAAATTTGGGTGCGGCTTTCAGCTGCTCGGGAGGCCAGTGTCAGGCCCCAGAGTTGCGTCTGACATCGCTGCGGCCCGCCTTGGGTGAACCCTGCGTGCCCGCTGACGAAACCTTTGCCGATTTTTCTGGCCATTCGCTGGGCGAGGTCAACGTCGAGACGCGCGGTAGCTGCGGCAATTCCAATGTCTGCCTCGTTCATGAGTTTCAGGGTCGAGTCACTTGCCCCAGTGGGCAATCAGGGCTGCCGGGTGATCGCGCGTGTGCCACACCCGACGGTGTCCCCGTGGAGGTGAGCGTGGAGCCGCAGCTCGAGAGCCGCCCTGCCGAGCAAGCCGTCGTCTGCAGTTGCCGCTGCGCGGGTCCGACTCGCGGTGCCAACTATTGCTCTTGCCCGAGCGGCATGCGCTGCGAGCCCTTGTTTGTGGCCCGCGGCGAATCTGACGAAGAGGACCTAGCGGGCTCTTACTGCGTGTACTGAGCACCGGCCGCGTCCCCGCGGAAGCGCGACGTGACCTTCCCAGGCATGGACGATGTAGGCGTGGTTTTCGGCCGCGCTCGAACTTTACTGCCGCCGCGCTTCGATAGGTGGCCGCGCCGTGCGAGCGCGACTCGCGACCTCGAAAGGGTGATCGCGGGGCGGGCGCCGCACATGCAGCTGTGGCTCGATCGCGCACGAGGCGCGTCGAAGAGCCGACCCTGCCGCGCTGACCGAGCCATTTTGAGTCGCATATCTGCTCGGCCAATGGCGGCGGCGTGAGAGTGCCCCAGCCGTTCCGCCGGAGATGAGGATTCGAGCAATGTCAAAGTCCGTGGCCCAAGCAATCAGTGCGGTCTCGCTCGCCATAGCGTGTGTTCTCGGCTGCAGCGCGAACGACTCTGGCTCGAGCATCGAGCGGCAAGCCGCGCCGCTCGACCCGGGGGCAGCCGCGGCCGGCACGGGCAATGCCGGCAACACGGCCGATAACGGGGGATTCGTCACCGATCTCGGTCCGAATGAAACGGGCAGCACGCCCGGTGGGCTCTGCAATCCCGTGGTGTGTTCGCCGCCCGGAGGTCAGTATTGCGGCGCCATCGGCGATGGCTGTGCGGGCCGCATCGAGTGCGGCGCTTGCTCCGGAGATTTCCTGTGTGAGCAGGGCCTATGCGTGGGCGGTCCGAATTGTCCTCGCCGCACGCAATGTAGCGAGGGCGGCGCGCAGTATTGCGGCGCCATCGGTGACGGTTGCGGCGGGGCCCTCGATTGCGGCGGCTGCGGGGACGGCCTCGAGTGTCGTGGTGGCTTGTGTGTGGCGCAAAATTGCGTGCCGCTCAGCTGTTTTAGTAGTGGCACTCGCTTCTGTGGCCTGGTGGGTGACGGCTGCGGTGGCACGCTCGACTGCGGCACGTGTACGGATAACGCCGTCTGCGGCGGCGGCGGCATCGGCAACGTGTGTGCGGGAGGAGACAGCTGCGATCCCGTAGGCTGTCAGGCTGACGGTGGCGCTCTCTACTGCGGCCTGATTGGCGATGGCTGTGGCGGCATCTCCGAGTGTGGCGCGTGTCCGCCTGGAATCACGTGCGATGGGGGCCTTTGCCCCGGCACCGGCTCCGCGTGCAACGGGCTTCAGTGTGAGGTGGACGAGTGCGCACCCGGCGTGGAAACGACGCTGACCGGCACCGTATTCGCGCCGAACGGCACGCTGCGTCTCTATGGCGCGCTCGTGTACGTGCCGAACTCCGCGCTGGATCCGATCGTCGATGGCGCGGTGTGCAGCCCGTGTTCGGCGGGCTCGGCCTCGGGGCAGCCGATCGCCACGGCGCTCACCGACACGAACGGCCAGTTCGTGCTCGAGGGTGTGCCGACGGGTACGAACATCCCCCTCGTGGTCCAGGTTGGCAAGTGGCGGCGCCAGGTCAGCATCGCGAACGTCGGGGGCTGCGCCAACAACGCTGCCGACCCGGTCGTGACGCGCCTGCCGCGCACGCAGGCAGAAGGTAACATTCCCCGCATCGCCATCACCACCGGGCGTTCGGATGCGCTCGAGTGCTTGATCCGGCGCCTGGGCGTGGCCGACTCGGAGTTCACGACCAACGCGGGTAACGGGCGCATTCACCTGTACAAGGGGGGTGACCCCGAAGAAGAGAACATCGAGGACAGCGGCCGGGGCGCAACGAGCTTCGTCAATGGCACAGAATTTCCGGAGGCCACCGCGCTTTGGGGAAGCCCGGCGCTGCTCCGCTCCTACGACATAACGATGTTCTCGTGTGAGGGCGGGCAACTTCAGGACGTCAAATCGCCCTACTATCAGAACATCTTTGACTATGCGCAGGGGGGTGGGCGCTTGTTCCTGAGCCATCTCCACTTCAATTGGCTCAATCACGGGCCCGATGAGTTCCAAAGCACGGCCGACTACATCGGCGTCGGTCCAGACCTGCCCGTGAATGGGATCACCGCGCTCGTCGACACGACATTTCCGCGCGGCGCCGATCTGGCGGATTGGCTCGTGAACGTCGGAGCCAGCCCGATCCCCGGGCAGCTCCAAGTGTATGAGGGGCAGCATTCGGTCGCGGACGTGTTTCCGCCCACCCAGCGCTGGATCTACGTGCCGCAAAACCCGAACGATGGCAACCGTCGGCAGTCCGTGCAATACATGACGTTCAACACGCCCGTCGCCCTCGACGGTGCGGTGGGTGCGCCCCCGGCCGAATGCGGGCGCGTGGTGTTGACGGACATTCACGTCAACGCGGAGACGCCCCAAGGTGCAGGTGGCGACAACTCGCTGCCGGAGCAGCCGTTCCCGACGGGCTGCGAGGATTCCGCGTTTTCTCCGCAAGCGCTGGCCATGGCATACATGTTCTTCGATCTGTCGGCCTGTGTGGCGCCGGACACTGGCATCCAGGCGCCGCCACCTCCGATCCAGCCTTTGAACCCGGTGCCCCCTGCCGCCACTCCCGCGCCGCCGCCGCCTCCACCCCCTCCGCCCCCGCCACCGATCCTGCGCTGACGCGTCACTCTCTGGATTGACGAGGCGTGTTGCTCACCCCCCGGGGGCGGTAACTCGAGGCGCGCGCCAATGCCTCGACGCCCGTCCATTATCCGCGTAAAATCGGGGGTCGGGACGCAGCCCGTGGAGGTCACCATGCCCACTCGTAGCCTTCGATCGTTAGCTCTCGCCTTCGTTTCCATTCCCCACGGCATCAGTTGCAGTGACGCTGGCGGCTCGGGCACCCTGGGGGAAGGCTCCGGCGGCGGGGCGCTGGGCGGAAGTGGCGGACAAACCGCCGAGGTGGGCGGCAGTGGGCCCGGTGGCGGTGCCGCGGGCGGCAGCGTGCAGATCGAGCCGGACCCCAACAAGGACTGCGGCGAGGCGGCGAATCCCTCGGCGAGCGGCCTCTTGCTCGTCGAAATCGCCAGCGGCCTCTCGGGCCCGGTCTATGTCACGCAGGCACCGGGCGACGACGCGCGTCTCTTCATCGTCGAGAAGCCCGGCAGGGTTCTGATATGGCGCGACGGCGTGGTGGAGGAGGGCACGCCCTTTCTCGACATCGAGCCCGCGGTGAGCGAACAGAGCGGAGCCGTAGCCGAGATGGGGCTGCTCGGCTTCGCCTTTCATCCCAACTACGAGGACACCGGTCGTTTCTACGTCTACTACTCCACCCTGATCAACGGCGCGCACTTCAGCCGGGTCGCGGAGTATACCGTCTCGAGCGATCCAGACGTGGCGGATGCAAGCAGCGAGCGGGTGCTGTTCGATGTGCCTCAACCCGAACAAAATCACAACGGCGGCGACCTCGAGTTCGGCCGGGATGGGTTCCTGTACATCGCCCTGGGGGATGGCGGAGGCGGGGGCGACAACCACGGCGCCACGGGCAACGGCCAAAACCTGAATACGCTGCTGGGCAAGATCCTGCGCATCGACGTCAACGGGACGGGCGCTGGTCCGAACTCGGCCTACGCCATCCCCGCTGGCAACATGGAAAGCGACGCCGCTCTCGACGAAATCTGGAGTTACGGGCTGCGCAATCCCTGGCGCTTCAGCTTTGACGCCTGCAAGGGTGACATGTACATCGCCGACGTTGGCCAAGACGCCATCGAGGAAATCGACTTCGAGCCTGCGCTCACTTCCGGGCGCAACTATGGGTGGCGGCTCATGGAAGGCGACGCCTGCTTCAATCCCGGCTCCGGCTGCAACGCGAGCACCCAGAACCTCACGCCACCCATCGCGAGCTACGACCACGGCGTAGGCCTCTCCATCACGGGCGGTTACGTCTACCGCGGCAGCACGATCCCGAATCTGCGTGGCGCCTATCTGTATGCGGACTACATATCCCATCGGTTTTTCGCGCTGCGCGTGAGCGGTGGTCGGCTCGTGGGGCAGCCTCAGGAAATCACGGGCGACCTGAACCCAAGCGACCAAGCGCTCAGCGTGTCTTCGTTCGGTCAAGACAACGCTGGCGAGCTGTACGTCGTGTCGCTCGCGGGCTCCGTCTACAAGATCGAAGCCCAATGATGGCCGAGGAGCGGCTTGACCGCCGCCCCCCGTACGGCGCAGACTCCGCCGCAATGACCCGCGCCCGTTTTCTCGTTTGGCCGATCTTTTTGGCCACGTTGTTCATGCTGTCGGGCTGCAAGAAATCCCCGCCGCCGGAGTCCGATCAGGCCAGCGTCCCACCCGGCGCCGTTGCGCCGCTGCGGCTCGCCATGATCCCCAAGGGCACGACGCACGAGTTCTGGAAGGCCGTGCACGCGGGCGCGGTCAAGGCGCAAACAGAGCTCGGGGTCGAGGTCATCTGGAAGGGTCCGCTCAAGGAGGACGACCTCAAGGCGCAAATCGACCTCGTGCAGAGCTTCACGGCGCAGCGCGTGGCGGGGATCGCGCTCGCGCCGCTGAACGACAAGGCGCTCGGTGCCTCGGTCAAGTCGGCGGTCGAGAACAAGGTTCCTGTCGTCGTGTTCGACTCGGATCTGAAAGGGGATGCTCACGCGAGCTTCGTGGCCACCGACAACCTCGCCGCCGGGCGGCTCGCGGGCGAGGCGATGGTGAAAGCCCTCGGCGGCAAAGGCAACGTGATCTTGTTGCGCTATCAGGAAGGGTCGGCGAGCACGCAGCACCGCGAACAAGGCTTTCTCGACGCCGTAGCGCTCCACCCGGAGATCAAGCTCGTCAGCGCGAATCAGTATGGCGGTGCCACGACGGAGAGTGCCTTCGCCGCGAGCGAGAGCGTGCTCGTCGCTCACGGGGCAGGGGCGGGCCGGGTCCAGGGCGTTTTTTGCCCCAATGAATCGACGACGTTTGGCATGCTGCTGGCGCTCGAAAAGGCCGGGCTCGCTGCCAAGCTTCGGTTCTTTGGCTTCGATGCTTCCGACAAGCTGGTCGCGGCCCTGGAGAAAGGCTCGCTCGACGGCCTGGTGCTCCAGGACCCGTTCAACATGGGGTACCTGGCGATCAAGACGCTCGTCTCACACGTGCGCGGCGAGCAGGTCCCCGCGCGCATCGACACGGGTTCGAAGTTGGTCACTCGCGAAAACATGAATCAGCCAGAAGTCCAGGCTCTGCTCAGGCCGGACACCGCACGCTGGCTGGGGGAGGCCCGCTGAGCCAACGCTTGCGTGCGAGTGGCCTCGGCAAGCGCTTCGGCGCCACCCAGGCACTGACCTTAGTCGACCTCGAGGTTCTGCCGGGTGAAGTGCACGCGGTTCTCGGCGAGAATGGTGCCGGCAAGAGCACCTTGATGCAGATCATCTCGGGAGCGCTCACGCCGGACCAAGGTGAGCTCTGGCTCGATGGCGCACGCTACGCTCCGAAAGACCCTCTCGCGGCCCGGCAGGCGGGCGTCGCGATGGTGTATCAAGAGCCGCGCCTGTGCCCGCACCTGAGCGTGCGTGAGAATGTGCTCTTGGGCATCGAAGCGACCCGCTATGGCGTGCTCGACGCGAAAGACGCTCGCGCGCGGGCTCGGCGTGCCTTGAGCCTCGTGAGTACCCAGGAGAATGCTCTCGACTCCGAGCGGCGGGTCTCGAGCCTCGGGCCGAGTGAACGGCAGCTCGTGACCATGGCCCGCGCGCTTGCACAATCGAGCTGCCGGGTGATGATCCTGGACGAGCCGACGAGCAGCCTCGGCCAAGGCGACGTGGAGCGGTTGTTCAGCGTCATCCGGCAACTCAAGTCCACGGGCATCGCCATCCTCTACATCTCGCATTTCCTGGAGGAAGTAGAGAACATCGCCGATCGCTTCAGCGTGCTGCGCGACGGAAAGACGGTCGGCACCGGAGAGCTTTCGGGCGTCACGCGCGGGGAGCTCATCGAGCTCATGGCAGGGCGCGAGGTGATCGAGGGCGGTGCGCGGTCAGCACGCACGCCGGGCGAGGCGGTGCTCGAGCTCGAGGGCCTGCGCGGCGAGAGGCGGCCCGTTTGTGCGAGCCTGAGTCTGCGCAAGGGAGAGGTCCTCGGTATCGCCGGGCTCCTCGGGTCCGGCCGCAGCGAGCTCTTGCGCGCCATCTTCGGTCTGAATCCCATTGCGGGCGGCCGCATCTGCGTCAAACGTCACGAGGGCCCCTACCCGCCGAGCGCCCGCGTGGCTCAGGGAGTGGGCCTGCTCAGCGAAGATCGCAAAGACGAGGGTCTGGCTCGAGGGCTGAGTGTGGCAGACAACTTGACGCTCAGCCGCTCGAGCGGCTTGGGCCCAGCGGGCCTGGTCTTGCCGGGTCATATGGCGCGCGTGACGGAGGGCTTCATTGCGCAGCTCGGCATTCGTTGCCGGAGCGCGTGGCAACGCGCGGGGGAGCTCTCCGGTGGCAACCAGCAGAAGGTGGCCTTCGGGCGCCTGCTGCACCAGGACGCCGATATCGTGCTGCTGGACGAACCCACTCGTGGCATCGACGTCCAGAGCCGGGCGCAGGTCTACCAAATCATCGACGAGTGGGCGCGCGCCGGTCGGGCTATCCTCATGGTCTCGAGCTACCTGCCCGAGCTCCTTTTGGTTTGCGATAGAATCCAAGTCATGCGCCGTGGCGTGCTCGGGCCTTCGCACAAGGTCGATCGGGTGACCGAGCATGATCTTCTCACCGAGGCTATCGGCTAGCTTGAGCCATTCACTGCTTCCCAGCGCTCGTGAGCTCGCCGCGTGGCTCCGGAGGCCCTGGTTTGGGCCGCTCGCCGCGCTTTGTATCGTTTATGCTCTCTTCGCCCTGAGCGCGCCCGAGACGTTCGCAGGCAGCGCGAACCTCAGTATCATGGCGCGCCAGACGGCGGTCGTCGGCATGGCCGCCATCGGCATGACGCTGATCATGGTCCAGGGGGGCATCGATCTGTCGGTCGGGTCCTCGGTGGCGCTGACGACGGTGATCGTCGCGCGAGCCCTCGAGGCAGGTTTGGATCCTGGCGCCGCGGTGCTCGCGGGCGTCGCGGTGGCGGCTTGTGCCGGCTGCATCAACGGTGCCCTCGTTCTCCTGCTCCAGATCACTCCGTTCATCGTGACGCTGGGCACGATGAGCATCCTGCGCGGCGTGGCCAAGGGCCTGGCCAACGAGCAGAAAATCGATGCCGAAACACGCGGGCTCGAAGCGCTGATGTCCATGCTCCCCGATGACCAGAGCCACTGGCTTTTCCCGCTGGGCGTGTGGCTCACGTTACTGGCCGCGGTCATCGCGGCGGCATTCCTCATCTACACGCGCGTCGGGCGGCACGTGGTGGCGACGGGCTCCAACCCGCTCACCGCGCGGCTCTGCGGCGTGCGTGTGGGGCGCGTCACGCTTCTGGTATATGCGCTGGGCGGCCTCTTGGCAGGGCTCGCGGGCGTGCTCGAGTTCTCGACCCTGACGGTAGGAGATCCGACCGACTCGCTCGGCCTCGAGCTCGAGGTGATCGCGGCGGTCGTAATCGGCGGCGGCTCGCTCTCCGGGGGACAAGGCTCCGTCGTGGGCACCTTGTTCGGTGCCCTCCTGCTCACGGTGATCAAGACCGGTTGCACGCACGTCGGGCTACCCAACTGGGTCCAAGAAATCCTGACGGGCGCCATCATCGTCGTCGCGATGGGCATCGATCGCATGCGTCAACACGCACAAGCGACGTGAACGGCCCCATCAAAAATCCGCGGCCCGCAGGGCGCGTGACGCGCCGCGGTCGAGCCGGAAGGTGACGAGCTTGTCGGCATGGCGCACCTTCAAGCTGCCTCGCCCGGCGACTCGACGCAGCGTCGCGTTCGTCAGCTTGCCGGCGGCCCAAACGAGGTCCACCTCGAGGCCTCCGCGAGCGCGCAGCCCTTTGACGGAGCCGCTCGGCCATGCCGCAGGTAGCGCCGGCAAGAGGTGGATTTCGCCGGTGTGCGACTGGAGCAACAGTTCACAGATCGCC
>JANOIG010000095.1:0-5381 GCA_031407405.1 Deltaproteobacteria bacterium
GTCATCTCCGCAGGCGGTGGCAAGGAAAGGAAGAAGCAGGGCGAGCGGCGCCAAAGGTCGAAGAAGGATGGTTGATCGAAGCATTTTGATACTCATGAAGCGAAACAATGTGAGCTGCGTGACATGCAGTGGGTGGAAGTAAGAAAGGGAAATTGAAAGGCGAGCGATGGGTAGCGCGCGGAGCACATTCGATCCGCGCCAGGACGGTCGCGCGAAGGGTTCCGGCGAAACAACACGGACGTAGGCCGTCGCCATGGCGGTGGGTCATCTGCGACCATGTGGCGCGATGGCTCGCTTCCGAGTCACCCCCGAACGACAAAGGCGCCTGGACCCTGGGCGGCTAGCTTAGGCATCAATTCACCATGCGCAAGGGGGCGCACGCTGCAAAGCACGCCTGAAGTGAATCATGCTCCACAATGAGCATCACCTCTATTGCCATGCGCAGCGCGGCCGCGCACAAAGCTAGCGAAGCGAACGACCGCTTTGCGCCGAACTCAAAACATGGGTTTGCGTGACAAGCCGTTCAGCGTGGTGGCCACCCGCCGCACGGGAATCGCCACTCGCAGACCCCGTTTGGCCAATCTTCGCGCTGGCGGGCGCAAGAGCTTGGGCACGTTTCGCGTGAGATACAGCGAGCCGAGCAGCGCTGTGACAGGTGTGGAGCTCCGCACGATGCCGGCGAAACACGCGCTCGTAGCAGCGCCATACGCCATGTGGGCACCGATGGCGTAGAGGTGCGTCTTCAGCGGATGGTGTTGCGGCCAAGCGGCGAGCTTGAATGAGGGAAGCAGGATGTCATCACCCAAAACCCAGACGGCGAGCCCGAACGCCAAACCCCCTTTCAGGGTGACCGCCGAGGGGAAGGTAACTGCCACGAGACCAAAGAGCCCGCCCATGCTGGACCCGAAGGCATAGTGGACGACCCTCGCGGTGCGCTTCTCGTTCACGACAGGTCCCCGCCGCACCAAACCTTCAGTGGCTGGGGCGGGGGCCCAACGTTGGGTCAACGCGAAGAACAGGTCGCGCGCCAGGCATCCCACAAATCCGGCAGCGACCCCGCCGCACACCGCGGCCCATGGTGACAATCGACTCATCTTACTCACTTTTCAAAAGCACGCTTTGTGCCAGGACCCACGCGCGCCTTGGAGGCGCGTGTTTGCCGACCGGTGCCCCGAGGCGGCGTGCGGCGCAGGGGGGTGGCAGCCCGGCCCAAACCCTCCTTCCGCGAGTGACATTCCAAAGTGGAATGATTCCAATTTGGAATGTCGTGCTTCGCAGAGGTATGCGCCGCTGCGTTGCCGTGTTGCCTATGGAGGCGGTACTACCCCGCGATCCTGTAGTTGCGTTCGTAGCCGGATTGGCGATCGAGGATGGTCAGCTCGACCGAGCCGTATTCCGAGATCGAGTAGCGTTCCTCGATTTCGGGGCCTTCGGCGGAGCTCCGGGCTACCGGCACACCGCTCAGGTCGGCGTGGCTACGGAGCGTGGGGTCAAACGGAAACAAGACGTCTGCGAAGGGTTTGATGTCGCCGCTTGGATGCCCCGAGTCGTCCACCCAACCGCATTCGATGAAGCGAAAGTGGCCGACGTTGTGAGTGGCCCGATAGACCCGCGAGAGTTGCACGGGCTCCGCCCCTGGCGCCGGCACGGCGATCTCCGGTCCGATGATGCGGTCGAACCCGATCTGTGCGCCGGCGTGTGCTTCGCGAAACACGCCCAGGTTGTGGTGGAAGCGCTCTTTCAGGTCGTAGTTGGCCGCCTCGTCCGCGGCGATCGCCAGGCCGATGGCGATGGCCCCCGACGGATAGGGAGAGCGCCGCACGCGGCGACCATAAAATGTGCGCAAGTTGCGCGCGACGGCAGGTAGGGCACTTGCCCCTCCCACTACATACAGGCCGGCGATGTCTTTGGCGGCAGGGCTTTCTTCCAGCGCCTCGCCCCCGGTTTCGCCATTGCTGGCGGAAAAATTGCTACCGGAATGATTTCCGGAATAATGGCCCAGCGTGAGCCGCACGAGCTCGAGCGTTCGCTCGAGCAGCGGAGCGCAAGCGGCGTCATACGCGTCGGCCCCGACGACTTCGACCTGGCCCGGGCTGAGCCCGAGGCGCTTATGCTCGGCCTTGCTCGTGTAGCGGCCGAGTTCGACGTGGATCTTGCGCGTGTTGGGGTTCACCGCCTCCTTGAGCTCTCGGCAGTGCTGCCCGAGCTCGACCAGGGTGCCGGGGCTGAGCTTGGCGCGTTTGACACCGGCCTGAGCCAAGGCCAACCCGAGCAGGAGATCGTCGAAGTCGTCGCCCCCGAGCCGGCCGAGGCCGCGGCTGGCCACCACGTCGTGAGCCCGGCCCTGCATGTCGACCAGAGAGACGTCGAACGTGCCGCCCCCGAGGTCGTACACCAGCACCTTCTCGCGGCGGCTGTTCAACGTGTTGCGGTAGCGATGCGCGTATTCCACGCCCGCGGCGGAGGGCTCGTTCAGCATGCTCACCACGTCAAAGCCAGCATTGCGAAAGGCCTCGAGCGTGAGCAGGCGTTGGGTCGAGAAGGCATTGGCGGGAACGGCCACGGTGGCCTCGACGACGCCAGTGTCCACCAGCGGCAGATTGGAGCTGGTGAGCAGCGCTGTCTTGACCGCCTCGAGAAAGCGCGTCACGAGGCCCAGCAGGTCGAAATCGGTCGACCCGACCCGGACGCGGTGGCCCGGCGTGGCCTCGGGTGACGACAGCCAGCGCTTGAAGGACGGACACAAGGCCCAGCCCGGCTGGCCCCGTTTGGCGAGCGCTTCGAACCCGAAACACAGCTGGCCCGCCTTTTCGGCGATGACGCTGGGGAAGAACTCCTGGATCTCCCCGCTCGGGGTGTTGAAAGAAATCAGCGGGTAGTTGCCGCGATCACACGCCGCGACGACCGTTCTCGTAGTGCCAAAGTCTATTCCCAGACGCACGACACACCTTCCAGCTCGTGAGTATTGCCCAGACTCGGGCCGGCGTCATTGGCTTTGAGCCGGCGCCGGAGTCAGTATCGCTCCCCTGGGCGCTCATTTGCAGATTTTCTGAGATTCCGCGCCCGTCGCAGCCTGGGTTAGCCTGCAGATCTGGCAAACTTGCCCCACCCGGCGGCCACCCGCTATCGTGGCTACGGGGCGAAGGTTCGGAGCGCGCTGGCTGGGCGGCGCCCTCACTGCGGATGGGTGCAGACGCCCGGGCCAACGGTGCCGTCAACCGGGACGGTGATCGTGTTGGCGTCCAGTTGCACACCCGCGGTTTGGGCGAGCGCGCGACCGGTCAGAGTAGACCCAGTGTTCATGGTGATGGCAGAGCCCGCGATGACGTTGCCGTAAAATTGGACCGTCGTACCGATCGTGACCGCCGTGCTGATGCGCCAGAACACGCTACACGCCTGCGCGCCGTTCATGAGGACCACGTTTGCGCCATTGGCGACGGTGAGTGTCAGGTTGCCCCTGATGATGAAGAACGCATTCGAATCGCCGCGTGCGTCGAGGTAAACGTTCCCATTCAAGAGGATACCGGCGCTGAAGCTGTTCATGCAGGTGACGCCCGGGTAAAGCGTGACGTCTCCAGTGAGGCCTCCCACCACGTCGGTAAAGTCGGCGTCGCAGGCGCGGGGGTCAATGTCAGCGACTAGGGCGGTGACGTCTTGCTGCGCGAGAATCGTCCGCTGATCGAAGGGCGGCAGCGAATCGAGCCCGTATTTCGTGTCCGACGCCCCATCAAAGCCCGTGATCGTGGAGATGGCTCCGGCGCTGACACCGATGTCGCCGGTGATGGTCGATAAGTTAGCCGCGGTGATCGCGCTGTACGCGAGCACGGCGAACGGCTGCGCGCTCCCGACCGTCGGTCCGTCGTACGGTTCCGGCGCGTTTTCAGCGCCAGCGTCTCCTGTTTCGCCGGGGCTACCCGTCTGGCCAGCAGTACTTGCCGCGCCTCCTTCAGCCATGGTTGCCGCTGCGCCAGCACGCCCCGCGGTGCCGGGCCTCGCGCGGACAGCGCCGCCTGACGACGCGCCCCCTGCGCCGCTACGGCCGGCGGCGCCAACATTGCCTTCGAGGGCACGAGCCTCGCTCGTCATGTCGCCTTCACTATCGGAGCTGCTGGCGCCCCTGCCGCCATCACCCCCGCATGCCGAGACGGCGATCGATGAAGCCATCACCAGGACCGAAAGATTGGAGAGCACGCCTGTATTCATGATCGGTTCAAGTGCACGAATCGAGCCGCTGCGTGTCGGACGAAAGGACTGGGTTTTTGCCTTGATCCTAACCAATGTGTCTCGCTGCTGCGCTTTCGCCTCGCCATTGCGGCGCGTCTCATTGGAGCAAATAAACCGAGCGGTGCGTGCGCTGGGTGCTTAGATCAACAGGGCGTCGCATCGGATGCCCCCGAGTTGGTGCTTGAAGAGTGACGCGGAAAAGAGCCTGCTCATGTCTAAGACGTCTTCGAGCTCCTCGCGTTCAGCCCTCGAGCCGTTGGTCGCTGATTGCCGTGACGAGATAGTTGCTCTCGACGCGGCCGCGCTGATCATCGAGCGCGCCCGGCATCGAGCGCGGCTGCAGCAACAATTGCGTCGCCGAGTGACGTTCCGCCGCGACCTCCGGACCCGAGTCGCCGCGCTCGGCGGAACGGCGCCGCAGAGCGCCTCTCGCGGCGCGAGGCTATCCGGTACCCTGAGGCGTGTGCGCGGGGACGAGGAGGCTTGGAGTGACGACGGCGCTGCGTCGAACAGCGCGAGGAAGGAACGGGCACGGAATCCCCGCGAAACCTGACGGCTTAGACTAGATGGGTGGGCGGGCCGCCATCGAGGCGGCCGCCAGGCGAGCCACTTCGGTCACGAGTGCTGCGGGCGACACGGGCTTTTCGAGGTGCTTCTGAAATCCGGTTCGGATCACCTTCCTGCGGTGCTCCTCGGTCGCATACGCGCTGACGGCGAGCGACGGTAGCAGGCCCCCCGCTGCTGGGGGCAGGAGCCTCACCCTCCGGATCAGCTCGTAGCCATCCTCGCCGGGCATGCCGATGTCGCTGATCAGCACGTCTGGCAAGCTCAGCTCGAGGGCCGCCATGGCCTCGGCCACCGATGCCGCAGGGCTCACGCGAGCGCCATAGCGTTCGAGCAACACGACGAGCGCATCGCGAGCGTCGGCCTCGTCGTCGACGACGAGCACACTCATGCCATCGAGCATGTTGGTGGGTATCGCCAGCAGCGGGTCGGGCCGCACGCTCTGGGGGGCCGGCTCCGACTCCAGCAAGGGCGGCGGCTCCGGCGTGGGCAGCAGCAGCGCGGGGATGGGTAGGATCACCGTAAAGGTGGCCCCCCGGTCCTTGCCCGCGCTCTCTGCGCGGACCGTTCCGCCGTGGAGCTCGACCAGCTCG
>JANOIG010000105.1:0-14880 GCA_031407405.1 Deltaproteobacteria bacterium
TGTCCGGTACCGGGTGAGCCTTGCGTGTCGTCGGTGGCATGTGGCGATCGCCGCATCTCCGGTGCCGAGCTGTGTGACGACGGCAATATCACCGATGGCGACGGCTGCTCGGCGCTGTGCGCGCTCGAGGCGGGTTGGACCAGCCCCATCGTGGCGGCCCGCTGCGTCGCGACCTGCGGGGATGGGCTGTTGCTCGGGTTTGAGCAGTGCGATGACGGGGATGCGGTGTCCGGCGACGGCTGCAGCGCGACCTGTGGGGTCGAGGATGAGTTCTTCTGCTCGGTGCCTGGAGAAAACTGTCGGAGAACAGTCTGCGGCAATCAGGTCCAGGAAGGCAACGAAGGTTGCGACGACGGCAACAACGTGCCGTTCGATGGCTGTTTTGAGTGCGTACGCGAGCCGACCTGCACCGATGGCGAGTGCGCACAGGAGTGCGGTGACGGGCGCGTATACAACAGCGAGGTCCTCGACGGAGCCGGCTGCGACGACGGCAACACTCTGAACGGTGACGGTTGTTCGGATCAGTGCCTGGTCGAAGCCGACCTCGGGTTCGAGTGTGCCGGCCAAGGCGGCAACGGAGCCACGGGTAATACCTTCGTGCTACCGGTGATTTACCGCGATTTCGTGGGCAATGATACTTCGGGAGACCCGCAGGCTCAGGCACGCTCGACGGCTCGCGTTGCCGCCGGTGTCAGCATCCATCCAGATTTCAACACCTTTGGCGGGGCTGGAGTACTCGGCGCGGTTGCTTTTCGGCTGGCGAATGGGCGGCCCGACTTGTTAGCAACCGCCCCGACCAGCAACTTCACTAGCGAAGCCCGCTTCAATCAGTGGTACACGAATGACGATGACGTCAACCTGCAAGTCATAGGAAGCTTGACGCTTGCCGCGGACGACGACGCCTTCGTGTTCGACTCCGAGGTCGACCCCGTGAACGGGCAATTCGATCCGCTGCTTGGCCTTGGCTTCCAAGCGCCTCGCCCTGGTAACGCCGCAGGCCTCGAGAGCCCTGAGTTCTGCGCCATCGACCAAGTCCGGGGCCCTAACGACGCGGACGCCACGCCCCGCAACATGAGCTTCACCACAGAAACTCGCTTCGTGTTCGAGTACGCCGGGGGCGAAACCTTCGCATTCTCGGGTGACGACGACGTCTGGGTGTTCCTCAACGACCGTCTCGTCTTGGATCTAGGTGGGCTCCATGAAGTGGCGGATGGCGAATTTACTCTAAACAACAACGGCATCGCCACCGTCACGAGTGAGGGCCCGCCCGGCAGCGCGCTCACTCAAGGGCCCGTCAACGTCAATACCGCCATGGTCATCGGCAACGTCTACGAAGCCGTGTTGTTTCACGCCGAGCGCCACGAATGCGGCTCCAATTTCAAGCTGACCTTGGAGGGCTTCGACAAACCCCGCAGCGTTTGCGGCGAAGTTTGCGGCAACGGCGTGGCATCCCGCAGCGAAACTTGCGACGACGGCCCGCTCAATGGCACTGGTTACAATTTGTGCTCGTCCGAATGCACCCCGGGGCCGCGCTGCGGTGACGGCGCTGTGAATGGCGATGAGGCGAATGTCGAAGTCTGCGACAACGGGCTCAATGTCGACCGTTACTCCACGAGCCCGGAAGCTTGCGGCCCGGGTTGCACGCAACCGTCGTTCTGTGGTGACTCTGTCATCGACTTCACCTTCGGCGAGCGCTGTGACGACGGCGCCAACGACAACTCATACGGCGGCTGCAGCGACACGTGTGGCCTCGGCCCGCGTTGCGGCGATGGCGACGTGAACGGCGGCGATGAGCAGTGCGACGACGGCAATCGCATCAATGGCGACGGTTGCAACCTGGCCTGCACGATTGAAAACGACATCGTCCCCGCCTGATCGGACATGAAGGCCGTGTACCTGACGGCGCCGGGCTGCTTCGCCACCCGAGAGGTCCCCGACCCGGAGCCCGGGGGCCCGGGCGATGTACTACTCCAAATGCAAGCCGTCGGCGTGTGCGGCTCCGATCTGCACTACTTCCGAACGGGCCGAATCGGCAGCCAAGTCCTCACAGACCCTTGGATCATGGGCCACGAATGCACGGGAGTCGTTGCCCAGGTCGGCTCTGCCGTCACGGGGCTCGCGCCTGGCGATCGCGTGGCAGTCGACCCTTTGATTGCCTGCGGGCGCTGCGACCAATGTCTGAGTCAGCGCAGCCACACCTGTCGTTCACAACGTTTTCTGGGCTGCCCGGGCCAGCAGCACGGTTGCATGTGTGAATTTCTCGTGATGCCGAGCGCCTGCTGTTTCCGTGTGCCCGCACAGCTCTCGACGGGCGCAGCGGTCATGGTCGAACCGTTTGCGATCGCCCTGCACGCCCAGCGCCTGCTCGGCGACGCCACGGGCATGGCGATCGGCATACTCGGTGCGGGGCCCATCGGGCTGTGTGTGCTCGGCGCCTTAAAGCTCGCGGGCGCGGCATCGATTGCAGTGACCGACAAGCTCGCCTATCGCGTCGCCATGGCGCGAAACCAAGGCGCAACGAGCTCACACGACGTGAGTGGCTCCGACATCGCCGCAGAGCTCTTGGCTCAGCACCCCGCTGGGCTAGATGCCGTTTTCGATTGCTCAGGTGAACAGGCAGCACTGGACCAGGCCATCACTCTGTTGAAGCCGGGGGGCACGTTACTCATCGTCGGCATCCCCGAAGCGGATCGCGTGTCGTTTGACATCAACCTGATGCGGCGCAAGGAGCTCACCGTCAAAAACGTGCGCAGACAAAATGACTGCACCGCCCACGCGATCGAGCTCCTTTCCAGCGGAAAGCTCGACCTCGATCCGGTGGTCACTCACCACTTCGAGCTGTCAGAGTCGCAAACGGCCTTCGACCTGGTTGCGAGCTACCAAGGCGGGGTGGGCAAAGCGCTCATACATTTTGAGTAGAAGTCAGATCACACCGGGTCGAAAAGAAAGTCGTGGTAGCGGACCCTTCCTCCAACCTCGAGCAGAGTGAGCGCGACAGAGACGGCGCTCGCGGACAAACCGGTTCTTTCGATGAGCGCATCGAGCGACCAACCCCCGCGGCGACCGATGACCTGAAGTAGGTGCGCGGCCGGCTCCGGCGAAATCCCAACTTGGGTCGCGCCCCAACCGATGTCCTGACCTGCTTCGGACCCCGGCGCGCCGGCTCGAGCCGGGGCGCTCCGGGGGCCATCCAGTCGACCCGAGCGCTCTTGCCTTGGCGCGGCGAGCACGCCGGAACGGCGCGGATCGCTCGCGTCATGCTCTCGAGTCTGCGCCGCCAGAGCGTCGCGAGCGACAGCCACCAGGGCTTCGGCATCACTCATCGCGCCAGCACCCGAGCGGCGTGCCCCTTCGAGAGCGCGCTCGAGCAACGCCCACGCTTCGGCGGAGAGCTCGAAGGTCACGCGCAGCGAGCTCTGACTCAGCCACGCGGTGCGAGCCGGCTGGTCCATCATCGGTGGCTCGTGCCATTGCTCGCCGCGACCGCTACCAATGCCCTCGCTGCCGTTCGTCGGAGCACGTTCAGCGCCGTCTCCTTCGCTCGTCCCCACGCTGGCCTCTCTCGCCCCTGCGACCCTCCGCTCGAGCGCGCGCATGTCGAGTGTCCGGGCGAGCTCCAACCAATCACACTCGGTTTGCGGCGTGGCGACGCACGTGACTTCGCGCACGCGTGAGTAGGACAGCTCCCCGCTGACAAACGCCGCCTCGACTTGGGGCATTTGCCGTAGCGCGCGGCCGACGCGGACCCGTTCGCGCGTTTCACGGACGCCGAGGCCAAAAAAGCAACGCGCCGCGTGAAACTCGTCCGCATATGCCCAAAGCGCGTTGTCCTGACCCTGCCGAATGCGGTCGGCCATGTCCGCCAGGTAGAGGCAGATGAGGCGCTCGACACGACGTTCAGTCGCGAGCAGCCGCTTGACCTCGAAGATCAACTCGACAGTGGCGAGCGCGGGACGGTACTCCGTCTCGCTACTCGTAGGCGTATCAGACCCAAGAGTGATAGACTGTAGATGCTGCATGCCAAGCCTATAACATGCTAAATTTCGTGGCCCAGAGTGACGCCTGGAGCGCGCCTTCCGCTCTAAGACCGAGCGCCAAGCCTAGACACGTCTTGACGCCCACCAGCGTGCCGCTGCACCGTGCCAATCAGCCTCTTTCTGGCGAGTATTGCGCACGGGGTGAGAGCTCACCGAAGTGCTGTGAAGTGAAATCGTACTGAGCGACTCCCTGCGCTCAATCATCGTAAAAACCTGGTGCCCCAGCGGTCGTGCAAGTCGTCGTCACCTCAAGAGCTTGCCACAAATTCGAGCGTGACCGTAAGCGCGGTCGACAAGGGCTTTGCCAGCTTGCCGAGATCAACGCTGTGCGACGCTACTGCGCGTCTCCACGCGACCTTGCATCGTCCGCGACCTGCTGCGCCAAGAGTGACAGCTCAGCGGCCTTGAAGCAGTGCGCTTGAGTCATGGCGTTTTCGGTGCGCTCGAGACAGTCGCGAATCAATCGGCCGTAGAAGGGATAACCTATCTGACCTTGACAGGGGATGCGCTTCTCCCCCTCTTGGTCCACCCAGTAGATGACCTGCGACTGCATCGGCTCGGTCGTGATGTCGATGTACTTGCGCACCTCCAGGTAGCCGTCCGTGCCCAGGATGAAAGTCCGCCCGTCACCCCACGTGCGCAGCCCCTTCGGATTGAACCAATCCAGACGACAATAACAGGAGGCGCCGTTGTTCATGCGGAATGAAACTTCTCCGAAGTCTTCAAAGCTGGGTGCATCGGGATTGTTGAAGTTCTCGACACGCGCAAAGTTGACCACTCCGTCAGTCGCCCCGGTGTACGTCAAGAACTGCTCGACCTGGTGAGAGCCAATGTCCGTGAGAATCCCGCCGAATTTTTCTTTCTGGAAGAACCAGCCGGGCCGCTGCGTGGGAGCCAGGTTGTGCGGGGCCGTGATGAGCACCTGCAGCACCCGGCCGACCGCGCCGGCGCGCACCATTTCACCGGCGTGCCAGCCCGCCTCAGTGTGCAGCCGCTCCGAGTAGTCGCACATGTATTTTCGAGCGGTCTCTTGCACGACCGCTCGCGCTTGCTGGAGCTGGGTCAGGGACGTAAAGGGTGGCTTGTCGGTGAAGTAGTCCTTACCCGCCCGTAGGCATGCGAAACCGATGTCGGGGCGCTCGCACGGTACCGCCGCCGCGGTGACCAAGCGCACCTCCGCGTCATTCAAGATCTCGTCATAGCTGCGCGCCGCGCGCGCGCCGGGGTAGGTCTTACAGAATTTTTCGAGCTTGATCGGATCCGGATCCCAAGCCCACTTACACTCGGCCCCCGCTTCAATCAGCCCATTCGTCTGGCCATAGATGTGCCCGTGCTCGAAAAATGCGGACGCAAACCGAAACTGCCCTGGCACTACCACCGGATCCGGCTTTTGTGCCTGGGGCGCCCAACTCATCCCATCTCGCAAGCTCGTCATCCGCCCTCACCGATTTGGCGTGCCACCATGATGGTGATGTCGTCGCGTTGCCGTTCCATCCAGCGCTGCACAGATTGAAGTATGTGGTCTCGAATGTATTCCACCGGTGCAGCATGCACGCTTTCGAGCTCGCGCGCGAGCCGTCCGACTCCATATTGCTCGCGGCTCGGGCTCATGGCCTCGACCGCGCCATCGGTGTACAAGAGTAAGACGTCGCCAGGCTCGAGTTGGCATACGCTCTCCGGCGTCTGATCCGCCATGTCTGGCCGGATACCTATCCATAAACCCGGAGCCGGCAAGAATTCGCAACGTTTGTCGCGGGCTCGGTAGACCAGCGGCTCTTCATGCGCACCGGCGAACACGATGCGCCCGTTGGTCTCGTAGCGGAGTAGCATCAGCGTCGCATGCTCATCCTGGGCGAGCCGTCGCCTCACGTTGTCGAACATCACCGAGTTGACCACGCGCAGCGCCGCCGCGGGTGAGATTTGAGGTGTCGACCGCAGCACAGCCGCAACACTGCTTTGCAACATCATCATGACCACGCCGGGGCCTAGCCCGTGGCCTGCCACATCGCCGATGCTGAGCCAGGCGCCGCCCGCGAATGGGATCACGTCATAACAATCGCCGCCCACCTCGGTCGCTGGCACCATGCTGGCCGAAATGTCCAAGCCGTGCACCTGCACGCGCTGAGGTAACACCGACGCTTGAATGCGGGCCGCCAACCTGAGCTCGTGAGCCAGGCGCTGGCGCTCCGCCCGCTCTCGCTCGGCCACCTCTTCGTCCACGCGCCGGATGAGCCTGGCACCCTCCAGCGCCACGCTGATCTGCTCGCGCAGCCACTCGTAGATCTGCCCTTGGGGCGGGCCCAGCTCGAACAACAACATGCCGATGGGGTTGTCAGCGAAGAACAGCGGTGCAACGGTGAGCGTGGCAGACCGCTCGGGCAAATGGCCCAGAGGGGCAAGCCGCCGCGTCGGAAATAGCTGACCGCCTGGGGGGAGCTCCACCCGACGGCCCTCCGAGTACGCAAACAAGAGGCGTGATTGCTCTGGAGGCCATTGGGGGCCCGCCTCGTACGAAGAGACCAGGCAACGACGCAGGCCCATGATCGGAAAATGGCGGGTCAGCGCGCCAAAAAGGGCTTGCTCAGAGAAGCTTCCGAGAACGTCGCTGCCGGCGGCGATGGTTTGTTGCAGCATGGCGTCGCTCTTGATTCGAAGCGCAGCCTGCTGACGCTCGGCTACCTCTCCCACCTGCACACGGTACCCGTAGAGTTGACCTTCTGCTGCCGCGCGCTGGCTCGGAGACATGGCGGAGCGCAGGCTAGACACCACGCGCTGCCAATCCCCAGGTTCCTGGCCCGACGCTGCGGCCTGGGTCAACACCTCGCCGAAGGTAACTCCAAACTCGTCGAGCTTTCCCGCCCCAAGGTCGCGACTGAAGCCCTGAGCCAGCTTTTGGCGCCAGTCGTTCGGCAAGCTTTCACTACCATTGGGATGAAGGGCGGCCAGGGCGGACTCCAGCTGCGGGCTTGTCATGCCCCACTCGCCACTCGCCGATGGACGACCACTCTCCCCTGCCGAAAAGGCCGAACGGCAACCGCACGATTCTCTCACGACAAGCTCGCCGGGCACGAGCATCAAGGGCTTGGGTTGGCCACCTTCGAGCTGAAATAGGACCTGTGAAAGCGCTGCATCGGCCAGGTACGGGAGCGACTGGCGTACGGTGGTGAGGGACGGCTTGCCCCAGCGCCCCTCGGGGACGTCATCGAAGCTCACCACGAGCATTTGCCCCGGCACCGAAATGCCGCGCTTAGCGAGCTCAGACAGGGCGCCGAGCGCCATGCTGTCATTCGCCGCTACCAGCGCCTCAAAGGGCGCCGAGCCACTGATTTTGAGGTCCCGAATCACCCGGCACCCCGATTCTTCGGAGAAGTCGCCGTCGAGCACTAGCGCCGGGTCGAGACTCATCCCGTGCTCGTCCAGCGCCTGTTGATAGCCTCGGTAGCGCAGCTCGGCCTCGGCGTTGAGCCGAGGGCCACGGATGAACGCGATGCGCCGGACGCCATGCACAGCGATCAGATGCGACACCGCCTGTTGCATGGTTTGCACGTTGTCCGTGCAAACGCTCGGCACGGTCCGGACCACCGCTGCCAAGGCGGACATCGGCAGTGGGCGGTAACGCTCGAAGTACTGTGCCAAGCGCTCGGGGCCCGCAGACGACCCCAGCGGCGCCACGATCAAGGCGTCGATGCACTCCGAGCTGGCCAGCTGGTAACACCGGTTCGCCTGCCGGGCGGCAATCTCCGGCGCATCCAGAGTCCCCCCGATGAACACAAATAGCTGGACGCCGCGCCGCCGTGCCGCCGCGTCCACGCTGAGCACGATCTCGTGCCAGAACCGGTCGGAGAGCGACTCGACGAGCAAGCCAATGCGCAGGGCGGGACGCACGGGCGAGGAGCCGCTCGCCGAGGTTGTCCACGTTTCCACTCAGCCAGGCCCCACACGGCGGCCGACGATCACGGAGAGGTCCGCTCGTTTGCCGGACCAACGCTGCACCGTGTTGAGCACGTCATCCCTGATCTTTTCGACCGAGTTGGCTCGGTTCCGCTCGAGCTCGCGTCCGATGCCTTCGTCGCCGACTGGAGCGTCTTCGAAGTCGGACGACCGCCTCAACCCTTGAGTGTACAGCATCAACAAGTCATGCGGCGCGAGCTGGAACTCGGCACCAAAACACGGCTCCCCCTGGGGGCTTTCACCCGTTAGGGTCAGCTCGGGCCGAAACGGCGAGCCATGCCAAGGGCATAGCGTCACACCTTCGAAATCACCGGCTAACTGCACGCGGCCATTTCGAGAATAGCGAGCCACCAGCAGATTGAGGTACTGACGCTGTCGCATGCGCACCGCGACGTTCTCTTGAAGCACCAACATGGCCGTTCGGAGCAGAGTCTGAGGGTCGATTCCCAAGTCGCTCTCGCACAGGCTGGCAACGATGCTCTGCAGCATCGGCACCATCAGCCCCGGTCCGAGCCCTCCGCCCCGAGCGCTGCCAACAGCCAGCCAGGCGCCGCCCTCATCCGGCCTGATGTCAAAGTAGTCCGCCCCCGGCAGCTGCCCGGGCAACATGGATGCTGCCACGTCCAGACCTGGAATTTGCCAGCGCGTCGGCAGGATCGAAACCTGTACGCGCCGAGCGATGCGCAGCTCCTCTTGCATGCGAGCGCGCTCGGCTTGCTCCCGCTGCAGCGCCCGCTGCGCCACCTGCTTGACCAACCCGGCCCCTTTGAGCGCCGCGCTCAGCTGCTCGCGCAGCGCCATGTAGATTGCGCCCTGTCGCGGCCCAATTTCGAACAGCACAAAGCCCAGCCGTTCGTTTTGAAAGTGCAGCGCCTCGACCACGAACCCGAGCGCCGCATCCTCGGGCCAGAAGCCTGGGGGCACGAGCAGCTCGGTGTCAAACTCCTCACCGTTGCGCGCTGGCTCTTGTCCCGTGCCCTCTTGGGAGATGATTAACCGAGAGCGAGCCGGCAGCTCGGTGGGCGCCGCCGCAGACTCGTACTGAGAGACGAAAAAGCGCGGCACGCCGAGCTCGGGCAACTGCCGCCGCAGCGACAGGCTCATCCCCTCGGTGTCAAACGCAGTGCTCGTGGCTTGGCCCGCCAAGACTAGCAGCCTTCCCTGCCGCTCAAACTCCAACCGCCGCAAGGCCTGCTGTCGCTCGGCGGCATAGCTCACCCTTTCCACAGCCGCGTGCATTAGAGCCTCGGCCTTGGAACGCGCGTCCACTCTCGCCTCCAGCCGATCGAGGACGTCGGTGCGCAAGCGAGCCAAACCGTAATACCAGCCGAGCAAGCTGAAATGCTGGCCGAGTTGCTCTGCCAGCTCCTGCTCCAGCAGCAACATGAAGCCGCCCTGCCGACGACCGTCCACCTCTTCCCAGTAGCAGTCGACCAAAGCTCGCGCCGGCGCGTCGCCCAGGTGAATGCCTCGACGCGAAAGATCTCGAGCCAACCCGGACGCCGTGGCCTTGCGCCAATCCCAGTTGGCGACTCTGCGCTCCAGGCCTCCACCCCCAGAGAGAGGCGTGGATTGGAAGCTGGGACCGCACCCACACGAGCCACGCGGCACAAACTCGGCCGGAACGACCTGGCTCTCTACCTCTTGCCCGGACCGCTGCATGAGCAGCAGATCCACCGCCAATCGAGCTCTGGCCCGCCAAGGTTGTCGCACCGAGCTGATGGGCGGGCTAACGAACCGCGAAGCTTCTACGTCGTCGAAGCCGCAAATCGCGATGTCGTCCGGCACCCTCAAACCGCGAGCCACGACTTCGTTCATGGCGCCCAACGCCAGGCGATCGTCGGCAGCAGCTACGGCGTCATACTGAACGCCACGTTTGTCCATCAAGAGGCTCACCGCACGGGCTCCAGAGCCTGTCGAGATGTCATCCGGGACAACCAGCGACTCGTCAAATGGCACCCCGAGATTCGTCAGAGCACGGACATAGCCGCGGTAGCGCTCGTCGGCGGTGGGGCTACCCTCGGGGCCTCGAATGAACGCGACCCGGCGGCGCCCGTGCACCTGAATCAGGTGCTGGACGGCGTCTCGCATCCCGGCACCGTCATCCACGGAGACATTCGGCACCCCCGCATGAGCCATCGCCAGCGTGCACATCGGTAAGGGACGATACCGAGCGAGGTGGCTCTTTTGGGCTTCGGGGGACGCCTGCGTCCCCAGGGACGCGATGACGAGCCCATCCAGCACTTTGGCGCTGGCCAAGCGGAAGGCAATGTTGCTGCCGTCCTCGGGATCGCCCGGCGCGCTCAACTCATGCGTGACGAAACACAGGAACCGCATCCCACGCCCGCAGACTTCGTCGTGAAACGCAAAGCTCAACGAGCTCGCAGCGTCGTTGTCGAGCCAATCGATCAATAACCCGATGCTGGGAGGCGCCATGTCGGATGTTCTCCGAACACTACGACCTCGACCACACCCCGGATTAGAGCTGGCTCAGCCGACGTATTTCGCCAGAGCCGAATATTTGAGAATGCGCTCACAAGGGCGCTCACCCACGCGCCCAATACACGTGCTGGTCCCCTCGAAGGCAAGGTGCCCAGCGCGCAGGTGCCCCAGCGCGTCGTGGGTCAAATCGTGCCCGCCTTCCTCACACTTACTGTCACCACAGGGCACCTCAAACCGAGACGACGCCTGGGCAACGACAACATGCTGAATGCGACTTGTCCCGGCGATGCTGTGAGCGCCGCTGTACTCCTCTAGATTCATCCGCAGGGCGTCCAGCTTGGGCACCTCGTCCTTGAGACGAGGTGCGTCGTTTTCCCGCTTCCAGCGGTCGGTCCGCGCCGTGCGGCGGTTCTGCCAACCTCTCATCCTAAGGTCCCTCCTCCGCTTCCCGGTTCTCCATCCAAGCACTGCGAGCACTGGCGTAAACCAGGCGGGCCGCACCTTCGCACTGCTGAGAGGTGACCACCGGTTGGCCATGGGTCTTCAACCAGGGCAGTAGCGAGACCGCGACGTGCGCCCTCGCCTCGCTCAAGGTTCCTGGCCAGCCTCCGCAAGCACGTCGCTTTTCGAGCAAAATGGAGGCGCGCAGCTGGGTTGCCCAACTCCGCCCCACCATCTCTGCACGGCCTCGCGCGACGGCACTCAAATCTTCACTGCTTGGAGGCACCTACGTTGTCCTTACTCGAAGTCGCGTCTCCGCCCTTTCGAGAATTCTGCGACCCCGAGGCGGCCCCTTTATTGGAAGCCACTCCCGATGACGCTTCTTTCTCATCGTCCGAGGGCTGTGGCCCCCACACGATGTGTGCAATGTCCGGATCCACGTCTGTCGCGGCGGGATCCGGGCGTTGCGAGCGGTCGTCTTTTCGAGTCTTACGGCGTTCCGCCTTGTCGCGGTTCTTCTCTTGCCGCTGCATCTCCTTGCGCCGCTTCTCGAAAGAAGGACGAGCTTTCACCAGCGGTTGGCCCCACGACCTCCCTTACCACCGCCGCCACCGCCACCCCCGCCGCCGCCACCGCCGCGACGCTGGCCGCCTTCATCACCGCCGCCGAAACGCGGCGTGGCCTGACGTTCACGAGCCACGTTCACGTTGAGCGTGCGACCGTCGACTTCGCGCCCGTCCAGCGATTCGATCGCGCGCTGCGCGTCGTCAGCGTTCTCGAACTCGACGAAGCCGAAGCCGCGGGGCTGGCCCGTCATTCGGTCAGTGATGATTGACACGGAGCGGAGCGAGCCAAACGACTCAAACGCCTGCCGAAGCTCGGCCTCACCCGTGGAATAGCTCAGATTGCCTACAAAGAGCTTGTTGTTCATGCTCTGGTTTACCTTATCGTTGCGCCTCGTCAAAACTTCGGGCAACGCTTAGCGCAATAGGCATGCTCCGACTGCCCTGCAGCTTGCAGGGCCCCCACAAGTTGCGGGCTAGGTGCGCAGAATCAACAAGCGCTGTTCCTGGAACCAGAAGGCGCAAGGTCGCACATGACGCGCCTACTTGCGAGTTATTTCGCCGCTCTTGACGCGGTCTTCTTGCCTAGGTCATCTCGACTTGGATTTTTGACGAAGCCGTGACTCGGCCGGGCGCCCGTCATGGTGCGTACAACACGCGCAGTGGAGGCACGATGCCTTTTCTTCCCTCGACATCGCGGCGCCTAAATCGCGCTCGACGGGACATATCCCGATCCATCGAGAGCTCGACGGGCGCTAGAAGCCATCCCATGCCGCCCTCGGTGCTCGCAAAGCTCACGCTAAAAGCAGGTCACGTGCAACCGATCTGGGCTGGCCACCCTTGGGTTTTTGCTCAAGCCGTAGCGCGCATCGAAGGGCAGCCGGCCGCGGGCAGCGAAGTCGTGGTGATTGATGCCAAGGGTGCGCCTTTGGGTCGTGGCTTGTATTCACCGGGCTCTGCCATCGCCGTACGCCTGTTCACACGAGACGTGGAGTGCGCGGTCGATGCAGCGCTCTTCGAGCAACGGATCAGGTTGGCGGTAGCGCGCCGCGCCGCCCAGGGCCTACCCAATGCCGAGACGACGGGGCTGCGTTGGGTTCATGCCGAGGGCGACGGTTTGCCGGGGCTCATCGTCGACCGTCTCGGGGACGATGTGGCCGTGCAGTGGGGCACCATTGGCCTCAAGCAGCGCGAAGGTTGGATCCTCGACATTCTGGAGCGTGAGCTCCGCCCTCGCGCCATCGTGGATCGAACGTCGGCGCGTGCGGCCCAGCAGGAAGGGTTCACACCCGGCGAGGGCGTGCAACGCGGCGACGCTACCGTCTCCGCGTTCGAGTTCAAAGAGCGTGGCCTCGCGTTCCGTGTTCCACTCTCGCTCGCCCAGAAGACTGGGTTCTACTTCGATCAGAGACCGCTGCGGGCCCGCGTGGAAGAGCTGAGCTGCGGGAAGCGGGTCCTCGACGCTTACTGCTATGTCGGCAGTGTCGCCCTGTCTGCCGCCCGAGGCGGCGCGACCGAGGTCGTCGCGGTCGACACCAGCCTGCCCGCGCTCGAAGTCGCGACGCAAGCGGCTCTCGACAATGGCTTCGCGGGGCAGGTGCGCTGCCTGCAAGCCGATGCCGTGGCCGAGCTGGGCCGTTCGCACGCGGCGTTTGACCTGGTCGTCTGCGATCCTCCCAAGCTGGCCCCGACGCGTTCCGCTAGAGCCCGTGGCCAGAATGCCATGCGCCGCCTCGCCGGCGCCGCAAGCTCCGCCGTACGAGACGGTGGTCTCATCGTGCTCTCATCCTGCTCTGCGGCCATCGGCAGCGCCGAGCTCGCGCGGGCCCTGGCCCTCGGCTCCCGCGACGTCGGCCGCCAAGCGTTGGTCCTGGAACGGCTGTATCAAGGGCCAGACCACCCGGTGCCTGCGGCGTTCCCTGAAGGGTTATACCTCAGCAGCGTCATTGCCGAATCACGCTGCCTCTGATCGGTCCCCGCCCTGGCTCCGGGCGCGAGGATACTCATTGAAATGGCAGGAGCTTGTACGTATACGTACAAGCTCTTTCGTAATGCATAAGGTCCCCCAGAGGTGCCGCGCGGCTTTATCGAGCACAATCCCTGAGGGTTTGCTTCGTACGCCCAGGGCGCCGAAGCGTCGGGCCCTCAGGGTGCCAAGTCGATGAGGAAGTCTTCCGGAGTGCAGCCGCCCTCAAAACCGCTGGCGTCGAAGCTGCCTTGCCACGACCCCGAGTACCCCGGCAGCGATAGCGACAGCTCGTGGGTATTGGCCCGGCTCGGCGAGCAATAGGCGAGCACGTAGTAGCTGTTGGCCAGCTCCGAAATGGACTCCCCCACCTCCGCGAATGCGTCGTCGAGCCGACCTAGATCCTGCGCCAGGGCCACATCGCCGCTCTTGCCCAGCTTGCGCAGATACGTTTCGTCAATCTCCGCACCAAGACCGATGGCAAATACCGAGACTTGGGAGTCTTCCACGGCGTCGACCGCAGCGACCTCGGTCACCCGGGCCGCGCGATCTGTGCCGTCGGTGAAGAGCGCCAGCGCACCTGCGTACAGCACTCCGCTCGCCTCCACCGAAACGCGCAGCTCCTCCAGCCGCCGCACGCCCTTGACCACCGCACCGTTCAAGTTGGTGGAGATATCGATGCGTTCCGCAGGGATGAGATCAATCGCGGCTCCGACCCGCAACAAGTCCGTGGTGAAATCCGCGCGCAGCTCCGGTTCGGCTCGCCCGTCAAAGGTGTAGAGCGCCACTCGAGGTTGCCGCGACAAGCCCGCGACGAGTCCCTTCGCTGCGGTCTTCAGCTCCGGCAAGTTGCCCAGCACCGAGCCAGAGACGTCCAACATGATGACGACCGCCTGCTGGAACGAACGGTCGTCCCGCACGACCGCCGCTCCGGACTCGAAGCTCGAAATCCCCGAGCCATCCTCCTCGACCATAAAATCGGCCAGATCCATGGCGGGTACGGGACGTTCGTCCTCGCATTGGCGCAGCTGAAATGCCACGCGCACGACGCTCGGCGCAGCGCTCTGGAGCTCCGGATTGTCGAAACGCACGCAGGGGGATGCGTCAGGCTTTCCCGACCCGCAAGCCAGTGGCCCTACGCTGGAGCAAGCCAGGGCCACGAGTAGCAGTGCTGCAGGCGCTTTTGAAACGGGAGAGGGGCTCATGCCCGGACGTTAGCGCTCCGCGACCCATCGGGAAAAATCGCCGGCAGAAAAAAGGGCCGGCACCAGCGCTCAACGCCGCGGGCGGCCAATGACGATCAGTGTCTGAGACAAGCGCTCGGAGTGCTAATTCTAAACACGAGTACCCAGCCCGGGAAGGCCATGTCGAGCAGTGAGCGCACGCTTGACGCAGCGGCGCGCGCGCGCGATAGGCGAAGCATGTCGGAGGTCGAAATACGCGTCGCGGCTGGCCCGGCGGATCTAGATGCGCTGGCTCC
>JANOIG010000106.1:0-2295 GCA_031407405.1 Deltaproteobacteria bacterium
GGGGCGCTGGGGGGCAGGGGAGCCGCAAGTTCCGCGCGTCATCCAGGTGAATGGGCACTTTCGCTGCAGCAACGGCATCAACCCAACCCTGACGTCGTTGAACATCAACGTCACGCCGCAAAACGCCGAAGTTTCCAACACCTTCATCGATTGGCGTGGCGGTGTGGAGTTCGATGCGACCAAGGACAATTTGCTCTACGCCACGGTCAGCACGGCTCACAAGGCGGCGGGCTACAATGACACCGTCATTCGAAACGATGGGGGTGAGCCATTCGATTCGTTCTACGATCCCGAATCGGTAATATCCTTCGAGCTGGGCTCGAAGAACGTGCTGCTCGACCGAAAGCTGAAGGCCAACGCTTCCCTGTTCTTTTATGTGTATCAGGACCAGGTGTTTCAGCAAATCGTACAGATTTCTGAGAATACGAGCCTCGATCCCAATATGCCAAATGCGCAGGTCACCTCGGCGCGCCAGAACTCAGGCGCCTCGTCGAATATCTACGGCCTGGACCTGGATGTTACGTACGCCCTGCCTGCGGGGCTACAAGTGGACCTCCACGCCTTGATCATGGATGCCCGCTTCAAAGATGGGACGATCGTGCAGGACGGGCGCATCGGCTACGGCTTGCCCAATGGTGGGGAGTACCTGGTCGACATTGGCGGCAAATGGCTGCCCCGCGCTTCTCCGGTCACGCTGAACTATGCTCTGTCCCAAATGATCTTCACGGAGAGCGGTTCTTTCAACTGGATCGTCGATGGTCAGACGCGAACCAAACACTATATGACCGTGTTTAATGGGGAAGGTGACTATCTCCCGCCGCTTGGCATCGAGCCCGTGGGTAGCCCGGAGTATGAGGCGTTGATCGCGGAAGGCGACCCACGCAGCACTTGCTACCCGAGGTGTGGTTCAACGCGCCTGAATGACGTGGTTCCTGCATACACCAGCTTCAATTTTGGTGCCGGTTGGACGCACCCGGACGGCCGCATATCGATCAACGGCTACATCAACAACGCCTTTAACATCGCCTACGCCACGAGCATCATCTCCACACCGAACTTGAACCTTCGGTTTTACAATCCGCCGCGCACCGCGGGGGTACGCATGCGAGTGGATTGGTAGGACGAGTTCTAGCGGGTCAGGTCCGGGCGGGACGAGATGCGCAGCAAGGTGTCCCTGCCTTGGCCATTTCCAGTGCTGGACAGGTCCAGCGGATCAATCCGCGCCTGACAGACCCCCGTTGCTGGCCGGCCGGGGTCGGCCCATTGCGCGTGGTCGGTGGGCGCCGCGGCGTGGCCCCCGGCAGGGGTCGCTGCTTGACGGCAGAGAAGGCCGGCGTACACACTGCCCGGCGAACGGACGTATTTAGCCATGAAAAGTCTCATTGAAACACAGCCATGCCGGACGGCGAAATGCCGGCTCACCCTGTCGCTGGTCAGTGTCGCGCTCGCTACGGGCTGCACGTTGTCCAATGAATCTTCGGGCGGGGCTGACGGGATCGAGAGGGAAGTACTGCTGAGTGGTCCCTCAGAAGCGAGCCTGGCATTGTGGCTGGAGCCGGGGGAAAATCCGCTCGCCGCGCTGGTTGAAATTGATGAGAACGACAGCCACCGCTTGTCAGCCCGCGACAACTGGTTGCTCGGTCTGGCGTATAGTGAGCTCGGAGCGTACGGCTCGGCCGCTCTGGCCTATCAGCCTGGTGGGGCGCCCTACGTGGAAGAATCCATGCAGTGCGAGGACAGCATACTGGCTGATGCCGTCGAGGTGATTTGCGACGCATTGCTGGGTGAAACCCAGCGCATCGCCTTCATCGACGATATCCCTCACTTCGCTCAGCATCGCGTGCTCGGCCGGAAGATCCTTCAGTGCGCGCAGGACGCAGGTTTCGAGTTCTTGGCTGTGGAGGCATTGGCCGAGGAAGGTGCGGCGCTGGTGGAGCGCGGTTTTGTCTCGAGAACCCAGTCCGGCGTCTACCTGCGGGAGCCGCAGTTTGCCGGGTTCGTAGACGACGCGTTGAGATTGGGTTTTACCCCCATCAGCTTTCCGGTGCCCGACACCTGTGGCAGCAGCTGCACCCCCGTGGAAGCGTTCAGCGCGAACTCCGAAGAAAAAGCCACCCTCCTGCTCGCCCAGACGCTGGACATCGATCCGGAAGCCAAGCTCCTCGTTTGGGCCGGCTCGGGTCAAGCGTTCAAACAACCCTGGGGCAACACCATGCCGTTCATAGAGTCGCTGGCCTACCAGGTGTATGAGAAGACCGGGTTCGACCCGTTCTCCGTGGTTCAGAACACGGTGGC
>JANOIG010000173.1:0-17089 GCA_031407405.1 Deltaproteobacteria bacterium
TTCATCGGCTCAGGCATGGACCGCACCTCCATCGAGCAGCGGCTCAATCATTGCCTGTTGGACGACGTGGAGATGCGCCTGGGCCAAATGGGCTGGGAATCCTTCGCCGACCCTTTCTCCATTTGGTGGGACGACGACGAAGGCGAGATCTCGGGGAACGAGAACTTTCCTACCGCGTGACCGACTCCCGCGCGTAAGACAGCTCCGGACGTCTCCCCACGCCCGGAGCACCCCTCATCGACGCCGCGACAGGCGGGGCCCCGAAGGGCCACTCGGACCGCCGACTACTCGGGCTTGGTGTACGGCAGCAGCGCGATTTCCCGGGCGCGCTTGATTGCCGTCGTCAGAGCCCGCTGCTGCTTGGCGGTCAGCCCCGTCATCCGGCGCGGCATGATGCGACCGCGATCCGTGATGAAGTAGGCCAGCAGGCGCGGATCCTTATAATCGAAGGAGAGCTCGTCGGCCTTGATGCCGAGGCGGCTAGCGACTTTGCGCCCCCGCCCCACCGACGAAAATGGGCCACCAGGGCCCGAGTCATTCTGATCCATGTCATTCATGCGTTAACCTAAATCCCTCCGAGTAGATGAGGAGGCGGGCAGCCCTTACCACTTCCGCTGCGGGTGGCCAAGGCCTGCCGCCGCAACCCCGGCGCATTTGGGCGCGGCAAACGGCGTTTTTTGGCGAACGGTGCCCTCGTCGTCACGATCCGAGCGACGCGCGACTCGAGCACTCTCGAGCTGGCCTATGGGCTGAAATGACTCGCCAATAGTTCAGGAGTCGGGCTCGAGCGACGCGCTTCATGGTACGGTGCGCGCTCGCAAGCCTGGGGGCACCCGGAGGAAGAAATCACGCTCATGTCAAGCTACCTGTTTACATCAGAATCCGTCGGCGAGGGGCATCCAGACAAGGTCTGTGATGCCATTTCAGATGCTGTGCTCGATGCCTGCCTAGAACAAGATCCATTGAGCCGGGTCGCCTGCGAGACCTTCTGCAAAACGGGTTTCGTGATCGTCGGCGGAGAGATCACGACCAAGGCCCGCGTGGATTTTGGGAAGCTGGCGCGTCAAACGATCAAAGACATCGGCTACACCAGCTCGGCGATGGGATTTGACTGGGAGTCCTGCGGGGTGCTGACCGCCATCGAGCCGCAGTCACCCGACATCTCACAGGGTGTGACGGAGGGCGAAGGGACCTTCAAGGAGCAAGGCGCCGGCGATCAAGGTTTGATGTTTGGCTACGCTGTCGACGAAACGCCGGAATTGATGCCGGCTCCGATCATGTATGCGCACAAGCTAATGCGCCGCACGACCGAGGTGAGGAAGTCGGGGAAGGTCGACTTCTTGCGCCCGGATGCGAAGAGCCAGGTCACGCTCCAGTACGACGACAACGACCGGCCCGTTCGGATCGAAACGGTCGTCGTCTCCACGCAACACAGCCCTGAGGCCAAGAACAAGCAGATTCACGAAGCGATCATGGAGCTCGTGATCAAGAAAGCACTGCCCAAGAAGCTGCTCGACAACAAGACCAAATACTTCATCAATCCGACGGGTCGCTTCGTCATCGGCGGCCCCCACGGTGACGCAGGTTTGACGGGTCGCAAGATCATCGTAGATACGTACGGGGGTGCCGGCCGGCACGGCGGCGGTGCTTTTAGCGGGAAAGACCCCTCCAAGGTGGATCGTTCCGCGGCGTACTACGCGCGCTATGTTGCAAAGAACATTGTCGCGTCGGGTATCGCGACTCGCGTGGAAGTTCAGCTGGCCTACGCCATTGGCGTGGCCAAACCAGTCGGCGTGAACATCAACACGTTCGGAACCGGCAAGACCGACAAGGACAAGCTCATCGCATATGTCATCAAAAACTTTGACATGCGTCCTCGGGCCATCGTCGAGCAACTCGACCTGCTTCGCCCCATTTACCAGCCGACGTCGTCGTACGGTCACTTTGGTCGCCCGGAGTTCAGTTGGGAGAAGACCGATCGAGCTGAAGAGCTCGCGCATGCCCTGATGGGCAAGAGCGCCCACAAGGTCACCGAGGCCTTGAATGGCAACGTCGAGAAGAAGAACGGCAGCCGCGTGAATGGGCGCCCTGGCAAGGCCTCGCTACACGATGACGCTGCTCCGAAGAATGGAGCTCGAGCGACGCCGCGGCGCGCCCGAGCTCAGGCTTGAAGCACGGGTTCACCAAAATGTTCATCGACCCCCGGTCCGCCGGGGGCCCGCCCGAGCCTTCGCAGGGCTCGTGCCGAGTAGCAGCAACGGCTCGGGTCGGACGAGAGGGGGGCTGAATGCTGAGCCCACAGCTATACTCAGTCAAAGACGTCACCCAGCCCGACCCACAGTTGCTCTGGCTCTACGCGCTGCGTACGCTTGCGCTCTGCCTGCTGGGTCCCTGGTTCCTGGTGGCGTTTGCGCCTCTGTATTTCAAATTCCACACGCTCCGCTACCGCTTCGACGACGAAGGCATCGGGATGAGCTGGGGTGTGTTTTGGCGCCGGGAAATCTACCTCACGTACACGAGGATCCAGGACATTCATCTGTCGCGAGGTTTGTTCGAGCGTTGGCTGGGCCTCGCAACCATTCAAGTTCAGACCGCCTCGGGCAATTCGGGCGCGGAGATGAGCATCGTGGGTCTGACCGATTTTGAGCTGATTCGTGATTTCTTGTACTCGCGCATGCGGGGCGCCGCAGCGGCGGAAGCCCCCGACGTTGAGCCGGGGGATCCTACTTTCGAATTGCTGAGCGAGCTGCTCGCCGAGGTGCGTCGGCTACGCGTGGGTCTGCTCCATGATCTCGACGAGAAAGGCCGCAGCCGCGATGTGCCCGGCGGTTGAGGTGGCGCTAGCAGGAGAACCCCGACGTCCGCTTGGGCTCGGAACATCAGCATGCTCTACGACGCCCTAAAGGAACCTTTGCTCGAGCTCTTGAAGGCGCCGCGTGACCCTCCGGAGCCGCCGCTCGGGTCAGCGGGGTCCGTGCAGATCTTCAAGGCTTCACCGCGCTACCTGACGTTGAAGCTGCTCATCCATTTCGGATCCATCGCGCTCGTGCTGGGCTTTGAGCTGCTCGGCTGGGCCCTAGCACCAACGCCTGAAGCGACCGCCGCCCTGTCGGTAGTTTCAGTGGCGGTCGTGGCCGTGACCGTCGTACTGATGCTCGGTCGCTATTTCCTGATCCGCCTGGACTACGACATGCGTTTCTATGTGCTCACCGACCGCAGCTTGCGGATTCGGCGAGGAGCGCTCTCGATTGAGGAGAGCACATATACGTTTGCCAACGTTCAAAACTTGACGCTCCACCAAGGCCCGCTCGAACGCCTGCTCGGCATCACCCACCTCCACATCGAGACGGCCGGAGGAGGAGCCTCGAGCGGCGCCGGAGACTCGGGCGCCGGCATTTACCATAAGGGCCGGCTCGAAGGCATCGACCCGAAAACGGCCACCGAGCTCAGGGACCGAATTCTGGCGTTGGTGACGAGCTATGGGGACTCCGGGCTGGGCGAGAAGGCGGCCTTTCGCTCATCACCTGGCCTCCACTCGCGAGACATCAAAGCCCGCTGCGACGTTCTCGCCGAGATCGTAGGCGAGCTACGCCAAATCAATCGCACGGTGGGAGCCAGCGGCCTGGAGAAGCCCTAGGCCCCCCAAGCCGCCCCGCTCGAGGGCGCCTACAGGCTGTAGTACATGTCAAACTCGACCGGATGGGTCGCCTGCCGGATGCGGGTGACTTCCTGCATCTTTAGCTCGGTGTAGGCATCGATCAGGTCGTTGCTGAACACGTCGCCTTGGATCAAGAACTCACGATCCTTGTTCAAGGCTTCGAGCGCGACGTCGAGGCCCGAGCTCACCGTGAGCAACTTGGCTTCTTCCGCGGGGGAGAGCTCGTACAAGTCCATGTCCATCGGCTTGCCCGGATCGATCTTGTTCTGGATGCCGTCCAGCCCGGCCATCATCATGGCCGTGAACCCGAGATACGGGTTCGACGTGGAATCGGGGAAACGGATCTCCATGCGCGCAGCCTTCGGGTTCGAGACGAAGGGAATGCGGATTGAAGCCGAACGGTTGCGAGCCGAGTAAGCCAGAATGGTGGGAGCCTCAAAGCCGGGCACTAGGCGCCGGTAGCTGTTGGTGCTGGCGTTGGTAAAGGCATTGATCGCGCGCGCGTGCTTGATGATGCCGCCGATGTAGTAAAGCGCATCCTGCGAGAGGCCGGCATACACGTTGCCGGTGAAGATATTCTTGCCCTCTTTGGACAGCGACTGGTGGACGTGCATGCCGCTGCCGTTGTCCCCGACCATTGGCTTGGGCATGAACGTGGCGGTCTTGCCGTGTTGCGCCGCCACATTTTGGACGACGTACTTGAGCATCAGCACGTCGTCTGCCTTGCGCAGTAGGTCCCCGAACGCCACGCCGATTTCACACTGACCGGCGGTAGCTACCTCGTGATGATGCACCTCGACCTTGAGGCCCATCTGCTCCAGAGCCAAGCACATGGTCGAACGCAGGTCCTGCAGTGAATCCACCGGGGGCACGGGGAAATACCCGCCTTTGACGCCGGGACGGTGCCCGCTGTTGGCGCCGTCGTAGCTCTTGCCGGAGCTCCATGCAGCTTCGGTCGACTCGATGCTATACGAGGTGCCCTGCATGCTGGTCTCGAAGCGCACGCTGTCGAACACGAAGAACTCGTTCTCTGGACCGAAATAGGCGGTGTCGGCGATGCCCGTCGTCTTCAAATAGGCGAGCGCGCGCTTGGCAGCGGAGCGTGGGTCCCGGCCGTAGCCCTTCATGGTCGAGGGTTCGATCACGTCGCAACGGATGATGAGCGTCGGCTCCTTCATGAAGATGTCCATGACGGCGGTGCCCGCGTCCGGCATCAAGATCATGTCGGACTGGTCAATGCCCTTCCAACCAGCGATCGACGAGCCGTCGAACATCTTGCCGTCCTTGAACAGCCCAGCGTACACCTGGTGGTGAGGCACCGTGACGTGGTGCTCTTTGCCCTTGGTATCGACAAAGCGCAGATCCACAAATTTTACGCCCTTATCTCCAATGAGCTTGAGAACATCCGCTGCGGCCATCGCGTCTCCTTAACAAATGAGTGGGCAGTAAAATCTGCCGTGCGCCCAGGGCACTGGGCGATCAGTAGTTGGCCAATGTTTCGGGAATATGTCCAGATTGCTAGACCGGCGCGCGCCGTTTTCGAATGGGGAAATCCAGCCTGGACGGCGGTGCAGTAGGTCAGGCACCGCACCGTCGGGGGGCATCGGCCAGATGGCCGTTGTGCTGGCGGAAATCCCGGATATGCTGCGCCACGATGCTGCAATCGTTTTCGTCCTTGGTCGAGCAATACCGCGTGATCTTCTTCGATGCGTATGGCGTCCTGAAGAATGCGCGCGGTGTGATGCAGGGCGTCCCCGATCTACTCAGCTGGATGATTCAGCAGGGCAAAGACATCTACGTCATCACCAACGACGCCTCCCGATCGCCGGCCCAGATGGCGGCGAGCTACGTTCACCCCGAACACGGCATCCTGATCCCGGAGAGCAAGAATATCTCCTCCGGGCTGCTGGCGAAGGATTTCCTGCGCGCAAAAGTCCGAACCGGGCGTGTTGCCTACCTGGGCAAACCGAGCTCGGCATTCTACATCGAGAGCGCGGGGCTGACACCCGTGCATATCAGCGCTTGCCGTAGCAATGAAGACGTCGCGGCCATCGCGCTGTTGGATGATGAGGGCTTCGACTGGTTTCGCGACATCAACCTGACCCTGAACCTGATGCGCCACGTGAACGCGCCCGTCGTGGTGGCGAACGCCGACCTCGCCTACCCGGTCAACGAGCATGAGGTGGGGTTGGCTGTCGGAAGCCTGGCGACCATGCTGGAGCGAATCGTCGGCAAGGCATTCATCCGCTTCGGCAAGCCCGATGCGATGATGTTTTCCCACGCCTTCGCGTGCGCTCACGACAACGTGCCTGACCTGCGCAAAAGCGACATCCTGATGGTGGGCGACACGCTGGAGACCGACATCCTCGGCGCCAACACCTTTGGGCTCGACACCGCCCTGGTGCTATCTGGGAACACTCGTGCCGAGCAGGCGGCGATGATGATTCAAGCGAAGGGGATCACGCCGAATTATGTGTGCGAGTCGGTGTTTACGTAGGGTTGGGGGTTTAGGTGGGATGAGTGACTCAAGGCTGCTGATGAGCTAATTCCACCGTTCTCGGGTCGTTCGGATCCCCAGTTGCTGGAGGGTTTGGCGCAAACCCTCCCCCCGGTCCTAGGGACCGGGTCCCCCCACCTAACAACGCCCGCAATACTGCGGGCGCTGCGCGCGGGGGCCCCGACCCCGCTTGCCCAACGGCTCGGAGCGTCTTCGTACTACTTGGTTTGAGGCTTGGGGTTGGTTTGGGCCTGCGGCTTTGGCTCCGGCGTGGAGGCGTGCTCGTCCACCCATTTTTGGGCTTTGGCGCGGGCGGGGTGTTTTGGCGGGGCGTGGCTCAAGAACTCGCTGAAGTGGGCGGTGGCCTCCGACGGGCGGTCCATCGACTCTGCGTAAAGGACCGCCAAGTTGTGCGCGGCCGCCCAGTGCTCTGGCGTGGCTGCCAGGAGCGCCTTGAGCAGCGCCTCGGCTTGTTGGTACGGCCCGGGCTTGTCTCGGCGGCCTTGCCCCCTGAGCGCGGCCGCCAATCCCAAGGTGGCCGCCTCCGCGTCCGGCTCTAGCTCGAGGACTGCTCGAAAATGCTTTTCGGCTCGGTCATAGACGCCGGCCTGCAGCAACACCGTCGCGGTGTTGAGTCCTGCGGCGGTGTCGTTCGGATCGATTTGGGTCGCCTTGGCAAAATGTGCAAAAGCTAGCGCGTCTTCGCCGCGTTCGAGCGCGATGAGCCCCGCGGCTCGCTCGACCACGGCAGCGCGCGGTTCCACCTTCAGCGCCTCCTGGATGAGTAGGTCCGCCACCTCGACTTGGCCTTGGTGGAGGTGAGTCAACGACAGCTCGGCCAGCGCTGCTGGATCACCCGGCTCTTGCTTCAGAAGCTCCCGAGCTTGCTCGAGCGCCGCGGCGGCTTGACCCCCTTCGCGCAGCGCGACCACGAGCACGCGGCGCGCCTGGGACGCTGCGGGGTAACGAGCCACGAAAGCACCCAGTATGGATGCGGCTAGCGCCGGCTCGTCCGTGCGCCGCAGCACTTCGCCGAGCGCTGCTACGACATCCTCGGCGTTGGGTGCCAATGCGTGCGCGCGCTCGAGCTCCTGGCGGGCTGGACCGAGCTCACCTCGTTGAGCCAAGAGGACACCGAGATTGTAGCGCGCCTCCCAGAGCTCTGGATCTTCCAGCACCGCCTCCCGCAGCAGCGCGACGGCTCGAGGTCGAGCCTCGGGGCTCCCTGCCTGCTCAACCGCACGTATCATCTTGCTCACTGCAGCTTTGCGCGCTGCCGCTACACGCGGCGCTTCGGCTACGCTGGCGGCCGACGAGCAGCCCAAAGCAAGCCACAGAGCGAGCAGCGAAAGCCTGTGACACCGAAGCGGCCCGGTGAACGACCGTGGGCGCCAAGCCACGTCTAAGGCCCCCCTGCTCGGGACACGCGCTCGGCCGAGGCTTTGCTTGGCAATTGGCTCTGCGGGGCAGCGCTGGGCGGCGCCGCGATCAAAAAATCCTCACTTTTACCCGCGACCGTTCGACGCGTGCTCGGGATTAGCTTGGGCAAAGTTCTGCCGCCTTCGGTTCGCAAACGAAAGCCGACCTCGGAGAGCGGAGGATACATTTCCGTATTGAGGCGGCCGAGCGCCTCTCTCATCTTCGCCGTCCAGGCATTGAAGATGCCGAGCTCGAGCGCCTTGAGCCACCCGCTCTCGTAGGCTTCGATGCTCTTCTCCTCGATGGGCACCACGAATTCGTCGATCTGCATGCGATATTCTTCCGCCTGCTCCGCGCTCAACGTGGATGGCGCTGGCGAGCTCATCAACGCCTGGGCGAACGACTCGTACATGGACCCCACCTGGTAGAGCGAAGCTGTCGTCCATTCGGCCACGCCCAGCTTGGCGGTGTCCAGTAACGCTGTGCTCGCGCGTTTGAGCAGCTCGGCCTTGCGCTTGAGGCGCTGCCCCAAAAGCTTCACGTCTCCTTCGATTTTGATCTGCTCAAACTCCGCCAGGATGCGCTGCGCTTGCATGAAATGCGTCCGCGCGCCGAAATACTTACCGCGCTCGTCGAGCGTGCGCTGATAGGTCTTGTGTTGCGCCACGGCACGCTCGAGCGCGTCCCTGGCCCCTTTCTCATCTCCCAGCTCGACGCGCGCTACGGCCAAGCGCACCAGGGCTTCGATACGCCGACTGGCAAGCTTGGCCGAGCTGGCATAACGTGCGTACAAGGCCTGGGCCGCTCGCCAGTCTTCGGCTTGTTCGTGCGCTTTGCCCATCAAGAACGTCACCTCGTCCGTGGCCGCATCGCCGGGGTACCGACGTTGAAAGCGCTCCCCCGCCGCAATCGCCGCCTTGCGCTGGCCGAGCGTGGTGTAGAGCAGCACCGCATTGTAGGCCGCGTCCTGGTGCCGCTCGTCTTTGGGCCAGTGGCTGGCCAGGGCTTCGTGGTAGTCTGCGGCCTCCGTCAACAGACCGAGTGACTGGTGCAGCGTCGCCGCGATCCAAATGCCGCGGGCCGCCTCCGGATGCGCACGATAGCGGCCGCCGAGCAGCTCCGCAGCGGCTCGAAGCTGAGTCAAGTCCACGGCACGCTCGGCCTCGATGGCGGCGTTCACCGCGGCCTGGGCCGCGCGCCCATCTTCGGGGAACTCCCGGGCCGCGCGCAGGTAGGCTTCGGCCGCCAACCCGTGCTCACCCAACGCCGACTGCTGTTCACCTTGCTTGAAGATAGCCACGACGATCAAACTCTGCAGCCGCCCCTGTGCCTTGGCCTCGGCGAATGCCGGAGCCACCCGCAGGCGCCGGCCCCAGGTCTCGATGTTCTGATAATCCTGACTCTTGTTGAAGGAGTCCAAGATCAACTCACCTGCAGCGCGTGCATGCGAGCTTTGAGCGTGCTTCTCGAGCAACAGACCCCATTGCCGAACTGCCGGATCGTATAGCTCGTAATCGTAGTAGAGGCGGCCCTGCCGGAACAGCATCTCGGGCAGCTCCTTGTCATCCGGATACGTGCTCGAATACAGCTCCATCGCCTCGGTGAGCTTCTTGTCGGTGGCCGTCTCCTGCGGCTTTGTTCCAGCCGACTTGGCTACCTGAAACTCTGCCTCGCGCGCCGACTCGAGCGCCGCGAGCGCATTGTACAGGGCATCCCGCGACCATGGCCCGTCCGGCTTCAGGCGTACGGCGGAGAGGTAGGCGTCCGCGGCCAGGACTGCTTGCCCGAGCCGGTGGAAACGAATTTCGCCGAGATTGAAGTAAGCTTCGTACGCGCGGGGCCCCTCGCCGAATCGCGTCAAATAGAGCCCGTACAGCTCCGCAGCGGCGTCAAATTCCATACGGCTGGTTTTGTCCGCTTGCGCCTTGGCGTGCAAACCGACAGCGTCGTCATACAAGCGCTGCTCGATCGCCTCCGAAGCCTGCTTCAGGGTCACCGGAGTTTGCAGCGAAAGCCAGGCGCCGTTCGTCAGCGGGCGCTCTCCACCCTTGGCAGGGGCCGTAGTCAGAGCGCCTACCCGTGCGGGTAGAGGCGCGCTCGGGACGGCCTGCGGCTTGCCCCTATGCACGTACTCGTCGAGCAGCCAGGCGTGGTCCTTCTGGAGATCTTCCCACATTTCCAACGTGGAATGACCGAGCGTAATCGCCAGCGCATGCTGATACGCCGCCTCGTGAGTCGGGTCCAAACGGATGAGCAGACGGTAGGCTTCGATACCTCGCGTGTAGTGAGCTTGATCGTACAACGTGTCGCCGAGAGCCTTCACGATTTCGCCCGCAAAGCGCTCGCCACCCGCCTTCACCAAGAAGCCGTGCATGTCGTCGGCGGTGTTCCTCTCGTCTTCCACGAACACCGCGACGAGATTTTTTAGTGCTTCCGCCTGCAGCTGCTCGAGCTCGTCGGTCCTGCTGCCCAGGCTGGCCGCCCGAGAGCGCTCAGCACCTGTCTTGAAGACGCGCAGGAACCTACGCGCAGCCTCGTCGGTCTGGCCCAGACGCCACAGAGCCCAGGCACTCTTGAAGAGCGCGAGATCGTAGAGCTCGGTGCCGGGGTAACTGAGGACAGCCTCGTACTCCTGGTGCGCGAACTGATAGTTGGGCGCCGGCTTCTGGAACTCGGCTTCGGCTCGAACCATGTGAGCATCGGGTACGAACTGACTCGCGGGATACTCGGCCAGGATACGATTGAAGCGCTCCAGGGCTTGATCCGTATGCCCTTCTTCAGTGGCCAGGAAACCGTCTACGTATAAAGCCAGGTCGTAGCGCTCGAAACCCGCGTGCTCAGCCAGCACACGCTGAAAGCGCGCGCGCGGCGCCGAAAAATTGGGGACTGGTGGCTCGGCACGCTGGTCGCTAGGAGTGCGTTCCCAGCGGGCAAAGTCAGCGAGAAAGAGCTCGCGGGCTTCCTCCCACTCGAGCTCGCCCAGGCGCATCAACGTCGCGGGCAGCTCGACCGCCCCGGGCGGCAGCTCGCCGAGTAACTGAACCAGCATGCCCAGAGCCTCGCGCCGCAGCTTCTTCGCGCGCTCGACGTTACGCGTGATCCGGGCTTCCACCTTGTGCATGGCGCGTTGCCGGAGCGCCGCAGGGATTTGTAGGGCGACTTGATCGCGCCGCTTGTCGCGAACCCGCTCCTCGGCCTTCGTCTTCAGGGTATTCCGTGCCTTACCCTCGACCCGACGTTCCTTGACCGGCTCGATCTTGCCGCGCTGCGACTGGGAGACGGCATCCTCCACCGCCACCTGAGCGACCGCAGGGCGCCCCGCGAGGCTCGTGTACAGGGCGACCCCAAGCACCCAGCCGAGGCGCCTCCAGCGCGTCAACGCAGCCCCTCCCCACCGACGTATTCGTCCTCCCAATCCTCCCCGTCGAAGGGCCAATATTCTTCGTCGTCTCTGAGGTACCGTGCCGCGTCCAATGAATCGACGGCCCCCGCGGGCAACAGCCCTTGAGACAGCGCTTCTATCTCCAGCTCGAGCGCGCGCTTTCGGCCCAGGACGGTCTCGATCCGCCCGGCCCGCGCTCGACGCACCAAACGGGTCAGCCGGCGCTCTAGACGCGACAGTGCGTCGGAGGCCAGGCGATCCTGCCGCTCCGTCAAGGAGCTTCGCAGGACCTGCGTGGCTTGCTCCAGAGTTACTGCCAGTGCTGCATCCGCAGCGACCAATCCCGAGAGAACACCCTCGCTCGTGCCCGACGCCACCACACTGGGGGCGACAGTCCCCTGCAACGGCGCCGCGGCGGCTTCTACCGCAATCAAGTCTCGTTTGACCGCGCTCAGCTCGGGTTGAGCCGCGCTCGGAGCCCGACCCGCCTCGCGTAGCAGGCGCCGCACTGCCGCAATCTGCTCGGTGAGGCGCTGCAAGCGGTCTGACGGACCATCGGCAAGGAGTGAGGACGAGCGAGGCTTGACGGATTCGGGGTTCTCGAGCTTCAGGGTCAGATCCTCAATCTCGAGACGTGCGGCGCGCAGGCCGCTCAGCTGATGGTCGAGATCGGCGAGCTGTCGTGTGACGGCGCCGTAAGTAGCGTCTACTCGAATGGACGTGGTCAAGAGCTCGCTGACCTCACGCGACCATCCGAGCCCTGTCGCGCCGCGCGCCAACCGCTGCTCACCGCCGGCGAGCAGCCCACGCAGAGCCCCCGGATCGGCCTGGAGCTGGCGCGCCGCTGCGAGGACGGGCTCGTAGCGCTTTAGGAACTCGTTCAGCTTGGTGTCGGCGCGAGGAAACTGGCACTGCGCCAGATCCACGTACGCGTCCAAAATCCAGACTTCGTCCTCGTAGGCGTGGTGCCTCTCCAGGCTCCGGAGCTCGCCAATCAGATCGTGCGCCGCCTCGTAATCCTTGGCTTCGTAACGCGAGGTCGCCGACTCATACAATGCTTCTGGGAGGCGGTCGGAGTCGCCAGGGACCAGATGGTAGTAATAGCGCGCGTCATCAAACCGATACTGTTCGTGGGCCACGCGTCCTAACGCGAGGCGTGAAAGGTCACGCACCTGGAAGAAGTCGTTGCCCCCGAACAGCGGTGCCAACCTCGGAGTTTGTTTCGGGTCGGCGATCCGGCAGAAGAGCTGCTCACCGTGCTGCAGCCGACCTTGATCGACTTCGAGCAAGCCCGCTCGATAGTTGGCCTGCGCCCAAAAACGCGAGCTCGGCAGCACCGCGGCGTAGGCGCTCAGAGCCTCTCGCGCTCGACCCGCCCGTTCATGCAAGAAGCCCCGCAGGTAAGCCACGTCCCCCGCCCAGGGCTCCGCTGGGCCGGCAGATACACGGGACAGGGCCTCGAGGAAACTACCCGGCTCGCCGCTCTGTAAGCCAAAGTCGACCAGGCTGCTGATGGCACGACGATACGAGCCGTCGCCCGAAGGCGACTGGATGAGCCGCACCAGGTAGTCGCGAGCGACGACGTAGGCGCCGGCGCGCCCGAGCGCGTCGCCCAGCAGGAACAGCGCTGCGCGTCCTTCTGCGAAATCCCGGAAGGGAACAAAGCGATGGGATTCGACCAAGCCTGCGAGAACACTGATGGCCTCATCGCGTCGCCCGAGCGCGAGCTCTGCTTCGGCGCTCTCCAGGATGGCGCGTAGACTATCCAGGCTGAGCGAACCGAAGGCATCCAGCCGCTTCTCGGCCAGAGCGGCGTAGTAAACGCGAAGAGCGGTACCCAGGTCCTCAGGTGCAGCAGGTGCCGCACCGCTCACGGGCGCCGGCTCGGCGGGAGCGGCTGACGATCTCGAGGGGGCCAAGCTCGAGCAACACAGTAGTCCCAGACTCGCTAGTGCCCTCGAACGGGGGCTCCAGGTACATCGACCTGTTCTGGAGTCTAGCCGCATCACTCGCTCACTTCGGCTTCCAGTCTGATCCGCAGATCGTACTGTCCGCTTTCGTCCTCTTGAAACTCTTCACCCATGCTCGACTCGTCTTCCAGCTCGACGAGGGTCCAGAGCTGCCGGTTTTCGGGCACCACGACGACGAATCGAGACACCTGCCAGGTGGAGAACTGTGGATGCCGCGAGTCGTGACGCTCGACTTCAATGCCGATCACGTGCGGCCCAGGGGCAACGGCATGTTCATAAACCACTTCAGCGCGTTCGAAGGACGCCTGGGCGGGCGCCGCATAGACGACACCGCCATCCAGGCTGACGCTGAGGGCGCGGACGCGTACGCCTTCTCCCTCCGAACGAAGCTCGATACGCAACTTGCTCGAAAACATCGCCGCGCTGAGCGCCGCGATGCGGCTGCGCAGGGCGGCGACGCGTGACAAGAGAGCGTCTAACTGGGGCAGGCTCGGCGCGGACTCGGCTTTGGGGAACTCTTCGGGCACGGGATTGAGCCCTGCACCGGCTGGCACCGCCGGTGTAGGCGCGGCCGCTGGCAGCGGCACCGCAGAGGGCGAGGCTGGCGCCGCTGCCGGCGGAGTTGGCACGGCAGCCGTCGGGTTTGACACCGCCGCGGGTGGGGTCGATGGCGCGGTCGGTGCTGGTTGGGCCGGGCTCGACGAAACCAGCAGCCCGAGTGTGAGCAAGCAGGCCAGCTCGTTCAGACGCAACGTGAAGAGCCGCTCGATGGATTTCACCACCAGCTACCACGGCGGGACCTTGCGAGCAGTTGAGTGCCCGGCCGCTACAAAAAAGGGCAAAGGCCTCTGTAAGTCAGTTCTCCACATCTCCCCGACCCCCAGCCGCTTGCGCCCGGTGGCCTAGCAAAAGCCCGCGCGCCTAGACCAGGCGCCGCAGAGGCGTACGGCGCAACCCGATGACCAGGAGCCCAGCGGCAGCAAATACCAGGGCCGCAAACAGGGCTACTGGGGGAACTGGTAAATGCGTGGCTTGATACGCGCGAAGAATCAGGGGGTGCGTCAGGTAGATCCCGAACAGCAAAGGCGTCAGACGCTGGCTCATCCAATCAGCTTGCCCAGGCCACATGAACGCCAAGCTCAGCACACCGAGCGAAGTCGCGTAACGTGTCGCCTCCTCCGGCACGTTCAGCCCTGTGGAGAGCGCCCAGCACCCTAGCGCCGCGATGCAGGCCAACGTCGAGACCTGCGCCATCAATTTCCGGTCCGCGCCCAACACCGCCCGGCCCACGGCAAATCCCAGCACGGGGGACGGAAGAGCGAATAGCCACTGCAGCGCGGGCCAATCGATTGAAAACGTGCTCAAAATCAGCGCGACTAGCGCAGCCAAAGCGCTGCCCGCCGCCAGGCCCGCAAACACCACGGGGCGATCAGGCAGCTGCCGAGTCGTCGCCTGTAGCCACGTTACGAAAAGGCTACCCACCAGCGCAAACGGCACGAACCACAGGTGATCGTACGTCCCACCAACGATCATCCAGACCGAGAAGCCTTCGCCGAGTGGCTCGTCGTGACGCAGCCTTTCCAGTACCAGCACCGCTGCGTAGACGAGGGACCAGACGAGCCACGGCACGAGCAGCCGCGACACCTTGATGCGCAAAAACGCAGCGCTACCCATGCGCTCTGACAACGTGCAGTTGAACGCGTTGTTGAGCAAGAGGAACGTGGGTAACCCCAAGCCCGCAATGATCGGTAGACGCCGTTCACTGACGTGAAAGGCCACGATCTCGAACATCGCAATCAGGCGCAACCGCTCCACGTTCGCGAGCCGCACCGTCGCGGTGCGCCGTTCGGCAGTCGCGACGCCGGACGCCGCCGCGGGATACTCAGCGGTTTCCGCCGGCTTGGCTTCCAACATGTCGACCGAACGCATCGCTCGTCCCGTTGGCTCGTGGGCGGCCGGAATGCAAGTGGCTGCTCAAACAGCGTCACAGGCCTCTGGGCCTGGTGCTGTCGAGCCGATTGGCCAGTTGACCCGAGAGGTGAAGAAGTCGCGAAACTCAGCTCGAGAACGGCAGAAATAGGCTCAATCCGCCGAGCGTGGTGACGTCATTGACCACCTCATCCACCCCGAGCGGTGCGCGCAGCGAGTGCACGTGATCCCTGACGTCGAGCCGCAGAAGCATCCACTGCGCCAGATGAAACTTCATGCCAAAGCCGCCGGAAGCCGTCACGCTGCTGCTGCCGTCTTCGTCCGCCGCTCCGGCACCTAGTGACAGGTAGAAATCAAAGCGGCCGATAGGGCCGCCGAACCAGCGCACTTTGCCGTAGGCCACGGACCACACCAGGTGGCCCATGAAGAGCTGCACGGGCACGGTGTCGCTCTCGGTGATTTGCGTCAGATTTTGCTGCCGATCATTGACCGCATCGAGAAAGCCGAAAGACCGATTCGTGCGCAGATACGAGGCCTCCAAACCCAGGTCCTCGCTAAAATGAAAGGTGTAGGCGCCCCCAAAGGTGGGGCGACCGTCGCTCAGATCTGCGGCGAACCACCCACCCAGCGCGGAGAGCTCGTGGCGCAACGCCTTCTTGAAGACGCGCGGCACGACGCCGCGATAGGCACGGCGGCCAATGAGTTGTTCCTTGAGCTCCTCGTCGACGCATTGCGCTGAGGCGGGCGCTACGCCCAAGCTCGCGACAAGGCCGATGACAAGAGGAAGGAGCCAGGACAGGCGGACACGCTTCATAGGCTTTTCGCTCGACGACACGGGTGCGGCGGCTCTCGGCGACCGAGGACCACCTCCTCACCCCTACGGCGACCGGATCGCTCGAGAAAACCGCGTGCCTGGGTACAAAACGCAACCCCGCCCGGTGAGAGGCCAGCTTGCGACCTCCTGGCCGATGCTCGACCTTCGCCCTGACGCTCAGGACCGCTGAGCCTCGACCCGACCCGCCGGGTGCTTTTTTGCGTCGTACAGCGCTCGATCGGCGCGCTCGAACAGCTCGCTCACGTCGTAGTCGTTCGAGGCGTCTGCCGCGGCGACACCCAGGCTGACCGTCACCTTGCGGGCGTCGCCAGGATCCAAAGTGAACGGCTGAGCCGCCTGGGACTTCAGCAAGCGCCGAGCAGCTCGCAGGGCGCTCTGCCCATCCAGCCCCCTGAGCAGCAGCGCGAACTCGTCACCTCCGATCCTGAACCCACGGTCGCTAACGCGCATGGCGCTGCGCAAGCCATCGGCGGTCCACGTGATGGCGCGATCGCCAACCTTGTGGCCGAGCGCGTCGTTGATGATTTTCAGATTGTCGATGTCCGCCAAGATCAACGCCAACGGTGCCCGATGGCGGATCGCAAAAGACATTTCTCGTTTCAGCTCGAGATCGAACTGGCGACGATTGGCGAGACCTGTCATCGAGTCGGTCATGGCCTGGGCCTCCGCCCGCCGTAGGCGTTCGACGAGCTGCAAATGCCGACTCCGGCGCTCCACCAGCGCCTGCACCTTGGCGGTCAGGATTGGCCCTCGAAATGGCTTCGCTAAATGGTCCATCGCGCCAATCCTGAGCCCATACACGACCTCACTCTCCTGCTCCACGTGTGCCGTCAGGATCACGACGGGCACATCGCGGAGAGCGTCATCGGCCTGAACCTGCTCGAGCACTTCATATCCACTCATGCTCGGCATCATCACATCGAGGATCACCGCCCCAAAGCTCTCTGGAGCGGCCTTGAGAACCCGCAAGGCCTCTTCGCCGCTGGCTGCCTCACAAGTGACCATTCCCACTCGTTCGAGCCAGCGAACCGCAAGCAAACGGTTCGAACCATCATCATCCACCACCAACACCTTGAGGGGCTGGCTCGGGCCACAAGACGAGGGAAGCGCCGTACTGTTCACCCTGCAGCGAACACTATTCACATTTCCGGCCACTGAACAGTCGAGAGAGCCATGGGCGACCGCCAGCCAACACGCCCTATCAACACCTCAACCAAACACATTCAACTGCATCAGCATTTGACAGTAAGAGCCAAGCTTCCGTCTAGTTCCTCGCCGCGCCACATGAAACGGTGACGCAACGGATCGCATCACGAACGCAGACCCGCCTAACAGGCTCTTCACTGCCCCTACAGTGCCCAACTAATAAATCACTGGCAACGGTTCCACACAGGCCTCG
>JANOIG010000201.1:0-48985 GCA_031407405.1 Deltaproteobacteria bacterium
CCCCTTGCTCGAGGCGCACGGGGATCTCCTCGCGGCGCCTGTTCTTCAAATACGCTGCTCGCTCGTCCTGCCCGTACATGGGCAGTTGCGGCACGATGATGATGAAGGGCAGCTCGCGCTTCTGAATCCAGGCCTCGTACAGCGGGCCATTCTTCAGCAGGTAGTCGAGGTCTGCCTTGGCGTCTCCGCGTTCACCGTTGCCGTGGAGGAACAAGAGCACGGGCCAGCGCTGCTCCGTGGACGTGGCGTGGCCGGTGGGCAGATACAGATAGTGGTCTCGCTCGGCGTGCGTCGCCTGGCTGGTGCGGCTCACTCGCAGGAGCTGCGGCGAGGACGCCGCCTGAGGCGGCGCCGCGACGGCTGGCGGGGCAGTGGGCGCGTTCGCGGCGCCGCTGGGGTTGTGGTGGCAAGCGCTGGTCAGAGCTAGTGGTCCTAAAAGCATTGCACCTAAAAACATTGCTCCCAGAGGCCCGAGAGCAAACGCGCGCGACGATGTCATGGCGAACATGCGGCGCCTATAGCCGCATGCGCGGCAGAAAGCTGAAGAAATCGCTCATCGTCCCGAGGCAGCGGCTAGCGTCGCGCGGTTGCAGCCCGGCCCCCCCTTATTCCAAATCGGAATGTCAGTCAAAAGGCGTGCTCCCGGCAGCGTCCAGCGTCCAGCCATGGGGCCTTGCGAGTGCGTCAGGGCCGTGGGCAGCCCACCGCTAGTCTGACCCTCGAAATCTCACCCGCGGGCGCGCAGCACGGTGAGACCGCGTGGCCCTTCCACTAGGATGCGGAGCCCCGGGAACTTGGGCAGGTAGCCGAGCGTCGGCGCCTCCTTGCGCGAGCCCTTGAGCATGTGCAGCGTGACCTGGTTGAGTGATAAGTCGTAGTCCGCGCGGTAGCTCGCGTCGCCGACACTGACGGTCAGAGGGTAGTCGTTTTCGACCGCGCTGCGTGACTCGTAGGGCAGCTCGGGTGCGAGAAAGTCGCTCGCAGAAAGCAAGGCCAAGTCATCGCCGCTCTGAACGCCGAGGGAGGCTACGCGCGCGGCGAGCCAGGCTTCCACGGCGGGCGGTGGTGTCGCGCTGGCTACTCCCGCCGGATGACCGCGTGCGGCGAGCCAAGCAGCGATCGACGTCTGCGTCAGCCGTTGACGTGTGGTCGCCACGGCGTCACGAAACACGCTGCCGCGCGTGAGCAGCTCGAGCAGCGCGGTCTGGGCTAACGTGCCCTCGGGCGTCGTTTCTCGGGTCGAAAGCACGCGGCCTGCGTAGACACGTTCGACGCTCGCCACGATGCGTTTGTTTTGCAGGCGCACCGCCGCGACTCGCGCGCTGCCCAAACCGGCGCGCTCGAGCGCAGCGATGGGTACGACCATGGCGCACGTGACCAGCACGCGCGCCTCGCGCCCGACGCCAAAAGCCCGGGTATCGAGCGCGAGAATGGCTTCGATCTCACGAACGTTGTTGGCAGCGCTCTCGCGCGCGAGCTCGAGCTCGGTCCCGCCATTGCTGAAGTAGGTGTTGCGCCCCCGGACGCGGGCCACGTGCGCGAGCCGTGGGTCCGCGGCGAGCGCAGCGCGGATGAGCTGATCGTGCAGAATGGGCTGTCCGAGTGACACCGTGGGCGGCGTTTCTGGTAGGCCCTCGGCGCGGCGCAGGCGGGCCCGGGTCAAGCGCGCTTCTTGCACGACGAACGCCACCGCGCCGTGATCCGACGGTTGCTCCGCCCGCAGCGCGCGAATGGCCGCGCTCGCGTCGCAGCCAGCGAGCCGTAAGTCGTCCGCGATGCCGAGTTGCGCCGAAGTGTGTGCCGCAAATAGGGGCCGCCCGACGGAGAGCACGGCCACCAGATCGATCATGTCGTCGAGACAGCCCTCACGCCGGGCCTCGAGCAACAAGCGGCCGTGTTTGGGCTCGATGGGCAGCGCGAACAGCCCCTGGCCGCACGCGCTCAGCGCGGCGCCCCCTTGCAGCGCCCCCCAAGCCTCTAGATCGGCGCGCGCTGCTTCTAGCGCGTACGGCTTCGGCGCGTCGAGCAGCGGCAGGTCTTCGACGCGTTTCCCCCACGCGGCAGCGGTCAGCAGCAACGAGACCAAGGATTCGCGATGAATTTCCGGTAACGTCGTGGGGTTGAGCCTGGCCGAGCCACTCCACAGCCGATAACACACGCCCGGGCTGGTACGCCCGGCGCGCCCAGCACGCTGCGCGGCGCTGTCTTCGGCGATCGGCGTGAGCGTGAGCGAGCCACGGCCATCTTGGTAAAGCGTTTGTCGTACCAGCCCCGCGTCGATGACCACACTCACGCCGGGGATGGTCAGCGACGTCTCCGCCACGTTGGTCGCGAGGATGACCTTGCGCCGGGGCGTGCGCTCGAATGCCCGCTGTTGTTCACGTAGGGTGAGGCCGCCATGCAGCGGCACGAGCGTGAAGGGGCCCTGCAGCGCGCTCGCGCAAGCCTCGATTTCGGCCTTGCCGGGAAGAAACACCAGCACGTCACCCGGCGCATCCAATGCTGCCCTGAGAGCTTGCTCCACACGCCTGGGCAGGTCGACCTCATCCGGCAACAGCTCGCGCCCCGGCAAGTAGTGAACGTCGACCGGGAAGGCTCGCCCGGGCGCGCTCAGGTGCACGCCGCCGATGTGACGAGCGACACGCTCGCCTTCGAGCGTGGCCGACATGATGACGAGCGCGGCGCTACGCTCGCACAATAGAAGTGCGAGCAACAGGTCGAGCTCCAGGCTGCGCTCGTGAAACTCGTCGAGGATTACGCTGCGCGCGCCGCCCAAGAGCGCCTTGTTGCGCAGCACCATGCCCGGCGTGGCAAACACGATGCGGGTCTGGGCCCCTGCGACGTGCTCGTCACGCACCACATAGCCGACCGCGTCACCGAGCTGCGAGCCCTCGAGCTCTGCCACTCGGCCAGCGAGGCTGCGGCACGCCAGCCGCCTCGGCTCGACCACGAGCACTTTGCCCTCGCACCACCTCGGCACCTCGGTGGACTTGCCCGAGCCGGTAGGCGAGGTGAGCACCACGGGCGCGCGCGCGAGCGCTGCCTCGAGCTCGGAGCGAATGGCGAAGACCGGCAGCTCTGAGGACAAAACAGCTCCGCTTTAGCATTGTTTTCGGGTCTGGCCTGCTCCCCGCGGGCACGGGCACACTTTCTCTTTCCGTAGCGCGTGCGGGTTGCTAGAAACGTTTCCAGGTTTTCGGCAGTGAGGCCGGAGCGACAGGAAAGTGGCCGAAATGTGCATGGACAATGAGCTGACCCAACGACCCGCGGCCGCCTATCCAACGCGGGCGCCGGCCAAGGTCGTGCTCTTGGCGTGTATGGCTGTGGCTACCTCTGCTTTGGCCTGCACGACGAGCACCACTGCCAGCGAGACTCCGAGCGACCTACCCATCGGCACTCCGGATGCCGCCGTCGAGGCACCCCCGTCATCATTGTCCGAGAAGTACTCCACGTACTTCCCCATTGGTGCCGCGGTGGACCCCAGCTCCATTCAGACGCACGCCGCTCTCTTGGAGCAGCATTTTAATAGCATCACCGCTGAAAATGACATGAAGTTCGAGTCCTTGCAGAGGACCGAGGGAGTGTTTGACTATTCGGCGGCAGACTCGCTGGTGGCGTTTGCCCAAAGCCACGGCATGAAGGTCCGGGGGCATGCCTTGGTGTGGCACCGCCAGACCCCTGCCTGGGTCTTCACCGACAGCTCGGGCGCTGACGTTTCGGCAGAGGTGCTCTTGGCGCGGCTGAAGAGCCACATCAGCAATGTCGTGGGCCACTTCAAGGGCAGCGTGTACGCGTGGGACGTCGTCAACGAAGCCATCATGGACGATGGGGCGTATCGCACTGCGGAAGAAACCAACGAAAGCCAGCGCAGCAAGTGGTACGGCATCGCCCGCGAGACGTACATCGCCGAAGCCTTCAAGAGTGCGAACGAGGCGGACCCCGACGCCAAGCTGTTCTATAACGAGTACTACAACTACATTCCGGCCAAGCACCAGGCCATCTACGAGATGTTGAAGAAGCTGCTGGAAGACGGCGTGCCGGTGCATGGCGTCGGGCTGCAAGCCCACCTGAGCATCGCACCTTCAACCGTCGAAACCAGTCACGGCTATCATCAGACAGTGGCCAACGAGGAAGCTGCCATCCAGCTTTACTCGTCGTTGGGGCTGGAGGTGCACATCACCGAGCTCGACATGTCGCTGTACGTCCCCGGCGTCATGTACACACCGGATACGTTCTACACCCCGGCGACTTTCACCGATGAGCTCCAGACGCAACAGGCCGAGCGTTACGCGGCGTTCTTCGAGCTGTTTCGGAAGTACAAAGGCGTGGTGACCAACGTCACGTTCTGGGGGGTCGCCGACGACAACACATGGCTGTCCGAGTTCAGCTCAGGCCGGCAGGATTTCCCGTTGTTGTTCGACTCGAGCCACCAGCCCAAAAAAGCCTGGCACGCGGTGGTCGATTTCTAGAACAGCTCGGCCGCCGTGCTCGTCGTGTCGATCCGATGGTGTGCAAAGGGCAACGGCTCCGGGTCTTCGCCCTGGGCCGCGTACGTTTCAAAATCCGCGAGCTTGGCGCGGTCGCGGGGGTTGGCGCGCCGGTCGAGCCGCTTTTGACGTTCGGCGGTGGCGCACCACACGCAATAAATCTCGACTTCGGCGCCCAGCCGTTGGGATAGAAGCTTGGGCCAGTCGGCTTGGCGGCGCTCGCGCGTGAAGGGGCCGACGATCACGCAGGGGAGGCGAGCCAGGTTGTCGAGCGCCACGTCGAAGAGCGTTTCGTAAATGGGCTCTCGCAACAGGGCTTTGTACGCGCCCGAATCTCGGTCGTCTTCAGACAGCCCCTGTGCCCGCAGCACCAGCTGGGCCAGCCGCTCCGTGACCGTATCGATGTCCACCAATACCGCGCCTTTCTCGGCGCAGAGCGCCGCGGCGAAGGTGCTCTTGCCGGCGCCCGCGTTGCCGCAGACGACGTAAGCCCGCTGTCTAGGCCGAGTCGTCACGGGCTGAGCTTCTCTCAGGATGGCCGGTGCGACAACCCGGAATGAACGTCCGCCCTAGCACCGATCGGTGTCAAAGTGGCATGCTCTCGGCATGACGCGCCGCTACGCCTATCCCCCCGACCTGGCTCGCTATGTCGCCGAGCATTGGCCGGCGGAGGGAGGCGTGCTCGAGCAGGAGCTGCTCTGCGAGGCTCTGTCAGTGGCTTTTCAGGCCTCGCTCACCGCCGAAGAGGCACGGCCCACCCGCTTTCGGCTGCTGCTGGCCCCGCCGGAGCAACTGCCCGAAAATGGTGCCCCCAACGAGGGTGTGCTGCGGCTTCGGTTCGACCGTGACCGCCCGCTCAGCGCGGACGAGCTGCGCCGTTTGAGCCCTTCGACTCCCTTCGAGGCGTCGCTCATCGGTAGTCATGCCGTGGCAGGCAAATTGCGCATCTGGGGCATCGCGCATTCGGGACCGGCGTGGCTTGGGCCGAGCTGGGGAGGGCGCAGCCCAGTGCCCAACTGGTCTTATGATCCGATCATTCACGTGACAGGGCCTGGACATGTGGCAGTGCGCTGCGCGGGTAAGCTGGTGGGTGCCTTGGAGCGGGGGGTGCTCGTCGACGCGCTGCTGGACGTGTTCGACTCAGAGTGGCTCCCGGCCTTGTTCGTGCGGGAGCGTGAGCTGATTCGAGCCGAGCACGCGGCGCACCAGTCCCAGACGCTGTCTCCCACTGCGGCGGAGGCTTCACTGGTTGGCCGCGTCGGCCAGCACATGCTCCGGCGTGCCATTCAGCTGGTCCGCGGCGCGCGCCACGGGGGCATGTTGCTGATCGTCGATGGCACGGTGGGCACCGCCCTGGGCACGTTCAACAGCTTGCGGCTCAAGTACCAGTTCGGGGAGGATGAGCCTCCAGGTCGCTACCGGACCTTGCTGCTCCAGGTGCTGGATCGACTGGCCACGCGGACCACGAAACCATCGGTGGGGTGGTCGGATTTCGCGCTGGATGAGAGCCCAGACCTCGAAAAGCTCGAGCAGGCCATCTTCGAGTTCAGCCGTGTCCTCGCCAGCCTCACGGCCATCGACGGCGCGGTGGTGCTCGACAAGCGCTTCCGAGTCCTAGGCTTTGGCGCCGAGGTTTCGGCCGATTTGCCCGCGCCCGATCGCGTGTTTCGGGCGCTCGACGTCGAAGCGCGGGAACGGGTGCCCGAGGCGGTCGAAAACGTCGGCACCCGTCACCGCGCGGCCTATCGCTTTGTCCAGCACCATCCTCAGGGGCTCGCCATCGTGGTCTCACACGATGGAGGCGTATCGTTCGTGGCGAACCGCGATCAAGAGGTCGTGTTCTGGGAACAGTCGGTGAGCCCCTGAGAGGGCGAGCCGTCACGAGGCGTGTACCGCCGTTGGCGTGGCTGTGTTTGTGGGGGGATCCGCGCGGCGGTTGACGAAACCGTTGATTAGGCGCGCGGCCGTCTCCGCGTCATCCACCGTGATCGAGAGCCGTTTGCCGCCCTCTAGCTCGAGGCGCAGGGCCAGCCCAGAGCGCACCACCACCGCGGCGCGGCGGGTCAGCTTCAGGCTGCCCCGGTACCCCCAGCCGCCGTGCTCCATTGGCACGAGCTCAAATGTTTGTGCGGACCGTATCCGATCGAGCGCGATGCGTTGGCGCGGCCAACCGAGCAGGCCGTAGTGAATGGTCAACGCGCGTTCATTCAACGTGACCCGGACCTTCCACATGAACATGAACAGGAGCACCACCAAGGCGTGCAGCGCGAGATTCCATTCGGCCATGCCCGGCGTCTTTCCGAACGCGAGGTGCAAGACACCGCCTTCCAGCATGACGAACAGCGCCAATGAGACTAACCAGCCGTTGAATGCACTGCCCGACCAATAGGCTCGTTCACCCGGAGCGAGCGGCAGCGCTTCGGCGGGTGCGCTGGGTGCGGCGTCGCCTGACGGCCAGACCCGCCGTGCGATGGCGAACGCCCCCCCGGCGAGCGCAAAAGGTACGCCGACCAGTAGTGCGATCAGCAGCCCCGAGAAGTGGCCGGCGCCTCTCCAATCTGCGCGGTCCCAGTTTAGCCACACCACACTCATACTCACCAACGCGATCAGGGCACTTGGGAACACCACGCTCGCCAGTGCCACCGGCGCCCGCGCGACGAGCAGTTTTCGCGGCCAGACGAGCACCAGCGGCAAGACGATGCTGCCCGCCTCCATGAGCACGAGGCCGGCTTTGGGCAGCGCACCGTCCGGGGCGCCGCCGAAGCCCCAGTGCGTGGCCAACGGCTCGGGCAGGCGCTGCCCCCAGATGAGCAAGGGCAGGAGCGACGCGCACAGCCCCAGGCCCGCGCTGACGAGAAGAGACCATTTCAGAGTTTGCGCCTGTGACATCAGACCTCTCCCAGTAATTTCCTGAGCTCCCGCAGGGCGAGGCCCTGGCGAGCGCCCTCGGAGGCGAACGCGCGGGCCAGCTCGACCAGCCGCGCTCGGCCCTGCCCGCGGCCCAGCACCACCACACCCCGCCCGCGACGCACCTCGAGCAGCCCTTCTTGCCGCAACTCATCATACGCGCGCAGCACGGTGTGCATGTGCACCTCGAGCGACTCCGCGAGCTCCCGTGCCGGGGGCAACCGCTCTCCCTCTTTCACCTTGCCCTCGGTGATGGCGCGGCGCAGCTGGCTGGCGATTTGCGCGTACAGCGGAGCGCCGTCATAGGGCAGAATCCGAACGAGCATTGTTATATTATAACTATAACAATAGATGGAGCAATGAAATCTGGGTATTCTTTCGCGCGATGAGGGAGCGCGTCGGTTACCCGTTCGAGCGGGTAAGCATGAAGTACAAAATCCACCCCAGCCCTGCGAGGCGCAAAGCGAATGTCAAAAACGGATTTTTCAGGTTTAACACAGTATCTATGGTGGTCAGCAGCACCCATCCAACAAGCACTAATGACTCCGAATCAGGACGTGTCCACCCGATGAGGTGAGGAAAGATGAGCATCAAACATGCGAACAATGCCACCCACGATGCCACCACACTCATTTTCTGCAAGAAACGGCTACGTCGGTCCGCGTTGGAGAGCTGGGACGTCGGCTGGAGTGCGCTTTGGGTAGCGTCCATGATGCTTCCGTGGGTTGCTAGTAGAGAGTGCTCGATGCGCATTCTGGCACGGCCGTCGTAAGCGTTCCCAGCGAATGAAGCAACGCGTCGGCACAGGGCACGACTGTCTCGCGCCAGGCGCGCTGGGTGAGCCGCTCACGGTGGGCTGGCGTGACGACGCCGAACGCTAAAAACGTCCGATCGCGAAGGCTGGTGGCCGCAGCGGTAGCAAGGTGCCCCGCATGGGCTGCTTTGAATAGGCAGCGGACCTGCTCGACCAAGGCAGGGCGCGCTTGGCGGAGGGCCCAGGCTACGAAGCGCCACGCGAGCTCGGCGTGCTCGGATTCTTCTCGCGCGATGGCTTCGAGCACTTGACGAGTGGATGGATCGGCGCAGTGCTCGGCCGCCTCCGAGGCCTCGAGGGCCGCCACAGTTTCCCCGATGCAGCCTTCTCTGACCGCGGCGAGCACGATGCTCTCGAAATCACATGCGGACAGCGTGCCTCGTAGGTCGAGGGCACCGGGGCCCACGTCCTGGCCACCGTAGCGGCGTGCCAGAGCAAAACACGCCTGAGCGTGCCGGGTTTCGTCCTGCATCGCACGCGTGGCGGCAGCGAGTAACTCGGGTGGGGCACCGATGCTGAGCAAGTGCAATGCAAATCGTGCGAAGGACGCTATCGAGGCGTGTTCCATCAGCGCCATCTCGGTCCATGCTAGCGTCAGCTCGTCGCGAAGCGCCGGGTCCGAGGCGATGAGCGGATGGACCGGCTCACGCGACAAAGCCTCCGAGGAGAACCAATCGCCCCGCGCCGCGAGCTTTGCGACGCGCGGACCCTTGCCGACGAGAAAAGGACGGCCGGGGACAGGGCACCCGACCTGGCCACATTCCCGCCGGGAGCCATTGTAGAGGCAATACGCGCCTGGGCAATCTGCATCGACGGAGCATGCGTCCTCGAACGCCTGACATGCGAAGGCCAAAGGTGCCTGAGATCCGCATCCTGGACCAGATTCATACTGAGTACAGCTCAGATCGCCCGGACAATCGCTGTCGCTCAGACAGGTCGCGTTGGTGCACAGCCCAATTGGCGAGCCGCACATGCACACCCGCGGCCCGCCGCATTCCGCGTCAGTCGTGCACCCGTACTTGCATTGCGTCAGCGCGCTCTCGCCCGTCCACACGCCTCCTTCAAATGCCACCCAGCAGTAGCCATGCCGGAAGCCATCACAATCCGAGTCTTTCAAGCACGGCCGCCACGCTCGAAGCTGGTCCGGCGTTATGCCATTATCTGCAATGATTCGATCAAACTCGAGCAGCTGCGCTGGGTTAAACAATGTTGCGCGCGGCAACTCGGACGGGCATGTGCCGGCTGCCGGGCGGCGGACCACCCCGTCGCCGCAGCGCTCGAAGCCGCCACCCAGCGACGTCGGTTGATAGCAAGCTCGGTGGACGCCCGGAGGCGTCGGAGGCTCCACGGCGCCTCCCGTTGTGCTGTTCCAGCCCCCCGTCGCAGCATTACTTCTGCCCGCTCCGCCATTAGTGCCCGCAGAAGGGCCATTGCCACCGCCCGCGGGTCCGGCGGTGAGTCCTCCGCTGCCGTCATCCTCATCGGTCGGAGGCTGATCGGGGCCGGACGCCGCCCGGCCGCCGCACGCGCTCGGTGCGACGTAGCCGAGGCTCGCCAGGATCAGCCAGCGCAGCGAGCTGGTGGCACTCTGCGCCCGCAAGCGTACAGAGCTCATCGCCAAGACCCTCGTGCAGGACGGGACGCTAGATTTGCGGATAGGCTCGACACCGGGTGAACGGTACCACGGCGTCGAGGGCCATGCTTCTGGGTGGGACAGGAGCCTTGGAATGTTCCAAAGTTCGGCCTGTACTCGATTCCATGGGTGCTTTGACGGCTGAGCCCCGAGGTGCACGTCGAATGCCCGTGAGGATGAGGCCCGGACCCCCCTGCTACCAGCCATTTTTCGGCGCTGGCTTTGTGGCTTTGGGCAGGGAAGGGTGCCGTGGGGTGGACCGTAATGGGTTCGCTTCCAGTCGCCGTAGCCACTTGCGTGCGAGGCGAGAGATTCAGCGCAAAGGAGTTAACGATGTCGAGGTTGTCCCATTTCGTGTGTGCGCGGATGTTCCCCCTCGCCGCGGCGGGCGTGTGCTTGGGTAGTGGCTGCGAAACCATCACCGAGAAGCTGACTCAGAAAGCCACCGAGTCAGCCCTCGAGCTTGCGCTTGAAAAGCAGGTGGGCGGCGAGGTCCAAATCGATGAGGGAGGCGCCTCGTTCAAGGGCAAGGACAAGGCGGGGCGCGAGGTGATTTATGACGCGCGGAGCGGCAAGGTCCCCGACGACTGGCCCAAGGACATTCCCGTCTATCCGAACACCAAGGTCAAAGCCAGCCTGCAGGGCAACGGCACCCGCACGCTGATGATGGAAAGCGAGGACAGCCCGGACAAAGTCGTCGCGTTTTACAAGTCGAAGCTCTCCTCTCTCGAGGAGGAGGCGTCCATGAACACGAATGGATCTTGGCTCTTGTCGTTCAAAGACAAGCCGGGCAAGCGCACCGTAATGGTGACGGCGGCGCTCGAGAACGAGAAAACGGCGCTCAACCTGGCCGTAAACGACGACCAGCGGTAACCGCGAAGGGCGCTATGGCCCGCCCGACAGGGGCCAAGCTTCCGAGTCGAAGACGAGCTCGGAGATGCGTAGCTGGGAAGCGCCGTTGGTGGCGGCGTAGGCGTGATAGACGTTGTAGGCCCGGGTGCCGTCCATCAGGATGGCGTTGTGCCCGGGGCCGACCCAGTCACCCCCCTCCTCGAGCACCAGGGTGCCGCCGCCGTCCAGCATCGGGGTGCCGTCCCTGGCCACATACGGGCCGAGCAGCTCTCGGGAACGCCCGACACGGATGTTGTAGGTGCTATCGACCCCGTCGCAGCACGCGCCAAATGAAACGAACAAGTAGTAGTAGCCACAACGCTGCACGATGAACGGCGCTTCGATAGAGCCGCCGCCGCGCGACGCGAGGTCATACAGGTCGGTGCCGGCGCGGTCGCCATTCAGGTCCAGCTGAATCATCTTGATGCCGTCCCAGAAGCTACCGAACGACATCCAAGGCGTACCCGCTTCGTCCAGAATCACGTTCGGGTCGATCGCGTTGTAGTCGTCGTTTTGGCCCGGCTGGCCCGAGCAAAAGACGTCTTGTAGGTCGGTCCAAGTGCCGGTGTTCAGCGCCGGGCGTGTGGCGTGGCCGATGCAAGAGCGATTGCTGCCAAACGAGGAGACCGAATAGTAGAGGTGATACTGGCCACCAAAATAGGAAATGTCCGGAGCCCAGGTGTTCCGGGGCTGATACGCCGGGACCAGCTGTTGAAACCAGGCGGGCGTCGTGGGGAAGACGGCGGGTTGGTTGGACCATGTCAAGAGATCGGGCGACACCTTGGCCGCAACGCCATTGCCCGTGCTGAAGTAGTAGTACTGGCCATGCGCAGCGATGACCACCGGGTCATGCGCTCCGAGGTTCCCACCGAGCGTCAGCGCCTGCGGGGGCGTGCTCGGGTCAGCGACCCCGACGTCACAGCCCAAAGCGGCGGGAGGCTCGCGTCGCCGCCTTGGCCTCCGCCGGCCGCGCTGGGGGCAGCCCCGCCGCTGCCTTGCGCCGGGTTCATCATTCCGATGCCCACGATGTCAGGTGGCATCTCCTCGCCGTTTGCGCCTGCCGTAGCGTTGCCCCCGGTGCCCGGGTTGGTGACCTCGGGGATTGGCGTCGCTTGACCCCCGGCGCCGCAGGCCACGTCGCCGTCCGCGCAATTGCCGTACACCCCGACCGCGCTATCGTTCGGTGACGGGCTGCCCGCACACGCGCTCACGGCGACTGCCAGGGCCACTAAGCGAAGAGCTCTGATCGTGATCCAAGACATCACGTGACAGCGTATCAGCCACGCTAACGATGGCACAGGCAGACGAGTGCGTCGCAACTCTGCGGGCAGATATGACAGGAGGTCGAAGTTGCTCGCTGCAACGAGCCGCGAAGCACGTTCACACGGTAAAGTTTCGGTGCGTTGACATGGCCTGGCATGCGCCCGAGTATCGTTCGATGCCTAGCTCGCTCGAGGGCAAGAACATTCTCGTCACCGGGAGCACGGCTGGCATTGGCTTGCTTGCTGCTGAGGGGCTGATGAGCGGCGGCGCCAGCGTGTGGCGCCGAGGTCATCTGCGGCGTGGTCGCTCGGGCGCTCGAACGGCGGGAGGAGGCGCTGTACTTCGACGAGCTGTCGCCCGCCCAGGCCAAGCCTCAGGCGTATGAGGCCGACGCTCGCCGGCAGTTGTACAAAAGGAGCCTCGAGCTGACGCGCCCCTTTCACGGCCCCGCGTAAGTCCCTTTACAGGACCCATCCCAATTCGGAATCATTCCAATTTGGAATGTCATCGAGCAAAGATATGAGCGGCACCCGTCTGTCGGGACGTGCGCGCGTCCGTGGGGGGCAAGCGCCTGACGCGGCCAGCCGAACCAGCACCGCAAATTGTGGCACTGAACACTTGATTAGTTATGGCCCGGGCATTATCATGTCTGCCTGCCATGCTGAGTTGCCTGAGGATTCGGGATCTCGCGATTATTGATGAGCTCGAGCTGGAGCTGGGGCCTGGCTTGAATGTTCTTACCGGGGAAACCGGGGCGGGAAAGAGCATCCTGGTCAGTGCCTTGGAGCTCGTGTTGGGCGGCAAAAGCAGGCCGGAGCTCGTTCGGAGCGGGGCCAAAGGCGCCGAGGTCGAAGCCTTGTTCGACGTCAGCGGTGATCCCGACGTGCGCCGCCAATTGCGGGCGCTCGAGCTGGACGCAGATGACGAGCTGGTGGTGAGGCGTGTCGTCTCAGCCTGCGGTCGGAGTCGGGCCTTCATCAACGGCAAGCTGGCTACCCAGCAAGCGCTGGCGGACATCACTCGCGGGCTGACCGACATCTCGTCGCAGCACGAGCACCACACGCTGAGCAATCCGGGCACTCACCTGGGCTACCTCGACGCCTTTGCAGGGGCTGAAGCGTTGCGTCAGCGCGTCTCGGGCGCATACCACGCGCTGCTGCAAGCGGAAGCGCTGCTGCGCGACGGTGAGGCGCGCTTCAGAGATAGAGCCGCGCGGGAGGCGGCCTTGCAGGCCCAAATAAAGGAAATAGAAGACGTCGCGCCTGAGCTCGACGAAGACGTAGAGCTCGAGCAGGCGTGCAGCCGCATGCGTAACATGGAGAGCCTGCTGCGGCTGACGGGAGAAGCGGCGGAGCTTCTCTACGAACGGGACGATTCGGTGGTGGACGGCTTGGCGCAGGTGGGGCGTCACATCGGTAAGGCGGCAGAGCTCGATGCGCGGCTGGCTCCCCTGGCGCTCCAGCTCGAGGCGCTTCGCAGCCAGCTGGAAGACGCGGCACGCGAGCTCGGTCGGCACGTGCGCAGCGCGCGCCCCGATCCCGACGCGCTGCAGCGCGCCGAAGAGCGGTTGTATCAACTCTCCAAGTTGAAGCGGCGTCACGGCGCTAGTTTGGAGGGCGTGCTCGTTCAACTCGAGAAGAGCCGAGTCGAGCTCGATGGTTTGAGCCAACATGTCGCGACGAGTGAAGCGCTGGGGCTCGGCGTGTCCCGAGCGCTGGCCGAGGCACGCTCCGTCGCGCGCGCGCTCAGCGTGGAACGGCGAAATGCAGCAGTGCACCTGGGCGCCGCCATCAGCCGTGAGCTCGAGTCGCTCGGCATGGGAGGTGCGCGCATTCATGTGGAGCTCACGCCGTTGGCCGGGCATGCCAGCGAGGTGGCCATCGATGGTGCCAAGTTGTCTGCGGACGGGCTCGAGCGTGCCGAGTTTCTCATCGCTCCCAATCGCGGAGAAGAAGCGCGCTCACTGCACCGGGTGGCAAGCGGCGGGGAGCTGAGCCGGGCCATGTTGGCCATCAAGTGTGTCCTCATGGATCTGGGGCCGGCGGGTATGTACGCGTTCGACGAGGTCGATGCCGGGGTGGGAGGTGGCATGGCGGAGATCATCGGGCGAAAAATTCGCAGCGTCGCCCAGCACCGGCAGGTGCTATGCATCACTCATCTGCCGCAAATTGCCGTGTTCGCAGACCAGCACTTCAAGGTCGAGAAGGCCATTCGCGGTGAACGCACCTTGAGCACCGTTCGGCGTCTCACGAAGCGAGAGCAGCGGGAAGAGATCGCGCGCATGCTCGGCGGGCTGACCATCACGGCCAAGACACGCGCCGCGGCGCGTGAGCTGCTACTGCAGGCGCGTCAAACGGCCGCTTGAGCTCAAGGCAAGAGCTCCGCACCGGAATCGCCGAGGCCTGCGTCCGGCAAGGGAGCCCCTGCGCCCGCGTCGGTCACAGGCTCAGCAGCAGCGCTGGGGAAATCGATGGAGAGGCGCGTCAGCGCTCCCTCCTCGATTTGGAAATAGTCCTCCACGACCCGGGGGGTTACCAGGAAATCACGAGGGTCCACCAGGGTAGTGCGTGCGATGTAGTCGTCGACAAACAAATCCAGGCGCGTTACGAAATCCGCGCACGGTGCTTCGTGCTCGAGGACGAAAAATCGTTCGTCAAAAATCAGCACCTCGAAAGCCTCTGCTTGCAGCGCCTCACATGCGGCGGCCTCAGTTCGACCGTCGATGCTCCAGCTGAGCTCCACGGTCCCCACTGGGCGCGGCGGGACAGTACGATCACCAGGATCACCGTAGCCATCCTCGGAGCATGCGGGGCACATCAGTGCGCAGAGCAGGGCAGAAGGTAGAATCGTCTTGGGGTACACGTTGGGCCTTTCTCGGAGCTCGAAGGGCGCTACCGCGCGATCGAGCGCGGGACACGAGCTCCTGGATGAGCTGGTCGGAGGGCATCATGGCTTGGGATGCGGGGCATTTTAGCAGAATCCAGATTCTGCGCGGCACACGACCGCTTCGCGACCCACTTCCGACGTTTCTTTGTATGCTGCGGCATGGACCGAGCTGCCGTCTTCGTGGATGCGGGGTATTTGTTTGCCGCCGGCTCGCAGCTGCTGACGGGCCAGACCTTGCCGCGTGGTGAATTACACCTCGACCACGACGCTGTGCTGAAATCGTTGGGAAACCTCGCTCACCAGCTCACAGGCCTGCCATTGTTGCGCGTGTATTGGTACGATGGGACGACGTCCGGCCCAACGCCGCCGCAGCTTGCGCTTGCCTATCGGCCGAGCCTGAAGCTGCGCCTCGGCTTCGTCAATCCACAGGGTCAGCAAGAGGGGGTCGACGCCCTCTTCGTTGCGGATTTGATCCAGTTGGCTCGCAACCGGGCCATGGCGGATGCCGTCCTCTTGACAGGGGACGAGGATATTTTGAAGGGTGTGCAGCAAGCTCAGGAGCGCGGTGTGCGCGTGCACTTGTTGGGGATCGAGCCGTCGATCGAGAATCAGTCGCGGTCCCTGGCTCAGGAGGCCGACTCTGTACGAGAGCTCAGCTGCGCCGAGGTCAGCTCATTTCTGAAACGGGGCGGTGCTCGCGGGGGCGCCGGGTGCCATCCCGGCCGAGATTGAGCGCGTTCATTGACGCCTGTCGCCGCAAAAAATAGCCTGCTAAGGTCGCTGACCTTCAATCAGTTTCATAGTGAGGATTTCATGGCTCTGAAAAAACGCGTGCTCGGCAAATCCGGCATCCAGGTGACCGAAATCGGGCTCGGGTTATGGGCTGCCGGCGGCGACGCATGGGGCCCCACCGATGATCGCGAAATGGCGAGCGCCATCGACGCGGCGCTCGAGCTCGGCGTCACCTTCTTCGACACGGCGGATGTTTACGGCAACGGCCATAGTGAAGAGGTCTTGGGGAATTCCATGCAGGGCCGGCGCGATCGCTTCATTGTCGCGACCAAAATTGGCTGGCGCGGCTTTGATGGGCAAAACAAGAGCACCGCGTACCCGACGGTGCAGCAGCTGATCACCGGGGTGGAGTCCAACCTGCAGCGCCTGAAGACCGACTATGTGGACGTGATCCAGTCGCACATCAACTTTCGGGACGCCACGATGGAAGTGTTCCTCGAAGGCTTTCAGAAGCTCAAGCAAAGCGGCAAGGTGCGCGCCTACGGCATGAGCAGCAGCGACTTCGAGTACATTCAAGCCTTCAATTACGACGGCCAGTGCGCCACGTTGCAGATTGATTACAGCATTCTCAACCGCACGGCCGAGAGCGAGATCTTCGATTATTGCGTGGAGAATGGCATCGGGGTCATCGTGCGCGGCGCGTTGGCGATGGGCATTTTGACCGGCAAGTTGGATGAAAAATCGAGCTTCGCCGAGGGTGATTTCCGTCGCAACTGGCTCAGCCAACCCGAGCAACACGCAGTCTACACGCAAGATCTCGCAAAGGTGCGCGAGCTGCGCGCGCTCGAGAGGGGCGGGCGCACGCTGGCACAGGCGGCGTTGCAGCTCACGCTCGATCACGACGCCGTCAGCACCGTCATCCCGGGGGCCCGCAACGTGCGACAAGTGCAGGCCAACGTTGCGGCTGCTCAGGCGCCCGCGCTGAGCCGGGACGACCGGGCACTCATCGATCGCGTCACGCCGCCCGGCGGCGGCCGCAAAATTTGGCCTGCGTGAACGGCGCAGCGAGGGTCTAGGGTGTGAGTGGGGCCGCACCGCCGCGGCCCGCTTGCGCCAGTTCTCTACGTCACCGGGTGTAAGCGCCCAGGAACGCACACAGCGACTCGAACACTGTCGAGATGGCCGGTTCGCGCCGCAGCTCTTCGTGGACCACGACCCACATCTCGAGCGCGGGTAGTGGCACCTGTTTCAGCACCTGCACCAGCTGGGGGTGCCGGCGGGCGAGCGCCAGGTGCGTGCCGGCGATGCCTACCCCCGCGAGCAGCGCCTCATACTGAAGTGCGAGGCTGTCGGTACGCAGCGCAAAGTCTTCGCGGCGCAGCCCGAGGCTTGCCACTTGGCTGGGCCAGAGGGGGTCTGCGTCCATGCCGAGCACGGTATGGCTGGCGATGTCTTCTAGGCGTTGCGGCTCACCCTTTCGCTCGATGTAGCTGCGATGCGCGAACAGGCCGAGGGGGACCAGACCCACCTTTTTGCCCACCAAATGCGCGGGCTCGGGCCGCAACATGCGCACGGCCAGGTCGGCTTCGCGACGGGACAAGTCCGCGAGTGAATTATCGACCACGAGCTCGAGCTCGAGCTGGGGATATTGGCTGCGCACCTGCACCAGCCACTCGGGCAGCACATACAGCCCGAGGGGCTCGTTGACGCTGATCCGCACCGTGCCCATGGCTTCGGGCCGAGCTAGCGGCTGCCGGCGCACGATGGCCGCGATTTGCGCATCCAGACCTCGCGCCTGTTCGTATAGCTGAGCCCCCCGATCGGTGAGCTCGACCCCGCGCGAGTGACGCAGGAACACTTTGTAGCCGAGCTGTTTTTCCAGGGTTTGTACGTGGCGGCTGATCGTGGGCTGGCTCGCATCCAGCTGCTTGGCCCCGGTGGACAGAGAGCCGGTCTCCGCCACGGCCAGAAAGCTCTGCAGTAGCGTCCAGTCCATGCCTTTCGAGGTATTCAAAGATGCATGGCACCGCCACACATTTCGACCATCGCCCAACCCGGGGTGGGGGCGCATGCTTCTTTCGTGCTGCCACCGACCTGGGTGCGGCCACGACCAAAAAAGGAGAGCAGCATGCAACGTGCATTGGTGATCGGTGGGAGCGGGAGCTTTGGTGGCGCGGTCGCGCGCGAGTTGCTCAGGCGGGGCTGGCACGTGCGGGCCTTGCGGCGTGAGCAGGGCAGGCCACTTGCGCTCGACGGTGCCGTGGCGGTGACCGGGGACGCGCTCCAACCGGAAGATGTGCTGCGTGCGGCCGAGGGCGTCGACGTCATCGTGCACGGTTACAACACGCCCTACTGGCACTGGGCGAAAACGCTGCTGCCGGCCGCACGCGCCGTGGCTCGCGCGGCCGCCGTGCAGCGAGCGCGCATCGTATTTCCGGGCAATGTCTACGGTCTTGGGCCGAACTTCGAGCACCCCTTGGTCGAGGGCTCACCGCGCCAAGCCCGCACGCGGAAGGGCAAGTTGAGGAACGCGGTCGAGGCGGAGCTCGAGCACGCCACGGCCGACGGCGCTCGCTGGCTCAACATTCGTTGCGGTGACTACTTTGGCCCGTCGTTACCGAATACCTGGTTCCAGCACATGACCGAAAAGGCACTGCGCGGTGGAGCTTTGATCGATCCCGGCCGCGCCGGAGTGCTCCACGAGTGGGCGTACTTGCCCGATGTGGCGCGCGCCACCGTGGATCTGCTCGAGCGCGGCGATGAGCTCGGATCGAGTGAGACGTTCCACATGAGCAGCCACCAGCTGACGTCCAGCCAGCTGCTCGAGGCCATCAACCGCGAGCTCGACGCCCCGCGCCGCATCCGCCGCATGCCCTGGCGCCTGATGCGCTGGCTGAGCCCGTTTTCCCCGATGCTGCGCGAGCTCTCGGAGATGAAGTACCTGTGGGACGAACCGGTATTGCTGGACGACGCCAAGCTCCGGCAATTCCTCGGCCACGTGCACCGGACGCCCCTGAATCAGGCGGTGCGGGCGGCGTTGGGCCTCGAAGGCACGGGTTTGCGCGACGTGGCTGCGCGTGTGTCGGGGGGCCGTATTGCGATGAGCGACACGCGTTAGGTAGGGCGCCCCGCCCGGGCAGTCTGTACGGAAATGGCTTCCGGCGTTTTCATCGTGGAATAAGTCTGGTATCGAATGCCCACTTTAGGCCCTAGGCTAGAACTGTATCGCTCATGCACCAGCGCCTGAACCGACGAGCTTGCTTGCCCACATTTACGCCATGAACCGAGCGTTGCGAATGCTGTCCCCACTGCTCTTTTCTGCGCTTTGTTTGAGCGCTGTCGGGGCAGATGCTGCTCGGGCGGCGGGCAGTGCGACGCAAACTCTGAGCTTTGCCTCGGTCAACGGCTCCCCGTTGCTGCTCGACCTGTACCTACCCTCCGCTGGAAAAAAGCCGTTTGGCTTGATCGTCTGGGTGCATGGGGGTGCGTGGCGCTCGGGCTCGCGCGCGTCGGTCGATCTCATCGGCATGACCGCCCGGGGCTGGGCCGTGGCCAGCGTGGACTACCGCCTGTCTCCCGTGGCGAAGTTTCCGGCGCAGGTTCACGATATCAAGGCCGCGGTTCGCTATCTGCGCGCCCACGCCGCCAAGCACGGCTATCCGCCGTCTCGGTTCGTCATCGCGGGCTCTTCAGCAGGGGGCCACCTCGCCGCGCTGGTTGGCGTGACGAATGGGCATCGCGAGCTCGAAGGGGACATCGGTGGTGAGCGGCAGGTGTCCTCCGACGTACAAGCCATCGTGAATCTGTACGGGGCCAGCAATCTCACCAGCATCCTCGATCAATCCACACCCCACGGCCTGGGCGTGCGGGTACCCGCGTTGGACCTGTTTCTCGGCGGACAACCCGCCACAGTGCCGGATTTGGCGAAGCTGGCCAGCCCGGTGTTTCACGTTACTGCAGCCGACCCCCCGTTGTTGATGTTGCACGGCGATCAGGACCACCAGATGCCCATCAACCAGGCGCATGAGCTCGCGGGCGCCTATGCAAAGCTCGAGTTGCCCGTGCGCCTCGTGGTCATGCACGGTTCGGGCCACGGGGGCCCGGCCTTCACCGCCGCGCCCAGCCTAAAGCTGATCGACAGGTTCCTGCGTGAGCACCTGCCAGAGCTCAGTGCGGCTGTGCGCGGGAAGAAGTAGCATGAACGCGTGCTCGTTGGTGCGTGACGTGGTGGGGTGGGCCGTCGCATGGCCCTGGCTACCGGCCTTGGTCTGGGCGCTGCCGTTCAGCGTCGCCACAGTGTGGGCCAACGCCGCGGCAGCACCTTCGGCTTCGGCGGCCGCGCGTGAGCTGATTGAGGCAACGCCCGAGGGCGCTCGCGGCCAGCTCATGCAGCCCTTCAGCGACGCCGTCCGCAGCGACTGGCACTATACGCCGCGCAGCCGTGCCGGCGTCGCCTGGCGCGACATGAACGCGGCGCAGCGTGCCGCAACGACTCGCCTGCTGCGCTCCGCACTCACCGACAGCGGGCTAGACAAGGTGCGCGCCATCATGGCGCTGGAGATCGCGCTCAGGCAGCTCGAAACCTTCGGCTCGTCGCGCGACCCGGAGAACTACGCGCTGGCGATCTTTGGGACACCCTCGGCACAGGCCAGCCACTGGGGCTTTCGCATGGAGGGCCACCATCTCTCGCTCCATTTCACCTTGCAGGGCGACCGGCACGTGGCCACCCTGCCGCAGTTCATGGGTGCCAATCCCGCCGTGGTGCCGCGTGACATCGACCCGGGCGGCGCGCGTAAAGGCACACGCGTCCTGGGTAAAGAAGAGGATTTGGCGCGAGAGCTGCTGGGCTCGCTCGCGGGGGCGCAGCGTGCGTCAGCGCTGTTCGACACCCAGCCCTACGGCGACATCGTCACACGCAATGCCAAAACGCTAAGCCCGCTCTCACCCGTCGGTGTCAAGCTGTCGGAGTTGGCGCCCGCCCAGCAGGCGCAGCTACTCGCGCTCATCACCGCCTTGGCCCATCACTTGCGTCCGGAGTTGGTCGAAGCGCGGCTCAGCCGGGTGCGAGCGGGCGGGCTCGATTCGATCCGTTTTGGCTGGGCCGGCTCGCTCGTGCGCGGCGAGCCGCACTACTTCCGCATCCAGAGCGCCATCTTCTTGATCGAATTCGACAACTCCGGCGGCAACCACATCCACTCGGTGTGGCGTGACTTCCGAGGTGACTGGGGCCGTGACATCTTGGGTGAGCACTATGGGCACGACGGCCATTCGCACTAGCCACGTGTCCCGCAAGCGGTCGTCAATGCTGTTCGAGGACTCGGCGGTGCGGGCGCGGGCGGTCCGCGCTGAGCGCGAAGGCCTGCAGGGCCGCGGCTCGAAATTGAGGGCCCGCCGAGCTACGGCTCAGGTGCAGTACGAGCAGCGGTTGGCCCGCCTCCACGAACGAGCCGCGGCGAACCATCAACGCGATCCCGACTCGCGGATCGATACGCTGATCGGCTCGCGTCCGGCCGGCGCCCATGGCGACCCCGAGCTGGCCGAGAGCGAGCGCGTCCATGCGCGCGACGTAGCCGGAGCGAGGCGCTAGCACGGGCACTTGGTAGCGGGCACGTGGAAGTCGCGACACGTCTTCCACGACCCGGGCATCCCCGCCATGCGCGGCGATCATTTGCGCCAAGCGCTCCGCCCCGGCGCCGCTCGAGAGCGCGCGCGTGAGGCGCAGACGAGCCGCTGCGTCGCTGCGTTCGAGGCCCGCCGCTCTCAACATCTGTACGCCCAGAGCCAGCGTCAGCTCCACTGTGTCCGGGGGCCCGCGGCCCAGCAGCACCTCGATCGCTTCGCGGGTCTCGAGGGCATTGCCGATAGTGTCCCCGATGGGTGTAGACATGTCGGTCAACAGGCTGCGCACGGGCAAGCCGAGGCGTGCCGCGACCGTGATCAACGACCGGCTGAGCTGGCGCGCCGCAGGCCGATTCCGCATGAAAGCACCCGTGCCCACTTTGACGTCCATCACCAGCGCGTCGAGGCCGGCGGCCAACTTCTTGGACAGGATGCTGGCCACGATCAACGGCACGCTCGGCACGGTCCCGGTCACGTCCCGCAGGGCGTAGATGCGGCCATCGGCGGGCGCCAAGCTCTCGGTTTGTCCGATGATGGAGACCCCGATGCGGCGCACGATGGCCTTGAACCTCGCGGGCTCGAGCCGCGTCTGATACCCCGGAATGGCTTCGAGCTTGTCGAGTGTGCCGCCGGTGTGGCCCAAACCGCGCCCCGAAATCATTGGTACGGCGACCCCGCAGGCGGCCACCAGGGGCGCGAGGCAAAGGCTGATCTTGTCGCCTACGCCGCCGGTCGAGTGCTTGTCCACTTTGGAAGCCCGGGTCCCGCCGTGGCTGAGCCGACGCCCCGAGCCCAGCATGGCCTCGGTCAGGGCGATCGTCTCATCGAGGGCCATGCCCGTGAAATACGTCGCCATGAGCAGCGCGCTCATTTGATAATCGGTGACCTGCCCGCGCATGAAGCCCCGGATGAGCTGTTGGATCTGTGCGCTGGACAGCTGCCCGCCATCCCTTTTCGTGACGATCCAGTCGACGATGCTGGAGGCTCGGAGTCCGGTGCGCGAGGGACGCGGTTTCGGCATGGGGGGCGCGAAGTAACCGCCCTACACCGGCCTTGGCAAGCCAACTCTCGGCTCCGCGGGCGGTCGATTTCTACTCCCAGGGCAAAAAGAGGGCCGACGCCGGCCTCTTCCGCCCACCCCCGGTGGGGGCAAGCGTGGGCGGCGGGGCTGCGCTATGCTCTGCCGGTTGCCGGGCAGGTAACGCCTCGCATGACGCTCTCTGGCCCCTTGAAACGAGACACCATTTGGCTTCCACCCGTCCTTCCGCACCGCCGCTCAACGCTGACCCGGGTCCCTCATCGGTCGAGCTCAGGAACTGGCTGACTCACGATCTGAGGGTCAAGGGTGCAGCCTCGGGTTCCAACCCGCCGCAGCCCGTGGAGACCCGCCCGTCCACGCCGGCTGCGCTGGATGCACCGGAGAAAGAGCAGTCGGAGTTCGCACGCTGGTTGATGAGTGACGTGCGGCCCCGCGCGAGCGCGGTGCCCGAAGCGCTAGCGCCGGTGCGTCAAGTGGAGCCTGCGAGCAGCGCGGGGGCGGGCTTGCTGGCGCCGCCGGGTGAGCCGCGGTCGGCGGGCAGCGTGGCGCCGGACTCGCTGGCGCCGCTGCTGGTATCAGTCGAAGAAGGCGCGCCAACAGCGCCACCGGATCTGGATGACGACGATTTTTCGGTGTTGCCGGGTCGTCGCAAGACGCGGGCGCTGTTGGGTCGCCGCTCGCTCGTGCCCTTGGGCCTGGTGCTGCTCAGCAGCGGTTTCTTCTTGATGCGCACCGGTGCTCCCGCTGCTGACCCCGGGGAAGAGTCGGCGTCTGCGGCACCTATGGGGATGACTGGCGTTCTGCCGCCCCCACCCCCGGAGCAGGTGCCTTTCGAGGCCGAGCCAGACCCCGATGAAGAGTGGGTCGAAGCCCAGCCTGTCGGCGCTCCGCGGCGGGCGTCCGCAGAGGGCGAGGCACAGCTCGAGCCAGCGGACTCGCTCGATCCAGCCGATCCGCGCTGGCGCCTCGGTGGTCCGTCGAAGGCCCGCTTCCCCGATCTCCCGTTGCCCACACTGTCTCGGCTGGCCAAGGATGAGCTGGAACAGGCGCGGCAGCGAGACGCGGCCGCCCGCGACGCCAAGAAGAAGCGTCCCCGTGAGTGAGGCCCGACTATTAAAGGTTCCTTACGCGAGCCAGGCGACGGGTAGCGAGCGAGAATTTTTCCTGTATGTGCCCGCCGGTTATGCGGATTCACCCGCCCAGCGCTGGCCCGTGCTGCTGTTTCTGCACGGCAACGGGGAACGGGGCGACGCCAAAGAAGAGCTCGATTTCGTGCTGAAGAACGGGCCGCTCTACGAGGCATGGATTCAGAAACGAGATTTGCCATTCTTGATCGTGGCCCCGCAGCTTCCGATGTACGGGCGAGACCAGCACGCGGACTACTTGAGAAACCGCTCGCGCGACGAGATCCCGCGGCGGCTCGCCCAGGGCACACCGGCGCCGCCGCCCCACCATCCAACCGAGGGGCCCATGCTGGGGGCCGTCCCGGACGCGGCCCTTCCGCACGGCGTCGAGGGCCCGCCCAAAGGGTGGCCAGAGCTCGAATTTGATCTGATCCATATCCTCGACCATGTGCTCGAGGAGTATCGGGTGGATCGCTCGCGTCAGTACCTGACTGGGCTCAGCTATGGCGGCTTTGGGACGTGGCACATGGCCAGCAAGTACCCCGGGCGGTTTGCCGCGCTCGTTCCGGTGGTCGGTTTTCCGCATCCCGATCACATCCCCGCCATTGCGGCTGCCCAGACTCCGATCTGGTGTTTTGCCGGGGGCAGGGACGCGGCGGTCAAGGCCAAGTACTTTTACCCCGGGCTGAACCTGCTCGAGGAGCTGGGGCACCGGTCGTTACGCTTCACGATTGAAGCGGACATGGGTCACGATGTGTGGTCGAGGGTCTACGCTGGCCATGACGTCTATGACTGGATGCTGCGGCATTCGTCGGGCGGCATTGCTCAGGGCGTTCCGAGGTAGTCGATGCCGGAGGCGCGCACCTTCCAGCGTCCGCGCCCGGTCGTGACATATATCGGGAGGTTTGCCATGCGGCTGGCGAAGACGTGCGTCTCTGTCGGGTGCTCGGCAGCGCCATCGGTCACGGCCAAAGCTACCACTCGCTGCCCGGAGCTGTTGCGCGTGGGGACTTCGCGTTCGGCGCCCGAGAGGGCCGTGACGGTCTCGACTTCGGTTCCATCCGAAGACACCTCCACTCGGTAGTGGCGCCCGAGGACCGCCACGTTTGGCTGCTGAGTAGCGGCGAGCAGGTAGACCACGATTTGGCCATTCCGCTGCGGCATCAGCACGGGATTAAGCGCCTGCGTGGTGGGCGGGATCGCCTCGAGGGCCAGCAAACGCGCATTGAGCAACGTCATGAGTGGCTCATGCACTATTCCCGGTGGGTCTAGCGCCAGCACTTCCGAGCCCTTCTCACCTCCGGGCCTGATCCGAACGCGGTACGCCAAGCGGGGGACGTGCTCATCGGTGAAGAACAGGACCTGTACCGAGCCGTCGGGGTCGCCCTCTTCGTTGCCGCCAATGAGCGCGAGGTAGTGGCCAATGCCCACGCCGCTCGGCGGACCAACACGAGCCGCCAGCGCGTCCCACGCGAGGGCTGTGGAGGCATCGAGCAGGAAGAGATTGGCGCCGAGCGCGCTGGCGCGCTCGACCCCTTCCTGCAAATCGAACGGCACCGGCAACGCTTGTTCGGCCCCGCTTCCCGCTGGGCCGCTGGGGCTAGCGGGGGCGAGTGAGGGTGCGCGCAGGCAGCCCACCGCGATGAGCGCGCCGGCCAGAATGCACCCCCGGCCAACACCGCGCCGGGTTCCGATTTGGCGCACGACCATCCATCAGGGTAGCGTGCCGGGCGGCCCCTAGCCAGCCTCGAGAGGGCGACCAGCGGCAACCACACGAGCCCCGCCTAAGGATTTGACGCCAGCGACCCTTCTTCAGAGTGTTGGACAGACCGTCAGAGGAAACGAGCCGGAGAAATACAGTGCACAATACCAAGCGAATGACCCCACCACCGAGCTTCTCTCAGGTGTTTGCGGAGCTGAAAGCGGAGCGTGCGATGAGCCCACTCGTGGCGCGCCGCGTTTTCGACTCGATCCTGGCCGGCGGGTGGACACCGGTGCAAATCGGAGCATTTTTGGTGTCGCTCGAGCTGTTGGGTCACACCAGCGCCGTCATCAGCGCCGCGGCCAAGGCCATGCGCTCCAAGATGGTCGAAGTGAAGCACCAGCTGCCGCTGGTCTTCGACACCTGTGGGACCGGTGGAGACGGCCAAAATACAGTCAACGTGTCGACGGGCGCGGCCATCATCGTTGCTGCTGCCGGCGTGCCGGTCGCCAAACACGGCAACCGTGCGGCATCCAGCCGGACCGGTGCCGCCGATGTGCTGACTGCGCTGGGCGTTGCCATCGATGTGCCAGCGAGCGCGGCGGCCGAAGTGCTGCTGGCGGCCAACATCGCATTCTTGTTCGCGCCTGACCATCACCCGGCGATGAAGTACGCATCGGCACCTCGGCGGGAGCTCGGCATTCCAACGCTGTTCAACATTCTGGGTCCACTCACCAACCCGGCCCTCGCCACCCATCAGCTCGTGGGTACCTTTTCGGATGCTTCGCGCCCGCTGATGGCCGCGGCGCTGGGCAGCTTGGGAGTGAAAGGCGCGTGGGTGGTGCGCGCTGAAGATGGCCTCGACGAGATCAGCCCTTACGGTCCGACACGCGTGAGCGTGCTTGCAGCAGGCAAGGTCGAAGAAGGAGTGGTCACACCGGAGGACTTTGGGCTGGCTCGCAGCGCTCCGGGCGCCATCGATGGCGGGGATGCCCAGCGCAACGCTGCCATCATCACGGAGGTGCTGGCGGGCAGGCCTCACCCGGCGCGTAGCGCATTTGTGCTGAACGCCGCAGCTTCACTGGCGGTTGCCAAGGACTTGCGTTTGAAAGACGCGGCCGAGCTAGCCCAACAAATGCTGGACACAGGCAAAGCGCGGGACTGTTTGGAGCGCTGGGGCGCGGCAACCCGGGCGCGCTCTGCGAGCGCTGGCAAGCACTGACCGCAACGCGCGCGCTCGCCTCCTCAACGGAGCGGGGCGCGCGCGGCCCACGTGATGCCGCCGGCCAAGTGCCGAAGGAACCCGGGCTCCTTGTAGTCGTCCGCGGAGTGCCCGAGCGCGCTGTAGAACGAACGCCCGAGGCCGAGCTCATGACACCAAACGAGCGGGTGGTCGCCCATGCTTCCGCCGCGATAACTCCTCTCGTCCACCGCTATCAGCACAGTGACGCGGGGCCGAGGGTTTCGATCGAATTCATACCATTCGTCTCGACGCAGCCACTGCTCACCCAGATGCGCGGTGGCCGGGTGCTGACGATCTTCCACGATCAAGCGAGCCGGTTGATGCTCCGGGTGCCGAGTGAAGCGAGCGCCCACCAGCTCGGCGTACCATGGCCAATCGGGCTCCGCCGCGCTCGCGGCATGGATGCCCGCATAACCGCCGCCCCCGAGCACGAAGGCTTGGAACGCGGCGCGCTGCTCCGCATCGAGCACATTGCCGTTCGCCGATAACCACACCACGGCCTGAAATTGGGCGAGGTATTCCGGCGCGAAACACAGCGCGTCTTCGCTGGCCTCGGCTCGCAGCCCCTGCTGTGCGGCCAGCTCCAACAAGGCCTCGACGCCCGCCACGATCGATTCGTGCCGATAACCGTTTGTCTTACTAAAAATCAGCAGTGCCATGAGTTTCGAGAGGGCGCTCAGCGTATCTTGCGCACGTTATCAGATCTGCCCGTAGTAAATGAGTTTTGCCCCCTGGATCAAGCGTTGAAGGGCTTTGCCGATTTACATTTCATCGCCGTTCGATGATTCCAAGTGCTGTCGCTTCACTCGGCAGCGCTGCAGTAGATCACGAAATGATTCTTCGGCCACAGGTTTAGGTCAAGGTAAGTGGGAGCGCGTATGATGGACACACTCGACACTGGCGTGCGCGTTCGGCGCGGCTTACCCCGCGTGCCCCAGGTCGAGCGCCTGCTGGCGGAGATGACGGTTGCCGAAAAGGTGGGCCAAATGGTGCAACACGCCCTCTTCAAGCGGCAACACGAAGACCCGGTAGAGCTCGAGCGCACGCTCGAGGCGGTGCGTCAGGGTCAGGTGGGCTCATTCTTGAATGCCAGCAGCCTGGAAGTCAGAAACCAGCTCCAACGCGCGGCTGTCGAGGAAAGCCGGCTCGGCATCCCCCTCATCTTTGGCCGCGACGTGATCCATGGCTACAGGACCATCTTTCCGATTCCGTTGGCTCTGGCGGCGAGCTTCGATCCTCGGCTAGCCGAAGCCACGGCGGCCGCCGCGGCGCATGAAGCGAACGAGGTCGGCATCGACTGGACTTTCGCGCCCATGGTGGATGTCACGCGTGAGCCACGCTGGGGCCGGGTCGCCGAGGGCTTTGGGGAAGATCCGTTGTTGGCTTCTCGGTTTGGCGCCGCCATGGTTCGAGGCTTTCAGGGCGAAAACCCCGCCGAGCGCGGGCGCGTGGCGGCCTGCGCCAAACACTACCTCGGGTATGGCGCCTCTGAATCGGGCAAGGAGTACAACACCACCTGGGTGCCGGAGCGTCTGCTACGCGACGTCTATTTGCCACCATTTCGGGCCTGCGTGGAGGCGGGGGTCGCGACCGTGATGTGCGGCTTCAATGATTTGAATGGCGTGCCCATGTCCGGGAACCGTTGGGCATTGCGCGAGTTGCTCAAGGCCGAGCTCGGTTTCCACGGTTTCGTGGTCAGCGATTGGGCGTCGACCCATGAGATGATTGCTCACGGCCTGTGCGCGGACGATCGGCAAGTGGCGCTCGAGTCGGCGCGTGCGGGCGTGGACATGGAGATGGCCTCGAAGGCCTACCACACCGAGCTGAGCCAGCTGGTCATGTCGGGGGAAGTCCCGAAGGAGGAGCTGAACGATGCCGTGCGGCGCATCCTCAACGTCAAGCATCAGCTGGGGTTATTTGATGCGCCCTATGCGGCGGCGCCGCCGGTCAGCGTTGCTTTGTCCAAGCCACATCTCGATCTAGCCCGAGAGGCGGCGCGCGCATCACTGGTGCTGCTCAAAAACGAAGCGGGCTGTCTGCCGCTCTCGACAGCGCTGAAGTCGCTGGCGCTGATCGGCCCCTTGGCTGACGACCGACACAACCCGCTCGGGTGCTGGTCCTTTGACGGTGATCGCGCTGCGAGTGTGACCGTGCTGGCGGCGCTGAGGGAGCGGCTGGGCTCGGCCGTAGGCATCGACTACGCGCCAGGCGTGCCCGACTGCCGCTCGAACGACGTCAGCGGCTTCGGCGCGGCCGTGGCCGCAGTGCAAGGCGCCGATGTCGGGCTGGTGGTGCTGGGCGAAGACGCGAACATCAGCGGAGAATGCCGCAGCCGCGCGTTCCTCGACCTGCCCGGAGCGCAGCCGGCGCTGCTCGAGCGCTTGGCCCAGTGCGGTAAGCCGCTGATCGTCGTCATCATGGCAGGCCGTCCTTTGACGTTAGAGAGGGAGCACGAGCGCGCGAACGCCCTCTTGTATGCCTGGCACCCAGGCACGATGGCCGGGCCGGCCATCGTCGACGTGCTGTTTGGCGACGTGGCCCCGAGCGGCAAGTTGCCGATCTCTTTCCCGCGCACCGTCGGGCAAGTGCCCATCTACTACAATTACAAGAATACTGGGCGCCCGCCGAAACAAGACTTTCGTGGCATTCCGTCCGGTACGGCGCTCGATCCGGTCGACATGGACGCGAGTTACTTGGATGTGGAGGTGACCCCGCAGTTTCCATTTGGATTCGGCCTCTCCTACACGACCTTCGAGTACGCCGAGCTGGCCATCTCGCCGCAGCAGGGCCGGTCGTTCGAGGTCAGCGTTCTGGTGCGCAACCAGGGCCTCCGCAGCGGGGTCGAAGTGGCGCAGCTCTACGTTCGCGATCGCGTGGGCTCGGTGACGCGCCCCGTGCGCGAGCTGAAGGACTTCCAGCGCGTGGAGCTCGCCCCGGGTGCCTCGCAGCGCGTCACGTTCAGACTTGCGGCAGCCGACCTCGCCTTTTGTGGTCGTGACCTGCGTGTGCGCTCCGAGCGGGGAGTCTTCGACGTCTACGTCGGCGGCGACTCGAGGGCAAGCTTGACGGCAGAGTTCGAGCTGTTGAGCTAAGCTCGCAGTTCGGTGAGCTCGCCCGGCGCGCCATCGCTGAAGCGCGAGGTGGGCACGCCGACCGCATTCAACACGGTGCACAGCAGCCGGTTGCTGTTGCCTTGGCCGCGGCCGACGCCGGCCACCGCGGCGGTGCTGCCATTGGCAAGAATGGATTGGCCGAGCTTGAAATAGCCGCCCCCGCCCACGATGATCACCGGCAGGACGCCGGTGGTGTGGCCCTGGCCATCGGAGAACTCGTTGGTGTAGAGGGTGACGGTGTTGTCGAGCAGAGTCCGGCCCTCGCCTTCGTCGTAACCGTCCAAGAGGTCGAGCAGCTTGCGGAATTCGGTCATGTTCCAGCGGTCGATCTCGTACAACATGTCGCGAAAGCCAACCACGGCTTCCTCGTTGAAGTCGTCGGTCGTGCCGTGCGAGAGCGGGTGGTGGCGGAAGTTGTGGCTCATCCCGTCCCATTGGTACATCGGTGAGCCGGCGACGGCCGCTCCCCACTGCAACACCGCCGAGCGGCTATAACCGCAGGCCAGCGCGAGCGCAGTGATCTGCACGTGCAAGCGCGCCACGGCCGGGAAGTTCTCGTTAGCCTCCACGCGGCCGCGATCCAAACCCTCCATGAGGCTCAGCTCCTCGCTGCCCAGCGTGCAGCTCACCAGGTCGACGTTCCCCGTCATCCGCAGCTCGATGTCGCGGATCAGCTGCGCGTGCTGGTCGAGCTTCAAGCGGTCGGCGCGGCTGAGGTCGATGGTCTGGAGCTCGGCGAATTCCTGTGAGACGAGATCGAGAACACTTTGCCGCTTGCGCAGCACGGCCTCCATGGCCTGGGTTTGATCCTGGGGAGCAGCGGAGGGCCCGAAGCCCATCATGGCTCGGTACGCTCGCAGGGGATCTGATTCAGCGGCGAACAGCTGGCGCGGGGCGCTGTAGGAGATGGAATTGAACATGGGGACGCCGAGATCGCGACCCCCGGGTTTCAGGACCAAGGCCTCGCGCCCGGTCAGCTCCTGAGCGATGATCTGATCGATCGAGGCGCCGTCCGCCAAGCCGCCGCCGCCGCGCGTGATGCGAGCCGCTGTCAACGCTTGACCCGTGCCCTGGCTGTGGCCGGTCCAGGTGCCCACCGGGTAGCCATGGATGCCGCGAGGGATCAACATGCGTTCGGCGTATGGGGCCAGGGGCTCGACGCCGAGGCCGGTGAAGGCTTCGGCGCTGAGTGGCCCGATCGCAGGGCGAAAGGTTCGGTCGTTAACGCCGCTCGAGCAGTGAAACGACAGAAAACGCATGCGAGGTGCCGCGGACTGCGCATGCAGGGGACCTGCCCCCACGCTCTCGAGCAGCGGCAAACCCACGGCCACTCCGGCAGCGCCTCTCAGAAAACCACGACGCGAAAGGAATTTGATACTTGCCATGCGTGAGCTCACTCGCCGTCCGATGCCAGCGTAGGCGCTGCCAGGTGAAGGAAGGCTGCACTCTGAGTAATGTCGATCAAGAGGTCGCGAACGCCGTAGTCTGAGCGCGACAACCCTTGGCGAATCGTGGCCAGCGTGCGCAGGTCGTCATCGGTGTCGGCTCGACCCCACAGGTAGCGCAGCCAGTGCTGGGCGTAGCAGGCGTGCGCCTCGGGCCGCTCGGCAATCTGTGCCGCAAATTCCTTGCCTCCCTCGAACTCCAGCGTCGCGCCGCCCAGGCTCAACAACCCGTTGGCGTTGATGGCTTCACCCTCTTCCTCTGTGCGGTACCTGCCGATGGCGTCAAAATCCTCGAACGCGAAGCCGGTGGGGTTGATCTGAAAGTGACAGCTCCGACATTCTGCCATCGAGGTCTTCCACTCGAAGAACTCGCGAGTCGTGAAGGGGGGAGTGAGACTTTCCTCCGGCTCCATGCTCTGCGCGTTGGGCGGCGGATCCGGGATGTCCTGACAGAGCAGGCGCCGGAGCACGAATACGCCACGCAAGATGGGCGAGGTACGGTTGCTCGCCGAGCTGTGGCCTGCGAGAAAACCTGCCTGCGTCAGCAACCCGGCGCGCGGATCATCCGCGCCGAACTCGACCCGCTCTAGCTCCGGGCCAAAGTCACCGTCGAGGTCGTAGACTGAAGCCAGCCGGGCGTCCGCGAAGCCGTAAGGAGCCGTGAGCAATGCATTGAGCGAGCCATTGCCGACCAGCGTCGCTTCCTCGACGAAACGCCGCGTCTCTTCCAGCATCGAGCCGACGAGCTCTGCCGTGTACTCCGGGAATAGCACGGCATCTTTGCTGCCCGCGGAAAGGGCTGACAGCTGCAGCCAGCGCGCGTGATAGTCGTTGACCCGCACGGCAATGGCGGGGTCGAGCACCAGCCGGCGGGCGACCGTGGCCACGCCTTCGGGCGTCGAGAGCTCACCCGACGCGGCGGCCGCGAGCAGCGTGTCGTCCGGGGTGCTGCCCCAGAGCATGAATGAGAGTCGCGAGGCAGCCTCATAGTCGCTGATGCGTTCCCCGAAATCGTCGATGACGCCCGTGCCGCGCTCTACGCGATACAGGAAGTTCGGCGACTGCAGCATGGTCTCGACCACGAGCCGCACGCCGTCTCGGAAAGCATCACCGCTCGCCAATAGCTCTGCGGCTTGATCGAACAGCAGTTGATAACGGCCAATCTCGACCTCGGCGAGCGGCCGCCGATAGGCACGCAGCCCGAATGCGCGTATGAGCTCGTCACGACACGCAGGGTCTGCGCTGACGCAAGGCACGACCCTCGAGTACGAGGTCGGGTCATTGACGACCTGCTCTGCCAGTTTCTCCGCCGCTTGCTGCAGCTCGACCATCAGACGATCAGTGGCGCGCAGATCGCCGCGCGCGAAGTACCCCTCCAGTGTCGGCAGCTCCTCGGGGAAACTGCTGGAGACGGCGCCCACGTCCACGCCGAGCAGATCACCGACGGATCGCTCATACTCATCCAAATCCAGACGCCGAAAACGGTGAGTCCTTGCGACCCCGTCTGCCACACTATCTGGATCGGTGATGGCGAGGATGCGGGCGATGTTCGGGCTATCCTCGAGGCTAGGCTCGCGGCCATCATCGCCCGTGGTCGCTCCGGGGCCGCCGCGCTCTGGAGCGCCGGAGACATCGACGGGTACAACGCTTTGTGGGCCCATGGCTTCCGAGTCGGCGGGTTCATCCACCCCCGGGTCCACGCAGGCCGCGAAGCACATGCTGAGCGCGGCGATGCAAATCGGTGTTTGAAGCTTGGTCATGGGAGAATCGCTTCTCTACCTTGCAGACTGGCGGGGGGTTGGCAAATCCAAGCGCACCTAATGCGCTCGGGTCTGCTGCAAAACTCGCTCCCGGCCAATCTGCCACGTCCAAGCCTCTCAGTTGTGACTTTGGGTTGTCGTTTCTGACGCGCCCCGCCAACGTCGATGCGATGTACAGGCCCCCTACGCCGCTGGCCCTAGCGCGCGCGTTGGACAGGGGTGGAGGTCGTTCCGTTTTCAGACACCGTTCCGAACCGGACGCGGCTAGCTTTCCGACACCGATTCTCAAGCTGCGAGGCATTGGGTCGATCTGTCGAAAGAGGTTGGAAAGATCGCGGATGAATTGGTCGAGTAGTGAGAGCGTGGGGTCGTGTGCTCAGGGGCGGCGGGCGAGCATTCTCATCGTCGATGACGAGCTGATATTGCTGCGGGGCTTGAAGCGTTCGCTTTCGGAGCATGACGTCGTGACCGCGACCAATGTGGGTCAGGCACTGGAGCTGTATCTCAGTCACGCCTTCGACATCGTGTTCTGTGATCTGATGATGCCGGAATCGAACGGTTTGGATTTCTACACGCGCCTTCAGGAGCTCGGTCCGGAGCATGCGGAGCGCTTAGTGCTGATGACCGGGGGCGTTTTCACCGAGCGCCTGGGTTGCTCGCTGTCCGAAATCGCGAGCCCCTGCATCTTGAAGCCATTCCGAGCGGGCGAGCTCGAGCATTGGATTGGTCAAGCCCTCGGTCGGGGCCGCTGAACCTTACAGATCGGTATCCGGCCCGAGCTCGAAGCTCAGCCCGATCAGGGTAGCATCGAGTGCCGCGCCGTAGATGCGGAACTCGAGGAGGTCGCCCGCGAACTCGGGATCTGACGCAAACTGGGACCGGCCGAGCCAGTTGTTGATGTCGTTGATGGCCGACAGATCGAACTCTTCGCCTACTGGGAGCGTGGTGGGTGGAGAGGCTGCGAGAACGCCATTCACATACATGGACAACGTCCGCTCGGCAGCGTCCACCACCATGGCCACGTGTGTGCCTCGTTGCGCGTCGCTGGACAAAGGCAGCGGGTCGGTGCCGTCGCTGCGGGTTTCCGTATTGAACCCCGTGAGCGTGTAACCCGAACGGATGTCGTCGCTGTCGCCGGACTTCGCGGTCAGGAACACATAGGTCGTGGCAGCGTTGCCCGGGTTGCCTTCGGTGTTTTCACTCGCGCCAAACGAGAAGATGGTCTGCCAGTCGGCAGCCGCACTGATTGGGTCTGCGGCCCAGTTGACCCAGGCTTCCAGCGTGACGCTTTCCAGCCCAGAGATGAGACCATTCGGCAAGTCGACGTACTGATCGTTGCCGGACAAAGTGATCTTTCCGCTGCCCGCGACGACTTGCGCTCCAATCGCGGTGCCATTGGCGCTGCCGACGGAGTCGGCGATGACGCTACCCGCTGTGTCGAAGCCATAGCGATGGAGCAGCACCGCCGCGAGCGCCGCTCCTGGGCCAGGCTCGCTGGCGTCAGCGGGCGGGACACCGCCGCCGTCGTTCGCCAAACCGCCAGCAGCGCCAGCGCCGCCCGTGCCGCTGGCACCGCCGAGCACCACGTTGCTCCCGCCCGCGCTGAGCCCAGCATTGCCGCCCGCGCCGACCCGACCACCCCCACCCGCCCCAGCATCCATGCCGGAGAGCGGGCTTGCCCCACCGGCCCCAGCGCTTCCGGCAGCCGACAGGGGAGGCGAGTTGACGAAGTCACCGTCCAGAAGCTGAGGGCAACCGATCAGCAGCATCGACAAGGGGACGCAGTGTAGCCTCGAGGGGCGAAGCGTCGGCAGCCGGTGGAACACCACAATATGGCTTTACGTCCACCTGGCCGCCAAACAATCGCCGACGTGGCATGAGCGTATTCAGTCGTGAAAGGGGGGGGATGTAGAGCGACGTACGTGTGGTAGCCTACCGCCTGCGGCAGCTGGCAAAACGCTCGGATGCCAGGTAAGGGCTCTGACATGACGGAACGCAACGCGGAGGGTCGGCTACACCACCTGGCAGTAGGTAGCGGGGACGTGGAACGCTTGGCGCGCTTCTATCGGGAGTTTTTCGGTCTTTCTGAGCGAGCCCGCCACCTGGATGAGCGGGGATGGCTACGCTCCGTCTGGTTGGACTTGGAGGGGTCGCTGCTGATGATAGAGCTGACGGACAAGCCGCCCCAGGCCGTCGAAGGGGTTGGGGCCGGCCCTTTTCTGCTGGCATTCCGCATCGCACCGGCTGAGCGATTACGGCTGGAGAGCAAGCTCGAGGCGGGGGGCCACCCCATCGAGGCGCGCACGGCATTTACGTCTTACACGCGAGATGTCGATGGCAACCGGATCGCGATCAGCCATCATCCGCTGAGCCCCGTCGATCTCGATGCGGGTACCACAGAGAAGCCATGAAGTGAGCCAGGCGAAGCCGCATTGCCCCACGGGTGTGGGGCTTTTCCCAGCCCTTCACACGTGAAGGGCGATTTTTCAGATCTGAAAGGCGGTCTTCGGCGCAGGTGGTCTAACCTGTGACAATCAGAATCATTCTTGTTTGGCACAGTGGGTGCATATGCGACATCAGCGGTCGGCACTACGGCGCCTCGGCGTCCCCCGTCAACCGCGTTAACGTCGGCACGGCCTTTGCGCCCCCTCCCCAGGTCCGGGGTCGTGCCTCTGTTTTTGGGGAAGGCAGCGCAGTGGTCGCGCGAAGGCGTGGCCACTGTTCTGCTTTGTGCGGGGTGTTTTGGCTCGGTGTTCAATCGAGGGCGTGTGCGGTCGCGATTGCCGAGCGGACCGCGCCATCGATTCCAGAGCCGTGAAAGGCGGCTCCCGTCAATTGGAGGCTGCTGCCGTGCAGCCGCTTTTCCAGAGCGCGGACCCGTTGCACGTGGGCCGAGTCGAAGACGGGCAGGGCGCGGTCCCAGCGCGAGACCCAACTTTGCAAGGCCGCCCCCCGTATCTCGAGCGCACGCGAGGCACAACGCTCGGCCCTCGACGTCCACTCCGCGTCGCTCAGGCTAGCGAGGTCAGGGGCCGTAGGCCGAAAGAACAACCTGAGCAGCGCCTGACCCGTTGGGGAGCGCCCGGGCAGCTTCGAGGAGGCAAACGTGCAGGCGCGGAAGCCCTCGTCTTGCGCCGTTTCTGCCACGACGAAGCCGGTCGCGTCGAGCGTGTGCACGACGTGCTCCCGCGGGTAAGCGAGCGAGACGGTGACACTCGACAACGCTTCAGAATCCGCCAAAGCTGCGGCGCTTGGTCCAAATTCTGTTTTTAGCAAACCCGCGGCGCCGGCGGCGCTGGTGGCAATGACCAACGTGTCGACGGGGTGGACCGCCCCGGTGGCGGCAACGATTTGCCAGCCTGGAGCCGAGCTCCTCACCGTTTGAATGGGCACTCCGACGAGACAGGCCACCTGCGGTGCCATGGCGCCGACCAGGGCATCGACGAGCTGCCCCATGCCGTGTGAAAACGACTGTATGCCCTTGCCGAGCGCCCGCGCCCCGACCTGAAAACCGAGCAGCCTGCCGGCTTCTCCAGGAGCCAACCGAATCAATTCTTTCCCGTCAAAGTGGCAGGAGTCGCTCACGCGCTGGTCGAGCAGATGAGCCGCGATTCCCAGGGCCTCGGCCAACCTGGCGACCGCGTCACTGCCAGCGATGAAACCTTCCGCCCCATGCTCGATCAATAATGGGCCCGAGCGCTCGGTGTGGAGTTGCCCGCCCACGCGCGCTGACGCCTCGAACACGCTCACGCGGTCACCGCTCCGCGATCGCAAAAAGGCGACCGTCAGCCCTGCGATGCCAGCTCCGATGATTCCGATGTGCCGCACGGCATCAGTCTAGCACTGCAGAATCAGCCTTTCAGGCTGTCCTTGCCGAGCCATTTTTGGAGCACCTTGGGCACGGCGACGCTGCCGTCGGCGCGTTGGAACTGTTCGACGATGGCCGGTAGCAACCGGCTCGTGGCCAGGCCCGATGCGTTCAGGGTGTGGACGAGCTCCACTTTTTTCTGCCCCTCGGGGCGAAAGCGGATTTGGCCGCGACGCGCCTGGTAGTCGCGCCCGTTGGAAGCGCTCGAGACCTCCTTGTACTGCTGCATGCTCGGTATCCAGACCTCGATGTCGAACGTCTTGGCCATGGCATCGCTACAGTCTCGCGCGGCGAGCTTTGACACCTGGTGGTGTAGCCCAAGCTCCTCGACGATGCTGCGAGCATGCTCCAACATCTGCTCGAGCGCTGCCGCTGAGTCCTCGGGGCGGCAATACTGAAACAGCTCGACCTTGTTGAACTGGTGGCCGCGGATCGTGCCGCGTTCTTCCGTACGGTAGCTGCCGGCTTCCTTGCGGTAGCAGGGCGTGTACGCGAAGTACTTTTTGGGCAGCTCTGCTTCACTCAAAAGCTCGTCTCGGTGCAGATTCACGAGCGCCGTTTCCGCGGTAGGCAGCAAAAACCGCCGCTCTTGATCGGCGCCTTGCTCGAGGTTGAAGACATCATCTGCAAATTTTGGAAACTGGCCGGCGGTGTAGCCGCACACTGGCAACAGCAAGTGCGGTGGCATCACCAGCTCGTAACCCGCAGCGAGGTGCCGCTCCATGAAATGGTTGAGCAGCGCCCATTCGAGCCGAGCGCCGTCCCCTCGGTACACCCAGAAGCCGCTGCCGCCGAGCTTGGCTCCCCGGGCGTAGTCCACCATCCCGAGGTCACCCAACAAAGCCACATGGTCTTTGGGCGTGTAGTCGAAGCGCGGCGGCTCACCCCAGGTGCCGATGACCCGGTTATTCTCCTTGCCACCGCCGAGCACGTCAGGATCGGGAAGGTTGGGCAACCCCGACATGAAATCGTGGATCTGCTTCTCGAGCGCGTCCACCTCGGCCTCCAAGGCCTTTATTTCCGTGCCGAGGCTCTTCATTTCGGCGAACACCGGCTGCACGTCGGCGCCCGCTTTTTTCAAGGCGGGTACCAGCGCCGACACCTCGTTGCGCCGGTTGCGCTTGGCTTCTAGGCTCGTCGTTCTGCTGCGCCGCGCTTCGTCCCAGGCCAGCAACTCGGAGAAATCCAGCGCATCGACGCGCTTGAGCAGCGCCTCGCGCACCTGTTCGGGTTGGTCGCGAATCAGTTTGATGTCGAGCATGAAGCCTTCTTCAGAGGGGGCGTTACCATGCTCGATTCGCCCGGTGCGAGCAACCGCGCCGAGGCCAAATATAGAGGAAGTGCCGAATGCAAGGACGCCCAGCTTGCCGGTTTCGACGCGGCCCTCACCTGCTGGGGACGCGGCGAAACCCGGCACGGATGTAGGGCATGAGGCACTAGCGACGCTGCAGCGTGGCGATGGCGCTTTGGGCTTGATCTTGGTCGGCCGGGCTTGCTGCCTTCATTTGCACGACTTGCTGAAGAACCTGGGTGCAGCGGGCGTCGGATTGCGGGTCCACCGACTCTTCGTTCACTGGCGCTGCGGTCACGATTTCGTGGATCGATTTCAGGAGCAAGCTCAGCGTCGGAGCACGGGTCCCCAGCACCAGCGCGCACAGCTGCCCCCGCACTTCGTGGCGGTCGCTGGCGTAAGCGAGGCTGGTGAGCGCGGTGCGCCCGAGGCCGCCCCCGTGCGCGAGCGCGACGGCCAGAGTATGGGCGCTTTCACTCAGTGCCAGGCGTGCCTGGTCGATGTCGTTGCCCGTCGAAGCCCGAAGCCACAAGGGGTCTGCGGCATATGAGGCGGGCCACGGCCGGTCGTGCGTCAGATCGAGGGCAGGGGGCTGACTCTGTCCGGCTGCCGAGGCATGACCCCGTTGGGCTCCGTCGGGCACACATGCCGAGCTGGCCGCCCAACAGACGCCCGCTAAAACCCCCACAGCGTACGCGTAGCTTTTCCGGGCCTTTCGTCGCGAGTGGACTGCAGCCACGGCGGAGTTATTTACGATTTCGTGCATGCTGGCCAGTAGCTGGTGCAAAAACGCCACATCGAAAAATGTTCAGCCTTAAGGGCGCCAGGAGGGCTCCCGTCCGTACACGCCAAGGTTCTGCCTTTTGCGGCTGCGAGGTCATCATGAGTCAACGAAAGAACACAGGGGGGCAGCAGATCGGGAGACCGGTTGACCAGGACGCGTGGACGAGCCCTGGAGCACCCACAGAGTGGGAGGCTGATACCGACGTCATGCCGCCTGAATACTGTCGCCAGCTGCTGAAAATTTCGCGCCAGCTCAAGCAAGCGCAGTAGCGCTCACGCGCAGGCAGCACGTTCGGAGCTCAGAAGCTGACCGACACCGTTTGACTCGAACCAGGTGCAGCTTCGACCACCTTGGGTTTGCGGTCTGCACCGTGAATGAAGATCACCCGATGGGTGCCGGGCTCGACCGAGATGTCTCGCAGCGGCGTCGTACCGAGAGGTTTGCCGTCGAGCAGGACGTTCGAGGGCGGCGTCGATGTGAGATTGAGCGTGGCGTTGCCCGTCGGCGGCGCCGGCTCAGGCTCGGCCGCTTCGGAGTCTTCTTCCGCGCGTGCGGTGCTGGGACCGCTCGAAGACGGCCGAGGACGACGGATGACGGACTCTTCGGTGGGCCGTTCCGTGAGCGTGATCTCGATGGTCTTTTCGGCCTGGCCGTCTTCAAATGTGATCGGCTCTTCGAATGTCGCGTAGCCTTTGCGTTTAGCCACCAGGATATGACTTCGATCCGTCTCGACCTCGAGCCGTACGGGCAGCGCCGGCAAGACGCGGCGCGAATCACCCACCCTCAAGGTGACTTCCGCGTCTTCCGCATTCTGGCCCGCCCGGATCGTGGCCAGGCCCTTGGTGACCTTTAGCTTGATGGGTCCAATCGGGGTCATCCGATCTGGATCGACCACGATGCGCTGCGTGAAGACCTCGTAGCGGGCGCCACCTGCCACCTGAATCACGTGTTCCCCAGGCTCCATTTCGCGGAGCTCCTGAGGCAGCGGCCCAAATTCCTTACCATCCACCAGCAGCGTCAGCCCGCTGCCTTCGCCGAAAACTTTGATGCCGGTTCCGGCCCGAATGAGCTGGACATTGTGCACGGCGGTTTGACCGCCGACGATGGCGACGGCGCTTTTGGCGGTGGCCTGGTAGCCCGCCGCGCGCACCTCGACATAGTGGGTCCCGGACTTCAGGGTCAGCTCACACGGGGAGGTCTGGCACTTCACCGCGTTGTCCACGATGACTTCGACCGCCGCCAGCTCTCTGTTGCCTGGCCCGCCGGCGACCGTGACGGTGAGACCCCCCTTCTTCGGCAACATCGAAAAGAACAACAGCGCGACGATGGCCGCACCCAAGACCGCCAACACCCAGGGCAGACGCCGGTTGGGTGCCGCTGGCGCGGGCATGGCAAAGCTACCGTCGAGGTGAGCTGCTGGCGGCGCCGTGGTGCGGCTGGCAAAACCATTGGTCCCGAAACCGCCGCCAAAACCAGCCGTCCCGAAACTGCCGGCAAACGGGCTGCCAGGTTGTGTTGCCCCAGGCGCCAAGATGGCCCCCGGCGGCCGTGACATCGGCGGCGGTGGGCGGCCGCCTAGCAGCGTCGGTGCGGCCGGCTGCAATAGGCTTTGCGCTGCCGCTTGGGTGTCCTTGTCATATATCTGTGTCTTGTCGTCGTCGTCATCCCAGCCCACGTCGCCGTTCGACGACGCTCCCGCAGCGGCAGGCGCCGCCGCAGAAGCGACCGCGTCCGGCAAGTTCGAGATGTGTGGGCTTGGCGGACGCGAGATGCGCGGGCCGACGCCCGGAGGCGCAGTGGTCGCCCATGAATCCAAACCGAGGCCCGAATCGGATTTGCGCTCGGGACGGCTTTCGGGAACGGGAGGTGCGCCGGGGTTCGTGTCCTCGCCGCGCTCTTCATCGGACCGTGAAAGCGCGCTGCGCGACACCTCTGCCGCGCTTGGAGTCACCGGCGTCTGTTCGGTGATGGGTGCTTTCGCGGCGGGCCGTGAAGGCGGCGGAAGAGGGGGCGCTGTGCCCGGCCGCCTGGGCCGTTGCGACGGCGGCGGCGGGGGCATGCTGCGAGTGCTGCTCGGCCCGCTGCCGCCCGATCCACCGCTGCCCGATCCACCGCTGCCCGATCCACTGCTAGCGGCGCTTCCAGGAACGGGCGGCAAGCCACTTTCCGGGACTTGAAGCCCCACCAAGGTGCGTGCTTGCTCCGTAATCGGTTTGCCGTCCGGTGTCTGAGGCTTCAAGTCGTTGAAAACGTCGAGGTCGGATCCGCCCCTGTCGGTGCTCATGAGCCTCTCACTTCCGTCCTACAGCATGCCACGCGTAAAATCATAGGGCAGGCGCCCGAAGGTAGCAGCCGCCTGAGCTGACTATTAGCCCATAATAGGGATGACAGGATCAAATTGACAGTCCGTTTCCTTTCTGAAAGGAAGTTTTCAGCCCCCATTTGGCGTGACCCCACGCTGTTCGAGAGGTGTTGGAGGTCGGCGGAGGAGGTGCCGCTCGTCGTGTTGGTGAGCACGCCGCCGTGGAGCACTGGCGTTCCGACTCACGGCTGGTGAGGTTGCCAGGTTTCGGGGGCGACGATTTCGGTGTCCGGAAACAACCGGCGCTGAGCTTGCCACGCGTAGCGCCGGAAGTGGAGCGCAGGTTGTTTGGCGGCGGCTGCGAAGCTCACGGGCTGACCCGTGAGGTCAGGCTCGCCCACGAGGGCCAGCAGACTGGGGGCGCCGGTGATCAGCTGAGAGCTACAGCCGAGCGCAGTCAGAACGCCCTCCAATAATGCCGCGTCCCGATCGGGGTCGGGCCCGACCACGATCTCGGCGTAGATCAGGACCTCTTCGGTGCGGGTGCCCCAGGCGGCGCGGGGGGCGGTTTCAGGCGTTTCGCGGGCTATCACCTGGCTTCCCGCAGGGGGAAGGCCGATTTGGGCGACGTGCTCGCTCAGCCAGAGCGCGCGCGCTCCCGCCCGTTCCGGCGGCAGTGAAAGGGTCAGCAAACTGCCGTCGCGCAGCGGGCCGGCTTCTGCGAGCTGGACTGACAGCCATTTCAAGTCGAGCGCCAGCACGTGCACTCGCGTCTCCGGGCGCGCCGAGTCGGGGCGCAACCAGGTGCTGGCGAACGCGTGTGGAAAACCCGAGCCAGTCGCGACGCGCCATGCGCCGGCCTCCGGGTCCGCCAGCTGCGACGCTCTTTCGAGCCTCGCGGGGGGCAGTAGCGAGCGTTCGGTCAGATAAAAGAAATCTCGAGTCTGGCGCTGGATGTATCTCGGAAAGTGCATGAGCTGCATGTTGCGAAACATCTTCCGTGCCCGATACCGCAGCTCGGGCAGCTCCGGGACGTCGCCCTCGGCCTTCCAGCGCGTGGCCAACTGGTCAGGCGGCAGCGGAGCTTCGGACCGCGGCACCACCGAGTAGAACTCGAAGCCCGTGTGACCGGCGTTCATGTCCAAGTGCAGGGCGTAGTTGCAACGCGCCCTGATGAGCGCGCTGGCCAGCCCCTCGTGATCGATGCGTGAGCCATAGAAGTACCCCACGAACCCGTCCTCGGTCAGGCACAGCGCGGAGCGCGTGCTGCGGGTCACGTCTTTCCAACCGATCGGCACGCCGCCCCACCAGTCGCGCCCGTAGGGGTTCGGCAGCCCGTCACTGACCAGGGGCGTGAGGTTCTGCCGAAACGAATTCAGGTTGGCAGGGACGGCCTGTGTGAGTGGCCAGGTCCCAAACGCCACTGCTCCATCGTCGAGCCGTGCCACGGTGGCCGCATACGCTCGTGGCGGTACGAGCAGCTTGCCGTCCACGAGCATGCCCCAGGCCCCGTGTGCGGATTGAAAGCCCCCATTGAACGCTCCGAGCAGGCGAGACATGACCGCGGGAGTGCGAGGAATGATGCCTGTGCCGACTTCACCCGTGGCGCTCTTCGGCTCCTCGGTGCCCGCGGCGAAGTGCAAGTCGACGCGCCGTGGGTCCCACATCACGCTGATCACCCGGGCGTTTGGGTGGCGGGGATCCGGTCGAACGAACGTGGTGATGAAAGGGGCGGGCAGCCCCGGGTGCTGCTTGACGAACGGGTCCGAGTCGAGGGGCCGCCACTCGCCTTCGCCCTGCAAAGCTGGCGTGACCGCGCTGTCGAGCGCAGCCGGGGGCCAGCCCGTTTCCGGGGCGAAGTCGGCTGGTGCACGCGCAGCCGGGGGCGCCGGCTCTTCAACCCACTCCGCGCCAGCCTCTGCGGTCAGTGCCTGATCGATCCAGTCCAGCCCACTGAACGACACCGCCTTGAGCCATTGGATCCGCTCGGTCCCGAGCCACTCGAAATCGCGAGCGCGATCGACGGCCCAGGTCAGCAGGTTGCCGGGGCGGGCGGGCTGCCGGCTCTCCTCGTGAATGGGTGCTGCGTCGGGAAAGTCGGTGACGCCGTCGGTGGAGATCTCCGTGAGCTGGCCCTGCACGCGCAGCCGCAGCACACCGGGTGCAAGGCTGACGTCCAGCTCCGGCGCAGCGGGCTCGATTCTGAATGAACGCCTCCGCACACCTCGGAGTTGCCCGACGTGCTGCAGCTGTGTCAGCTTACGCTGCCAACGTGCCAGGGCCGTCCACTCTTCACCTCTGGGCGGTGGCTCCCCCCGCAGATCGGCGTATTCGACCCGGTAGGTTTGCCCTTGACCCTCCAGGTGCCAGGTCAGTCGCGGCCCGTCTCCCGCCAAACCGGTCTCGTTGGCGAGGTCCGTTTGAGTCAAGTTGTAGAGCCCATCCAGCCTGAGCAGCGAGCCCTCCGGGCTCAGCTCGGCACGCACCAGATAAATGTCGTGAGCGTCGCTCGTCGCGCGCCGCGCTCGCGCCGCGACCCACACCGGACTTGGCAACCATTTCACTCGAACGTGCTCGGCAGCCCAGTGCAGACGGCTGGATGGATCGACGAGTAGATCATGCGTCGCCGCCAGCTCGGTGCGCAGCATCTGGTCCCGGCCATTGCCGGCGGCTTCGATGGCGGGATCACCACACCACCACGCTGCGAGCATGCACGCCACCCAGAGCACCCATCGGGAGGCCCACCACGAGCGCCAACGAGGTCTCTTCACCACGCTTGCGGCTGACGTCGCGAGGCTCATGCGCCTTCCGGTCGCGGGCTCCGGCGCAGCTCCGGATCGAGGCAGGTGCTCCGCGGGGTGCCTCGCTCGCCGGCAACTTTGGAGTCGAAGGGGCCAACTAGGTTGTCCCTCGTCCCGACCGTCTGGACGCTCAGCACTAGATTCGTCGAGCAAAACCTAGGTCGTATGGGGCTTCCAAACACATGGGCTCGTGGCACGGTGCCTGCTACCCCAGCGCTCACGCCGATGTGCATCCAGGGATTTTGGCGGCCTATTGGCCGGATTGGAGCGTGGTGGCTGGCCGCCGTCGTGCTGGGATGCGTCTCCCCAACTTTGCCTCCGGACGATCCACCGGAGCCCGACGTGGTCGAGCTGGGCACGGGAGTGGCGCGGTTGAGCGGACACGTCGGGCGGGCCCCCGCGTTCGTATTCGTACACAATCGGGTCAATGGTTTGATCTTTGGCCAGCGCACGACCACCGGCGCCTATGAGTTCGAAGTCGAGACGGAGCCCTGCGATCCGTTGGCGTTATGGTACAGCGCCGGGGTTTTCCAGAGCACGACAATCGTTTTCCAGCCTGCCGAGCTGGCGGGGCAGCGTGGGGCGTGTGCTTCAGGCTCGGCGCCGTCCAGCGCAGACGCTGGAAATGGTGAATGAGCTGACGACTCAGGAAACGGTGCGGAGCGTGACGACGCCTCGGCGGCGCCGCACCGCCGTGCTGCCGGCGGCGCGTTTCGGCCTGGGCCGCGCTGCGGCCGCGTCATTCGGCTCCGCTTCCGCCAGCAAATCATAGTCCGTAGCCGAGACCACGTGCGCGGTGCAGAGCGTACCGGGCTGCACGGGGCCATGTGAGAGGTACACGACGCCGTCGACTTCCGGCGCCTGGCCGGCATGGCGCCCCACCATCACGAGCTCGCTCTCTTCGCTCGCGCCTTCGACCAGCACGGTCAGCTCCTGACCAATGCGGGCCTCGTTCTTGCGGGTGCTGATGCCGCGTTGCAGGTCGATGATGGCTCGAGCGCGCCGCTCGGTCGTCTCGTCGTCGACTTTGTCAGCGAGGGCGTAGCTGGCGCAGGTGTCTTCGTCCGAGTACTGAAAGACCCCGACGTGGTCGAGCTCGGCCCACTCGATGAAGGCCCGAAGCTGCTCGAACTCCGCTTCGGTCTCGCCGGGGTGGCCGACGATGAACGCGCTGCGCAGCACCACGTCGGGCACGCTGTGCCGCAACCGCTCGATGACCGCCCGCAAGTCGGTGCTGCCACCGCGCAGCATGCGGCGCAACATGGCGGGCGCGGCGTGTTGCAAGGGCATGTCCACGTACGGCAGCACCTTGGGGTGCTCTCGCATGAGCTCGAGCATGCGTTCATCCAGCTTCTCCGGGTAGAGGTAGTGCAGGCGAACCCAGGCAATGCCTTCGACCTCCGCCAGTCGCTCCAGCAACGAGGAGAGCTTCGTCTGAGGCGAGCCCGCGGCTCCGGCGCCCAGATCTCGCCCGTAGGCGACCGTGTCTTGCGACACCAGATTGAGCTCGAGCACGCCGCTCTCGGCGAGCTGCTCGGCTTCCGCCACGATGTCATCGATAGAGCGTGAGCGCTGCTTGCCGCGGATCTGCGGGATGACGCAAAAGCCGCAGTGGCGATTGCAGCCTTCGGCGATCTTCAGGTAGGCGCTGGCGCCACGCGTGCTGAGCGTGCGTGGGTCTGTCGCTCGAATCACCCACTCGGCGGGGTTGCCCACCCAGATTCGGGGCGCCTGTTCCGCGAGCACCGCCGACAGCTTGAGCATGTCGCTCGAGCCAAGGAAGTGATCCACCTCGGGCATCTCGCTGGCCAGCTCTGTCGAGTAGCGCTGACTCAGGCAGCCAGTGACCACCAGCTTGCGGCAGGCGCCGTGCTCCTTGAGCCGTGACATCTCCAGGATGGTGTCGATCGACTCGCGTTTGGCGGATTCGATGAAACCGCAGGTGTTGATGACGATGACCTGCGCGGCTTCGGCGTCGTCCGTGGGCACGAAACCACGATCCTGCGCGACGCCGATCATGACCTCCGAGTCGACCCGGTTTTTGGGGCAACCGAGGCTGATGAAGTGAATACCGGGGGGTGTTTTCACAGTGTGGTCAACATGGCGTCGGTAAAACGCCGGAACAGGTGGAGCGCGTCGTGCGGACCGGCGGCGGCCTCGGGATGGTATTGCACGCTGAACGCCTTGGCGTCAGGCACGCTCAGGCCTTCACTCGTGCCGTCGTTCAAGTGCCGGTGAGTGGCAATGGCTTTGGCGCCGAGGGAATCGACATCGACCGCGAAACCGTGATTCTGCAGCGTTATCTCCACGCGGCCCGTCTGCAGGTCCTGCACGGGTTGGTTGAGCCCTCGGTGCCCGAACTTCAGCTTGTACGTCTTGGCGTCCAGGGCTAGCGCGAGGAGTTGATGGCCGAGGCAGATGCCGAAGATGGGCTTGTGCCCGAGAAGCTCGCGGATCGTGTTGATCGCGTAGCCGACAGCGGCGGGGTCGCCGGGGCCGTTGGACAGGAACACCCCGTCTGGATTGAGCGCCAGAATGTCTTTCGCGCTCATGCTGGCGGGCACGGCGGTGACGCGGCAGCCCGCGTCGACGAGACAGCGCAAGATGTTGCGCTTGGCACCAAAATCCATGGCCACCACGTTGAGCGGCCGCGCGTGGCTGAGCTGGCTCTGCCCGGTCACCGGCGCATCTTCATCGAACGACACTCGCCAGCCGCCGCGCGACTCTTGAAAGGAGTAGCTCTCGAGGGGGGTGACTTTGGAGACCAGATCGAGGCCTTGCATGGGCGGTGCTGCCCGCGCCCGATCCACGAGCTCATCCGGTGAGCCCGTCCCGATGCAGCCGTTCTGCGCGCCGCGATCCCGCAGCGTGCGCACCAACAGGCGGGTATCGATGCCGCCGAGGGAGACGATGCCGTGGCGCTCTAGATAACGCGACAAGGGCTCTTGGCTGCGATAGTTCGAGGGGACCTCACACGGCTCCCGCATCAGGAAGCCGGCCACGTGCGGTTGCCCTTTGCGGCTTTCAGCGTCTTCTGCCGTGATGCCCGTGTTGCCGACGTGGGGCGTCGTCATGGTCACGATTTGGCCGTGATACGAAGGGTCGGTGAGCACCTCCTGATAACCGGTCATGCCAGTGGTGAAGACCACCTCACCCGTCACGGTGCCCGGGGCCCCCCAGGCGAAGCCCTTGAAGATGGTTCCGTCGGCCAGAGCGAGGAAAGCGGTTTTGCGTTCGGTCACGATTTCTCCGTCGAGAGCGCGCGGGAAGTGGCGAGGCGGTCGAAGGCGATGCAGCCCTGTGCCAGGGTGAGGTCGATGCGGCCCGGTAGAGACCGCCCGAGCAGGGGGCTGTTGTGGCTCTTGCCGTGCAAAGTCAGAGGCTCGACCGACCAGCGCTCGTTGGGCGCGACGAGCACCCAGTCAGCGCGCTCTCCTTCCCTCAGCCGGGGCGGGGCGATGCCCAGAATGGCGGCGGGCCCGGTCGTGAGCGCGCTGACCACGCGCGCCAGGCCGAGCCGGTCCTCTTGAACGAGCGACAACAGCAAGCTGAAACACACGGCGAGGCCGACCGCTCCCGGCTCCGCCTCGGGGAACTCACAATCCTTTTGCAGCGAGGACTGGGGCCGGTGGTCGCTCACCACCGCATCGATCACGCCTTCCATCAGGCCGTGACGTAAGGCCTCCAGGTCCCTTTGGCCACGCAGTGGCGGGACGAGCTTGAAATTGGAGTCGTATTCGCCGAGCGACTCGTCGGTCAAAAGCAGATGGTGGACGCCCGCCGCGCAGCTCACCTGTGCACCGCGGCCCTTGGCTTGGCGCATCAGCTCGACGGAGCCGGCTGTGGAGATGCGCGAGGCGTGGTAACGGCCGCCCGTGTACTCGCAGAGCAGCACGTCTCGCGCGACGATGCTGTCTTCGGCCACGCTCGGTGAGCCCCGCAGCCCAAGCCGGGTGGCCATGGCGCCTTCATGCATGTCCGCACCTTGCGTGAGCGCGTGATCCTCCGGGTGTTGAAACACAGGTAGCTCGAAATCACGCGCGTATTCCAGCACGCGCCGTAGCACCTCGCTCGAGCTGATGCAGTGGTCGGCGTCCCCGACCGCGACGGCACCGGCTTTGCGCAGCGCCCCCATTTCGGTCAAGAGCTTGCCCCCGAGGCCCTGGGTCGCGGCGGCGATGGGGTGCAGCCGCACCGGGCTGGATGCCGCCGCCCGAGCGCGTAGCCACTCGGTCACGACCGGCTGATCATTGATGGGATCGGTGTCGGGTGTGCAACAGACCTGCGTAAAACCGCCGGCGGCCGCGGCGTACAGACCCGACGCCAGGTCTTCCTTGTACTCGCGTCCGGGCTCCCCCAGGTGGGCCCGCAAATCGATGAAGCCCGGCAGCAACAAGTGGCCTTTTGCATCGATCACCCGCGCCCGCTCGCTGCCCAGCAACGAACGGCTGGCGCCCGAGCCCAGGCGGGTCAAAACGCCGTTTTCGACCACGGCGTCCGCCGCCTGATCGAGACCCGCGCCGGGATCAAATACCCGCGCATTCTGCAGGATCAGCAGCTCCACGGGTTGCAGCACGCGCGGCTCATACCACCCCTCAGGCGACGGCCGCTGAAAATCGCGTCCGACCGGTCCACTTCGGCGCCACAGAGTGTAGACTCGGGGGGTGCAGCGGCGCCTTGGCCCCATGGCCGCCCCAGTGGGCGGGGTTTCTACAGAGATCCCGCGGATTTCACACCGTTCCGGGTGGCCCCTGAACAGCCGCGCCGCTCCTACGAGAAATTGTCGTTCCTTTTTTTTGGTGAGGGGTCATTGTCAGCTCGCTGACTTGCCGTTCATGCTCGTTCTGGTGACGTATCCGGTGGCCGCGCGGCGGCCCATTTCAATAACATCCGTGTCCGGCGCGGCCGCCTCCGTCGCGCTCTCGTAGTAGCTTATGAGTACCGAAGCCAAGACCCCCTCGTCGCCCGTCGTTTCGCCTCCTGCGCCTGCGGTCGGTCCAGCCGGCGAAGCGTCGAACGGTGGTACATCCACTACCGATCAGCAGGCGAGCGAGGGCCGTCCGCTGCCGCCCGTCGCCAAGCGACCGCAGCCGAGCATGAAGCCGCCCTTGCCGCGTCGCCCCGCGCCTCCACCGCGCACACGCTCGGGTGCAGGCACTCCCGCTCCCGTTCCGCCCGGTGTGGCTCCGCCCGGTGTGGTTTCCCCCCCTGGCGCTGCGCAGGGCGCCGCGCCGCCCGCACCGCTTCCGCCCCCGCCTGCAGCACGCGCCGCGCGCGCCCC
>JANOIG010000209.1:0-53185 GCA_031407405.1 Deltaproteobacteria bacterium
TGTCAACCACCCGAGCATCCTATTCTGGGACAACGGGAACGAAGGCGGCTGGAACGGGCTGCTCGATGACGACTTTGCCCAATGGGACCCGCAAGCGAGAACGGTGCTGCATCCATGGGCCAATTTCGGCGGTATCAACACGGACCACTATGAGAACTACGCGAGCCACTCCAGCATCCTCGCGGGCAACACCATCTTCCTACCCACCGAGTTCTTGCACGGCTTGTATGACGGCGGCGCTGGCGCCGGGCTCGAAGACTACTGGGCCCGGGTCACGGAAAGCCCGATGGGGGCCGGCGGATTTCTCTGGGCGCTCGTCGACGAAGGCGTGCGCCGGTCACCGAACTGGGTAGATGTCGTGGGCAATGCGGCGCCGGACGGAATCGTCGGGCCGTACCGCCAAAAGGAGGGCAGCTTCTATACGATCCGCCAGCTCTGGTCACCCGTCCAGATCTCGCTGGCTGCGATACCGGTGGACTTTACGGGTGCCCTCCAGGTGGACAACCGCTTCGACTTCACTGACCTCGATACGGTCATGTTCAGGTGGCGGCTCGCCAACTTCGATTTCGATACACGTACGGGCGGGCATGTCGTCGTGGCTGAAGGCACCGCGCAGACGGGGTCGATCGGGCCAAGGCAAAGCGGTTCGTTGCAGCTGTCGCTACCCTCGGACTGGTCGAACGCACATGCCCTGCTGCTCGACGCGAACGACGCCTCGGGCAGGCTCGTCGGCACCTGGTCGTGGATGCTAGAGAGCCCCACGAGCATGAGGCAACGGCTCGTCAGCGAGCAAAGCCCGGCAGCGGCCATCGCCGACGACTCCGCTCTCGTCACCGCTGCTGGAACGGCCACCAGCGCCGATGCGGCGGCGCCCCCGAGTGGACGCATCACGGTCAGCGCGGCCGGGGCTGAGTACACATTCGACGCCTCCACCGGGCAGCTCAGCGCGGTGAGGGTGGCCGGGGCAGACTTCTCGTTTCGAAACGGGCCTGCACTTTCGACCGGCACGAGCACGTTGACGACCTTGACGGGTGCGCAGACGGGCAACGACTACACGATCACGGCCCGTTACACGGGTGCTCTCGAGGAGGTCGCCTGGCGAGTGCTCGGCAACGGCTGGCTCGAGTTGAGTTATCGCTACGCCCTTCAGGGCGACTTTGACTTCCATGGCATCGATTTCAACTATCCCGAGGCCCTCGTCAACCGGGTGCAATGGCTCGGGCGCGGTCCGCACCGGGTCTGGAAGAATCGCATCAAGGGCCCATGGTTTGACGTATGGACGCGCGACAAAAACGACGCCATCACGGGTCAACTCTGGGACTATCCCGAGTTCAAGGGCTACTTCGCGGACCCGTACTGGCTGCGACTGCTGACGGCCGCGGGTACGCTCGAGGTCGTCATCGACTCGCCGGGCATCTTTCTGCGCCTATACACCCCGAAGGACGGCGTTACGCCGCAAACCACGGCCATGCGCTTCCCTGGGGGCGACATCTCGTTCCTGCACGGCATCGCGCCCATCGGCGACAAGTTCCTGCCACCTGCGGTGCTCGGCCCGCAGAGCCAACCCAACTCCCTCGCTGGCGAGCCGATCGAGGGCCGACTCTACTTTCGCTTCCTGCCACCCTGACGTTAGCTGGTCGAAGTGCCGAGGCCGGCGAAACGATCTTTCGTAGGGCTAGACCTGCGCGCGCCGACCTCCAAGCATTGGAAAGGGCTGAAATATCGCTGCGACCATCGGGACTAGTGGAGGTCGGGCAGCTCGTCCAAGGTAATGACGAACTCGTGGTCATAGACCGCATTGAGGTGGGCGGTCGTGTTCTCGTCAGTGAGCCAGTCTGTGTGCCAGGTCATGAACCAGGACCAGTGGGCGCCCTGCGCTTGGGCCAGCTCGGGGTTGGGGATGATCCCGCACTCGTGGTAGCTGACGGGCATCTCAGCTCCAACGATGTTGCGGACCGCGTCGAACATGCCGAGCTGCGGCGAGTCCGTTTGGCCGTAGCTATCGGCCCCCGCAATGTCTACGTATTCGCCTCCCGGGTACCAGTCGCCGTCGGGCTGGCCCGTGTAGCCCAGCACCCAGATCAAGTTGTTGAGGCCTTTAGCCCCATCGAAGTACTCGAACATGAAGCGCCACAGCCGCACGAACTGCTCGGGCGTGCCTTTCCCCCACCAGAACCAATCGCCGTTGAGCTCGTGAAAGGGCGTCCAAAGCACGGGCACGTTGGCGTCTCTGAGCTTGGTGAGCTCCAGGGCGGTGCGATCCAAGCCGGCCATCATCGCCGTGTGCTCCGCCGTGCCCGGCGTGAGCACGCGCTCGATGTCGACTTCCTCCTGGCTTGCTTCGTAACCGACACCGCGAGTCGGGGCCCCCCAATGCCAGCGGATGTTCGGAATACCCCCGAGAACCCACCAGCTAATGGCGCGCTCCGCGACGCCGTCATAATCGATGAAGTCCAGCCCACGCACGGCCGGGAGCTTGCCCGTGGTGGTTTGGACATAATTGATCTCGTAGTCCGCGCCGCCGGGCATCCATGTCGATTCCATCTGGCCCGAGAGCATTTTCTGCCCGTACGTGCTGTACAAGTAGCTCAGCAGATTTCGCGCCTGAGGGGTGGCGTTGCTCGCCACGGGGCTCACGCCCGGGCCGCCTATTTCCATCGGCTCACTACCGGGCGTGCCTTCGGCGCAGCCGGGCATGGCCCCAGACGCACCATCCATGCAGCCGGGCGACAGAGGCACGACCCCTGTGTTCGTCGTGTCGAGGCCGGTCTGGTTTGGATCCACCACTTCAGGCGTGCCGCTGCTGCCCGGCGTAACCTCGGGTTGTACGACATCCCCCGCTGGTAGCGCGCTCGGGACCTCCCTCATGCCTTCCGCTCCGAACATGGGGAGCGGGCTGGTCGAGCCATCCTCGGCGCCACACCCAAACGCAAACAGCGCTGCTGCAGAGCTGACATTAAAATAGAGCTGGTGTTTCGTCCGCGTCCGCGGGGTTAGAGGGGTAGGATTCGAGAGGTACGATGATCTGATGTGAAGCATGCAGTGTCCCGATCAAGCTGAAGGATCAACTCGCAGAACACAACGTCTAAGAGCACACATTACTGCCGGGCAGAAACGTGAGTGCACGCCAGCTCAGCGTAACAGCGTGCGCCGCTCGGGTGTCGTGGCTTGCACCCTATCGAGCCACTGGCGCCGGTATTCACTGGGTCGGAGCCCCGTTTGTTTCAGGTACCACTTGGAAAATGAGTACGGGCTCTGAAACCCGGAACGCTGGGCAGCGTCGCTCACGCTCGTTCCGGGCTCCTGCAGCGCGAATTGCGCGGCGCGCAAGCGCACCCGATTGACTGCGGCGAGGATCGATACACCCGTGTGCTGTTTGAAAATGCTGGCCAGGCGTGATGGCGATAGCCCTGCGACGCGGCTGAGCTCCGCGGCGCTGGGCGGGTTCGGCGCGCTCGACTCGATGACCTGCAAGACCTGCCACACCCGCGGGTCCACCGGTTTGGCCGCGGCGTGGTGCGCCGTGCTGCGCGCCAAGATCAAAATACGCTCGAGCACGTTGAGGGCGGACGCATTGCGCCACGGCTCGATACGCTTTCGTTCAGTATGCAACTGAAAGAAAAGGTCACTGATTTGCCGCTGCACCGCGCGCGAGACAAAGTACGCCGTGCTCACGCCCCGGAGCTCAGATTTGTCGGCCAGCGGCAGCCAGTGCGCCCAATCCGGCTGAGCATCGAAATGCACCCAGTGGCAATTCCAATGAGTGCTCGCCGGCCAGATACCGTACTCCTGATACGTGCGCGACTCGATGAGCGCCAGGCGCCCTCGTTCCAGCCGGATCAGGCGGTCTTTGGCATCCCGGACGAAGCCGCATCCGGACATTGAATAGACCAGATAGGACGTGGCGGAGCCCTTGCGCCTGAGAATGTGATAGCCGCGCCGCACCTGGTAGTAGTCACTGACGAGCCCCGGTTCGTAGTGAGCGTCGTGGTGAGGCCGGGGCAACACGCTCGCATCGGTTATCTCGACAGTCAAAATGGACATCACCCGCGACGCCTGCCTATTGCGCTCAGGTCGCTCGAGTCACCATGTCACCCGACGACCGTGTATTCCAGAGCAGAGTGCGTGGCGTGAGAATGGTATCGTTTCCAGGGGCATGCGTCGCTAACCCGCGTGTCACGCTTGAGCCTCAGCGCGTACCAAACGCGAACGCCCCGCCCTCATCGAGCGCCGAGCACGCGTGCAACACGAAGTGGTTTGGACATCTTTGCGATGGGATCGGACATTCACTCCCGGTGCCCATTCGCGCTAGGGTGGTGCCGGGTAGAGTGAGCATCACCACGGTCCCAGCTAAACAGTCCTGGGCGATCTTCAGCGAGCCTCTGGAGGCATGGCAGGCGCGAGCGCTCCCCGTGTCCAAAGGCTCCTCGCTCGGGGCGGCGCTCGCCGCTTCCCTCGTGGGCACAGACCTCAGCGGCTGTACCGACATCGAGGAGCTGTTCAAAGTGGCCACTGAGCTCGCGCGCAACAGCATCGGTCTCGAGCGAGTGGCCTTCTACCTTCGAGAGCCGTCGGCGGAGCGCCTGGTCTTGCGCGGTACTTGGGGCACCGGGGCACGCGGAGAGACGGCCGATGAACGCGGTCTGACCCACGAGCTCTCCATCGCCGACGGCCTCGTGCTCCATGGCTTGCGCTCGACGGGAGCATTTGCCCTATACCGCCCGCGAGCGTCATGGTTTGCGCTCGAAGGGGACCGGCCCGTGGTGTTGGGCGAGGGTTGGGTGATGGTGACACCGCTGATCCATGGCCAAGATCTCGTCGGCGTCATGTACAACGACGCTGCATTGACCGGCGCCGCCGTGGACCCGAGCAAACAGGCCGCCGCGGCGGTGTTCGCGCAGCTGGTCACGACCTGCTACGCTGCACGTTACGGTCCCATCCATTGGCAGCCACTCCGCGCATCCGAGCGCACGAGCGCGCTCGTGGGTCGAATTCGAAAGGCGATCGATCAGAACCTCGGCTCCCGCGGCAACGAATTGGCCGCCGACTTCGGGATCAGTCCCGGTCACCTCGCGCGGACGTTCAAGCGCGAGACGGGCCTCTCGCTCGTCGAGTACCGGAACCGCAAACGCATCGCCCGCTTCTGGGAAGCGATCCAGCGACATGGCCGCGGCTACAGCCTGAAGCAGGCTGCTTTCGAAGCCGGCTTCGGCAGCTACGCCCACTTCAATCGCATCCACAAGAAGGTCCTGGGCGTCATTCCCCGCCATGACGCCCTCCGAAACGCCTCGCGCCCGGCGCCGGCCCCTCACCACCGGCAGCAGCCAGAAGGGTGGCCCTCGCCCCAATGAATTTCAACGTTGGGCCAACGCCTCGAACTGAAGCAGTTTTTTGGGACCTAATATGTCAGATTCGGTCGCTACAGACCGCTTCGGCCGCACGGAATGTTCGAAACTGACCTGGTCGGTCTGAGCGGCCCGCGTCACAGTCAGAACATGCTTATTCCACGCTTAATCACTCGACGTCCCAAACGAAACACTCACCGCCCTGATGGCGCGCTGCGGGGCTTGCGGAAGAGCTGGCTCGTAGGCTGCTTGCTCTCGTCATTGTATCCGTCCGCGGCGTGGGCCAGCGTCATGGCGTTGCCGGTCCACGGCACGAACCTGAAGCAGGGCGAGCAAGACGCGATAGGGCAGCTGGTGGTTTCTGCGTATCAGAGCGCGCGCGGTGACCACGTGCTCTGGCCAAGCCAAACCGAGGCTGCACTCGAGCAAACGGGGAGCCCCTCCGAAGCAGCGAAGAAGCTCGGGGCGTCCGAGTATCTACACCTGTCGGCGGTGCGCCTGGCGGAGCGCATCGTGATCACGGCCACCCTTTACGATCGCGACGGTCGGCTCATGCATTCGGCGAAGATGACCGCATCGAGCCTGGACGACGTCGAGCACGCCGCCGAGCGTTTGGCCAAGGCGCTCGTGCAGCGAACGACGACGAAGAAAACTCGTGAGCTCGAGACCGTGACCAGAACCGAAGGGAAACGGCCGAACCGCACCTGGATCGAGCAAGTGACGGGCTTCAAGACCGCATTCACCTATCCGCTCGGCTACGGTAGCAAGATCGCCCCGATGCTCAGCATTGGTTTCAATGGGCGTTTCGAAAGCACTAACAGCTTTTTAGAGTTCGGCGCAGGCTTCACCATCCCTCCCGGAGGCGACACCTACGATCGGTCTTACGGGGGTGCGTACGGCGAGCTCGGCGCTAACTGGTACCTGGGCAGCGCCAGCACCTCACCGTACGTCGGCGCGGGCGTGCTGCCGCGGTTGGCGAGCTCCACCATCACCAACCTGGCCCCGTACGCTCAAGCGGGCATGATGTTTTTCCGTGAGTCATCCTCGCGCCTGTACGCCGACTTGCGAGTCGCCCAAAACGTCTTGCCCGTCGGCTTCAGCCAGACACCCCCGTACGATGCTGAAACGGGCGTCTACCCTGCTGAGGAACACGAGAAGCTCTACCCGACCGAGTTCAGCTTTTCACTCGGTGTCGGGTTCTGATCAAGGCGTGGACAGCGCTTCGAGCATTGCCGCAGCGTAGCGCGCGCCGAGCTCGCGCTGGCCGGGGAGATCGAAGTGGTAAGCGTCCACGCCGGCCAGGCCCGAGGCGCTGACGACGTGGGAGTTGGGCACGTTGCTCGGCAGCTGGTTGACCAGCGGGTTGTGGCCGGAGCAGCAGCCGGTGTAGAGCAGCTCTCCGGCGACGAAGGGCACGTCTTCTCCGAGGCCGAGGTCGGTGCGTAGATCCTCTACGATCTCCGCCACCTTGCTCAGCCACACGCTCTGGCCAGAGTCGGATTCGCCCTGGTGAAACAGGATGCCGCGAATCGTTCCGCGCTCCTGAGCGAGCTGGGCCTTCTCGAGCAGCATGTCGTAAGCGCTGTCGCGTAGGTTGTCGGGCGGTATGCTGAACTCGGCGCGCCGCGCGGAGGTGACATCCTTGCGAAAGAAATCGATGTCGACGCCGGCGATCGCCGCGGGCACGAGGCCAATTTCGGCGTCCGGCCAAGCTTCTGCCATGGCTTTGGCAAAGTAATCGCCGGGACCGACTCCCAGATAGCAGGAATGCAGAGGTGGGCTCGCGACGTACCATTCATTGTATTGTCGAGCGCCGCAGTTGGTGTAGCCGAGCACTTCGACGCGCGGGTCCTCGACGCGATCGGCGGCCTCGGGCTGGGGTACGCCTTCCATGTTGGACTGACCAAACAGCAAGAAGATCTGCATGCCCGTCGGGCTCGCGGTGCCAGCATCCTCCATGCCAGCGCTGCTGCCACCCTGACCGGCGCTCGAGCCGCCCGCGCCCGCTGAAGGCATGCCCTCGGACCCGCTGGAAGAGCCGCCCGTGCCTGCGCCGGCCGCCTCCCCTCCGGTGCCGCCGTTTTCGCTCGCGGCACCCGCCGATCCGATTGGATTATCTCGGCGGACCGGATTTGTATCGATGGGGGCGCAAGCAGAACCGGCGCCGGCAAGCAGCAGCAGCATCGATTCGAGAATGGTTCGGCGCATCTAGACTCCAGATTTCGTGGCACAGCGACCCACCGGGATCATCGAATGCCCACTCTCATTACGGTAGCAGAGAGGCCGACGTGTGCAGCCGGCATGCTGACGCAGTCTCACCACCTGTATGGAGCGCTTTCCACGAGCCTTCGACGGCCGCCCTCATGGCCGTACATCTACCCCGGGACCGCTCGGGCTCAGCGCTGGCGCTCGAGGTATTCGATCACGTCCGCGCTGCCGCTCGTCTGTGCCAGGTCGAGCGCGGTTTGGTTGCCTCGGTTTTCCAGGCGCGTATTCGCGCCAGCCGCGACCAGTGCAGTGACCGCGTCGAGGGAGCCCGGGGCCGCCGCTCGCAGGTGCAGGGGTGTGGCCCCGCCGTGATCGCGCGCATCCACGCTCGCACCCAGCCGCACGAGTAGGGCAATGGTCTGAGGGTCGCGCGCGCGATGCAGGGCTGTAGCCCCCCCTACATCGCGCGCATCCACGCGGGCGCCGCGGCCGAGCAGCGTCTCGGTGACTCGGGGAAGCCCCTGAAACGCCGCCTCGAACAGCGCCGTGCGTCCCTGTGAGTCGATCTCGTCGACGAGCAGGGCGTCGCCTTCGAGTAGGGCCAGCACCGGCGCGGGGTCGTCTTCTGCAGCCGTGGTGCCCCGAGTGCTCCCCAGGCGTTTGATGACCCCCATCAGGTCGCCGATGGTCGCTGGCGCGCTCGGGATAGGCCGACCTGCGGCCGCCAACGCTCGCGCGAGCTCCGTGCGCAGACCGCTCGCGGAGAGCACCTCCGCCGGCGTCTTGCCGTCGCGGTCGGTCAGCACGGGGTCTGCGCCCGCGCGCAGCAGATCAGCGGTCAGCGACACTGACTCCGCGTGTCGCATGACGTGAAATACGCCACGACCGCGCTCGTCTACCGCGGCCGCGTTGGCCCTTGATTGGAGCAGCAGGCGGGTCACAGCCGGATTGCCCGCCCATACGGCCACGAGCAGGGGGGTCGCCGAGCGCAGATCGTCGCCATGCACGCCGCGTTCGTCGCCTGGCCTGGCAGGGCAGTTGCGCGTTTCCAGGTGGGCTCCGCGCTCCACGAGTGACTGGGCCGCTCTCGCGTCCGCGTAACGCGCCACCCAGTGCAACGGAGTGTCGCCCGCCTCGTCGACGGCAGAGAGGTCGGGCGCCTCGAGGGCGAGAAAGCTCTGAAGCACCTCGCGCTCCATGAGCCGGGCGGTGGGGATGGCTCCGACGAGCAGGGCCGCGTCGAGCGCGGTCATCGACCCCCCATCGAGGTCCCATAAGCCGCGGGTGCGCGCATCGGCACCGGCTCGCATCAACAACTCGACGTGAGCATTGCGTCCGCCCCGCGCGGCGTACGTCAGCGCCGTGTGGTTGAGCGCATCGCGTTCATCGACATTCGCGCCGGAGCCCAGCAAACGCTGGAGCTCCTCCACGGAGCCGCTCTCGGCCGCGACCATCAGCGGTGTCTGCCCGTGCGGGCCAGAGCCACTTCTGTCCGCCGCTACACGCGGACGCTCGTACATCTCGAGCCAGGGCACGCTACAGATGTCTGGAGCTCGTTCTGGGCGAGCCCGGTAGCGGATCACCGGCCATGCCCGAGCCGGCTGCGCGCCTTCTGACTTGTCTGCAAAGCGCGCCGCTTCGCGCCCGTTCGCGGCCGCGCTCGGCGGGGGCGGCGCGGCGCCAGCATCGAGCCCGGCGGCGGCGGCGGCGAACCCGGACGAGGCGCCGCTGCTCGGAGCGACCTTCGACCACTGGCTGTAGCCGAGGGCGCCCACTAGCGCGCACAGGCCCACCGCCGCCCACCCGTGCAGCCGAGTGCTCGATGGGCTCGGTTCGAACGGACCCACGGGTGCAAACCGCGGCCTCTGCGTCTGGAGCTGGCTCGGTCGGCGGCCCCCGTGTGCGGTGGTCCTTCCAACCTGACCGCGAGTGGTCGTCCCCTCACGCTGCCGAGCGGTACGCCTGGCTTCGCCGGCCTGCAGTGTATCGAGCTGGCTGATTCGGGGCTGCGCGGGCGGCGCGGCCGCGGCGGCCTTCCTACACCCGGGGCAAGCCGCGTATTGGCCTGCGTCGTAGCCCCCGTGCAGCTCACAGAATGCGAGTTTCGACGTCATCGCCCCCTGTACAGTTCACCACACCAGCGCCTTGAAGCGAGGCCGCTTCGATGCTGAGGACGGCCTCGGAGCGACAAAGCTTGAGGACGGCTTCGAGCGACGAGGCTTAACGCGGTAATCAGCGCGCTTTTTTGGGACGCCGGAACCGGCTCTTGAACGCTCGCCGCCGGGTCGGCGGACCTGATCGGGGGTTCCGGGATCGCTATTCGAGGTCGAAGCCCGCGTGCGCGCGCAATGAGGGCGCGCTCAGCCAATTCCTAGCCAGAGCGCGAGCAGCCGGGTCAATTCGGTCAGTCTCTCGTCTTCGAGGCGCCCACTCGTCGCGCGCAATCCGGCGGCGGGCAAGCCAATGATCCGATCCACCATGATCTGGGAGACCCGCTTCAGACCATTGATTGGACTTGGGTCGATCGTCATGCGCGTGAAGGGCGGCGGGCGCGCGTCGATCTCCGAGGTCACCGGGACCACAATGATCATCGGGTACGGCAGCAGATGATCTGACTGAACCACGATGGCTGGGCGGGGCTTTCCAGCGGCCACGGTCACGATGTCACCGCGCTTCACTTGTCGTTCCAGCCTGGTGCGTTGTCGAGGAGCCGCTGAGCGTACTCATCCCACTCGGCGTCCGGGTGGCCTTCGAGAAACTTTCTCGTCTGTTGAACCGCGTCTCGAAAGCCAGGTGCCGTTGGATGTCGCAAAAATTAGCGCTGCCGAGCGGCGCAAGCCCGGCTCTGTACCAGCAACATGCCAGATTGGAATATCGCGTTTTGAAGTTAGTTCCCGGCGCGGCAACGGCGACTAATACGGCTCTCTCATTTTTGCTCGGTCTGAAACGGGCCCTATCGCCCAAACAACGGTGGCCGGGCAACACGGGCCAATGGTAGTGTCCTGCCATTGGAATCGCGGGTGACCCGGGGCAACCCAAGGATGAATGGAATGTCGAACACAAAACGGCTTGGCTCCTCAGCGCTTCCTCTGATTGCCCTCTTGAGCCAAGGCGCAGCAGACGCAACGACCATCACCCCTGTGCTCCCCAATCCCGGATTTGAGCAGGATGGCACCGGCGTCGCAAGTCCCACCGGTTGGACGAGCTCGGGATCGATCGATGCGGACTTCACGGAATGGGGCGGGCAATCCGGTGACCTACGTTTGACGCACTGGAGCGCACAGGACTACTCGGTCGATACCGAGCAGACCATCACTGGGCTCCGCCGCGGCACGTACACGCTTCGGGGTTGGGTGAGGAGAAGCTCGGGCCAAAACAACAGCTATATCGAGCTGCGCTGCGGTCGGCAGAGCGAGCGCGTGTACGTGCCCGTGGCTTGGCCCGACCAATGGCTCCAAGTCGTCGTTTCCATGAACGTGAGGCACAAGTCGTGCACCATCGGGCTGCATACGGACGCGGTCGGTGGAGAGTGGTCGAACTTCGACGGCATCGAGCTCGTTCCGGGTGTTGCTGAGCTGTCCGTGCGGGGCGCGGACGTTTCGAGCCTGACCAAGTCGGAGGACCTGGGCGGCGAATATTTCGACAGCGCTGGTGACTCCGGTCATTGCGGAGAGGGGGGCTCGGCTCTGGACATCTTGGAGGAGCATGGAGCCAGTCACATCCGCGTGCGGGTGTGGGTCGATCCCGCAGATGGCTACCACGACCGAGCGCAGGCCAGAGAAATGGCCCAGCGCGCTCGAGCCTCGGGCCTCGAGGTGCTCGCCGATTTGCACTACTCCGACAGTTGGGCCGATCCCGGTCAGCAGACAAAGCCAGCTGCCTGGGCGAGCTACTCGGCGGACCAGCTCCGGCAAGCGGTGTATGAGCATACCTTCGACGTGTGCCGCAGCATGAAGGTTCACGGTCGAGGCCCCGACATGATGCAGGTCGGCAATGAGCTGAACGCAGGCATGTTGTGGCCCGACGGCCACACTTTTAACCCACCCAACTGGGACAACCTCGCAGCTTTTCTGACGGCCGGCTACGAGGCAGTCAAGGCGTGTTCGCCCCGCACCAAAGTCGTGCTGCACCTCGCGAACGGTGGCGACAACGGGCTCTACCGCTGGTGGTTCGACAACATCACGTCCCGCGGCGTGCCATTCGACGTGATCGGCGTTTCGTACTACGGCTACTGGCACGGTTCGCTCGGAGATCTGCAGTGGAACCTGAACGACATTTCGGCGCGCTACGGCAAAGACGTGGTCGTGGCCGAAACGGCCTATCCGTTCACGCTCGGCTTCGAAGACGACCAGTCGAACGTCATCGGTCTGGAGAGCCAGCTCGTTTCCGGTTACCCAGCCACCCCGGAAGGCCAAGCGCGAAACTTCCGTGACGTTCTATCGATCGTCCGTGCCGTGCCCAATGGACGCGGGCTGGGAGCGTTCTACTGGGACGCCACCTGGACGGCCGTGCCCGGCAACGGCTGGGATCCGAACGATCCGTCCAGCGGCAACTCCTGGGAGAACCAGGCGCTCTTCGACTTCGACGACCTGGCTCTGCCCGCGCTGGACGAGCTTCGCCCCTGAGTAGGTGCGCGTAGCGTCGCCCCTTAGCCGTGGCAATTGCCCCAACTGGCTGACTTTTCGCGCGCCATGATCTAAACTACCCTCATGCTGCGGTTGGTGTTTCTCTTGGCGAGTGGTGTCTCTTTCCTGAGCGCATGCGCAGGGGTAGTGGAAGACAGTGCCGCTACGGCGCCGTCCGGGTCGGCTCCGGTGGTCGCTACGTTCCAGCTTCGAGATGGCGAGCTCACCATCTCGTCCACTTCTAGCGGCGTTCGTTACGACGTGGCCGACGATACAGGTCGCATCCGCTCTCAGCTGACGCTGGAGGAGCTCGACGCGTTTGCGCCCGAGCTCGGCGCGCTCGTCCGCTCGGCTTCGGCGCGGCGCCAGCCGGGGCTCGACGCCCGTGTCGATGGGCCCATCCGGCAACAGCAGCCCGCGGACGTTGTTTGGGGCGGCCGCAGCCTGCGCTGAGGGCGATGAGCTCAACAGACCGCCATTCGTAAACGGGCGCCGGAGCTGGGCGAGCTATCACTGCAGATTGCAAGTTGCCAGGCAATGACCGGAATCCGCCTTAGCTGTAGTACGTTTGCTCGTGGTCGCCTGATGTAAGTCGATCATCGTGGGCGGATACGCAATACTGCGCTCGTGACTTGGGCGTTATGTGTCGACCGGAATCGAGGGTCGCTTGGTCCAGGTGAAGGGTGTTGATCTGTCGAGGGCACGGCGTATGCCCTTTCATCTCGAAAGCCGCGGTGCGCGCGCCCCTCATGGCGTTAATGCTGACCTCCCTGGCGAGCTCGACAAGTGCCACAGAAGATGGGGCGAGCTGGCTCGATTGGAATGCCCCACCCGAATGCCAGAACACCGCGGAGGTGGAGCGCCGGCTCGAGTCGCTGCTCGATCACCCTGTAGATCGGGCGCTGCTGCCGCGCGCCCGCGCCAAGCTGCAGTGGCTAGAGGGAAAATGGCAGCTCGACGTAACCGTCCAAGTCGAGGGCTCGCGGCGGCGCCAGGTGACGGTAAGTCATTGTGCCGACGCTTTCGACGTCATCGCGCTCGCCCTAGCTCTCGTGCTCGAGCCGAAAAACGACCTCGGAATGACGCACAGCGCCGAAGCAGAGGCCACGGCCGAGGTGAGTGCCGAAGCAACGAATGAGCAACCCATGTCGAACGTCACCGTCTCGCTCGAGCCGCCGCGGCCATCCGCTGAGGCGACGATCATGGATCGGCCCTCAGCGATCGAAGCTACTACACTGGCCTCGTTCTCACTCCGCGGCGCTGCCCTCTCGGACCTCATGGCGTTTCCAGAGCCTCAGCTCGGCGGCGCCGTCTCCGCTGTCCTGACCAGTGGCCCGTTGGCCTTGGAGCTCGAAGCTGGCGCGTTGCGCAGCTCGCCTGTGCGCTTTCCTGCTGCCGCTGAGGACGTTCGGTTTTGGACGGGCTTCGGCACGCTAGCGGGCTGCGTGACGACGTCGTTCGGAGCGGTCGTTTCCTGGTCGGCATGCGCGGGCGCACAGGCCGGGTTGGTCGTCGCGAGCGAGCTCGGAGGCGCCGGCCGACAGCCCTCTGCCACGTGGCTCGCTGCCGAGCTCGGCACCGGGCCGACGCTGTCGCTCGAGCCGTGGCTTCAGCCCTATCTGCGCCTCAACGGCCTCGCCCTGCTCACGCGCCATGAGTTTGCGCTGGCGGGCGGACGCGCCGTGCATCGGTTGCCCCGGGCCACGCTGCAACTCGAGCTCGGGCTCTCATTTGCTCTGACGGATTTTTGATCTGACGGAAGGGTACGCCGAGTGGCACTAACCAGGGTGGCAAGGTCCGATCTGCCTGCGTCCCTGGCGGCCGAATCAGCGGAGATCCCTGCGCCACCACCCAATTTTCTGACGGTCTTTCGCACACATTGCAACTTTGCGTGGCGTGCGCTGCGTTCTTTCGGTGTCGATGCGCACTCGCTCGATGACGCTCTGCAGGAAGTATTCCTGGTGGTTCATCGCCGGCTCCCGAGCTTCGAGGCTCGCTCTTCGCTGGGCACCTGGATCTACGCCATCACTTACCGCGTTGCCCAGAGCCATCGGCGCCGCTCGCGAAAGAACGAGCCCGAGGAGCTCTCGCTCGAATTGCCAGCTCCCGGGCCTTGTCCGTTTGATGCCGCAGCGCGGGTGGAGGCCGGAGAGTTCGTGCTCACCTTCCTCCAAGGGCTCTCCGACGCCAAACGTGACGTGTTCGTGCTTTGCGTGCTCGAGGAGCTGTCCGCTCCGGATGCGAGCCGGATTCTCGAGATCGGTTTGAACACCGTGTATTCGAGGTTACGGCTCGCTCGCGCGGACTTTAAGCGCGCGCTCGCTGAACGTGATCCGGAGGAGAAGGCATGACGATGGATGAGATGGAGCGCCGAGTGCTCGCCCAGGCTCGCTCGCAGCTGTCGCTATCGATCGGCGCTCAGGCCCGTCACGAGGCCAAGTTGCTCGAGACGCTGATGCCGACGAGCCTGGCGCCTCCAGCGCTGCCCAATCGCCGACACGGCACGGCCACGTCGATGCTGCGAGCGTTGCAGCCGAACGGCGGCAAATGGCTGATTATTGGTTTGATAGCGGGTGGCGCGGTGGGAGCCGGGGTGACGTGGGGCGTGCTCGGGACGCCTTCCGAGCTCGTACCGGCTCCCGCGTCGGAGGCAGCCAGCAGCGGTGCTCCAGTTCTTGCAGCAGACGCAGCGAGCAGCCTCCGTCACGCGTCGGTCGCACGCGAGCCCTCCGTCACGCAGCTGCCCGAGCCAGGTACGGCTCCGACCACGGAGGTAGCCGAACGCCCCGCACGGCGTTGGGTCAGGCCGCACAGAGGGCGTCCCGTCGACGAGTCTGCCGCGGCGCTCGAGCTGGCCATGCTGCAGCGCGCGCGCCGCGCGCTGAATCGGGACAGTGCGGCTCAGGCACTCGGTATCGTCACCGAGCTCGATGAACGTTTTCCGAACGGAGTGCTGCTCGAGGAGCGAGCGGCGCTGCGCGTGCTCGCTCTCTGCGCCGTGGGCGATCTCACGGCCGCACGCGGCGCAACCGCCCGTTTTCTCGAACGGCATCCGGGCTCGATGTACGTCCCTCGGGTGCGGGCCGCCTGTGCGCTCGAGGGGTCGTCACGGACCAAGTGACGGACGGTGGCGGGACCGAGCACTAACCAGGCAGGAGTCAACACCATGAAGACAATCCTCTCAGTGCTCACGCTCGCCGGCTCGTTCGCCTGCAGCGGCAAAACCATCGTGGTCAGTGACGATGTCGGTGTTCCTGACGAAGGTGGCGATCGCGAAGGTGAGTATGGCGCGGCGAGCGGAGCACCGGGCGCCGCTGGCAACGGCGCACCGGGGAGCACGGGTTGCCAAACGGTTGCCGAGATCCAACGCGAGCTGGAGGCGCAATTTGGCCCATCAAGTGTGGGAGGCCAGCACGTGGGGCGCTGGGACGGTTTCATCGGCGAGCACGTCTTTCCCTCCGACATCGTCTCGCTGGACATCGCCGCCGACGGCACGGGCACCCTCGTGTTTGGGACAAAGCCACCGCCGCCTCCTCCGGCTTCTGCCGATGAAGGTTACCTGTGTGATTACGACGAAACGCTGGACATGCTCTCGGACGCTTGCACCTTGCGCGGTCCCCACGAAGGGATTCGCTACGAGCTCCGCGCTATCCAATCCCGAGATGACAGCTGGCTGCAGTTTGCGGTTCGCGTGCGTGAACCCTGGAACGCATGGTGCGCGATGCAGACGCCGAACCAGTTCACCCTGAATCCACCCTGCCATTTCGGCGTCGGCCCCGACGCGCGAAACTACTCCTTCAGTGAGGCGGGCTGCACGGCGACAGCACCGGACGGCTCGCTCATCGCCCTCGATTGTGACTACCTCGCCACCCTCAGCTCTATCCCCTGCACCTGCGCCAAAGACGGCTGCTTCTACGACCCCGGCGGAGCCATGGTCGACGTTGTCTTGTTCGAAGAGGGTCGAGCGATGCTCGGCAAGATCGATGGCGCGAGCATCCTGTTGCGCCGAGTGACAGACCCGTCACAGGTGCCTAACGATTCGGCCGAAGCGGCACCAGAAGGTTCGCCGTAGTCACCAGCTATGACCTTAATCCGCCTTAATTGTAGTAAGATTCATTCGCGCGTGGAGGGCATGTACCTTTTGAAGTCCTGACCCTTGAACCTCGTTTGAATTTCCTTGCACCGGTCAGCGATTGGTTGGCGACCGACTCGGCCGCTGTGACGGTCGGCCTCAGAAGGGCCGCGGCATCGGCGGTTGAAAGACCCCGCGCCGCCAAGGCCGCCTTCGTCGGCAATTCTGCTGCCGTTTCGTCGACAAGCGTCCGAAATGGCACTACTCCCGGGGCTCCCATGACGAGAGAGCGGATCGAGACTCCGCCGCAGCACACTCAACCGATCTGGCCGATCCACGTGAGCACCTGCGCAAGCGCCGTAGCTCAGGGTGCCCTGTTCCTCTTGCTTCCTCTCGATGGGCTCGAGCAGGGCGGAATCTTTGCTGGATTCGCCGTGCCCGGCATGCTGGCCGTAGGCTCTGCGCTGGTCAACGTGCCGGGCGCCATGGCCGTCACCCGCTTCGGGCATCGCGCCGTGATGACCTCGGGCCTGGCCGCAGCGGCGCTGTCGGCGGCGGTGATGGCCGTCGTGCCAGCCTCCCTCGTGCTGATGGCGATGGCCGCGCTCGTCTGCGGCCTCGGCATGGGGGTCTGGGGCCTCGCGCGTTTGATCTACCTCGCCGACACGGTGAGCCTCGAACGGCGCGGACGCGTCATCGCTCCCGTTGCCGGCGTGCACCGACTGGGCATGCTGATCGGGCCGGCCCTCGCGGGCTTCGCGTCCGACGCCTGGGGTCGGAGCGCCGTGCTCTTCGGTGCGGCGGCTCTCAGCGCGGGGTCGTGGCTCATCATCGCATCGACGCTCCGCCCCGTGCCCACTTCGGAAGCCAGCTTGCCGGGTGCAGCCGCTCAAAATCCATTTGCGCTCGTGGCGCGCGTCGGGCGCGAGCATGGCCGCGTGCTCGCCACTGCCGGCGCTGCAATGTGGTCGCTCGCTTTGCTCCGCTCCGCGCGGCTGCTCCTGTTGCCGATCTGCGGCACGGTGATCGGGCTCGAACCCTCGGACATCGGTCTCGTGAAGAGCCTGTCCGCCGTCGCCGACGCGGTGCTCTTTTATCCCGTCGGTCTAGCCATGGATCGCCTCGGTCGCAAATGGACGGCCGTGCCGTCACTATTTCTGATGTCGCTCGGTGTGCTGCTCATCGCCTGGGCCGACAGCTACATGTCCCTGGCCGTGGGTGCCGTCGTCGCGGGTTTCGGCAACGGCATGGGCTCCGGCATCAACATGACGCTGGCCGGCGACTTTGCGCCCGCCAAAGGCCGCGCCGAGTTCATCGGAGTGTGGCGCCTCTCGAGCGACGCCGGGGCTGCCCTTTCGCCCTTCGTGATGGGCGCGATCGCTCAGTTACTCGTGCTGAGCGCGGCCGGCGCCGTCACCGCAGGGCTTGGGCTGATCGGGATGTTCGTGATGGCCTACGCGGTGCGCGAGCCGCTCGAGCGGACTCGATGAACGGGAGGCGTGTGGCAAGGCGCATCGGCTGGGTGCACAGCTCTGGTTCGAGCTTGCGTACCTCGCGGCCTGGTTGTTCGATGGCCTACAACGTTTGCAGGAATGCGAGCAAGTCAGCCTTTTCGGCGGCGGTCAAGCGGGTTTCCAGCACGAGGTTGAAGAATTCAATCGTGTCTTCCAGGGTCAGGAGGCGGCCATCATGCAAGTAGGGGGGCGAATCTTTGATGCCGCGTAAGACGAAGGTCTTGATGGGGCCATCTGCGCTCGCCATGCGGCCATTGATCAAAGTCGGCTCGTAGAAGCGCTCCACGTGCAGATCATGCATCTGGTGATCAGTATAAAACGGCGCCTCGTGGCAGGAGCCACATTGGGCCTTACCAAAAAAGAGCTCTTGGCCTCGAAGCTCTGCGGCGCTCGCCAGGTCGGGGTCGAGCTTACCATCGAGCCCGAGCTTGGGCGCCGGGGGGAAGTCGAGGATCTTCTGGAACTCCGCCATGTGATGCACCTGGAGGCCACGGTCGAGGGGATTCACACCCTTCTTCGTAGCCAGCACCGGGTCACCGTCGAAGTATGCTGCTCTTTGCTCGAACTCCGTAAAATCTTCCACACTGGAGAGCGCACGCTGCGAGCCAAAGAGCTGTTGGTTGTTCAACCCACGCAGAGACACACTATCGATCCGGTGCCTGAACTCTTGCGGCCGAATATCTCCCACCAAATGCGTCGCGGCGTTGGTGTGCCCGTTGGCGTGGCAGTCAAAACAGGCGACTCCTAGGCTGGGACGATCCGATCGGCGGTCGTCGATCAGATTGAATTGCTGCTGCGCAAAAGGCGTCAAGAGCAGGCGCAGGCCGTCGAGCTGCTTTGGATTCAGAATACACTTAAAAAGCTCAAAGTAGTTCTCACTAGTGACGAGCTGGCCCTGCGATACGTCACCCAGGTCCGGCCGCGTCGTCAGAAAGATGGGCGGCGGGAACTCCGGCAGCAAATGTTGGGGCAGATCGAAGTCGAGGTCGAAACGTTCGAGGTCTCGGCCCGTTTGCTCGAGCACTTCCTCGATGTGCACCCGAGGAAACAACATGCCACCTTCCGGCTGTTTCGGATGTGGTAACGGGAAGAACCCGGCAGGAAAGCTGTTCTGCGCTCGAATCTCTTCCGGCGTGAGCTCCGCCAGTCCCTCCCATGTCGCGCCGTCTGGCAGGCGAACACGTACGCCTTGTTGAAGCGGTTTCCCACCCGTCATCGTCACTGGGGACGGGTTGTCCGCTAGGTCGTAGCGCGCCTCGAGCACGGCCTGTTGACGCTGCTCGGCGATGGGCTTTTCGGCGATCTTGGCGGCCCTCAAGGCCTCGAAATCGACGTGTTGGTCACCCCCCCCGTTCATGTCTCCGCAGCTCGCTGGTGGCGGAGGCGAATTGGGCGGCGGCTCCGAGATGTTAACGACCTGTGCTTGAGAAGCGACTGTCGCTACCCCTTCAGTATCCACATCTCTGTCTCCTTGGTGCCGGGTGTCCGCTTCGGTGCTACAGGCGCCCGCGAAGAGAGCGAGGCACAGAATGGGCTGTAATGATCGAATCGCTGACCTTTTCATTGGCGGGTCCTCCCAAGGTGAAGCCGTGCGCGTGTTCGTCTTCGTCTGCATGCGGCATGCCTCGCTCGAAAAAACCGACGGACGCAGCCGCGGCGGCGGTACGACGCCGAACGTGGCGAGGCAGAAACGCCACCTTCGTGGCAAGCTGTCCGCTCCTTCGAGGCGCCCTCCTGCCTGTGTTTACGTGCGCGTACTTTGGCCGGGCGGCGCGCTGCTGCCGGACATCCTGCGCTACATGTAGCAGCGCCAGCCCTGCGCTCAGCCCGACCCGAGCGACTCGAGCATTTGTTCCAGCGCCGTGCGCACACCCACGGAACAGATCGCATGCAGGTGCCCAGCGACGGCAGCCGTCAGGCTCGGCGACAGCTCATTTAACGCACAACCCCAAATGTCCTGGCGCGCCAGCGTGTCAGTGACGAGCTGGTTGCACAGCTCCAAGCTGCACGCGCCCGTGGGCGATGAGCGCCAGACGCTAGCGAAGTGCTCGAGCACTCGCGCTTCGTCACGAATCGCATAGGGCTTACCCTGTCGTTCGCCCATGAGCGCGTTGTCGGACAGCTCACCGCCGCGATAAAAAGCAATCAATGCCGCGAGCGCGAACTCGAGCCGCGCTGACGACCTGCCCGCACGCTGGTTGTCGAGCAGGGTACCGAGCAGGCGCGCCTTGTATTTGCTGACCGAGTTCAGCGAAATATTGAGCAGCTGGTGCTGAATGAACGGGTTACCAAACCGCTCGAGCACCGAGCCCGCGAAGCTCGATAGCTCGGCGGCGGGCAAGGTCAGCGTGGGCAGGATTTCGTTCGAAAGGGCGCTCTCGACGTAGCGCCGGAATAGCGGATCATCCATGCAGTCTCGCACGGTATCCTTGCCCGCCAGGAACGCTGCCAGCGCCACCAAGGTGTGCGCGCCGTTCAAGATGCGCACCTTGCGCTCGCGGTACGGGGTCATGTCCGTGGTCCACACCACATCGAGGCCGGCTTGCACGAGCGGCAGCTCTTCCTCGAGCGGGCGCGGCGACTCGATCACCCAGCAGTGGAACACCTCACCCGCGACGATTAACGCGTCCCGGTAGCCGAGCTGTGCGGTCAGGTCGTCGGTCTCGTCCTTCGGAAAGCCGGTAATGATGCGATCGACCAGGGTATTGGTGAACACGCAGCTCTGGTTCAGCCAAGCCTCGAAGGCGGCAGGCAGCGCCCAGTTTTGCGCCAGCTGTTTCACGGCGCGCTCGAGCGCATCTCCATTCCGCTCGATCAGCTCACACGGCAGCATCACCCAGCCCTTGGCGGGGTCGGCCTTGAAATGCAGGAAGCGCGCATACAGAAGCTGCGTCAGCTTGGCGGGGAATGAGCAGGCCGGCCGCGCGTCGAGGCGGTCGTCCGGATCCAGCCGAATCCCCGCTTCGGTCGTGTTCGAGACCACGAAGCGCAGCTCGGGCTGCCGTGCCAGCCCGAGAACGGCATCAAAATCGCGGTACGGGTTCAGGCAACGGCTCACCGAGGTCACGAGCTCACGCTGTTCCAACATGGCGCCCGCGGCGACGCCCCGGAGCAGCACCGTGTACAGCCCATCTTGCTGGTTGATGCGTTCCCCGAGGCCCTCGGCGATGGGTTGCACCAGCACGGCACGGCCATTGAACAGGCCGCGCCGATTCATGCGTTCCAGCATCCAACCGACGAACCCGCGCAGAAAATTACCTTCGCCGAACTGGAGCACGCGTTCCGGCAAATCGCGTGCGCGTACGGCTCGGCTCTCCGCCAACCGTGGATCGTCGACCAAGAGCGACGCACCGAGCTGCGGTACGCTCATAACGTGACTCCGTCTTTCCAGATCGATATCTCGCGAAAGCCGTTCAGCTCGCTCTTGGTGCGCGCCCCACTCGCAACGCCGAGCACGAGCTCGAACAGCTGATCCGACAGCTGACTGAAGTCGCTCGTCCCGAGGGCGATCGGGCCTGCATCGAAGTCGATCCAGCTCGGCTTGCGCTCGGCCAGTGATGAATTGGTGCTGATCTTGATGGTGGGCGCGGGAAACCCCATCGGTGTGCCCCGGCCGGTCGTAAACAGCACCATGTGCGCTCCGGCCGCCACGAGCGCCGTCGACGACACCCCATCATTTCCCGGCGCGTTTACGAGCGCCGTGCCTCCCAGCCGCGACGGAGCGACCTCACCGTACTCGAGCACCGCCGCCACGACAGCCTGGCCCGCCTTCTGCACACAACCGAGTGACTTCTCGGCCAAAGTAGTGATGCCGCCCGCCTTGTTGCCCGGGGCTGGGTTTTCGTCGATGGGCTCGTTGTAGCGCCGGAAATAGCCGCGGAACTGATTCACCATCGCGATGGTGTTCTTGGCCACTTCGGGACTGCGAGCCCGCTCGAGCAGTACCTCTTCGGCGCCGAACATCTCCGGCACCTCGGTGAGCAGCACGCTGCCACCGTACGCAGCCAACCGATTGGCGACCTTGCCGACGAGCGGATTGGCCGTGATGCCCGACAGCCCATCGCTGCCGCCGCACTTCATGCCCAAGATCAGCTCGCTGGCAGGCACCGAGGTGCGTTCGAAACGATCGGCGTAGCGAGCCAGCTCGCGCACGCGAGCGAGCCCCACTTCCACCTCGTCGCCCACGTCTTGGGCGTTGAACGATTGAATGCGTTCGGCGCCGGCTGGGCCCACTTGCTCGAGAAAGGACGCGAGCTGGTTGTTTTCACAGCCGAGACCCAACACCAAGACAGCCGCCGCGTTGGGATGGTGCGCCAGGCCTGCCAAGATTTTCTGCGTGTGGCCGAGGTCGTGGCCAAGCTGCGAGCAGCCGTACGGGTGTTTGAACGCGTACACGCCTTCGATCGACGAGCCCGCTCGCACGAGCTCTTGCGTGGCGGCGGCCGCGATGCGTTCGGCGGCGTTGTTGACGCAACCCACCGTGTTGATGATCCAGATCTCGTTGCGGATCCCCACGCGGCCATCGGCGCGGCGATAGCCCTGGAACGTGGCCGGGTGCGCCGGCTTCGGCAGCTCAAACAAGCGCGTCGGAACCGGCTTGGAACCGATATCGTCACGCAGCGTGCTTTGGAGGTTGTGGCTATGCACATGCTCACCCGGCTGAATGGCGACACTGGCCACACCAATCGGATAGCCATACTTGACCACCGTTTCGCCGACCGCGATGGGCCGAATGGCAACTTTGTGCCCGGCGGGCACATCGCCGCTCAGCTCGATCCCCCCCTCTGCGACACTCCCCCGAGGCAGGTCACGGAGCGCGATGACGACGTTGTCGCGCTCCGCAATGAGCAGCGTTTCTCTCATGGCGTTTTCTGCTCCTCAAGGCGGCGCGCTCGACGGCAAAAAGTCCTGAGAAACGCCAGCATAGGTGGCTAAATGCCCAACAGAGGCCGAGCGATCACCCATTTGGGCATATTTGGTACCTGGACCTCCCCGGCCGGAGGCGCTCTGGGCTCGGACCACCCAAGAGCCTGAATGCGCGGCCGCCTGAGCCCCGATACGCCGCCGGGTGCTGGGCAGCGCGGGCCCGGCCATACCCCTGGCAGCTGCCGAGACTCGGAACATTAGAGCTTGTTCGTGATGGGCTGCACGACCGCGCGAAATTCCTCGAGCTCTTCGCAGCGCGCGGCCTGTGCCTCGAGCGCAGAATAGCGCCCAGCCTCGATCAGGCTCGGGTGCGCTTCGCGCAGGAAACGGAACGCGCAGGCGAAGGCCACATCGGGGTGGGTCAGCGCCGGCCCGAGCCAGTAGGCTGTCGAGCGAGCGACGCGGTCGGCCTCGAGCGCCCCCAGCGTGCTCGTGATCTGTCGCTTGCAACGTTCCATCCACACCTCCGCCGGCGCGTTGCGAAACAAAGTTTCATAGAGCAGGCTGACGGCCTTGTCAGCTAAGCCGGTCGACAGAGCCGCGATGCGCAGCCCCTCCCTACGCACTAGGCCCTTCTCCGGCAATAGCGCGCGCTCCGGCCCTACCGCCTCATCCAGCGCGTCGATGATGGAGAACGTATCTACCAGGGCGGTGCCGTCATCGAGCAGCAGGGTGGGCACACGCCGTAACGGATTGTGCTGCGCGATTTTCTCGGCATCCCCCCAGACCGACCAGGCACGGTGATCGTACGGCACTCCGTAGCGATGCAAGGTAACGCCAACGCGGCGGACGAACGGAGAGTCGTATTGACCAATCAGGATCATGGTAGGATTGTTATCCCATCCCCGGGCGCAATCACTCCCCCTTCGACGACGGCGGCATAGGCGCGGCTCCAGCCCGGATGCAGCTTGTCACTGATGCGCTTGGATTGGCCGTCTGAAAAACAATGCGCGATGGTGCCACAGGGAGTCGCCCACTCGCTGAGCTCCGCGAGCACACTGCCCAGCCGCAGCCGCCGCCCCGGCACCAGCTTGGCCCAATCGAGGCCACGCGTCGTGATGTTCTCGCCCGCCGCCCCCGCTTCGATGGGGTGCCCCTCGGCTTGCAGCGCCAGGATGAGCTCGAGCGCGTATAGGCTCAGGGCTTGGTGGGGCGCGCCGTGGTACCTGCGGTCGGCATGTTTGTCGCCCACGATGCCTCGCTCATCGACCATGACGCGGCCGATGGGCAGCTTGGGGACTCCTCCCGCGCTCACGTTGATCTGAACCACCTGCGGGTTCGAGCGCGTAAAAATGTCGGGCGCGAGCGGAGGGATGGCAGAACGTCGTGGCACGGCTGATTCGGGTCAATGCTAGCATCGGATTTCGCCCAGGTCGCGGCGGATGGCCTATTGGGGGCCGTTTGTGCCCGGGCAGCCCGGCAGGTGCTGGAGCGCCCTCAGCTCCGGCCTGCGTCGACAGCGCATTTCCGGAGAGGGTTCCGCGCGTTCTGAGACACCCCACATCCCCGGAGCCACCCGCGGCGTGGCCTCGCTCGAGCTCGCCGTGGCCAGGTCGAACTGCATGCCAACGCTCAGGCCAACGATCCACGCTTCGATGTCGAAACGGCCTTTGACCGGCGGCTCGAGCGGGTCGGCAGCCGACGTCGAACGCTGCTGCGGCAAGACCCACAGCACACCGACATCCACGCGCAGGTTGGACGAGAGGGCAGCCCCGAGCCCTGCCGTCAGATCGATGCGGTCGGCGTCTGGCAACTGGAAGTCGAGCCTGGTCGCTGGCACGGGTGTCGGATCCCAAATGAAACCGAGGCGCACCGACCAACGCTGCAGAAAGGTATACTCCGTGCCCACTCGCAAGGTCAGAGTGTCCTCCCAGTCCTTCTTTGCGCTCGTGATCTGTCCGTTCGGCAGCTCGATGTCGAGCCGATCGTAACTCGACCAACCGCGATAACTGGCATCGACTTCCAGCTCCCACTCTGGCACTGGCGCAAAGAGCACGCCTAGCACCAGTGTCTGCGGCAATGTCACGCTCGTCTCGACGTCACCGTCCGGAGGGAGACGGTCGCGATACGGGGCTGGCGCATCGAAGTCTCCCTGGCCCGTGAAATTGAGCGCGATGGGGCTGCGATACGTCAAACCAAAAGACCAGCTGGAAAGCGCGGCGGGTCGATACAAGAGGCCCGCCCGTGCGCCAACGCCGAAGGCCTCGCCGCTCAACGCCGCCCCACCCACATCGCTGCCGAAAAGAACGTCCCGCGTCAACCGCACGCTCGACGGCACCAGGTCGACCCCTGCTCCGAGCGAAAGGCCCGGCACCCATTTCGACAGCTGTAGACCTAACGTGGGTGTGATGAAAAATGTCCGCAGCTCGGCCTGACGCACCTCTTCTCGGCCGGGCGAGGTGGCGGGCCAGTCGAGAGCGAGCCCAAACGGGGAAGTCGTCACACCCAACCCGAGAGCCACGAGCTCATTCAGCCGCCCGCTCACATACACTTGCGGCAGCACGAAGGACACCTCCTCCGCAGTCGTCTTTAAGCCGCCCTCAGCCGCCGTGAATTCGGCGCGGGGGACGACCCACGATGCCCCCACCAGGACGTGCAGACCCTCGAGCTGGGCAATGCCTGCCGGGTTATAGTAGATGGCCGATGCGTTCTCTGGGTCCGCGGTCACCGCAGCCGCGCGCCCCGTCGCGCGAGCGTCTTGCTCATCCACGTTGAAGCCGCCCGCTCGAGCACGCCCGACCACCAGGCACAGCGCCCCAAGGGCGATCGACAAGTACAGCGCCCCCAAGGCGATCAAACCGCTCGTGATGCGTCGCTGCATGAGCTGGTTCCTCACAGGTGGCTCACCAGGTACGCCAGCGTGTCGGTCTGCATGAGAGCCGTTCCGAGCTGGCCGCTGGCTGCGCCCATCGAAGCCGCTGGCGCCGCAGGGGCCAGCAGTGACCCCGGACCATAAGCGTTACCCGGGAACATGCTGGCGGAATCAGCATCGAGTGCCCGATAGACAATCCAGTGCGACCCCGGCGCGAGCGAGGCGGCACTGGGTGTAGGCAGCGCGCTGGCCGCGACGGCCGCAGGCTCGCGAGCAAGCCCGAGCAGCGTCGCAAAGCTCAGCGTGGCCGAGCCTGGAATGACCGGATCGTCCGCCACTTCTGCCACGAGCACGACGGGACCCGCCTCGGTGCGGTAGCGGGCCGCGTAGTTGACGGGATCGATGGGATCCAAGAGCCAGCGGGCGGCGGCCGCAAACTCCCGAAACCGAGGCTCGGTTTTCCAGCTGTCAGCGAGGCACAAGGCGTTGGGGTTTGTGCCCAGGCCCCAGGTTTCACCGGCCAGCACGCCTCCCGCGATCAATGCGTCCACGAGCGGGCAGCGGATCCGGTCAGTGGCGGTTTCGGTGAGCACCCCGACCCAATCCCCCGCCGCTTCGTTCAACACCGCTGCAGGCATGTGGCTTACAGCCACGCTGACCCCACCGAGCAGTGACCCGAGCGAGTGCCCGAGATAACCGATGCGCGTTGCATCCACCCGCAACCTGCCGCAAACGTCCGCGCCCGCGCAGGCCTGGAGCACGCGCTCGAGCTTGAGCTGATCGAGCACGGTTTGGCGCAAGTGGTCGCGGGTAACGGGTAAGTCCGATGACAAGATGGGCGCGAAGCATTGCGGCGCACAGGTGGGACCGAACGCCTCCGGACAGGGTTTGCCAGGGCCGGGGCCGTCGCAGCCCAGTGCCGCGTCAGCGCTGACCTGCACCGCGCGCACACCGTGATCCACGGCATCCAAAGCGACACTCGCGATGCCACTTCGCGCCAACGCCCCCGCAATGGCGAGCACGTCCTCTTTGCTCCGGCCGAACCCGTGAGCAAAAATCACGGTGGGGTACCCGCCCGCCGTGGGCGGCTCACGCGGGATGACCGCGAGGACCGAAAGCTGTTGATCGCAAACTTTGCTGGGCCGCAGCGGATCCCCAAATGCACCGACGGGAACGGCGGTTGCTGGATCGCAATCGTCGCCCTCGAGAAAGCTGGGTGAGACAAAGCCGGGCGCCTGGGAAACGGCGCTGCCGGCATAGATCCAGCCAATGGCGTCGCAGCCGAGCGCGCTACACGGCGCGTTCGGGAGGGCGCTGGCATAGAATTGTTCAACCGAGAGCGGCGCACCCTCTCCCGCAAGGGGCGCCGGGATGCTGAGGGTATCGGGGACCAATGCCAGGGCGGCAGCAGGGCTGCCCTCGAGCGCCGGATCGAATGGGTCTACCAAGGTCTGTGTGTTGAAGGCCCAGGCCAGCAGAATGTCCTCCCGAAGCAGCTCTTGCCCCGCAGTCAGTGCCGGCGCCAGCTGATCGATGGCCGCCAAGAGAGGGGCGTGGGCTCGCCACAGGCGGTCCAGGCCCTGGAGTGATGCCAAACCCTCTGCCGTCTCGGGGTCGAACGGTGTCTCGTTGTGTGTGAGCCGGGGCGGATCCGTTTCGGTACTGGAAAACACCACCGGTGGCTGCGCCTGACGCACCAGCGCCCAGGTTGCAGACGGAACAAAGCCGATCTCAGTTTCAGTTTGGATACCCGCCAACAACACCACCGCGTAGGTGCTGGCGCCCGCGAGCGGTGCGCGCGGACGGATCGTGAGATTGGGCACCCCCGCGCTCGCAGCGCAGTCCGGGGAAAAGCGCAGCGACGTAGCTGGCGCGACGTCGACGGCGACCGCGCCTTCAAATGTCGGAAGCGGCTCGCCGCGCTCGGCGATGCGCACGAGGAAGACTCGACCGGTAAGCGAGCCAGGGTCCACCGGCTGGCTAAAAGTCGCTACCAAGTTGGCTTGCGAGGTCGCGAAGCCATCCAACTGGTTGAGGGCCGCGCGCAGCCGAGCGGCCGCTGAATCCGGCATTTCACCACAGGCCTGCGGCAAGTTGATCCGCCCCGTCGCCGGGTCGATCAACAACGCGTTGGGCAAGGGCAAGATTCGGCTGCCGGGGTCGAACTCAGCCAGTGGCAGCGGCAATAGGCGGCCCGTTTCTACTGCATCCAATGTGACCGATTCGACGCAGCCGCCGACCAAGCCCAAGCACGCCACGCTGATCCAATGCCTCATCGAATCCTCTCCCCAGCTCAAATTCATTTGAGCCGTCGACCCCAATAGAATCGATGGCACTATTGCCGATTTCGACAGTGAGCACCAGCACTTGGCAGCACGACCCCAAACAGTGGCAAGCTGGCGAGGTAGCGCGCTTTTGCCACAGCTCCAAAACGGTTCGCGGGCTCGAGTGTAGCGAGGAGGGGCGCTTCGTATTCTTCACGGCTGACCGCGCCGCAGTGGGCTATATAAAGCGCAATGCGAATGCGGCTGGTTTCGAGTGAGGTGCGGTGCGCCATTGGTCTTTGCGCGCTGTCCGGTCTGGTGCTGAGCTGTGACGAGAGCACAGCTGTCATGTCCGAGGGGGTCCCGGCGAATTCACAGGGCGGCGCTTCAGTAGGCGCCTATTCTGCGGGCGGTGGCTCAAACCCCGACGGCCCTGGCAACGGCTCGGGGAGCTCGACCGTCAATGGGTTAAACGGCTCGTCGGGTAGCGGCTCACAAAGCGCTTCGACAGCTGGGGGGCAGACCAATGTCGAGGGGTTCGAAGAATCTGGAGTTTGGGTCTTCGACGACCTCGCGCTAAACACCTATGAGCTCACGCTTCCCCCCGAGGCTTGGGAGCTGCTTCAGCTCAACGCTCGCGATGAAGAGTATACCGAGGCGGACCTGAGCGCGGGAGGTACGCGGCTCACGCGCGTGGGCCTGCGTTTCAAAGGCAGCCTGGGCACACTGACATCCTGCTTTGCCGACGACGGAACGCGCACTTGCGACAAGCTGAGCATGAAGGTCAAGTTTGACGAGTACCTTCCGGACCAGCAGTTTCATGGGCTCAAGCGCCTCGTCTTCAACTCCATGTACTGGGACGCGAGCCAGCTGCGCGAGCGTCTGGCCTATCGATTGTTTCGAGAGCTGGGCGTCATCGCGCCGCGTGCCGTGCATGCACGCCTGGTCGTCAACGGCGAATACCTTGGCCTATTCTCGCTGGTCGAGGATGTGGACGGCCGCTTTACCGATGACCGCTTTGTCGGGGGTGACGGCAACCTATACAAGGAGCAATGGCCGGACATTGACGATCCGAGCCTGCTCACTGCCCAGTTGGAAACCAACAAAACAGCGCCCGATCACGCCGTGCTCCAACAGTTCCACCGCGAGCTCGACGCGGCGTACCCGGGCGCTTACACCAATGACGTCCCCACGGGCGACCTGCCGCCGGTCGTGGCCCGCTACATGGACGTCGACCAACTGTTTGCCTACTTGGCGGTCCACCGCACCATCAACGACTGGGATGGCGTGTCTGCGTTTTATTGCAGCGACGGCGAATGCTACAACCACAACTACTACTTGTACCAACACGAGGCCGAGCCTCGCTTTACGTTGATCCCGTGGGACCTCGACAACACCTTCGATCTCAGCGGCCCGCTGGACGACGTGGAAGGCATGTTCGAGATTCCGGACGATTGCAGCGTTCGCCGCCCTGCGTTCGGTAGGACCGTGATGCCGGCGGCCTGCGACCCCTTGTTTCGCGGGCTCGCCCTGAGTGAGCGCGCGCGTTACGTCGCCGCGCTCGATCGCCTGCTCGACGGGCCGTTCGTGCTGAGCAGGATGGTGAGTTGGCTCGATGCGTGGCAAGCGCAGCTGGAACCGGCTGTCGCCGACGACACGAATGGCCCCGGGCTCAGCGAGTTTAGCGCCGCCGTCACGACCTTGCGCGACAACCTCTCCGTCCTGCGTGAGCGCGCTCTCGCGGAACGGGATAGCCAACCGTAGCCCACCGTCCGCTCGCAGCCCTCGTTCGCGGTGGCCGGCGCGCTGGCCACAGACAGGCTGCGGTTGATCGCATCTCGCCGATGCGGTAGCGAAGCGGAAACGGAGTACATTTTGAAGCACGAAGCTCTCGAGCTATTGCGCCGGAATTTGCTGGCGGTAGAGTCCACGCGGTCATTGGCGGGGGCGCCGCAATCGGCGGTCGTGGGTATCGTGGCGTCGGACGAGCTGGAGCTGTTCTTCGACACGCTCGAGGCTTCTCGCAAAGCTCAAAACCTGCGTCGCGACGGGCGTATTTCGTTCGTGGTGGGGTGGGACCTGGCCGATGCGCGCACGCTCCAGCTCGAGGGCGTGGCAGACGAGCCGGAGGGGGGCGATTTGGCACGCCTCAAACAGCTGTACCTCGCTCGTTTCCCCGACGGTGTCGCGCGGCAAAGCTGGCCGGGCATCTGCTACTTCCGCGTTCGCCCGACCTGGATCCGGATCAGCGACTTCAGCGGGGCCGAGCCGTCGGTCCGCGAGCACACGCCCGTGGGCACCACGTACAACAGAGGGCAATCCCTGCTCGAGACTCGGCTTTCGGGCAGAGTCAATGTCGCCGACGTTCTCGGGTGGCAGAGCGCCCTCGAACGTGAAGTCGCGGGTCTACCGGCTGGCACTCGCTTCAAATTTCTCTCGGACTCGAGCGGCTTCGACCCCGTCGACATTGCGGCTCACAAGGCCATGCGCGAGGTCGTCCCGCGCTTGCTCGCTGCGCACGGCATGCGGCCGGCGGTCATCGATTTGTTCGACCCCGTCCCGGCTGTGCCCGTTACGAGCACGCGGGCCGTAAAGTGCGAGGCATTTGCCAACGTGCACCACGACCAGGCAAAGATGCTCGACTACGCAGCGCGCATTGGCCAGCCCGAACAGCGCTTTTTCAGCGCCCGCCGGGAAGCAGAGGCCTGGCTCGACTCGCTTTCCGCCGTTTGATCCTGCCGGGAACGGCTAGCGCCAGGCCGGCGCGGCCCGAGCTTTGCGTTCTGCGTTGTGTTGCTCGACGAAATCCTGGCGCGCAAATAGCTTGATCACGAGCATGCCGGCGACGAACCCGCCAATGTGCGCCCAGAACGCCACTCCCGAAGAGACCTCCGAGTCAACCGACATGAGCTGGGGCAAACCGAGCACCACCTGGTAGCCAATCCACCAGAGCAGCACCAGGTAAGCCGGGATCCTGATGATGCGGACGAAAATGATCAGAATGAAAAGCACACGCACGTGTACTTTTGGGTAGAGCACCAAGTAGCCGCCGAGCACCCCAGAAATCGCCCCCGAAGCGCCCACCATCGGCACCGGCGAGCCTGGCCCCACCGCCACCTGGGCCGCGGCCGCCGCCAGCCCGCATAGCAGGTAAAACACGAGGAAGCGCAGCCGCCCCATGCTGTCCTCCACGTTATTGCCGAACACCCACAAGAACACCGCGTTGCCCAGCAAGTGCCCCCAGCTGCCATGCAGAAACATCGACGTGAGAGGCGTCAGCAGATTGATGGGCTCACGGTCCACGATGCACGCGAGCCCAGCCCCAATCGGCACGCCAGTGCCCACCGCCGCGCCCCCCGTCAGCTCCCCCGGAACCAAGCCGAGGTTACACACCGTGGCGGCCAACATCGTTTCGTCAAAACCCGCGCCCTGGATCAAGACCCAGGTGGCGAGCAACGACACGAGCAGCAAATAAGTGACGACCGGAGGCCTCAGCGTGTGGTTGTCGTCGCCGATGGGGATCATGAGCTGACCTGACCCGAGTATCGTCGCAGAAACATGCCAGCGCAAGCCGGGCTGCGGCGATCAGCCTTTCGACCCAATGCCCTCGAGCAGTGCCTGCGCCAGTTGCCGAGTGAGCTCCTCGGCGCTAGGAGGCGTGACCGGCAGCTGTTTGCCCACGGTGCGGATCGCAAGCTGCGGCAACGTGCCGAGTGTGATCGTTGCGGCCATCAGCACCGCAGGGTGCAGATCGGTGCGCAGCTCCCCATGCGCCAGGCCACGGCTCACCGCCTTGAAGATCAGGGGTATGTGCCCACGGCTGAAACGGCGAATCAGGCTTTGTAGGCGCTCGCCGGAGGTCAGCGCTTCGCGTGCGACGAGGCGAATCACCTGAAGCTCGAGGGCTGAGACGGCGCCGATACGCCGATATAGTGCCAGCACGCTTTCGGCAAAATCTCTGTCTGTACCGAGAGCGCCTTCCAGGTCTGCCAGGAGCTGGACGTACACGTCTTCCACCACGGCCAAGAACAGGTCTTCCTTGGTCGGGAAGTAGTAGTAGATCATGCCGATGCTGGTGCCGGCGTCGGCAGCGATGCTGCGCAGCGAGCTGCCATCCACACCCGCGATGGCAAAACGCTCGCGCGCTGCTTCGATGATGCGAGGTCGAATGTCGGTTCTGGGCCGCGGCATCAGGCCAGCTTCTTGCTAAAACGCAGCGAGGTGAGGCTGACGAGCAGAACGAGCAGGCCACAAAGCCAGCCGACCTCGGACGCGAGCTCTGAGAAACCGACATTTTTGAGCGCGATGCCGCGCACCACCCTCAAGAAGTGCGTGAGCGGCAAAGCCTGGCTGACCCACTGGGCGGGCTCCGGCATGGATTCGAACGGGAACATGAAGCCGCTGAGCAGTATGTTGGGCAAGAGGAAGAAGAAGGACATCTGCATGGCCTGCTGCTGAGTCTGGGCGAGCGTCGAAAAAAACAAGCCGAGCGCGAGGTTGGCGGCAATGAAAACGAAGGCGATGGCGTACAACGTGACCAGAGAGCCCAAGACCGGCACCCCGAAGATGAGCCTGCCGGCGAGCAGCACGATCGTCATCTGAACATAGCCGATGGTCACGTACGGGATGATCTTGCCCAGCACGAGCTCGACGCGGCTGACGGGCGAAACGATCAACTGCTCCAGCGTGCCGCGTTCTCGCTCGCGAGCGATGGCCATGGCCGTCAGCATCACCATGGTCATGGTCAGGATGACACCGACCAGCCCCGGCACGACGTGCACCGCGGTTCGTAGCTCTGGATTGTACCAGATCGTCGGCTCTAGCCGGATCGCCTCCGTGCTTCGGCCCGCAACAGCGGGAAGTCGGGCCAGCGTCAGCTCGGCCGACCTCGCCAGAACTAGCGACGCCGCGGTGTGGGTCGCGCTGGCCACGGTCTGTGGGTCCGAGCCATCCACCACCAGCTGCAACGTGCTCGTACGGCCTCGCGAGAGGTCGGAGGCGTAACGCGGGGGCACGACCAGGGCGGTGCGAGCGCGGCCCGAGCCGAGCGCCCGCGAGATTTCTGCGTAGCTGCGCACGTTGCCCACCAGATCGTAAAAGCCCGTGGCCTGAAGCGAGCGCGCGAGATCGCGCGACTGGGCGCTTTGGTCCTGGTCGAAGACCACGGTCGGAATGTGCCGTACGTCGGTGTTGATGGCATAACCGAAAAGCAATAGCTGGACCAAGGGCAAGCCGATCATCATGCCCAAGGTCATGCGGTCACGCCGCAGCTGCAGCAGCTCTTTCCGGGCGACCACCAGCGTGCGGCCGATCACGCCGCACCTGCCAGCAGGCCGCTCTGACCTGCTTCACGCGCTCTATCCTCCTCGCGCACCATGGACACGAAGGCGTCCTCGACCGTGGCACGAACCTCGCGCACCTCCGTTGGCTTGGACCCCAGGTCGTGCACGACCCTGAGCGGGTCCTCATGGTTCTTGGTGCACACCCGAATCAGGTGGCCATAGTGGGCGACCTCATCCACACGCGGATCCGCGCGTAGCAGAGGCACGACTCGTTCGGCGTCAGCCATTTCGGCTTCGGCAGCGCGCAGCCCGCGCCGCTCGACAATCTGACGCGGGGTGCCGGTGTCGAGCAGCTGGCCGCGGAAGATGAAGGCGATCTCGTGGCAGCGCTCGGCCTCATCCATGTAATGCGTGGTGACGACGATCGTCGTGCCCTGGTCAGCCAAGTGATGGATCTGCTCCCAGAACTCGCGCCGGCTGACCGGGTCGACTCCGGCGGTGGGCTCATCGAGAAACAAGAGGCGCGGCTGGTGAATGGTGGCGCTGGCCAATGCCACGCGCTGTTTCCAACCGCCGGACAGGGTCCCCGCGATCTGACCCCGCCTCGCCTCCAGGCCCGACGTGGCCAGCACCTCTGCCAGGCGCGACGCCCGGCGCTGGCGCGGCACACCATAGATGCCAGCGTAAAACTCGAGGTTCTCTTCGACAGTCAGGTCTTCGTACAAGCTGAAGCGCTGGGTCATGTAGCCGATGTTCTCTTTGATCTGCTCCGACTCTCTCGAGATGTCGAACCCCAGCACGCTGCCTGACCCCGCGCTGGGCGTGAGGATGCCGCACAACATGCGGATGGTGGTCGATTTGCCGGCGCCATTCGGGCCGAGCACGCCAAAGATCCTGCCTTTGGCCACGCGCAACGACACGTCGCGCACCGCCAGGATGGAGCCGAAGCGGCGCTCCAGCCGCTGTGTCTCGATCACCCATTCATTTGCCATGCGGCACCTCCGGCGCGGCGGCATGAAGAGCGACGAATTCGACGCGCGCAGGCAGCCCCGCGTGAAGCTTCCGCTCGGGATCCGAGATGCGCACGCGCACGCGCACGACCAGGTTCGGCCTCTCACGCTCGCTGAACAGGAAGCGCGGCGTAAATTCGGTCTTTCGCGCGACGTGCTCGACCTGGCCAGCGAGCGGCTCGCGCAGCGCATCCACCCTCACCAGCGCCGGGGCGCGGAGCTTCACCCTCGACAGCTCCGCCTGGGGAACAAACACCTCCGCGAAGGGGCGCGTCGTGTCGGCGAGCGTCAGCACCGGCGCTCCGGCAGCCACGACCTCTCCCGGCTCGAAATGGTGGTCGAGCACGTCAGCGTCTTTCGGTGCATGGAGCTCGAAGCGTTCCGCGCGTACTTGCTCGGCGTGTAGCAACGCCTCGCTCGCATCCGCCTGGAACTCGAGCGCGGCGACCTCTGAACGACGCGGCCCTTGCACGAGCAGGTTGAGGTTCTGCGCTAGCGCGTCGCGTTCTGCCGTCGAACGGTCGAGCTCCGCGCTGAGCTCGTCGACCAGCGCGGGAGGCGTGATGCCCTCTTTCATCAGCGTGCTCTCCCGCCGCAAGGTTTCGGTGAGCTGGCGCAGGCTGGCGTCGGCCGCGCGAATGCGCGCCCTGAGCGCTCGCACCTCCTCAGGCCGCGAGCCCGCCTGAGTCACCTGTGTGCGTGCGCGTGCCGCCTCCGTTTCGTTGCGCCGCGCCTCGATCGTCGCTTGCTCGAGCGCATCATCGATGGCAGCGAGCCGGTCACCGAGCGCGACGTGATCACCGCGCTCGACCCAGAGCCGGCTCAAGCGGCCCGAGAATTCGAACCCCACCTGCAGCTCCTCGAATTCGACGACGCCCTGATAATCTACGGGAGGGTCGGCACCCGCCACCGCACAGCCATTGGCTAAAAACAGGCCCAATCCGACCCATCGGCTGTTTTTTATCATACGACTTATAATAAACTGACCCGCCGTGGCACGCAAGCTTCACGCGCGCGGTCAAGCCGAGGACCGTTCGGCCGTTCACACCGACATGTGGCGAACGACTCGCACTGCCCTTCGCACGACTCAGGCCCTCGCTGTAGCCGTGGGTGCGAGCAGCTGCTCTCTCGGCAACTTTGACAGCCTCTCGGGGGGGCTCGGAAGCGGCGGCTCGGCGGGATCAACGACGCTCGTAAGCGGCGGCTCGGCTGGATCGGGCGGCATGATCTCCAATGTGCTCTACGCAGGCGGCGGCGCAGCAGGAGCCGGCGGCTCAGGTGGAAATGATTCGGGCGTGAGCGGGAACACCGGACAGAACGGGGGAGCCGGGGGAGCCGGAGGAGCTGGCGGCGCGGGCGGCAGCTCTGAGCCGCCCCCGGACACGGTCGAAGAGCTGTTCATCAATGGCAACTTCGATTCCGGATCGCCGAGCTGGGTCGCCCACGGTCCGTGTAGCGTTGCGCCATCGACGGACAATCCACGCTCCGGCACGACCTGCCTGCACACCACCAGTCGTAGCGCAGCCTGGCAGGGGCCGTCCTACCTTTTGGCCCCGCAGCTCGAGCCCAACCAGAGCTATGTAGTATCGGTCTGGGTGCGCAGCGATTTCGGCTCGTCTGATGCAGGGCTGTATTCACTGAGCCTGACCTTCAAAAGTCGCTGCATGGAAGAAACGGTTGACGCTTACACGCAAGTCGCCTCGACGCCAGCGTCCGATCAATGGGCAGAGCTCACGGGCACGCTACGGACCCCGGACTGCGTGCTGACAGACGCCCTGGTGTATGTAGAGAACGCCCCGATCGGCGAGAGTTTTTGCATCGATGACACGAGCATGGTGCTCGCGAGCCCCTGAGAAAGTCACTTTGAGAGTGACCCGGCGCCGTATGGAACTGGCGCACGTCAGCTGCAGCGAGGCGGCCCCCCAAAACATCCCTCGACCCAGGCGCTCTCCCCGACGTTGCCTTGGCGGCGTTGGGGCGACGCCGGACGCTTGGGCGCAGCCCTCCGAGCGAGACTGCGGGTATCGGCGGCGCTTGCGCACCGAAAGAGCGGTGTTAGGCTCCGAGCGCCATGACAGTCCTTTGACGCATGCGGGCCCTGCGCCCGCAACAGTTGCCCGCTCGAGTGCCCGCCGTTGCCATAGGGGCCGCGGTGATGTTTGTACGCGAGCGCAGCAGGGTCAAAGGGCCGCGGATGGGAGTCGCCACGCAGCGTGGGTACGGCGCCGTCTCGGTCTCGTCAAAGGATTTTATGAATTCGATTCAGTATCAATACTCGGGCTTGCTCGCGAGCACCTGGGATGTCTGGCGCGGTGACACTACAGGCTGGTCGGACCGCAACCTCTACCTCGAGATCCTACAGCGTTACGGTCAGCCCGTGCTCGACGTGGGTTTCGGCACGGGTCGGCTCTTGCTCGACTACGCAAGCCTCGGCATCGATGTGGACGGCATCGACAATTCGCCCGAAATGCTGGCCATCTGCCAGCGCAAGGCGGAGGCTCTCGGGCAGGGTGCCCATCGGCTCTTCCTGCAAGGTTTGGAGAGCCTCGACTTGCCGAGGCGTTATCGCACCATCATCGCGGCGTCGAGCGTGCTCCAGATCCTCACGGATCCGAGGCTCGCGGAGCGCGCGCTGGCAAGCGTCTTCGAGCACCTGAGGCCCGGCGGCGGCTTCATCGCTTCCTTCGGCTTCGTGTGGCAGCCGGGGCAACCTTTGAGTACCGATTGGGAGCTCTTGTTTGAGAAGACACGACCCGCCGATGGAGCGCTCGTGCGCTCCTGGCGGCGCCAGTGGTGGGAACCCGAGCGGCAATGGTGGCACACCGAGCAGCGCTTCGAGGTGAGCTCGAACGGTGTCTTGATGGAGAGTGAGCTGAGCCGGCGTTCTCCAGAATGCCGCTGGTACACGCAGCTCCAAGCGGTTGCGCTGTACCAGCAAGCGGGCTTTCAGGACGTGCAGGTACTGCACGGGTTCAGCGGGCAGCCTGCGGAACCCGACGCGCAGTTCTTTTGCGTCCTCGGTGTGAAGCCCCGCGCGTCGGCGCCCGAATAGCAAGAATGCGAGAAACCGGCGTCGGTCAGCGCCCGAGCTGGCCGACGCCGGCGTGTCTCGAGATTTGTTTGGGCCGGACCTGCGCCGCGCGGATGTGCCGTGAGCGCTGGCAATTTTGCGTTATGACGGCGCCATGGAGCGTCGAACTCTCGATGTATTTGTGGGCGGCATCCTCTTGGCGACCTTGCTCGTGCACGCCACCTGGGTCGTGCTCGCGGGTACCGTGTACCTTTGGTGGACTCAACGCAACGCAACAGGGCCGATCCCGGCAAGCTCGCTGCGCCGGCCCGCTACCTTGGGAGGCTGCGCGGGTGCAATGGTCTCGAGCGTCGCAACGTTTGTTGGCGCCTCCAAGCTCGCTCGAGAGCTGGTCATGCACACCGGTCAAATGCACCACGTGCTCCTCAGCGTGTTCAGCACCGCTTTCGTCCTGGCGGGTCTATCCCAGCTCCTGAACGCCTTGTTGTTCGGATGGGCCATCAGCCTCGTGGCGCCCTGGATCCCCGAAGGCAAGCCCTCAGCGTAGGAGCTTCAGATGGCGGGATGCGACGCTGCGGGTGGCGCCAGAGCTCTGTCACACCAGCTTGGGGCCCCACGGCGCGGTCTTGACGTCGTCGTCGTCGTACCGGTGCAGGTCGGTGTCGGAATGAGGGTGCCGCTGAATGGTCGCCTCATCGACGTCCCCGTACCGTTCGACGGTGCTGCCGCTGTCGTGATCTTGGCCGGTTGTGCTCATCGCTTCTCCTTTTCGAGTTGAACTCGCGTCATGTATCGAAAGTTACCGCGGCGCGTACGCCGGCAAGCAGAGGTCACCCTCCCCACGGCCAGTTGTCGTTTCTACCACCCGCATCGCAGCGAGCAAGTACGCAAACTCCGCGCCGACTCGACAAACCGTAGCTCACCGTAGCGTTCGTCAGTTGCATGGGATTGTTGCATTCGCGCGGGAGCGCCGAGACGAAAGAGCCCACCCGTACGCACACCGAACTACCTGAGCCGGCGCTCCAAGAAGATGCGTATCAGTATCACTCGGCGCCGACCGAAGAGCGAAGCGTCATCCGCATCTTCACCGCACCGCGTGGCCGCAGCGTTACCGCAGGAAAAAGCTGGAGCCGTTGCCCGGGCTCGAGCACGAAATGCGCGCGTTGCACCAGGGTAGCCAGCAAGATGACCGCTTCTGCAAGCGCGAAGTGCTGACCGATGCAGACGCGAGGCCCAGCCCCAAATGGCAAATAAGCAAACCTTGGCGGCGGCGGGCCAAACCAGCGCTCGGGCCAGAACCGCTCAGGCTCAGCGAAGAAACGCGCGTCGCGATGCATGACCCACGGTGACGCGAGCAGCTGCGTGCCCTTCGGCACGTGCAGACCACAAAGCTCCAAGTCCTCCAGCGCCTCACGCCCGAAGGCCCAGGCTGGCGGGTACAAGCGCAACGCCTCATCGACTACCGCGCGCGTGTAACGAAGCCGATTCACGTCTTCCATGCGGGGTGTACGCCCGGCGAGCACGCTGTCGAGCTCCTGCCGCAGGCAGTCCGCGGACTCCGGGTTCAACGCCAAGAGCCGGAGCGCATAAGTGAGCGCCAGGGCTGTCGTTTCGTGGCCCGCAAGGAATAAAGTCATGGCCTCGTCGCGTAACGCGGCTTCGTTCAAGCTGCCGGCTTCGTCGCTGGCCCGCATCAGGCGTGTGAGCAAGTCCTGCTGCGGCTCATGCCCAGGCTGCGACGTGGCGCTGTCGAGCGCGGCTCGGCGCTCGTCGATGAGCTCGAGCAAGATGACGTCGAGCTGCTTGCTGATGCGGCGAAGCCGACCGCGACTCGGCACGGGAAACCATGCGGGTAGCGCGGCGCGCATGGCCTCGGAGATGGGCAAATAGTCGAGCATCAACCGATCGAGCAGCTGCCCGACCTCGGCCGACCGCGAGACGCGTGTACCGAAGAGAGCCCGCACGAGCACATCTAGAGTGAGGTGCATCATGGATGAGTGCACATCGAACACCACAGCCTCGGGCTGCTCTCGCAAGAAGGCTTCTGCGCACTCTCCCATCACTGGGACGTAAGCCGCGACCTCGCCCCGTTGAAACGACGGTGCGACGAGCTTTCGGCGCCGCCGCCACAGCTCCCCTTCGCTCGTGAGTAAGCCAGTGCCAAGCACGCAGCGCAAGTCGCGCGTGAATTGATCCTTGGAAAATTCGGCGTGACGGGCGACGAGCAATTGCTCGAGCATAGCGGGCTCAAACAGCAGGATGTAGCGGCTGCCCAGCACCCGGAAAGCGACGGCGCGAGACGACAAGGCGCGCGCGGCTTCGAAGCGAGCCAGCGGGTGCTGGGCGTACTTGACGATGGACCACGGCCCTGACAGGGCCGGCACCGGCACCAAATGTTCACCCCCGACGCGGGGCGTGGCCCCCTCGGCCGTGACACCTTCGGGCGTGGCGTCTGCTGTCGTGCGCATGCGGCTTCATAGCATCGAAGCGTTCTAACGTTCGGTTTGAAAGCGGTAAAGAAAGGCCACCGCTGTGCCCTCGACGAAGACGACGCTTTCGTGCTCGCGCGGCGCCCCTAGAACGGGCTCGCCCTCCGACGTGCAGGAGGCCCTCGGCAAGATGTAAACCGCCTTGATAAGTATGGGTATGAGTCGTAAGGTTGCTTGTGGAGGCTCGTAGAAACATGAACTCGCGCATTACTGGCTTCGGAGTGGCTCGCCGCTTCGGAACCGTCAGCTTGGCTGGGTCCGCCGCCCTCGTTCTGGGCGCCTGCAACGACGACTCCACCGCGTTCGTCGCAGGGGGCGGGTCGGCGGGCGGCGGCACCGAGGGAGCCGGCGGCGAAACGGTCAGCGTCGGAGGCACCGGCAACGACGTGGGCGTGCTGCCGGACCCGCTCAAGAACTGCGAGGTCGCCGCCGGCCCCGCCGTGCCCGCGCTCGAGCTCACGCTCCTCGCCGCAGGCCTGGACAGCCCCGTGTACCTCACTCAGGTGCGAGGAGACGACGCGCGGCTGTTCGTGCTCGAAAAAAGCGGCGCCATCCGCATCATCCGCGCAGGGCAGCTCGAGCCCGAACCCTTCCTCGACATCAGCGATCGGGTCAGCGACAGCGGGGAGATGGGGCTGCTGGGTCTCGCATTTCATCCAAGTTACGCCGACAATGGTCTTTTCTACGTTTACTACTCCACCATGCTCAGCGGCTCACACACCAGCCGGGTAGCGGAGTACTCGGTCTCCGACGCGAGCCCCGATCAGAGTGAGGCGGCGAGTGAGCGGCTCCTGCTCGAGATCCCCCAGCCCCAATCCAATCACAACGGCGGGTCCCTCGAGTTCGGCCCGGATGGGTTCCTGTACATCGGCCTGGGTGATGGTGGCGGGGGCGGCGACCAACACGGCGCCATCGGCAACGGCCAGAACCTGGATACGCTGCTCGGCAAGATCTTGCGCATCGATGTCGACTCCACCGGCGAGGGCTCGGCATCCAGCGAGGGCTCCGCATACGGAATCCCAGCGGGCAACTTGGCGCAAGACGGGGCGCGGCCCGAGATCTGGAGCTACGGGCTACGCAACCCGTGGCGCTTCAGCTTCGACGCCTGCACCGGCGACATGTACATCGGCGATGTGGGGCAAGGCACGCTCGAGGAGGTGGACTTTGAGCCGGCCAACACCTCGGGGCGCAACTATGGATGGCGCCTCATGGAGGCAGAGAACTGCTTCAATCCGAACAGTGGCTGCAATGCGAGCACGCAGAACCTAGTGCTGCCGGTTGCTAGTTATGGGCGCAATCTCGGGCGGTCCATCACCGGCGGCTACGTGTATCGCGGCAGCGCCATCCCGAGCTTGCGGGGTACTTACCTGTATGCCGACTATGGCTCGGGTGCCTTTTTTGCCTTGCGCATGAATGGCTCGGCGGTGGATCGAGCGCAAGAGGACATCTCGAATGACGTGAACCCCGGCCGCGACGTGGGCGCTATCTCGTCCTTCGGCCAGGACAATGTGGGTGAGCTCTACGTGTTGTCGCTCAACGGCTCCGTGTACCGGGTTGACGCTGAATGATCCGGTCCGCCGTGGCCCGCCGCTCAGCACTGCTCACGAGGTGAGGGTCTGTTCCGGGGCTCCCCAACCCAGCGCATGCACCCCGCGACGGTCGTAGCGGAGTGCCGCACGTGCGGCGTTTGACCTCGTTGAGCCGTTAGCCCCCCGGACACACCTACAATCAGAAAAGAAGTGGCCAGGCTGGGCTGTGGCGTGATGGACATTTCAGTGGGAACCACCGATGCTCACCCCACCTCTAACCATAGGTGGTGTTCTCCATGGGCGACAAATCTCCAAAGGCCAAAGACAAGAACAAGAAGCAAGGTGACGCCAACAAGGATCAGAAAAAGGCGGCCGCCAACGCCAAGATGAGCCAGGGCGCCAGCACCGGCGCTGCCAAGAAGAAGTGAGCTCGTCGCGGGGCCGGAGCACTACCCGGCCCCGCCGACCGCGGCTGGGCAAATCCGAGCGGGGCCTCTAAAGCGCTCCGAGCAGGCGGCACTCCCCGCCTTGGCAGCCCTCGAGTAGGCCGCAGGCCGAGCTGCTTTCGGTCTGCCCTGAAGCATCGCACACCGCGACGGTGCTGGCATCGGCGCAGCGGCGCGCCCCGGGCACACAAATATTGCAGCTTCCTGCAGCCTGGTTGCACTCCCGGGGGCTGTCGCACTCCTGCAGCGGCTCGAAGCGACTCCCGTCGGCGCTGCATTGCTCCAGCCTTCTGCCGCGGCAACGGCGCTCGCCCGCGGCACACTCGACAGCCCCGCACGTCCCGGTTTCAGCGTTGCACAGGGCAGCGCTGCTGCATTGTAAGTCCAGCACGAAACCGCTGCGAGCCGAATTGCAGACCTGAAGCGCCGCACCTTCGCAACGCCGCTCACCGGCGGCACAGGCCGGCGCCACGCACGCTCCGCCGCTCGAGTCACATAGGGCGGCGCTCGCGCATTGTTCTTGCAGCACGAAGGCGCTGCGACCCGAGTTGCAGACTTGAAGCGCCGCACCCTGGCAGCGGCGCTGGTTGGCGGCACAGACCGGTGCGGTGCAGAGCCCCGACGCCGCGTCACACAGTGCGGCGCTGCCACATTGGTCTTCGAACAGAAATCCGCTGCGGTCGGGGTTACAGACTTGGAGCTCGGCACCTTGGCATAGCCGCTGACCGGTCGCGCAGGCGGGCGCCTTACACCCAGCGGCGGCACACAGGGCGGCGCTGAGGCAGGTATCGAGCGTCTCGAAAGCGCTGCCCAAAGGATTACACTCCTGCACCAGCGCACCCTGGCAACGCCGTTGCCCCGGGCTGCAGGCCTGTGCTCCACAACTGCCCGCCTCGGCGTCACACAGGCTGGCGCTGGCACAGGGCTCGAGCAGCTCGAATCCCGTGCCACTCGCATTGCACGCCTGCAGATTGGCGCCCTGACAACGCCTTTCATTCGGGGTGCATGCTGCGGCCTGGCAAGCCGCCGCCGCCGCGTCACAGAGCGCCGCGTTCAGGCAGACATCCAAATTGTCAAATCCGCTTCGGGCCGCATTACAAACCTGAAGCTGAGTGCCCTGACAGCGCACCTCCGCGGGCGCGCAGGCCGGCTCCTGGCAAACGCCAACCGCCGCATCGCACAGCTCGGTGCTGCCGCAGCTGGCGAGCACCACCACGCTGCCGAGCGCCGGGTCACAACCCCACAGCTGTGCGCCGCGACAGACAAACCCGAGCTCCGAACACGCGGCGCACGCCGAGCCGCTACCGTCCGCGCAATGGCGAGCACTGGCGCACACGTTGACTTCGGTGTCCAGAGGAGTCACGCCGCAGGTGACGCGGTGGGGGCCGATACAAAACGGTTCTCCCACGGGCTGTTCGCCGCAGGCAGCCGCGACCGCGGTAGCGAGCTCGACATCGGAGTTGCCCGGGCTCGCATCTGAGCCCGACGCAACGCCGCTTCCGTTGGCGCCCGCATCCACTCGCGGAGAGCCGCCCAAGCTGGACACCACTTCGGCCTGCGTCACCGCCTGGCTCGAGCCCTCGCAGACACTGCCCTCGCAAAGAAGCGCGGTGCCTCCGATACCCAGAATGGAGTTGCAACCCACTGGGCCGAGCAGGCAGCAGCCAGTGAAACACCAGTAGGCTGCTCGTAGAAAACTGCTGTGCACGGTATCCGGCATGGTGTTCCTCACCGGCCACGATCGAGAGCGGCCTCGGAAATGGTTTGCCCTCAGCATGCCATGTCTCGTGCACGTCGAAAGCGCGCTCTACACGCGCAGGGCGTTTGTCAGTTTTGTTGTCGCAGAATGCACCGCGTGGCGTAATGCCATCCCCCCGCGAAGCCATTGCGGCGAGGATCCAGTCCAGCCGCGCGAGATTCAGGCTCGACTAGCGACGGCGCCTGACAGCGCGGCGCAGGCCAACGCTGCACAGCGCCAGGCTGAGCAGCCCTGCGGCGGCCATTCCGCTGCCTGCGCCCGCAGTAGAACGACAAGCACAACTCGCCGGCGAGGCGGGGCCGGCCAACGGCACACTGCTCACACCCGCGTTCCCCTGATTGGCTCCGACCGTGGCTCCCGAGCCAGTGCCTCCGCCAATACCGGCAGCACCAGCGACACTGCCTGCCGGCGCCGTTGCGGCTGCGCCCCCCGCCGCGGGCTCAGTGCTCGCGTCGACGGGAGCGCCGATGCCGGCATCCATGCCCTCAACCCCCGCATCCGGCGGCCGAGCGGCGCACGGATTGTCTGCTCGCCACTCGTCAAACAAAGCTTGAAGCTCGACCAACGGATTTTCATTTCCCGAGCTCGGTACGCGCAGGGACAAGAAGTCGCCCGCGGGCACATCGGGAACATCGACCTGCAGATACGCAGAGTCTGAAGGAATGCCATCACCGGTACAGCGGCTGTCACCCTCGCCCCCTTCTGCGCCGGCCACCAGTGCACGCAGCAAGCGCTCGGCCAGGTCACAGCCGCCCGCTTCGAAGGCCTGAACGGCCTGCGACAGCACCGCGCTGCTGGTCAGGATGTTACCCTGGACGGAATACGTATATTCGGCGAGCTGCCCCTGAACATCTGCGGCAAAATTCTGCGCGTCGTCCCCCGTGAAGGCCGCAACCCTCCCGGTCACGTCCACCACGGCGTACTGTCGCGAATCCGCCTGGTCATCAAAATCGGGATCAATGAGCGCTGCGATGATGTTGGCTGGGCTTTGGCCATCGAGAAGCAGCCCCGTGCCTCTCTGGCGGCCCGCAGCGCTGAACAACGCCTGAGCGTGGATCACACCGACGCCCGGCGCAGAGCCATAAATGATGTACACGTCACTACCGCCGAGGCAGGACGTGCCGGCGCCGCCGCTCTGAAGCGTGACGCGGTCACTCGCCACGATGGAATAGGTGGCGTGCGCGCTCGGCAACCACGCCAGCGCCGCGAGTGATACGGCCCAGGCGTAGCAGCGACTCCGCCAGTGAATCCTTGTCGGCATCTGGCAGCGAGAATAACACGTCCCGAGGCTCTCGAGCCATGTACACTCGAGGGACATGAACGAGATCCTGAATTCGGCGCTGTCGCCGTCGCCTCGCCCAAGGTCCGAGGGTCAGGTCGGGGCTAGCACCCACGCGATGGCCGTGCTGAGCACCAGCGCCCTCCTGGTCGGAAGCGCTCTGTGCGTGGGCTGTGGGATTCAAGACCCATTCTCAGATCAGGGGTCGACGTCGGACCCACCGGAAGAACAGGGCGAGCGTGTCGAGGCGCTGAGCGGCAGCGAGCATCGAGCCCTGTGCAAGAGCTTGAATGAGGAGCTGGCGGCGCGCTTCGACAACCGCCGGCTCAGCACGGTCGAATGCACGCAGATGTACCTCGACAGCGGTGATAACCTATTGTGTAACCTGGCCGTCAGTGATTGCGTGTCTGTGTCGCTCGCCGCCGAGTCGCGCACGGCCGCAGCGCGACCGCCGGAGTTCGAGATTGACGAAACGGAGTGCTCGGCCCTGCGCTCGTGCTCGGCCCGCGTCAGCGAATTCGATGCGTGTGTGGCCGCGTTGTTCGATCAGAGCGACCAGCTCATGTCGAAAGTGCGCTGCGCGGTGGCCAATGACCCGGAAGCGGTGGACGCTCTGCGGGCAGAGCTCGCTGCGCGCCGGCCACCGCCAGCGAGCTGCATCGGCGTCCTCGGAACTTGCCCCGGCTTCTTCTAGTGCCGCAGGCCAGCAGCGCTGCCGTGGGCGCTGCTAAGACGGGCGAGCCGGTCGCTTGTCTTTGGAGAAACTTTTCGTGGCACGTGGGCGCGACGGACCGCCGGGCCCCTTACCAAAAGTCAGCGAGGGAAGCCTGGGTTGTGCCCGCGCCCCACCCGCCCCAGGCGCCGGTCGGCTCCCGGCGGGTATGAGGCAATCTGGCCCGGAGCCAATCAGGTCCGTTCGACGCGCTTGCTGCAAGGCTTCGCGTGCGAGCGGCCAATGTTGCGGGTCCCAGTACAGAACCAGCGCCTTCATCTGGCGCTTCTCGCGCAGCGAACGCACCGTGCTCACCGGCTTCAAGGTGAAGGGGTCATAACCGGAGTAGTACATGGCCGTCGCCATCGCCATTGGCGTCGGAATGAAATCCTGGATCTGGCGCGGCTTGAGCCTGTTGCGTTTCAGATACAGCGCCAGCTCAATCGTATCCGTCACGCCAGAGCCGGGGTGGCCGGTGATCAGATAGGGGATCAGGAATTGCTCTTTACCGGCGTCTTCACTGGCCTGGCAGAAGGCCTGAGCGAAACGCTCATAGTGCTCGATGGGAGGCTTCTTCATCTTATCGAGCACCCCTTCGTCATTGTGCTCCGGCGCGACGCTGAGCTGCCCTCCGGTGTGGTGCGTGGCCATCTCCTTGATGAATTCGGGGCTCCTGTTCGCCAGGTCGTAGCGGATACCCGAGGCGATGAACGCTCGCTTCACGGTTTTTTCTTCGCGCACGCGCCGCAACAAGTCGATGAGCGGCTGGTGGTCGGTCACCAGATTTTCGCAGATCTTCGGGTGCACACAGGACAGCCGGCGGCAGGCGTTTTCGATGCGCTCACTCTTGCAGCGCATCTGATACATGTTCGCGGTAGGGCCACCCACGTCGCTGATGATGCCGCGGTAGTCCGGCATGCGGGACAGCGCCCTTACCTCCCTCAAGACGCTGTCGGCAGAGCGGCTCTGGATGACCCGACCCTCGTGCTCGGTAATGCTGCAAAAACTGCAGCCACCAAAGCAGCCCCGCATCGTCACGATGGAGTGCTTGACGGTTTCAAATGCAGGAATGGGCTCCGAATAATCGGGATGTGCCTGGCGCATGAACGGTAAGTCGTACAGCTCATCCATGGCGGCTTCGTCGAGGGGCGCCGCTGGGGGGTTGAAGTAGACCGCCTCGTCGCCAAACGCCTGAAGCAAGGGGCGCGCGTTGCCGGGGTTGGTCTCTTTCTGAAACTCCCCACTCATGCGAGCAAATGCCAACTTGTCCGTCTGGAGCTCCTCGAAGGAAGGCAGCACCACGACCTTGCCGTCGGTCACGTAGCGGCTGGGATCTGCCGCCAATGGCTGCCACGCCTCACGGTTCTTGAGCGGAAACGCCGTACCCCGCACGTCCTGCAGCGCCGCTACGGGCTCACCCTCGTCTAGGCGGCGGGCGATTTCCCAGACAGGCCGTTCGCCCATGCCGAAAACCAAGAGGTCGGCTTTGCTATCCAGGAGGATCGAGCGCCGCAGCTGATCCATCCAATAATCGTAGTGGGCAATGCGGCGTAGCGACGCCTCGATACCGCCGAGCACGATCGGCAAACCGGGGAACGCCTGGCGGCACAGGTTCGAGTAGACGATGGTCGCCCGGTTCGGACGCTGGTTGGTCTGACCTCCCGGGCTGTATTGATCCTCACTGCGCACCTTCTTCTGCGCGGTCAATTTGTTCAGCATCGAGTCGAGGTTGCCCGCGCTCACGCCGACAAACAGCCGCGGCCGCCCCATGCGTGAAACCGCCTCGGGGCTCTGCCAGTCAGGCTGTGCGATAAAACCCACACGGAAGCCGCGCCGCTCCAAGAACCTGGCGATCAGCACGGGACCAAAGGCGGGGTGGTCCACGTAGGCGTCACCGCTCACGATGAGGATGTCGAGCTGCTCCCAGCCCCGAGCCTGCATGTCTTCGCGACAGGTCGGAAGAAAGTCCGCCCGTCGACTGGCCGGTTGGCCGTGCTTCGATCGCCTGAGCTGAACGGTGGTCACGGCGCGCCAGTCTGACCGTTTGGGCCCCGCGGCGCACCCAGAAGCGTAAGACTTCTCGATTTTTACGATCGGAAGAGATTTTGGTGCACGGAAATCCAAATCCTAACCACTAACCAATCATCACAGAGAGGTCCTCCCTTATGGGGGTTCGGCGCGTTGAACCCGAGCACTTCGCCGCGCCGAGCCCCCCGCACGAGGGAGCGAGCACCGGCCGCTGAGTTCCGGAGGTGTTCCGGAGGTGTTCCGGAGGGTTTCCGGAGGCGGTCAAGGGCCCCCCAGTCGCCTCCAGTGCTTCTCGAGCGCGGTGGTTCCCGAGCGCGTCACGCCGTCGGGCGCGATGACGCCGGCATGTCGCTAGCTCGAGCCGAGCGTGCCGAGGCTCTGAGGGAGTCCGCAGAGCTCGGCGCACCGGCACCGGCGGGGAGCGAGCAGTTGCCGCAGCGCCTGGCCCATAGAATGCGGCCCACCCCCAAGAAATCGGTCCAACCCCCGGTGGCTAGATAGGCACAGCCACAGCGCGGGCATTTGAACCCCAGCAAATGACGGAGTGGAACGCCGATAAGAACCACGACACCGCCAAGCCAGACCAGCCTCGCCAGCAATGAGTGCGCGGTGAGCTCGTGCAGGGCGGCGCCCGCAGCCATCAAGACCAACAACAAGCCCCAGAGCGCATGACGCGCGCGGCGAAAACCCCGCCAGAGCGGCGCAACCCAGTCGGACTTCGGGCTCGGACCGGAAAGGCTAGCTCGCCGAACGGAGCTCGTCGGAGGAGCGTCTGGCTCAACGGGACCCGGCATACATCAAAATATCAGAAAGCATCGGGCTCACCAGCAGGCCGCCGCTCCTTGCCAACATCAAGCAATCAGTCCGGAACAATGAGCCACTATGAAACGCCCCAGTGCTTGCCGCGGCAGGCGTTGGCCCTATGAAGTATCAGATGGCCACTCTGCTGGCGAAGGGCTCCCTCCTGTCGTCCGGCTTCGCCCAACGACCCGGCGCTGCGTTGTCATGGGCTCGTTACATGGCCTTGCACGAGGCGATTCGCTTGCCATTGCTCGGCCTGCAGCGGCTCACTTTTGCCATGGCCGGGCCGCGTTCCGCGCCGAACAAAGCGCTCGTGCGCAGTGTGCGCCGTCGCTACCGGCGGCTGCTCGCTCGAGACTTCGAAAATGCGCGGCGCGGCCTGTATCCCATGCAGCTCTTGCTCGACCTCCCGCTCCGGGCGTACGCCCGCCGTCTGCCGCGTCTGCTCTTGGACCTGCCGAGTGTGCTCGGCCGCATCAAAGCCAAAGACCACCGTGATCTGCCGGGCAACGTAAACCTCGAGGCCTACCCCGCCTACTACCGAAGAAATTTTCACTGGCAAACCGACGGCTACCTCAGCAGCCACTCCGCCCAAATTTACGATCTGGGAGTGGAGCTCTTGTTCATTGGCTGCGCCGATGTCATGCGACGGCAAACCTTGGCCGAGGTGGTCCGCCGGAAACCGCAGGGCCCCGTGCGGCTCTTGGACGTGGGCGCAGGCACGGGTCGCTTCCTGGGGCAGGCCGCGTGCAGCCTGCCGGGCTCCGAGCTCGTCGGCGTCGAATTGAGCCCCTGGTACCAGGGCTTCGCGCAAGCCGCGGCGGCGAGCAGCACCGCTCATGAGCGTGTTCGCATCGAAGTGGCTAACGCCGAAGCCCTGCCGTTCGGCGATCGAAGCTTTGATGTCGTCACCAGCATCTTCCTCTTGCATGAGCTGCCGCGACGGGTGCGCCGCAAGGTATTGAGCGAGATACGCCGCGTGCTCGTCCCCGGTGGCCTGTTCGTGCTGCAAGACGCCGCTCAGCCCAGCGACTCGCCCGAGATTTCACCCGCCCTGCATCAGTTCTCCAAAGACCTGCACGAGCCGTTTTTCGCCGATTACCTGCGGGACGATTTGAGAGTGTTGCTGGAAGACTCGGGCTTTCGCGTCTGCGCGGTGGAGCCGCATTTCGTGTCCAAGGTAGTGAGCGCGGAGAAGCATCGGGCCGACTAATCGGTATCCGCCAGCGTCGACATCGCCGGACGCGATATCCCTTGGTATTGGACGAGGGAATGGGCTACTACTGAACTTACACTCAGTACCGGAGGCCCACCAATGACAAGCTCGAGAATACGTCCCGACGTGACGGGGGCCGAAGAACAAGCGCCCCTGGCCGAGTCCGAAACCCGGGTGATCTTGTCCCGCAAGGAGCTGGCGCGTCACTACCGCCAGCAGGCGTATCAAAAGGCCAAGGCGTGGCGCGCGCAGGATCCAAAGCACCTTGCGCTGAAAGAAGCGGCCAAGGTCCGAAGGCGCGAGCTGTATCAGCAAGTCAAGGCGCGCCGGAAGGCGGCTGACTCGCAAGAAAAAGTAAAGCAAGCCACAGAGCAGGCCGAAGAACGCCAAGCGACAAAGAAGAAAGAGCTCAGGAGTGATCGACAGGGCGAGCTACGGAACCGGCAACGCGAGCTACAGAGCGAGTTGCAGAGCGCGCTCAAGAACAAACGGGTGATCGAGTTGATGCAAAGGGTTCGGCTGGCGTCCGAGGACGCGAGCATCATCGCAAACTCTATCCTTGCAGACTCTATCGTTGCAGATCCTCCCCTTCCAGATACTGTCACTTCAGAGGCGCATTCGTCATCCGGTGCTGTCCCGTCGTCTCGATCACGTCGCGCCACAAGGGCCCCTCCGGATTGAGGCGGTTGCGGTGCGCGGTTGCCAGGCTGATCGGCACGTGCACGAGCCGGTGGTTGACGAGGCCGACTAGACAGGCGGTGCGCCCGGACATGGCGGCGTGCACGGCGTTCGTCCCCAAGCGAGCGCAATAGATGGCGTCGGTGGGGTTCGCGGGCGCGGCTCGGATGATGTAGCTCGGGTCGATGTACTTCAGCGTGATTTCGCGTCCTCTGTCCGCGAAATGTTGCACGATGCGGTCCATCAGAAACGTGCCTATGTCCCCCAACTTCTTGTTGCCGGAAGCATCTTGTCCCTTCCCTGTGACGTATTGTTGGCCGGCACCTTCGGCGAGCAGGATGACCGCGTGGTGGCGCGACTCGATGCGCCGCTCGAGGTGCGCCAAGAGGCCATTTTCTCCCTCGAGGTCAAAGGGCACCTCGGGCACCAACACGAAATTGACGTCGTTGGTGGCCAGCGCGGTGTGCGCTGCAATGAAGCCAGATTCTCGCCCCATCACCTTGACCACGCAAATGCCATCGATGGCGCCGCGCGCTTCGACATGCGCAGCCTGGACAGACTCGACGGCGCGCGACACCGCCGTTTCAAATCCAAACGACCGTTCGACGAAGCTGAGGTCGTTGTCGATCGTCTTGGGCACGCCGACCACCACCCGCTTCTGGCCACGCTTCTCGATCTCGTCCGCAAGGTGCAGCGCACCGCGCTGCGTGCCATCACCGCCGATGGTAAACAACATGCTCAGGTTCAGCTGCTCCATGGCGTCCACGAGCTCGCCCGTGCGGTCGCCACCACCACGCGAAGCGCCAAGCACCGTGCCACCGAAGCGGTGAATGTCGGAAACTCCGTCCGGCGTCAGCTCTTTCACGGGCAATTTCAGGTCGGGTAAGAGCCCGTGGTAGCCATATCGAATACCGCTGATGCGCCGTACGCCGTAGTGGTACCAGAGCGTCATGACCAAGGCGCGAATCACGTTGTTCAAGCCCGGGCACAAGCCACCGCAGGTCACGATGCCAGCGTGCACCTTGCTCGGATCGAAATAGATCAGCTCACGCGGCCCGGCCTTCTCGAGCAGGCCTCGTGATTCGATGGTTTGTGACGCATCCTTCAGCGTCGTTTCGATGTCGTAGGCGACGCGCTGGTCGTCCCGGACGTAGTCGGCCAGGCCGTCGTCGTCGACCGTCGAGAGCGCAATGGGAGACTTGATGCGGGCCTCACCCAGGCGCCGAATGGAAAAATCAGGGGTCGAATGGCTCATCGCTGGGGACTCCTCTTTTTCCGAAGACAAGGTGACTTCTGCAGGATTGAATGGACTACCGGCCGGCGCAAGCCTCTTTCCCCATGGTACGGGAGCTCAGCCGTGACTATCGAAGACGAATGGCTCTGGGGTTGGGATCGGACCGCCGGAATCGTCTCCGTCTGGGCCGAGCCAACGGGACAGGCGCTGGTGTGGAGGCGTTTGCCCGAGACGGGTCGGCTCATACGCGAAGACCATACTTTCCGTCCGTGGTTGCTGCTAGCGAGGCTCGACGACTTGGCTCACTTGGGCGCCAAGCTTCAGCCGGAGGCCGGCCCGGAGGTGCCGGGCACCGTTCGCTACCGCGAGCTTCGAGGTCCGGGTGAGCTGCGCTTTCGGGTGGACGCGGCGGATGGACGCGCCCTTACGGCGGCCGTGCTGCGGGGCGCGGCGCGGCGGCTGGGCCACCCGCTCGCTAGCTTGCGCCAGCTCGGCCCCAACGCCGTGCTCAGCCTGCCCCCCGAAGAGCAGTACCTGGTGGCGACAGGGCGCACTTACTTCCGTGACCTGCGCTTCGATGCTCTGGCTCGCCTCGAGCTGGATCTCGAGACCACGGGCCTCGATCCGGATAACGATCGGATTTTCCTCGTGGCGCTGCGCCACGGCGACGGACAGACCGAAATCCTCGAAGCCCAGGGCAGTGATGATTCGGCAGAGGCCGCTCTCTTGCTACGCTTGGTGCAGCGGGTGCAGGCCAGTGACCCCGACGTGATCGAGAACCACAACTTGCACGGTTTCGATCTGCCGTTCCTCGCGTGCCGCGCCCGGCGCTTGGGCGTGGCGTTGGCCCTGGGCAGAGCCGGCAGTCCAGGGCTGCGGCAACGCCCCGCCGCTCGCGGCTCGGCCCTCGTGGGAGCGCAGCACTCGAGGCTGCATAGGTCCCGATACACGGTGCCCGGACGCGAGCTCATCGACACCCTCGATGCCGTGCGCCGGCACGATTTTTCCGCGCGGGATCTACCGGGTCACGGGCTCAAGGTTCTGGCGAAACACTTCGGCTTGGCGTCCCAGACCCGAGAGTACGTACCCGGAGCGCGCGTTTACGACGTCTTCCGATCGGATCCCGAGCGAGTGCGACGCTACGCGGCCGACGACGTGATCGAATCCGCAGGCCTCGGGCGCTTGCTCGGTGGGGCTGCCTTCGCCCTCGCGCAGATGGCACCACGGCGTTATGAGCGGTTGGCGGACGCAGGGCCCGCGACGGGTGTGCTCGACCCGCTCTTGGTGCGCGCCTACCTGCGTGCCGGCGTCGCGCTACCCGCGCCCGCGCCGAGCGATGGCACGCCGCACGCCGGCGCTGCCTTGCACTTGTTTGCCTCGGGCGTCGCCGAGCGTGTGGTGAAAGCGGATGTGGCGAGCCTGTATCCGTCCCTGATGCGCCAGTATCAAATCGGCCCACGGCGCGACCACCTGGGCGTGCTCTTGGCGCTGATCGAGCGGCTCGTCGAGCAGCGGTTGCACGCCAAGCGCAGCGCACGCGCCCTCGCGCTTCACTCGAGCGAGCGCCACGCCCAGGAGGCGCTGTCCGCAGCGATGAAGATCGTCGTCAACTCGGCGTACGGCTACTTGGGAGCGGTCAGTCTCACGCGCTTTGCCGATGTTCACGCCGCCAACGAGGTCACGCGGCGCGGCCGCGAGCTGCTCGACTTCATGTGTCGAGAGCTCGGTGAACGCGGCGTCAGGCTGCTCGAAGCCGACACCGACGGTGTCTACTTTGCAGTGCCAGATACCTTCAAGGAGGCTGACGAGCGGCGCGTGGTCGCCGAAGTCGCAGCGCTTTTGCCGCGGCATGTTCAGCTCGAGTTTGACGGGCGCTACGCGGCCATGTTGTCTCACGAGCCGAAGAACTACGCTCTGCTCCCGTA
>JANOIG010000231.1:0-1635 GCA_031407405.1 Deltaproteobacteria bacterium
ATGGCGGGCAACGTGAGGGAGTGGGGCTGGAACGAAATGAACGGCGGCCGCTTTCTTCTGGGGGGCGCGTGGAACGACGCCATGCGCATGTTTAGCAACTCTGATGTGAAAGGAGCATTCGAGCGGGCGCCCGGCTACGGCTTCCGGCTTGCGAAGTATAGCCGTCCGTTGCGGCCCGCCGTGACCGCCGCCGTCCGCCTCGAGCAGCTCGGTCGTGACGTTCGCAAGCAAAAACCGGTTAGCGATGATGTTTTCGAGGTGTATCGCAGGCTGTATGCCTATGACCGCTCAGCGCTGAACGTCGAGGTCGAGCAGACCTCGCACACGGACGCGTGGCAGAAACAGAGCGTGACACTCGATGCCGCGTACGGCGGGGAGCGCCTGCGCGTGTATCTGTTCCTGCCCGAGAACGCAGCGCCGCCGTACCAGACCGTCATCTTTTTCCCGCCGGGGGACGCATCCATTGCGCGCTCTAGTCGCGAGCTGTCGCTGGCCTGGGGCGAGCCCATCGTTCGTAGCGGACGAGCTTTCGTCTATCCAATTTACAAGGGGACCTACGAACGACAGACAGCGGCAGGCACGATGGGTGCCAACGAAGTACGCGAGCTCAGAATCGCGTGGTCGAGAGATCTCGGGCGATGCATCGACTATCTCGAAACCCGATCCGACATCGATCGGACTCAGCTCACGTTCTATGCGGTGGGCCAAGGTGCTGCTGCGGTGCTCCTGACCGCCCTCGAGCCGCGGCTGAAGCTGAGTGTGCTGCAGGGCTCGGGAATTTGGATCTGGTCTGACGTGGCTCCCGAAATCGACGCTATTAACTACGCGCCGCGCATACGCATCCCGACGTTGATGCTGAACGCACGCCACGACTTCAAAAATCCGGTTGAAACGGCGCAACGGCCCCTGTTCGACCTGCTTGGAACACCACCAGAGCAAAAGAAGCACACGGTGCTCGAGATCGGTCACGGAGTTCCGGTCGAGGTGGGGGCTCGCGAGATACTGCCCTGGCTTGACCGCTACCTGTCATCGGTCGTGCACTGATGAGCGCGAATCTTCCGGTGGCCTACGACGAGTCAGGGGGCCGGCGGGTGCAGGGGCCGACGCGCTGACGGGGGCGGCTGGTAAGGAAAGACCAGCGGCAAGCTCTTCGGCGGCGCGTTGCCTTCGGGCGGCCGGGACAGCGCGGGGTTGGCTTTGAACCGTACGAAGGCCTTCAGCCGCAACCACCGGCTTGCGCCGGATCGTCGCCGCCCAAGCCGGAGCAGGGTCGAGCGCAGTCCGCTACCAAGACTGGCGCCCAACTCGCCGAAGAATCCGCGCGTGGTCACGCGCAACAAGAACCCCCACGCCGCACCCGCGCCACGTAAGGATTGTCGTCCCAGCCACCCTCGCGATTTTCCCGATTTTCGCCCCGCCCCGTTCATGAACGCAATCTTGGTCCGGCCCCCACCAGGCGCCAGCAATTTCTTTTTAGAACCCGTCTGGGGCGCGCCGGCCCGGACCTAGTAGCCGACTCGATCGCTGTAGGTGAATAGTTTCGTTGCGTAGCTGCCGCCCCACTCGTAGCCGTAGCGACGCTCGGCCTCGATTTCCATGATGTCGTACTTCTTTCCCAGGCCTGGCGGATTGTCG
>JANOIG010000267.1:0-13463 GCA_031407405.1 Deltaproteobacteria bacterium
CTTCCTCGACGAGCCGCTCGGCGCGCGCCTCATCCTCTCCGGTGCAGCGGTGCTGGGCGGCGTCGGGCTGGTCCTTTCCACGCGCGCGAGCCGCCGCGCCTGAGGCACCATGGTCGGCCGCACAAAAGCGAAGCGGCGAGCCTTGCTCGCCCCTTGTACAAACGGGGGCGGGACACCCCCCCCGCCCGGGGACGACTAGGGGTGGTGAATGACTTCCCCTTCTTGCGAACCGGCGCCGGTGTTGAGGACGAATCCCTCTTCGTCGACAATGAACTCGACGTCGTCGAATTCGCCTCCATCTCCCTCAATGGTGATCGAGTCGATGAGCACAGTGACCGTCTCGCTGCCGACAAAGTTCTCATTTGCCCCCACCTGGACGCCAAACTGACGGATCGAGCTCTTGTCGAAGGCGGTCGGATCAGCGATACCGGCGTCTCCGACACCGATGATCGGCGCAGGCGCCACTGCGGACAGATCGTAGACGAGGTCCACGAAGTCGTCTGCGTTGGCGAAACCGCCGCCTGCATTCAGGTTGTGGAAGCCACCTGTAGAATCGAAACTGAAACCCGTCGTATCCTGGGAGAAGAATTGGATAAAGAAATTGTCGTTCAATGTCAGCGCTCGAATCCGAAAGGTGATCACGGCGTTGCTGAAGTCGACATCGAGGTCTTGAAACTGGAACAGACTGGTGACAGCCTCGGGAGGCGCAGCGTCAGAGACGACAATCTCCACCGGCACGCTCAGCTCGACACAGCCGCCGGTCACGTTTGCAAGTGGTCCGGTGCAAGGTTGCACCACTCCGCCGTCACCCGGATCGCCAGCGTTGCCGCCGGTAGCATTACCTGCATTGCCAGCGTTACCGCTCGTGCCTTGGCCAGCGTTGCCGCCAACGGGGGCGCCCGCCGTGCTGCCCGAGTTGCCGCCCATGCCTGTACCGGCAGTGCTGCCCCCGACGCCGCCGCTGCCTGCGCGCCCGCCAGTGCCCCCACTACCTGCCCTACCGCCCGGCACCACATCGTCATCGCCGCAGCCCGCCATCGCCAGGGCCCCTGCCAAAGAGCAAGCCCCTAAGGTTACTAGTCTACGCATTATAAAATTTCCTTTCAGTCTCGTTCAACGCCGTGGCTGTTGCTGACGGCAAGTCGGGTGGAAGTCATAACTTTGGGCTGAGCGCATGAGCCGAGCGCTCACTAGTGCCCCAGGTGATTGGCCCGGGGACGCGACCGTTTCGAGTATCGCCCCAAGCATAACGCCTCTCTATACCCGTATTAGTCGAGCTTTGCATGCTCCCAATGCGTCATTTCCCCATCAGCCCCGCGGCGCTCGCGCGGGGGTTACAGAACTACATCGGGTGAAAACGCTGCCCAAGTAAGGCGAAGTGGGATGGCGTTCCGCTCAGCGTGGATCCCCGCCGGTCATGGCCATGCTGCCCCGTGGCGTAGTGGCGCGAGAGCCAGTCCCCAAAGGCTCAACCACGGCTAGTCCGCTATGCTTAGCTGCGGACGATGAAAGCAACCCCGGGGCTCAATCCAGCCGTTGGCTCAGCGGATGCGCCCGAACCCGAGGCGGGCAGGCTGGAAACGAGCGAGCTCGAGGCGATGCTCGACGACGCTTTGGGCCAGCCAGCAGCGGCGCCCAAGCCGCGCGGCAAGGCTGAGGACGCTTACGCGGGGCTCGTAGTGGACCAGCGGTATGTGGTCGAGAAGCTGCTGGCCGAGGGCGGGATGGGGCGGGTGTATCAGTGCCGCCACAAGATTCTCGGTAAGAAGCTCGCGATCAAAATCATTCGCGCGGACGTCGCGGAGCTGCCCGAGGCGCCTCAGCGCTTTTTGCTCGAGGCCAAGGCGGCCTCGGCGGTGGGCAATGAGCACATCATCGACATCATCGACTTTGGCGCGCTTTCCGACGGTGCGGCCTATCTGGTGATGGAGTTTCTGGAGGGCAGCCCGCTTTCGGCGCTGATCGAGGGGAAGTCCGGGTTGCCTGGGACGCGCATCCTGACGCTGGCCAGCCAGATCGCCGAGGGGCTGGGGGCCGCGCATCAGGCGGGCATCGTGCATCGCGACCTAAAGCCGGCGAATATTTTCGTCATTGATCGCAAGGGCGAGGATTTCATCAAGGTGCTCGACTTTGGCGTGGCCCAGATGGCCCACGCGGCCACGAGCAAGCTGACCCAAGCCGGTGTCATCATCGGGACGCCGCACTACATGTCTCCCGAGCAGATCTTGGGCGGTCAAATCGACCACCGCAGCGACATCTACGCGCTGGGCGTGATCATGTACGAGCTAGCCGCCGGTTACGTACCGTTCAATGCCGAGCACTACCTCGCCATCTTGCACCAGCACCTGCACCTCGCGCCGCGGCCCTTTACGTCACTGAGCCCATCGGTGCAGGTATCTCCCGGTCTCGAAGCCATCATCTTCAGGTGCCTGGCCAAGCAGCCCGAGCAACGCTACGCCTCGATGGCCGAGGTACGGCGGGAGCTCGATGCCGTCGCGCACGGTCGAGCGCCCCGCGGTACCCTCATCGGGCATGCGCCCGTCGTGCCCGTCGCCGGGTTGGTTGCAGGCTCCATGGCGGGTGGCGTCTCCGAAACCGGGCCACACGGCGCTACTCGCATGGCATTGGAGCAGAGCGCAAAGGCTCCGGATTTGACGGGCCTGCCCACGTTGGTCTTGCCAGCGGTGCCGGCGTCGCGGCCGCGGGGCATGGAGGCCAAGGGCCGCGCTCGCCGCCGCTACCTCGGCACGGCGGCCTTGCTGGCGTTGCTGTGCGTCATATGGTTCGTGGCGGCCGGGGGCCAGCGCAAGGCGGGCAAGGTTGCTTGGCCAGACGTTGCAGTTGCGCCCGGGGTGACGGAGTCACGGCCCGTGGGGGCTCCCGAGGCACCGGTTTCACCCGCGGTCGGCACGCCGCCGGCTGCGCCGCCTCCCGCCGCGCCGTTGCTCGAGCCAGGGCCCCCCGTATCCCGACCCGCGACCAAGCCCTTGCCCGGTGCTCCGCTCTTCACAGACAAGCTGGAAATGGGCTCGAGCGCGAGCCCAACCACTGCCCCCAAGAGACCGCGCGCCCGCCCCAGCGCTAGCCCTCCCGTTGCGCCGTCCAGCGCGCCCGCCAAGCCCACCCGTCCCACTCCGCGGCCTCGTGACGAGCTGTTGAATCCCTGGCCGCAATCTCGCGGAAGGTGATTCGCGCCCCCGCGCTCGCGCCTCACTTGCAGCGAAAGCGGTCTGCTACGGGGACATCTTCGTTTTGACACGTCAAGGCCGCAGGCGAGATACAGGTCCGGCGTAGGTTGCTGCCGCAACGCGGTTCGACACCCATACCCGAACGAGCAGGTGTTGCTGGGAGATAGCCCGCACCCGTGCAGGTCAAGAGTCCCGTACATCCCCCCATAGGAGGTGTGCTCGGGGGATTATTAGTAGGGTCGGGCTCTTCGTTGTCACTGCAATCGTAGTCATACGACACGCCTGCCGACTCGACGGGGTCGGGATAAGATTCACCGAAATAGCTTAGCTGACCCGGGTGCACAGCATTCAAATCGTCTCGACAGTCCCCGGATTGCTCCACCCAGCCCGGGGTGGGGCAGCCCATCATCCTCCGCGTGGTGTCCCCCACTTGGTCGTCATCCCGGTCCTCGTACAGCATGACTGGCGTGCAACCCGCATCTCCCCCGCCGCCGGGTGCCGCTGCGTCGCCCACTTCACCAGCTCCGCCAGCGCCCGCCGCTCCGGCAGCTGCACCGGCGTTGTTCCCGCCGCGCCCACCGCGCCCGCTCCCGCTTCCGCCCGCGCCCGCCGACGGCGCCGTTCCCGCCGCGCCCGCGGCCTCGTCATCGGGAACGCAGAGATTGTCCCCATCACAGTGAAACCCCCGCACGCATGGAGGATCGCTGTCTCGGCACAGTTTGCCCTCGAGGTCGAAAACCAAATCATTCGCGCATGCACCCACGAACGCGGCAATCAACGCACACGACACGTGTCGCCAGCCGAGGTGGCGTGTTCGTTCCAGCGCGCGCATTACCAACGACCTCCCGCTTGCAGCTGGCACGTATCCAGGCCGCACGTTGCCATCACTTGGGCTTGGCCGGAATCTGCTTGGCCCAGGTCCAGGTACAATGACACGGCTCCAACGGCGCCGACCACGAGCCCAGCGCCCAAGAGCACGCGCGCCGCGGTCTGGTGTGTTTCCATGCTGTCGAACTTGTTCTGGTAATCGATCTGGATCGGAGTGTTACGCGCGTCTTGCTCCAGGCCACGACGGGAGAGCTCGAAGGCGCCGGAGCCCACGAGCAGCGCGGCGGACCCGCCGAAAAGGGCCCAAGTCCACCAGCTGGGCATGGGGGCCACGCTGGCCTCGCCCATCAGCGGCGGCGCGTCAGGTGCGTCCAAAACGGTGGCGCTAGGATTTGTAGCATCGGCGGCGTTTACTGGCGCTGTCCCAGTGGACGTGGCGCCCGGCTCGAGCGGCACCACCAGGTCGATGGCGTGCTCGGCCGGCAGCTCCATGGAACGCGCTGCAATCTGATACCCGGGCAGTCGCAGCTCCACGTGGTGCACCCCCGGGGCAAGCTCGCCAGTCCAGGGGGTGACACCGCGAGACACGCCGTCGATGACGACCGTGGCGCCGCTGGGCGTCGAGAACACGCTGAGCTGCTGAATTCCGAGCTCTTCCAGGGTGCCTTCGAGCTCATCGATGCGCTGGCCCACCTCGTCACGGTTCTCTGCCTCGGGCAGCCGCCGGAGGTAGTCTCGATAGGCGGCCAGCGCAGCGCGGCTATCCCCCATGCGCTCGTACACTTTGCCGATGTTGAAGCTGAGCCGCGCGCTGGGCGCCAGCTCATCGGCCGCCTTGAACAGCTCGACGGCCTCGCGCAACTTACCCTCTTCGAAGGCCGCCACGCCGCGCGCGAATTGCTCCTGCGCCTCCGCGCTGGCCGCCGCCGGAGCCACCTCGGCTTCGGGCTGTGCCAAACCTGGGCTGACCCAGGCCAGTGCCCCACACACGATCAGCACCACGACTCTCGATCGCATCAAATGAGCAGCCAGCACCGGATTGACCTATCCAAGGTTAACATTGACGAGCCTCGAGAGCCGCAACGTGGTCAATCCAAATGCTGCCGGTGAGCCATTGTGTAGCGATTTTCCACAGCTGAGGGGCCCGGTGAGAAACGCAGCTCCATTTCCAGACACCGCGAGCCGGGGCCTCGGATCTCTCAAGCTCGAGGAACCTGGGTGAGCTGCCGGGCATGGGTGCCGAGCGCCAACAACGGCCTTAGCCCTTTGGTTTCGATTTCGCCCAGGCAGGCGCTCGAGCCGCGAGCGAGGTCGCGGCACACTTCAGGCCGTGTCGCGTAAGCGCTGCACACGAATTGACCGGAATGGGCCTCGATGGTCAATGCCCCACAGTGACCGTCGACCATGCGCATGTACGCACGATTGCCGTCGAACCACACCAGCTCGTCGGCGCGCTCGGCGAGGCGGCCATAGTCGTCCCCGGATACGCTCACGTACGTGCCGAGGCGCGAAAAGCAGCACACGCCGCAGCCAAGGCACTCTGGAATGGGGGGCATGGCAGGCGATCCTACACGTGTCGCCGGCCGGGGGTGGTTTTACTCGACGGGTCTCTGGGCCTAGTGCACCGCCGCACCGGGTGGCGCCAGCGCGAGCGCACGTTTGAACGCGGGGCGAGCTTCGAGCTGGTCCATCCAGCGCGTGAGGTTCGGATACGCGCTGAGGTCCATGCCGATGAAGTTCCTGGCGGAGCGCGGCCAGGTCAGGTTCATGATGTCGGCGATGGAGAAGTCACCCGCGAGATACGGCACTTGACCGAGCCGCTTGTCCAGCACCAGGAAGAGACGGTCGACCTCTTTCGCGAAGCGTGCAATTGCCGCGGGGACCTGCTCGGGAGCAAACTTCTTGTAGTAGACGAGCTGACCGATCATCGGCCCCGTCCCGCCGGCATTGAAGAACACCCATTGCAGCGCCGCGTAGCGTTGCGGGCCGCTCTTTGCGAGTAGCTTGCCTGTTTTCTCGGCCAGATAGGTCAGCACCGCACCCGACTCGAACACCGTGACGGGGTTCCCTTCCGGGCCATCACGATCGATGATCGCAGGAATCTTGTTATTCGGATTGATCGCCAAATACTCGGGCGACATCTGCTCGCCCTTGGTGATGTCCACCCAGTTGATGCGGTAAGGCAGGCCGAATTCCTCGAGCGCGATCAGCGCCTTGAACCCGTTTGGGGTCGTGAAGACATATGCGTCAATCATCGTGAGCGACTTTAATCCTCCGGCGGGCGCGGGGCGACCTTTTAGATGGCCGGAGCGTTGTTGCCGCTGCCAGTGCCCTTGCGCTTTTGGCCGCCTTTTTCGGTTTTCGCCGCCGTACCCGACGGCGCCACTACCACCGTGGGGCTAGGCCTTTCGGGATTCAAGCGCGCTGGGTTCGCCATCCCCCGCGCCAAGCAGGCGCGGTACTCCGCGACAGGCACCTCCCGAGCGCCAAAGCGCGCGAAATGCTCCGAGTACCATTGCCCGTCCACGCACTCGAAGCCACGCTCGATCAGGTGCGCCGCCGCCGCGGCGAACTGCACCTTTCCCGCGTGCGGAGCGCGGTGAAACATGCTCTCCGAGGTCCAGACTCGCCCGATGCTGACACCGAAGCTTCCGCCCACCAGCTTGTCGCCTTGCCAGGCTTCGAAGGTGTGCATGGCGCCCATCTCGAACAGCTCCATGTAGATGTGCTTGAGCCGCTCGCTCAGCCAGGTGCCCTCGCCTTCGCCCCGCTCATCGGCGCAGGCGTCCAGCACTTCGCGAGGTGCGCGATCAAAGCTAGTCGTGTAGCTGGCCCGCTTGAGCTCACGCCGCATGTTTGACGAAATGCGCAGCTCGCTCAGGTAGACGACGAAACGATCCGGAGGGCAGTGCCAGCGCAACTTGCCATGGTAGTCCATTGGGAAAAGCCCCTGAGCGTACCCCAGGAGCACATTTTCGGCGGTCAGCTCGAATGAATCGGCGATGCCGCACAGGGCCCCGAGCGGGGTGGGGGGCAGCCGCGTGCTCGCGCTACCGAGCGCGCGCTGGACCTTGCTGAACCCTTTGTCGCGCAAGCTACGCAACCGTTCTCCGCCGTGCCGTAGCTTGCCCACCACGCGGGTCCAGGCGGGCTCGCTGGGTGGCCTCACGCCGTTTGTGCTTGCGCCGTCGGTGGCCCCGCCGTCTGTGGCGCCGCCATCTGTCGTGCTGTTGCTTGTTCCGCCGCCGCCCGTGCCGTTCGGCTTCCGCTGCTGAGCCGACCCTTTGTCCCCCGTGCCAGCGGGTGGTGCAGCGCCGCCCTTGGCCGTGTGGCTATTGTCTTGTTTCACGACGTACTCCTCCGTCACTGGCTGCGGAACACTAGCGGCCGGAAGCCCTTGAAGCCATGGCTCGGTGGACTGGAAGCTGGGGCCTCACGTTGCCTTTATGGAGCACGGCATCGAGCAACGCCAGATCATTCTGTTCGTGCGATATCCTCGAGCGCCGGAGCATTTTATTCTCCGGAAGCCTGCTCACGGTGCGGCTGCCGTTGCGTGAGCGGCGGCGCTTCCGGCGCGTGCGTTTCATCCCTCACCGGTGTGGTCATCAGCTTCGAGCCCGGGGCGGGCTGGTGCGAGCGCCCGCGTCGATCGGCCAGCCTCGCGCGTGAAAGGATCTGACGTTCGCTTCTAGATTTGGGATGCCGTCACGGACCGCAGGGCAGTGGCTCGCGGCCGACGGCTACATCATCGTGCCAGATCGAGCCGAGGGCGTTCCTGCCATAGGCGGCTCGGCCCAGCTTGAAATACAAGCCGCTGCCCTTCCAGGGCTCAATCAGCGTCGTGTACTCTCGTTCCAGTAGGGTTTCCCCATCCACGGCCAGGCTGACGCTCAGCAGCCCCTCGGCTCGCGTCAGGTGAGCTTGCACGCAATACCAGCGCTCTGCCTCGAAGCTGAAGCCCGTACAATCGGTAGCGGAGCCGTCCGGGAGACCGCTCACGCTCACGTCCAGGCCCGGAGACTCCGGGCACAGGCCGCTGCCGTCATTGGGCCGCAGCCCCACGCGGATCTCGGGCTCATCCTGGCTCTGTAGCGGGCCCAATTCGAGCAGGCTGAAGTACTGCCCAAGCAAGTCCGGCTCGGCACCGAGACGCACGAAGGAACGCACGAATACGTCCGTTTCACCGCTCAAGTCCGCATGCAGCATGCACTCGGGATAACCACCCGTATCCGCGCGCAGGGCCTTTGAGCCCGAGAAGCTCACGCCTGCCGTTTCGTCCACGACATGAGTGCCGCAACCGGGTAGCTCCGCCAACCACTGACTCGCGTTCGGGAACTCACCGCTCGTGGCGTCCTCAAACGTCTCGCACCACAGCAACTCCGAGGCTGCGCACGGATCGAAGGGCTCTGGGCTGGCTTCCGCGTCGTCACTCGCAGCTCCGCCCATGCCCGCGCTGCCCGCCGGCGAAGCCGCCGCGGGTGCTGCGCCGAACGGCTCGACCGGGGGTGCCAAGTCGACCGGACCCTGCTGCTCCTGCATGCGTGCCGAAGTGGCGGTGCTAGTGGAGGGCAAAAGGCTCGCCGCCTCGGTTTGTTCATTGGAACGCTCCTCCGGAGCCACGCTTCGAAACGAGACCGGCACATCTGTGGAAAGACAGCCGCTCGTCAGGAGCGTGAATAGGACTACCCCGGGGCGCGCATTCTCACGAATGTTCGCCATGACGGGCGGTTGTATACCCACCTTGTCCCACCTCGCCAAGGCGATCAATTCGAAGCGTTGATAGGTCCTGAGGCCTATTTCCGGCTACCAAGCTCATCCGCATTGCCAACAATTACGTCGTATTGCGGCTTTCAGCGCCCCGAGGCGGTCGTCGGCGTCGTTAGGAGGCAGCCCGGCACCCTCTCTCACGATCGATATTCCAGATTGGCATATTCCAAATCGGAATGTCGCGTTTCAAAAGGGAGGCGCCGCTGAGAGCGTGCGAAGGCGATCGGCGTCTAGCAGCGACAGCCGTTATTTTGCAGGTCGCAACTGCCGAGCAGACCCGGTCCCCCCGCCCTGTACCTGCCTTGACCCCGGAGGTGAGGCGCAGCATCGTGCTGGCCACGAGCAACGGGGATGAACCACTCATTCTACATCGTCGCGGCTATCGCCATCGGGGCCTGTCTGTCTTTACAACCGCCCATCAACGCAACCATGGCTGGAGTCCTGGGCAGCCCGCTGCTCGCCGCTTGCATCTCCATTTCGATCAGTCTGCTGGTCGCGGTTCTAATCTGGTTGACCTGGGGCAAGGCCGCAGGTCACTTGGCTCAGGTAGTAGCGCTGCCCTGGTGGGTGACCATCGGCGGCGTCATTGGGGTGGTGTTCGTAGCGGGTGGCGTCGTGGTGGCCCCGGTGCTGGGAGTGGCCTTGTTCTTTGTGTGCGTCGTTACCGGGCAGCTGCTGGGCTCCATCGTTGCCGACCATTTCGGCGCCTTTGGCGTGCAGGTGAAGCCGGTCAATCTGATGAAGGTGCTGGGCTTTGGCTTGGTGCTCGCCGGCGCGGCGTTGGTGCGCAACAGCAACGGCTGACGTAGGCCTCAGCGAGATCGAGCAAGCCGGGGCTAGTGGTTGGGCCGGTCCTGCGCGAAGCGGGCGCTGCGAAGTTTGGCGGTCACCACCACGACCTGAGCCGCGCCTTTGTCAGTCGCATTGCGTGTTGCAGTCGCTCTGGTCAGTGTCGCATTCTAGCCGGCATGCGTCATCGGCGTCGTCGCAATCGAGCCCGCAGCTGGCGTGCGTTTCGTTGCACTCTGTTTCACAGTCGGCCGAATCGACGTCGCCGTCATCATCGATGTCGTCGTCGCAGCTCGCACAGAGCAAAATCAATGGCAAGGTCAGCAGCAAAGCAAACGGGGATTTTTTGGTCATGCGGTCCTCCAATACCGTCGCTCCTTGCACGCCGTGTGCCGGCGCAAAAAATCTTGATGATTTGTGCAAGTTTTTGGGGCCCAGATACCGAATTTGTGCTCCAAATCACCCCAGTGTGGAGGTCTTCCACACTCTGGCTCTAGGGCATTTGCGCCTCGAATTGACGGATTCGTGGGCGAAATGGCGCCTGATGAGCCGAGGCTAACGAAAACCAGCCGAGCTCGGAGTGTTCATCGTTCGCGAGCCATGCCGCCGAAGCATCCAGCGGGTACGCGCGCCACCAGTGGATCAGGGCGCTGCCGTCGTGTCTGAGTCCCTCCGACCCCCCCCCGATGTGATAGCATCTCGCCGCATGAAAATCCGTGTCGGCTACGAGATCACCTACGCCATGCCACGGCGCACCCCGATGATCCTGACGCTCAATGTTCACTACAGTCGAGCTTCAGATCTGATGTATCCCGACCGCATGCACTTCAGCCCATCGATCACCGCGCAATCCTATCGCGATGGCTTTGGCAACTGGTGCACTCGCGTCGTTGCGCCTCCCGGTCGGCTCGTCATCTCTTCCGACGCCATCGTCAATGATACCGGTGTGCCGGATCGAGTGGTGCCCGACGCGCGGCAGATAGCTGTTGAAATGCTGCCCGAGGAGTCGCTGGTGTTTCTCTTGGGCAGCCGTTACTGCGAGACGGACCGGTTATCAGAGGTTGCGTGGCAACTTTTCGGTGGGTCACCGAGCGGCTGGGGGAGGGTTCAAGCCATTTCTGATTTCGTGCATCAGCATGTCAGCTTCTCCCCCGAGCGCGCGGATCCAAAGAAGACGGCATGGGACGTGTTCAACGAGCGGGCCGGGGTGTGTCGCGATTTCGCGCACCTGGGCGTCGCGCTGTGCCGGTGTATGAACATTCCTGCGCGCTACTGCACGGGGTACCTCGGAGACATTGGTGTCCCAGCCAGCAGCGCCCCGATGGACTTTTCCGGTTGGTTCGAGGCCTACCTCGACGGGGGTTGGTACACCTTCGATCCTCGACACAACGTACCCCGCATCGGCCGGGTGCTGATCGCACGCGGGCGTGACGCCGCAGACGTCGCCATCAGCACGACGTTTGGCGAAAACACGCTCGAGGTTTTCCGCGTGTGGACGGATGAGGTCACGTCCAACACCTCTCAAATCGACTCGAAGATACTCTGAAGGACCCGTCCGCCCAGCCGCCGCCCGGGCGCCACGTAGACGGCGACACTGCCCTGGTCGCGCTGCACGCGCTTCAGCTCGCGGCTGAGAACGTGCAAGCGGTCATGGTGGGCATCGCCTGGCCCTGCATGCTCGCGCTGGTCGAGCCCCGGCTGGCTCGGCCGGAGCGCGCCCCAGCCGAGCTCGAGCACGGCTCCCAGCGCCGGCGTCGCCCCAGTCGTCTGACAATCGACGATCAAGACCTCCAGATCTGCGAGCTCCGCCACGTGCCACTACTTAGCAAATGGCGGGCGCGAGTGACGTCATGGATGCCGCGATGCCGTGGGCGCCAAGCTCAGCGGTTGGCTTTCTGCCGTGCCTCCCCCTTGAGCTCTTTTACCTTGCCTTCAGCCTGCATCTGCTCGTTGTCGATCAGGGCGCCGACGCGGTTTTTCACGGCTCCGGCCACTTCTTCGACCTTGCCCTTGCTGCGTTCCGCGGCCTTGGCTGAACTTTCCTTGGCCTGGCCCTTCAGCTCCTTCGCCTTGCCTTCGGCTTCCATCTGCTCGTTACCGATTAGGGAGCCCACGGCGCCTTTCAGCTTGCCGCCCAATTTTTCCGCTGTGCCTTCGCTGCGTTTGGTTGCGTTGCTCATGCTACATCCTCTCGTGAAATTCGCGGGCTGCTTGCCCGCACAGGCAATTGAGCAACTCTCGTGCCGAGTCAGGAGCTCGAGGCACGGCGGCGCCGTGGCGATGCTGCGAGATGTTGCCAGGTACTCCCGACTGCCAGCATGGGAATCAGGGTGATGCGGGAGTCGTCGAGCTCTCGTTCCACACGGGAGTCGGGCGGGGCACTGGGCTCGCGCAGGGACGTCGTCGCCGGTGCGGGCCGGGAGCCACGGCAGGCGACCGCTCCGGCCTGCAGCATGCGGGTTACTTCGGCCATGATGCGGTTGTTGCTCAGCTTCGAGCGCTCGAGGAGCACGGCGTAGTTGCATAAAAGGCCCGCTTCGCTGTCGCGACCGGCGCGCTGCATTTCGCTGGCGATGCGCCGCAACTCTGCGGGCATTCCCAGGTGGACGGCGAGCGCGGCCTGGTTCACGTACGATGGCTCGACGTTGGCCGGCCGGGGCGGAGCCTCCCCTGAAGCGCGCGCCGGCCTGCCCAGACGTCGCAGCTCCGTGTTCGCTGCCCGCAGGGGCAGGGGGGCGGATACGGTCGAAGTCGCGCCCACTTTTGCGGCCGAGGACGTCGACGTCCGCTGGCGTCGCAGGCGCCACAGCAGGAACGCCACAGAGCCGAGCGCGATCAGCGGCAGAGCGGTTCGCCACAGTTCGCCGCTCGAGGCGTGGCGCAGGGTCGTGCGCGGCCAGACGTTTCCTGCGAAACGCCTTACCCCCGGGGCGATGGCGGCATGCATGGAGCTCAGAGATGCATGGCGAGTGCCAACGACCCTTGGCAGCCGGCGCTGAGGCCGAGGGAGTCATGCTGGCAATTACGGCTTGGGTCCCAGCTCCCAGGGGGGAGGCGTCATGCGAGCGTGCAGGTGCTCCACGAAGCCCTTCACCTTCGGCGAGAGATGCCGCGTGCTCGGATAGACGGCTTGAATGGGCGTGAGCGGAGCGTTCCAGTCTTTGAGCACGCGCTCGAGCCGCCGGCTGCGCAGGTCTTCCATGCAGTGAAAAATCGGCAAGAGCGCGACACCGAGGCCGGCGAGCGCTGCTGCGTGCAGCATGTCGCTGTCATTGACCACCCAGCGGGCGCGCACGGCGAGCTCGACCGATCTCGAGCCGTCGCTCAGGCGGTAAACCGCGCGGTCGAGGCCGGCGCCAAACAGCATGCAATCGTGCTTCGCTAGATCCTCGGGCGCGCGTGGACGCCCGCGTTTCTGGAGATACGAGCGGCTCGCGACCAAAAACCGGCGCACGTTGCCCAGGTTCCTCGCGATCAGAGTCGAATCCGCCAGCGCTCCGGCTCGGATGGCGACGTCGAAGCGCTCCTCGACGAGATCGACCACGCGATCGGTGCCCACGAGCTCGAGCTGGACCTCGGGGTAGCGGGCGAGAAAGTCAGCGATGATCGGCCCGAGAAAGCCGAAGTTGAGGGGCACGGTCACGCGCAACAGCCCGCGCGGCGCCTGCTCGAGGCTATTGACCGCGCGCTCGGCCTCCTCGACCTCGGCCACGATGCGCGCAGCGTAGTCGTAGTAGGTCCGACCCACGTCGGTGAGGCTCAGCTTGCGCGTCGTGCGCTGCAGGAGCCGCGTGCCGAGCCGCTCCTCCAGCCGCTTGATGCGTTTGGAAATTACCGGCGGCGACAGGCCAAGTTCGCGCGCCGCCTGGCTCATCGAGCCGGCTGCCACGA
>JANOIG010000308.1:0-22981 GCA_031407405.1 Deltaproteobacteria bacterium
GGCCAGGACATGCTGCTCAGCGTGCGCGGCAGTGGTGAAAACGGCAGCTTCGGGCAGTCAGCGACGTTTGAGCTCGAGCTCGCCTCCGAGCGCATCGATGGCGGGGTGTATTACTGGAGCGCAACCAGCCCCGAGAGCATCGTTCGCTTTGACTTTGGTGGCTATGACGCAGTACCGGAGACCTTCGTCGCGCCCGCCGACGTACCCGGCAACGACGGCTCTTGCGTGGGCTGCCACGCCTTGTCCCGCCAGGGTGACAAGATGTTCTTCAGCCTGGGCAACTCGCAGCGCGGTGAGCTCATGTACGTGAGCGACATGACCCGCGCCGCCAGTGACCCAGACTTCTTTACGTACAACGGCGCCGAGCTCGACCAAGAGCTGGCGCTGAGCGAGCGGCAGAACCGCGTGCTCACCGGCTCGTTCGATCCGACCGGTGACGCGTTCGTCGCGGTCGCCCCGGTGAATGACCCCGAAAGCGATCTGCTGCTCTGGTTTCACGACGGCAACACGGGTGAGCGCACCGGCTCGGTCGCGTTGCCCTTCGTGCCGGGCCACCCGGACTGGTCGCCGCTGGGCGACAGCATCGCGGTGACGGCGATCGGGGGGCCAAACGGGCAGACCATCTCGTTCCTCGGCGGTGGGATCAGCCTGGTCCGGCGCGAGGGCACGGGCTGGTTGGGCAATGCGCCCGTGACGATCGTCGCGCCCGAGGCGGGCAAGAACCGTTATAATCCGGCCTTCTTGCGCGATGCATCCCTGCTCCTTTACTCGGAGGTGGATCAGAGCGAGTACTCGGGCACCCACGCGGGCGCCTGCGACGAAGCCAACGTCACGAGTGACGGCAGGTTTTGCAACGGCTACTCCGACCCCGGTGCCAAGACCTGGGCGGTTGCACCCGAAGCGGGGGCCGTGCCGGTGCTCCTCGGCAACGCGGCAGCGCCCGGGGTCGCGGATGCTCGATTCGCGACGCCTCAACAATCATTGGGCGCAGCCGGGTTGATGGACACCTTCCCGAAGCCCACTCCATTCTTGAGCCAACATCGCGGCAGCGCGCTCGGCTGGTTTACGGTCAGCTCGCAGCGCCGTGCGGGCCTGCGTCGCTTCTTCCCCAACCCGAGCGTGGTGGGCGACCCCGCGAGCCAGGCGCTACTCTGGATGTTCGCCATCGACCCGGCACGGGTGCTGAGCGGTGAAGACGGCAGCCGGCCCGGCTTCTTCTTGCCGTTTCAAGACTTGACCACGTCGAATCACATGGCGCAGTGGACCGAGCGCATCGTCAGCGACGACCCGCCTGCACCGCCTCCGACTCCGCCGGCACCTCAGCCGCCGCCAGCTCCGCCGCCGCCCATCATATACTGACGCTCGAGCGAAAGCCTTCACGCCCCCTCGGGCGTGCTACGCGCAGACGGCCGTCGATGACTCCAGGCCGAAACCACGCCCTACCAGAGAAACGCAACGGGGTACTGGTGAATGGCGACGTCTGGTGTGACGAGTTTTGCGTCGTGGGCCAATGCCTGTGACACCAGCAGACGATCAAACGGGTCCCGGTGCAACTCTGGCAGCTCGACACTGCGAAACAGGTGTTCCGGCTCTAGTGCTAGGTGCTCCAGAGACCAAACCCTCATCTGTTCAGAAACCCAATGCCGCGGGGGCGACGGTAGCTCGAGCTTCTTCGACTGCCATTTCAGGCAGATTTCCCAGATACTGATATCGCTTAGAAAGATTTCGCTAGCTTCGTCGAGCGCTGCCTTGGCTCTCATGCTCAAACGGTTGGGCTCGCTCGTCAACCAAACGAATGTACACGTGTCGAGAATCAGCATCCCCGTCAGAGCCCCCAGAGGTCGAGGTCTTCGGCAGTCAACGGTGCGAACGCTTCGTTGGCACTGAGCACCGGCTCGGACGTGACCGTACCCACGCGGGGGCGCCGTCGCACCGGCTTACGTGACAGGGGAACTAGGCGCGCAGCTGGCGTCGCGCCACGGCAGATGACGATCTCTTCTCCCGCTTCCACTTCAGCCAAAAGCCTGGACAGGTGGGTCTTGGCCTCGTGTGTGCTGACCTGTTTCACCTGTAAAGCGTGCTATCCCAACTGGACTTAGTCAAGACTAAGTCGTCGACCGGGTCGAATCGAGGACCGAGCTGGTCTGCAGGACGGAAAGCCATGCCGCGGGGCCGTCCGGCCGCCGAGTGGGACCTGGCGAGCCATGGAACTGGCGCAATGGGGCTGCGCTGCGGCGGCCCCTTCGATTCCGGCCGGGGTTCGTCTATGAAGGGAGCCCGCGCCGGGGCAGCACTTCGACTTTTCGCCACCGGTCGTCAGGAGACCCATGATCAAACCCATCCTTCATCTCTTTGCCGTTCTTCCCCTCGGGGTCCTCGCCTGTTTGGCGGCGAAGCCTGACCCCCAGACTCCAACGGAGGCCACCGCCCCCGCAACAGGGGCACCTGCAGCAGCTCCCGAGGCGGCGGCCGCCCTCCCCGCTCCGGTCGGTGCCGCGACCTGTGAAAACCTGTCCGTCGAGGACCTAGAAGACGGTGACGGCAAGGCAGCGGCCGTGGACCAGCGCGGAGGCTACTGGTTCACGTACAAAGACAGCGCAGGCTCGACCGTGGCGCCCGACGGCACGTTTACTCCGGCCACGGGCGGCGCGGGTAAATCTAAGGGTGCGGCGCGCATTACCGGGAAAACGGGGCCCTCGGGCACGGTTTACGTCGGGATGGGCTTCGGCCTGGCCGACCCGATGGGGCCCTACGATTTGTCGAAAGCCAAAGGGTTCTGCTTTTCCGCGAAGGGTAAAGGCGCGGCGCGCGTGAAGTTGCCGGACGTGAACACGGTCCCCGAGGGCGGCGTGTGCAAGAGTTGTTACAACGACTTCGGCGCAGACTTCGCGTTGACGGACGACTGGAAGGAGCATTGTTTCGAATTCAGCGCGCTCCGACAGCAATCCGGTTGGGGTGAGCCGAAGCCGGCTCCGGCACTCGACCACGTTTATTCGATGCAGTGGCAGGTCAGCGCGCCCGGCGTCGATTACGACGTGTGGGTCGACGACGTAAAGCTGAAGTGCGACTGAGGACGTGACGCGCAGGTGTCCCTGCCGCGCCCGGACCGGCGGGGGTGCTCCACCCGCGTCAACTCTTCGTGCGGCGCGACACGGAGGAAACCGGAGTCCTCGCCGGGCAACGCCTGACCGTCGTCGAGCCGCGAGCGCGAGCGAGAGCCGCCGCTGTGCCGGACCGCGGCGTCCTCACACATCACGGCACGGTACGTGCACTCCGGGCGGTCAAGCTGGCGTGTTCAGACCCGGGGTTGAGCTCCCGTTGCTTTGGGAGGACTCGAGATGATGCGGGTATTGATTGTAGAGGACGACGTGGACGCACTAGGCTCATCCCCGCCTGGTCCGAGGAGCAGGGATGGGATGTGCGAACGGCGCGCACCGGCCCAGGCTGCCGTCGAAATCGGGAAGGGGTTCAAGCCCTTCGACTTCCAGCGGCTTGACCAGCTCATCAGGGACAGCCACTCGCCTTGCAGCCCCCAGGTCTAATCGAGAGGCCTAAGGTTCTGGGAGGCGCGACGCCAGTGTGCCCGCAGTGTGGCGATTTGGATCAACCACAATGGTTCGGTCTTGAAATGGCTCTCGAATTCAGGCGGGGCGTAGTCATGCGGGGTGGGTCTCGTCGCCGCCCTGAGCCAATCGCCAGGTTTGAACTTGACTTGCTCTGGGGCGACTCGCACGGTGTCAGCCTGGCAGAAAAATCATCGGGCCGCGGGCCGTCGGGGTTGTGGGTCGCTCGAGACGGTGACTCAGGGCCTGAGCCGGGCCAGCATGCGGCTTGTGTAGACGCCTGGCTCGAGCGACGCGGGAAGGACCTGTCGCCGGAGGCTCTGCTTCGGCTCTTCGAAGCGGCGCTCGGCGCGCTGTGGGCCCGGACCGCGACCACGCTGGGCGAGGTCACGCTCGCCGCGATCGGCGATCGCGTGCTGTACAACGCCTCCGAGGCGTTCCCCCTCTTCTCATCCCTCAAGGTCGAACCGGCGGGCGGGATCGCGTTCTCCGAGCTCAAAAACCGGATCAGCTCCGCTCAGGATGGCGAGCTGGTGGCAGGGATCCGGTTCGTGCTCGTGGAGTTCCTCAGCGTGCTCGGCGGGCTTACGGCCGAGCTTCTCACGCGGGAGCTGCATTCGGAGCTCTCCAACGTCGCGCTGCCGGAGAACAAAAGCCCGTGACGAAGAGCACCGACATTCCGCGCGTCCAGACCGGCGTCCGCAACCTCGATGCGATCTTACATGGAGGTTTGCCGAAGGGGTCCGTGACGATCGTGAGCGGCCCGCCGGGCTCGGGAAAGACGACCTTCACCCAGCAGCTTTGCTTCCACAACGCGTCGTCCGAGAAGCGCGTCATATCCTTCGGCACGCTCTCACAACCGACCGCCAAGACCCTGCAGTATCTTCAGCAGTTCTCTTTCTTCGATCCGAAAGAGCTCGATGGAGGCGTCCAATTCGTTGACCTCGGCGTCTTGCTGCGAACGAAAGGGCTCGAGACGGCCTCTGCACTCATCCTGCAGCACCTCAAGAAGGTCAAGCCGACCATCGTCGTCATCGATAGCTTCAAGGTCTTCGACGATCTGGCGAAGTCCAAGGAGGAGCTTCGAAAATTCGGCTACGAGATCGCCGTCACCCTGATGGCCTGGGAAACCACCGCCCTTCTGGTCGGCGAGTACGGGCCCGCCGACTACGAGAGCAATCCCCTCTTCTCCATCGTTGATGGCCTACTCGTCCTGTCGCAGCGGGAGTCACTCGGTGAGGCCCAGCGCTTCCTCAAAGTCGTCAAGATGCGCGGGACGGATCACAGCCGTGCCGAGCATCCGTTCCTCATCACCGCGCACGGTCTGGAGGTGTTCGCACCGCGAGTGACGCTCCGACGTGAGCCGCCGCCGAGTGGCCCGCTGACCCGCTGTAGGACCCACATCACCAAACTCGATGAGATTCTGGGGCCCGGCATCCCCTGGGGCTCGAGCCTCCTGGTCGGTGGCGTCGCCGGGACCGGCAAGACCGTCCTCTCCCTCGAATTCATCTACCGGGGTGCCCAGGCAGGGGAGAAGGGGATCCTGTTCTCATTCGAAGAGACGGAGGAACGACTCCGCGCGGCCGCGCACGGCCTCGGCTGGGACCTCGACCGCGAGATTGACCGGGGCATGGTCGAGATCGTCTTCATCCCCCAGCCCGATATCCTGGTGGAGAGCCATCTCGTGATGATCCAGGAGCGCATCCAGGCCATGGGGGCAAAGCGCGTGGTCATCGATTCTGTCTCGGTCTTCCTGCACAAGGTGAATGATCCGCAGCTCAGCCGCGAGAAAGTTTTTCACCTCTGCAGCATCGTCCAGAACGCACAAGCTGTTGGTTTCTTCGCAACGGACATCCCCTACGGGTCCCATCAGGTCAGTCGTTTTGGGGTTGAAGAAACCGTGGTCGACGGTGTCATCATCCTCAGCTCCACGGAGGAGGGGCTGGAGCGCCAGCGCTACATCGAGGTGTACAAGCTTCGAAACACCGCTCACCTCAAGGGTCGGCACAACGTGGTGATCGGGCAGGGCGGAGTCTCGGTCTTCCCGCGTTATGGGGAAGATCTCCCAGCGGAAGCGCCCCCACCCGCGCTGGAGGTCTCCATCCGTATGAGCTCCGGGATCCCTGGCCTCGACGAGCTGATGGGCAGTGGATTCTTGAAGCGAAGCGTCACCCTCCTCTCGGGCAGTGCGGGTGTCGGCAAGAGCATGTTCGGATTACAGTTCCTCCTGGAGGGCGCCACGAGGGGAGAGCCGGGCCTGTACGTCACGCTCGAGGAGGGACCCGAGCAACTCCTCGCCAGTGCTGATGCGTTGGGGCTGCCGCTGCGGGCGGTGGTCGATGCAGGGCTCGTCCAGATTCTGTACGTCTCTCGGGAGCACATCCGTGCGGGTCAATTTCTGACCGTTCTGGCGGACCAGCTAAAGGCTCTGAAGGCTGCTCGAGTCGTGCTCGACGCCGCGACGCAGATGCTGACCGAGCACATGGCGTTCGACGAGTTCCGTCACATTCTCTACAAGCTGGTGGTCCGCTTCAAGACCCTCGACATCACGAGCGTCATCACGCTCGAATCGCCATCTCTGTACTCCACCGAGCGTGTGACCGAGCAGGCCCTCTCCCCCATCGCCGACAACCTGCTCATGCTTCGCTACAAGGAGGTGGAAGATCGGCTGTCGCCCATGCTGACGATCGTGAAGACGCGCGGCAGCGACCACAATCGCGGCACCCACTCCATCAGCGTCGGCAAAGGCGGGATGCGAGTCGGACCGTCCGTGAGCGAGCCTCCGGCCCCTCGCCCCCGGCGCCCAGCGAGTAAGAAGCGCATCCAGAATAGAAGCGATAGGCAGCGGCGATGAGCTCCCGGGAGCAGGCCCATCGGCGGCTCGAGGACCTGTACGAAATCAGCAGGCTCTTCGCGAGTTTCGAAAACGTGGAGCAAACATTCGCTCCAGTTCTAGAGATCGCCACGAGGACGCTGCCCCTTCAGAGTGCGATACTCATGGAGTCAGAAGGGGGCCGTTCCAAGATCAACCTCTGGCCCTCCGAGGGCCAGGACTCCGAGCACACGCGAGCTGTCAAGGAGCACGTGGAGGCGGCGTACGCATACCTCGTCGGAGCTGCATCGGCCGAGTCCCGGGGTCGCAGCCAGCGCGCGGGCATAAGCGAATGGCCTCGGCCAGCGGGAACCGCAGAGGACCTTGCTCAGAGGCTGCTCATCGTCATCCCGCTTGTCGTGGCGCATCGCCCACCTTTTGGCGCTCTTCAGCTGGAAGGCGCCCAGCCCCTCGACAAGACGGATCTGATATTCGTCAACGCCATCGCCAACCAGCTCGCGATCGCGCTCGATCGAGATCGGGCGTGGCGGAGCGACATCACGCGGCGAGAGCACGCCGAGCAAGGACGAACCCAGGCCGAGGCGGAAGGCGCCACGGCTGCCGAAGAGCGCGTCGCCGCCGAAAGCTCGCGCGATAAATACGAGGCGCTGGCCGCCGAGAATGCCAGGTTGTACGAGCAGGCTCAGCAAGCGGTGCGCGTGCGTGAACAGATCCTCGCGATCGTCTCCCACGATCTCAGGAGCCCCCTCGGGACGATCCTCATGAGCACCGAGGTGCTTGCAAAGAAAGGAACGTTCCCACAGGCCGTTGGCAGAATTCAGCGCGCGGCCGAACGCATGCGGCGCCTCATCGAGGACCTGCTCGACTTCGCGAGCATCGAGGTGGGGTGCCTTGCGATCAAGCGCCAGCCGCAGGATCCGGGCTCGATCCTCCAAGAAACGCTCTCGAGCTTCGAGGGCGTCGCACAAGACAAGGGGCTGCAATTGACGGCCGATGTCGAGCCGCATCTGCCGAAGGTCTTCTGCGACCGCGATCGCATTCTGCAGGTCCTTTCCAACCTGGTCAGTAACTCGGCCGAGGTCACGGCCGAGGGCGGGCACATCAGCCTCCGAGTCGAGGCACGCGGGCAGGAGCTCTTGTTTGCAGTCTCAGATGACGGTCCCGGCATCAGTGAGGAGGATGTGACGCATCTCTTCGAACGTTACTGGCGCAGCGGCGAGGCAGAGTACCAGGGGACAGGCCTGGGTCTCGCCATCGCGAAAGGAATTGTCAGCGCGCACGGCGGCCTGATCTGGGCGGAGAGCGTGCTGGGGCGTGGCGCGACGTTGCTCTTTACGGTTCCCGCGGCGGATGAGACCTTGCTCTTCACCGCTCCCGTCGCCGATGCCGCATTTTCGGCACAAGGCTTGCATGACACCCGCTTGGCCAAGGGAGCCTGATGCCCGTTAACTACAGAAGCACTGAAGAGGCTGACCTCACTGAAGACGTCGGGACCACCGAGGCCCTGCTGAAAACGGGGGCCCTGCAGAGCGCGATTTTCAACAGCGCGAATTTCTCGAGTATCGCCACTGACGCGAAGGGCGTGATCCAGATCTTCAACGTCGGTGCCGAGCGGATGCTGGGCTACACGGCCGCCGAAGTGATGAACAAGCTCACGCCGGCCGCCCTTCACGATTCGGACGAAGCGATCGCGCGCGCAACAGCGTTGAGCCTCGAATTCGGCACCCCGATTACGCCGGGGTTCGAAGCCCTGAGCTTCAAGGCCTCGCGCGGGATCGAGGACATCTACGGGCTCACCAATGTCCGCAAGGATGGGAGCCGGTTCCCGGCGGTGGTGTCAGTGACGGCGCTGCGCGATGCGCTGGACGGCATCATCGGCTATCTGTTGATTGGCACCGACAACACCGCGCGCAAGCAGGCGGAAAAGGCGCAACAGGTCAGCGAGTCAAAACTGGGTGGGATCATCGCTTCGGCGTTGGAAGGAATCATTGCAATCGATTCAAATCATTGCATCACTCTTTTCAATTCTGCGGCGGAGCACATGTTCGGACTGACCTCCGGTGAGGTGCTCGGTTCGAGTCTCGATCGGTTGATTCCTGATCGTTTTCGCTCCGCTCACCGCGATCAGGTACACAGGTTTGGAGAAACAAGAGTCAGCCGGCGTATCATGGGTCAGACGGGTGGCATATTCGGACTTCATGCAAATGGCAGCGAGTTTCCGATTGATGCATCCATTTCACAGCTCCAGGTGAACGGAGAAAAACTGTTCGCGGTGTTCTTGCGCGACATCACGCAGCGAAGAATGGCGGAAGAGGCGCTGCTCAAGGCGGGGGCGCTGCAGAGCGCGATTTTCAACAGCGCCAACTTCTCGAGTATCGCCACTGACGCCAAGGGCGTCATCCAGATCTTCAACGTCGGGGCTGAGCGCATGCTGGGCTACACGGCGGCTGAAGTGATGAACAAGATCACGCCGGCCGACATATCCGATCCGCAGGAAGTGATCGCTCGCGCCACTGCATTGAGCGTCGAGCTTGGAACGCCGATTGCCCCAGGCTTTGAGGCACTAGTATTCAAGGCCTCGCGCGGGATCGAAGACATCTATGAGCTGACGTATATCCGCAAGGATGGGAGCCGGTTCCCGGCGGTGGTGTCCGTCACGGCGCTGCGCGACGCGCAGGACGCCATCATCGGCTATCTGTTGATCGGCACCGACAACACCGCGCGCAAGCAGGCGGAAGAGGCGCTGCTCAAGGCGGGAGCCCTGCAGAGCGCGATTTTCAACAGCGCCAACTTCTCGAGCATCGCCACAGACGCCAAGGGCGTCATCCAGATCTTCAACGTCGGCGCCGAGCGGATGCTGGGTTACACGGCCGCCGAAGTGATGAACAAGATCACACCGGCGGACATTTCCGATCCGCAGGAAGTGATCGCGCGCGCCAAAGCGCTGAGCGTCGAATTCGGCACCCCGATTGCGCCGGGGTTCGAAGCCCTGGTGTTCAAGGCCTCGCGCGGGATCGAGGACATCTACGAGCTGACCTACTTCCGCAAGGATGGGAGCCGCTTCCCGGCGGTGGTGTCCGTCACGGCGCTGCGCGACGCGCAGGGCGCCATCATTGGCTATCTGTTGATCGGCACCGACAACACTGCGCGCAAGCAGGCGGAAGAGGCGCTGCTCAAAGCGGGCGCTCTGCAGAGCGCGATTTTCAACAGCGCCAACTTCTCGAGCATCGCTACCGACGCGAAGGGGGTCATCCAGATCTTCAACGTCGGGGCTGAGCGCATGCTGGGCTACACGGCGGCTGAGGTGATGAACAAGATCACGCCGGCCGATATTTCCGATCCGCAGGAAGTGATCGGGCGCGCCAAAGCGCTCAGTACCGAGCTCGGAACCCCGATCACACCAGGCTTTGAGGCGTTGGTGTTCAAGGCTTCGCGCGGGATCGAGGACATCTACGAGCTGACCTATATCCGCAAGGATGGGAGCCGGTTCCCGGCGGTGGTGTCGGTGACGGCCCTGCGCGACGGGCAGGGCGCCATCATTGGCTATCTGCTGATCGGCACCGACAACACCGCGCGCAAGCAGACCGAAGATGAGCGGCAGAAGCTCGATCAACGGCTGCGGGATCAGCATTTCTACACGCGCTCGCTCGTCGAATCCAACATCGACGCCCTGATGGCTACCGATCCGCGCGGCATCATCACGGACGTCAATAAGCAGACGGAGGCCCTCACGGGCTGCACGCGCGACGAGCTGATCGGGGCGCCATTCAAGAACTACTTCACCGATGCGAGCCGGGCCGAGGCGGGCATCCACCGGGTGCTAACCGAAGGCAAGGTCACCAACTACGAGCTCACCGCGCGCGCCAGGGATGGCAAGCAGACGACCGTGTCTTACAATGCCACGACGTTCCACGATCGTGACAGAAGGCTGCAAGGCGTGTTCGCTGCCGCGCGCGACATGACGGAGTTGAAACGCTACGAGCAGACACTGCACCAGAAAAACGTGGAGCTGCAAGGCTCGAGCCGCATGAAGTCCGAATTCCTCGCGAACATGTCGCACGAGCTGAGGACGCCGCTGAACGCCATCATCGGCTTCTCCGAGGTGCTCAAAGACGGCCTGATGGGGGTGATGACGGATCAACAGCGAGGGTTTATTGGCGACATCTTCAGCAGCGGTAATCACCTGCTCTCCCTGATCAACGACATCCTCGACCTGTCCAAGGTGGAGGCTGGCACGATGATGCTCGACCTCGAGTCGGTGCAGATTTCTTCGTTGTTCGTGAACAGCCTGTCTATCATCAGGGAGAAGGCCGCGGCCCGCCACATTCGCCTGGATATGGATGCCGCCCAGGAACTGGGTTCGTTTCAGGCGGACTCACGCAAAGTCAAGCAGATCGCGTACAACCTGCTCTCTAATGCGGTCAAGTTCACGATCGACGGGGGCGAGGTGGCCCTGCGCGCTAGTCGCGTCCCGCGCGCCGAAGTCGGCCAGTTGTCGGGGTCCTGGCTGGGCCGGACCTTTCCGTTGGCTGACAACGAGTTCGCGGAGTTTCTCGAGATTAGCGTCACCGACAGCGGCATCGGCATCTCACCCGATGGGCTGCAGCATTTGTTCAAGCCTTTCAGTCAGGTCGACAGCGGCCTCGCGCGGAAGTACGAAGGCACAGGACTGGGTTTGGCCATGGTCAAGCTCCTCACCGAGTTGCACGGCGGCGCGGTGGCGGTGGAAAGCGCCGTGGGCCAGGGCTCGTGCTTCACGGTCTGGCTGCCGCTCCGGGCGCCCGAGGAAGGGGTGATCACGAAGGTCAGTGTGCCGGCCGCCCCCATCAGCGAGGCGCGCTCGAGAGCACGCACCGCGCTGGTGGTGGAAAGCGACTTAAAATCCGCTGACCTGATCCGCGTGCAACTCGAGGCGGAGGGCTTCAAAGTGCTGCACGCCGCCTCCGCCGAGGCTGCGCTGGTGCTCGCGGTGCAGCAGCCATTGTCCTTGATCACCCTGGATATCATGCTGCCCCGCATGGACGGCTGGGAGCTCCTCGGTCGTCTCAAGCAGATGCCGACGCTCGGGCGCATCCCGATCGTGATCATTTCGATCGTGGCGGATCGCACCAAGGGTTTCGCGCTCGGCGCCGCGGCGGTCATGCAAAAGCCCATGTTTCGGCAGGAGCTGTATGAGGAGCTCGTTGAGCTGGGTCTGATTCCTCTCGCGCAGGGCCAGTCGCTCAAAGTCCTCGTGGTTGACGACGATCCCAAGGCGGTGGAGCTGGTCGCTGTCCACCTGCTAGGCTTGGCCAGCAGTGTGCTGCGCGCGTACGGCGGCCGCGAGGCGCTCGAGGCTGTTCGGCGTGAGCGGCCGGACCTGATCGTGCTCGATCTGATGATGCCGGAGGTGAACGGATTCGACGTGGTGGAGGCGCTGAACAAACAGACCGAGACGGCTCGCATTCCGATCGTGGTGGTCACCGCCAAGGAGATCACCGCCGAGGACCGCGCCACCCTGAATGGCGGTGTGGCAATGATCATGGAAAAGGTCGCCTTCGACCGTGAGCGTTTTACGAGCGAAGTCCGGCGGGCCATGGCGGGGCGCAAGGTGGTGGCCTGACATGGCAAGAGTCCTGATCATCGAGGACAACGCCACCAACATGACGTTGGCGATATTCCTGCTGCAGTCGGCGGGCCATACCGTGCTCAGCGCTACGGACGCCGAGGCTGGGCTGACCTTGGCACGCGACGAGCAACCCGACCTGATCCTGATGGATATCCAGCTTCCCGGCATGGACGGCCTTCAAGCCACTGGGCTACTCAAGCGGGACGCTGCGACGCGCGCCATTCCGGTGATCGCGCTGACCGCGCTGGCGATGAAGGGCGACGAGGAGCGCATTCGAGCCGCCGGCTGTGATGGCTACATCGCCAAGCCGATGCGCTATCAGGAATTTCTGGCGACCATCGCGGCTCAGCTGGCCCGAACCTGAATCCGGTCGTGCCTCCCGGCGCTGCGCTTCCGCCGAAACTCAACCGGCCGAAAGAGCTGCTCCCCAATCAGCTCAGGGAGCCACCGCGAGCCGCCGGAGCTCGCGAGCGTTCAGCCAGGCCTCGGTGTCACCCCACTCCACCAGCACCAACGACCCGCGCGACTCCGCCACGTGCACGAGCGACCCCTCCGGCACCCGATCCCCGGCCTCATCCAGAGCGGACGGGCCCCGCGCGCCACTGAAGGGGCGCCCCGCGGCGTCGTGCAGGCGCGCCTCGGCGACGATGACGACCGCGGGCGAGAAGTGCGCCCTCAGGTACGCACCCGCCCAGGCCATGCCCCCGCCCAGCGACATGAGCAAGAGCCCGACCACGGCCGCAATGCCGCTGGCCAGCCGCACCTGGTGCGACCGTAAAAGGACCCGCGCCCCCAGGCCCAAGGTGAGCAACAACGAACCGATACCCCCCAAACCCGCCCACACGTTCTCACCAATCAACTCGAGCAGCGCGCGCAAAAGCCGAGGGCGCGCCACCACACCGGCGCCCTCTTTGACGCGTCGTTCGGAAATGGCCTCGCGAATGCGCTCCAGCACCACCTTGGCCTCTTCGTCTGACGGGTCCAGATGCAGCGCTTCTTCGAAAGCCGCCGCGGCCTGGCCCAGATCCGCCGGTCGGCTTGCACTGGATTCAGCTCGACCCAGGTAGGCGACACCACGGTCGAAGCTGAGGTCGGGGTGCACGACGCCTTGATCCGACCAGAGCTCGAGCCGATCGATGGCTTCGGAGAACGCACCGCGTTCGAGCGACGCGCGTATGCTCACGAGCTCGTCCGGCGGAGGGGGAGCGGCTTTAGCCTGTAGGTTGCCCACGCACGCCGCCACGGCGACGCACGCCACAGCACCGAACCGCCTGCCCTGGCGACGGAGCGCACGCCTCCAGCGGAGCCAGAGCCCGCTTAGCGTCACAGCCGAGCCTCCCCAGCCGAGGTATCGACGGGCCGCGCCGCTGGCCGCCGCACGAGTCGTTTCACGAGCGCCTCGACCTCCCGAATCAGCGCGGCGGCGCGGGCTCCGTCGGCCTCGCCCAGGCGCAGTTGCCCGCACTGATCGAGCAGTAGCGCCGCACGTGCAGAGATCTCCGAAGAGAGCCCAGCCGCTTGCAGCGTGCGCTCGAGGTCGGCGCGCAGCACGGCGCGCACGCGCAACCCCGTCGCCCATTCGATGGCCGTGTAAATGGCTCGCTCGGCCGAGCTGGCGACACGGCGCAGCTCGGCTACGGCCAGCGCCTGCCGAGCCTCGCCCACCGCGCGCGTGGCGTGGGTCGCCTGCGACTGGTCGTGTTGCCGCAACCAGCGCCGAGCCCGACGCCCGAGGGCAAACACGCCGGCGCCGACGCTGACCAGAGCAGGGCCGAGCGCGATGAGCCACCAAAACAGCGCGTGATCGGCCAGGTACCGAGGCGGGTCGGTGGGACCCAGCTCGGGCCGAAACTTCACGAGCTCGGACAGCCGTGGCCCTGCCGCGGCGGCGGCATTGGCGTCCGCGGTTGGGATGCCCGGGCCAGCGACAGCGGCCTCCACGCTGACGCGACCGAGCGCGGCCTCGGCGACGCGGTAACGCCGCGTCGTTGGCTCGTAATGGGGCAACCTCAGGCTCCCCAGCTCAATGCTACCGGGCCGCGTCATGCGCACCAAATAGCTGAAGGTTCGCGCGCCCCCGAGGCTAGAGCCCGTCACGGCCAGCTCGTCGCGCAGGGTCGGTTCCAGCCATTCGACACCCGTTTGTTCGGGTGCCAACAGAGCGCCGGGGAGGCGGCCCACGCCGTGCACGCGTGCGGTCACCGCAATCGATCCTCCGACAGCGATGCTGCGCGGTTCCACCATCACGGACAGCTCGAACGCGCCCACGTCACCGGCATAGCCCGGAGGCCGACCCGCTGCCGGGGGCTCCGACACTTCGATGCGCAGTGCGCGGCTGCTGCGACGCAACCCTTCGCCGCTGCGGGCGCCGTAACGCCGTCCCAGAAAGCCAAACTCGAGCGGCCCGACCTCGAGCTGACCTGAGCGGAGCGGGAACAGCGCGATCTCCCGCACCTTGACCGCCAGCCAACGCTGTCCGTCGAGCGTGTATTGGTACACGGGTTGGCGGCTGCCATCCTCCACCAGCCGTTGCGCGAGAAAATCCGGATGGCTGGGCTCGCGGGCACCGGGCGCTTCCTGAAACAGGCCCTGAGCACCATGCGCATAGATGGCCAGGGTGACCTGCTGCCCTACGACCGCTCGCAGCGTATCGATGCGGGTATCCAGAAACGCCAGTGAGTCGAGCGCGCGCTCGGGGATGAGATCCGTAGGCGCGCCGGGCAGCTGATCGAAGCGCGAGCTGCCGCCCCGCAGGCGGTCGAATAGATCGTCGAAGCTGCCACCGCTCCCCAACGGATCGAGCGAGTCGAAAGGATCGAGAGGCCTGCGCCGCGCCCGCGCTCGCGCTCTCGGCCGCTGGCCTTCGGGCAACACCCGCACCTGAACCGGCTGGGCTTGCTGCCGGTGCGCACCCGCCTGCACGCTGCCAGGCCCGATGCTGTACACGCCAGGTCGCGTTGGCGTCAGGAGCCAGGTGGCACTGATGCCCGTCTGTGTGACCATGCTGAGCCCCGAGATGGAGACCTGCTGGCGTGTGCCCACGCTAGGACCCCGCACCTCGAAGCTGCTCGGCACCACGAGCTCGGGGGCTGAGGGCGACTGGTCGTCATTGCTCATCGCATCGAGCCGCACCTGCAGCGCCTCGCCGACCGCCACCTCGTGCGCGCTGACGCTCATCTGCAGGTCCATCTGCGCACGTGCGGCTTTGGGCCACACGAGCGACACGGCCAGGACGAGCGGCGCCCAGAGCGCGGGCGACCAGAGCTTCATTTGTCCTCGACCACCCGTCGCACGCGGCCGCGCTGTGCTCTTGCAGCCTCCTGCTGCACGGTGGGGGCGCGCTCCAGCTCGTCGAGCATCTTGTCGTCCTGGCTGAGCGAGGGGCTCCGGGGCTGTGGCGGTGGGCTGTCCTTGCCCTCCTGACCTTCGCTGGATTCCTGGGGCGCCGGCTCCGGCTCCTTGCCGGGCTTGTCTTCCGGTTTTTGTTCGGGATCCTTTTGTTCATCCTCCGATGGGGGGGGTTGTTTGGGATCCTTCTGCTCCGAGTCCGATTCCGGATCCTTCGACTCGTTCTTGCCCCCGTCCGAGGGCGGCGGCGGCTCGTCGGGTGGGCTGCCGCCATCTCCGGGCGGAGGCGGTCCCGCGTCGGGTGGGTCCGGGGGTTTATTTTCCTCCGCCAAGCGCAGAGCCAGGGCCCGGTTATGGGCCGCGTCGCGCCCCACGGCGTGTGCGCCGTCGGCATCGTCACCGGGGATCAACTCGAGCGCGCGATTGTAACCGACGACGGCGGCCTCATACTCGCGGCGCAAGAACTCCAAATTGCCCAGCAGATAGTGAGCTTGCGCCCGCAGCTCGATGGGTAGGCCGGGCCGCGCCACCAGCTGTTGAACGACCGCGAGCGCACACGCCACTTCAGCGCTGCGCTGAGCCAAAAGCTGCGAGTCGTCCCGAGCCTGACCCGGATCTTCACCGAAGCGCGCGCCAAACCGCTCGCCGATGCGAAACAATGCTAACCCGAGGTCGAAGCTCGCCTCCGCGCGCTCAGCCAGCGCGGCAGATGCGCCGATCATTCCCTCCTCGCAGGGCGCGATACCGAGATAGGTGGTCAGGTGCTTCTGTGCAGCGCCGGCATCGTGCGACTCGAGCGCCGCGATGGCCTCGTCGACCTTCGGCGCGTGCCGGGTGAAGATCCGGTCGACGACCTGGCTGTCACAGCCGGAGAGCACCGACAGCGACAGCCCAATGCACAAGACGAGCGCGGGCGTGGCCGCGCTCGTCTTGGCTCGACGCGCGCGGCGCGGCCGCACCTCCGGTATGAACGCCTCCAGAGCCAAGAGCAGCAAGGCCACGCCGAGCGGATAAGCATAGACGTCCGCGTACACCGTCTCTACCCGCTCGGAGAGCTCCTCGGTCATCATCGCGCGCAAGCGCCGCGTGACCTCCTCGATGCCCGTGGCTCCCCCGCCGCTGCGCACGACGTTGCCCCCGGTCACCTCGGCGACCTGAGTCAGCTGCCGTTCACCCTCGGCGGAGAGCGCCGTCGTCATCAGCTCGCCCTGATCGTTGCGCCGCAGCCCTCGATCGACCCCCTGTTCGTCCACGTCAGGGATCGGCTCCGCGGTACGGCCGCCAATCTGCACGACGAAAATGCTGATCCCGGATTCTTTGGCCGAGCGCGCGCTCTGCTCCGGATCGCCTTCCAAATCCTCACCGTCGGTGACGAGCAGCATCACGCGGCGATGTTTGCTCGACTGTGGGTCGCGCTCGAGCAGCGAACGGCCCGCCTCCAGCGCGCGGGCAATCGCGGTACCTCCCACGGGCATGTCGTGCGGGCTGAGCTGGCGAAAAAACTGCGCGATGGCGCCGCCGTCGCTGGTCAATGGAAAGCTGAGCGGCTCACCGGCAAACGCGACCGCGCCGAAGCGGGCGCCCGGCAGATCGGCGATCAGCCGCGCGACCTCGCTCTTGGCGCGCTCGATGCGGTTGGGCGCGACATCGCGCGCGTACATGCTCTTCGAGTAGTCGATGACCAAGATCACGTCGAGGTTGGTCGCCGGGATGCGCCGTGTGCCCCAGCCGTATTGCGGCTGGGCGAGCGCGGCGAAACAGGCGGCCAGGCTGAGCACGCTGAGCGCGCCCTTGATGGCGCGCCGTGAGCCGACGCGCGCGGTGAGCAGGCCGAGCACGGGCCCTTCCTGACCAAAGCGGCGCAAGGCACGCACGCCCTCGAGCGCGCCGAGCACGAGCAGCGCACCGATGGCGAGCGCGAACAAGCTACCGAACAGCCAGAGGGGATGTGCGAACTTCACCGCTCGACCTGCTCTCTGATCACGGGAACCTCCGGAGAAAGAGGGCTCGCGTCACGGCGTCGAGGGCGAGCAGGAGCACACCGGGGAAGAGCAAGTACCGGTACAAATCCTCGAAGGTAGCGACGTGAGCCTCGAACTTGGTCTTCTCGAGCTGGTCGAGCACGTCGTGCAAGCTGGCCTGGAGCCCGCGAGCATCGCTGGCCACGTAGCTCTCTCCACCGGTCTTGTCGGCGATGGTCTCGAGCAGCTGGGCGTTGACCGGAAAGTAACGTGTCGAATAGCGCGGCTGCCCAAACAGGTCGAAGCCGTCATGTACTTCCGCCTTGTCGCCGGTCCCGATCTGGACGGTGTAGATGCGCGCCCCCACCACGGTGGCGAGGTGGGCGGCGTATTCGGGCGAAACCTCTCCTGCGTTGTTGTCCCCGTCAGTCAGCAGAATCACCGCCTTGCTCGCGGCCTGGCTGCGTCGCAGTCGCGCCACTGCGACGCCGAGCCCGTCCCCAATCGCGGTCCGACTGTTGTCGATGAGATCCAGCCGCAGCCGCGACACCAGCGTGTCGAGCAGATGGTAGTCGAGCGTGGGAGGCGAGAGCACGTACGCGGACTTGCCGAACACGACCACGCCAATGCGGTCGGTCTTGCGCCGCGACACGAAGTCGCGAATCGTGGCTTTGGCCGCATCGAGCCGCGTCGGGCGCACCCCGCGCTTCATTTCGGGCGCGAGGCGCGCCAGGTCCTCCGGGAAGTTTTCAATCACGGCGCTCATCGACCCCGACGGATCGAGCACCAACACCAGGTCGATGCCCTCCTCCTCGGTGCTGGTCGGCACCACCGCATTGAGTGGGCGACCGAGCGAGAGCACGAGCAACGCGAAGCCTGCCCCGCGCAACACTCCGGGCAGATCCCGCAGCCAGACGCGAATGCCGACGGGGCCGCGAGCGAAACCGGCGATGCTGCCGAGCAGCAGGCGCGGGCGCCGCGCATCCTCCCCGTAGGTCCCGCGCCACAGCAGCCAGGGCACGAGAACGAGCCCCAGCAAATACCACGGGTATTGCCACTCGGCCCCCGCGAGCTCGGGCCCTTTGACGAGAGCCGGGTACGCGGCGCCGAGCAGCACGGCGGCCACCAGGAAGGACGCAATCACGGCCAGGCGCTTCACGCTTTGCCTCCCTCGGCGCCGCTCGCCGAAGCGGCCGACGCGTCGCGCGGGCTCGCCGCTTCCGGCTTTGGCGGCTCGGCCATGGTGCGCCGTACGATGCGCTCACCTCGCTCGAGCGCGATTTCGCACTCCGCCGCCTCGGGAGTGAGGTTGGCGAACTTGACCAGATCCGCGCGCCGCAAGAGCGCCTCGATTTCCTCCAGCACTTCGCTCGGCGGCTTGGCCTTTTTCAGGCTCGAGAGCAGCTCACGCGTGGTGCTCTCCAGGCCGTCGAAGCCAAAACGTCGACCGAGGTAGTCCCGCACCGCCAGCGAGACCTCGGTGAAGTGCTGGGTGGTCAGGCCTTGCTCGATCAGGCGTTTGCCCCGTACCCGCGCCAGGGCTTCCAGGGCCAGCTCCCACGCGGGCCGTGGCGGGGGCGGCGGCGGCACGGGCCGCGCACGGCGCAGCCAGCGCGTGACGAGAAAGGCAATCAGGGCGCCGAGCGGCAGGGCAATCAGAGCGCCGAGCGCGGTGTTCTTGGCGGCCGTCCACACCTCGAGCTGGCGCAGCGGCGTCGGATTCGGGCGTGGCTTGGCCTGCGCGATGTTGGCGGTAGGATCGTCCACCTGCAGGGTATGGGGTGCGGTGCAGACAGTGATCAGCTCCCCGCTGGCGCGCGCGATGGCGATGGGCACGCTCGGCAGCGTGAGTGTGTGCGGGCCGGGCTCCTTGGGCAGCGGCACGAACGAGAGCTCCACCGTGGTCTCTACCGCACCCTCTGCCCCGCTCGAGCGGACGCGCGGAGCCGCCGGGCCGTCGAGCGCGGGAATGACGAAACCCGCAGCCTCGAGCGCCTTGCCCTCGGGGCTATCCAGTTGCAGCTTGAAGCCACCGGGCAGAACCGTCTCCCCGAGGCCGTGGGGCACCTCGACGCGCAGCACCGCCGCATACCCCGCCCGCCCGCGCTCCGGAAACGTCTCCTGGATGGCGGGGCGCTCTTTGCCCTCCGGCACATGCTCGATGCAGGCAGATGGCGCAACAGCGGCGGCGACTGGCGCTCCGGCGTCGGCTTGGGCCGCGGCCGAGGCTGGACCGCTCGAGCCAACCCCAAACGCCACGGCCCAACGCCAGCGCGCTCTTTCTGCCCAGCTCATCGATGCGCCCTCTTGGCCCGGCGCGCGAACAGATCGCGCAGTGGACCGATGTACGGCCGATCGGTTTTCACCACGCAGTGATCGAGGCCGAACTTGTGGAACAAGGCCACGTGACGCTCACGCATCCCCCGCATGGCGTGGGCATAGTGCGCGCGGACGCGCCGATCGGAGGTGTCCACGAGGATATCCTCGCCGCTCTCCAGATCTTGAAAGTTTGCGAGGCCGACGTCCGGCATGTCTTCGTCTCTTGGGTCGGCGATCAAGACCGGCACGATATCGTGCCGGGCCGACGCGAGCGACAGCGCACGCTCGTAACCGCTGGCGAAAAAATCGCTGATCACGAACGCCACGCTGCGGCGCCGGGCCACCTTGCACAGCGTTTCCAAGGCCACCTTCAAATCGGTGCCGGTGCTCTCGGGCTGGGCGGCCAAGATCTCCCGCACCACGCGCAAGACGTGTTTCTGCCCCTTCTTCGGTGGGACGAGCTTCTCCACTCGATCGGTGCTCAGGATCAGGCCGACGCGATCGTTGTTCTTGATCGCGCTGAACGCACACAAAGCGGCCACTTCAGCTGCGACGCGGCTCTTCGGGCCCACGTGCGTGCCAAAGCGCTCGCTCGCCGAGACGTCCACGACCAGCATCACGGTCATTTCGCGCTCTTCGACGAAAACTTTCACGAAGGCCTCGTCCATGCGCGCGCTGACGTTCCAGTCGATGCTGCGAACGTCATCGCCGGGCTGGTACTTGCGCACGTCGCTGAAGGCCAGGCCCTGGCCCTTGAAGCCGGAGATGTAATTACCCGACAGCTGCTCGGTCGCCAGCCGCCGGGTGGTGATCTCGATCCTGCGCAGTGCCCGGAGCAACTCCTTCGGGATCATATGTCAGGGTACTTCGACCGCCTCGAACACGCGCCGCACGATGGTTTCGGCGGTCACTTCCTCGGCTTCAGCTTCATAGCTCAGGACCAACCGGTGCCGCAGCACGTCCGGGCCAATCGCCTTGACGTCGTCCGGCTCTACGTAGGCGCGACGCCGCAGAAACGCGTGCGCCTTGGCAGCGAGGTTGAGCGCAATGCTGGCGCGAGGGCTGGCGCCGTATTCAATCAGCGGAGCCAGCTCCCGAAGCGCCCGGGGCGGCTCGCGCGTCGCCAGCACGATGTCCACGATGTAGTCGCGCACGCGGTCGTCCGTATAGATATTGCGCACGACCTTGCGAGCGTTCAAGAGCTGTTGGGGCGTGGCTTTGGGAACCGTCTTCTGGGGCGGCACGCCCGTCATGCGGTCCATCAGCTGGCGCTCTTCCGCTCGGCTCGGGTAACCCACCTTGACCATGAGCATGAAGCGATCGACCTGCGCTTCCGGCAACGGATAGGTGCCCTCTTGCTCGATGGGGTTTTGCGTCGCCAGCACCACGAAAGGGTCGGGCAGCGGATACGTCTTGTCGCCGATGGTGACCTGGTGCTCTTGCATCGCCTCGAGCAAAGCGCTCTGAACCTTGGCCGGGGCCCGATTGATCTCGTCCGCCAGCACCAGGTTGGCGAACACCGGCCCGAGCTTGCTGGTGAAGTCCCCGGACTTCTGGTTGTAAATCACCGTGCCGATCAGGTCCGCCGGCAGTAGATCCGGAGTGAACTGGATGCGCGAAAACTTCGCCTGAATGGCATCACAGATGGTCCGAACGGTGAGCGTCTTGGCCAGACCCGGCACGCCCTCGAGCAGCACGTGCCCGCCCGTCAATAACCCGATCAAGATGCGCTCAATCATGTAGGTCTGACCGACCACCACCTTGCCCACTTCCGCGGTCAGATCATCGATGAATGCACTCTCTTGGGCGACGACCTCGTTTAAGGCGCGCACGTCCTGCATGGCTAACTCCTCGAAAACACAAGTCCGGGTCGCGTATATCCCGGTCGACCCCCACCAGACAATCCCGGCTGAGCTTCTATTCCGATCGTGTCTCGAGTCCAAAGCTCGCTGACAAATTTCCGCGGCCCCTGACGGGGCAAGGGCCGCAGAAATTCGTGGCGAATTGGCCGACTTTTGACTCGAGACACCCCCTGTCATTTGTGCCCGAAGCTTTGATTCGGGACACTAGAGCGCCGAGACGAGGTAGCTCCATCGGGCGCGAGGCCGGGGCTATTGCAACAAAGTGGCGGCGTGGGCCTTGGTGGGTCGGGCCGTGAGCGCCTCCAAGAGCGAGCTCAGGCTTCCTGATTTGGTGAAGACCGGACCCATGTCCCTGGCACGGGCCAAGCGCGGCAGGTGAGCGCAGGCCGTGTAGAAAACGACCCGGGAAACCACTCCCCGAAACGTCAGCAACCGCGCCAGCTCGACGCCGTCGCCATCGGGCAGGTCGATATCAAAGACGCCCAACGCGAAGGGTCCCTTCAAAGCCGCCGCAGTGGCGCAGCGCGACACGTGCCGTGCCCGAATCCCACGGGCGACCAGGCTACGTTGTACGGCGCGAGCAAGCAGCAAATCGTCTTCGACCAGGAGAAGATCACTCGTTGGACTCATGGATGGCTTTCGTGAAGGTCGTCAGTTTGCGACGCTCGGCGGACCACCTCTAAGAGTGTCAGCCGGGGCCGGGGCGCCACCCAATACGCACGCGATTCTGCTTTCTTCAGTTGTGAATAAGTCGATTTATCTGTGCACAAATCGGCAGCGCGGCAATCGCGCTCGAAACAAATGCTCGTCCCCCGGGCCGCCCAAGTTATGCACAACCTGCCACGCCAAGATTGGCAACTGCTCCCGCCGAAACCCGCGCGACCTTCGGGCCCGCGCTGCGGCGCCCCGCCGGGAGGGCTGGAGACGGCGCTCTAGCGCGGAACGTCTGATAGGCTGTCCGCATGCGCGTCGCGGCCGGCACCAGCGGGTTCAGTTACAAGGAATGGCAGGGCAGCTTTTATCCCGAAAAGCTGCCCGCCTCGAAGATGCTCGAGTTTTACGCGGCACGCTTGCCCACGGTCGAGCTCAACAACACCTTCTACCGCATGCCGGGCGAGGCCCTGATCAAGAGCTGCCAAGAGCGCACGCCCGAGGGCTTTCGTTTCGTGTTGAAGGCGCCGCGCCAAATGACCCATAGCCGGAAGCTCTCGAGCTGCGAAGAGCCGCTGGCGCGGTTCGTCCAGGTCGCCGCCGGCCTGGGCGAGAAACTCGGCGCGCTATTGTTCCAACTGCCCCCCACATTTCAAAAAGACGTCGCTTGCCTCGAGTCATTCCTCCAGCTCTTGCCAGCCAGCGTACGAGCAGCCTTCGAGTTTCGGCATCCGTCTTGGTTCGACGAATCGACTTACTCGGCTCTGCGCGAGCACAAAGCCGCGCTCTGCATCGCCGACATCGACGAGCACGACGCACCACCCATCGTGGCCACG
>JANOIG010000338.1:0-2671 GCA_031407405.1 Deltaproteobacteria bacterium
TCGACCAGGGTGACGACGCAGGCGGCGTGTGGAAAGACCTCGCTCCACTCGGAAAAGGCCTTGTTGGTGCTGAGCAGGACTGGTTTGCCGGCGTCGTAGCGTCGAGTGACGACCTCGAAGAGCAGGTCGGCGTAGCGGCTATTGTAGGACAGGTAGCCCACTTCATCGACGCAGAGCAGCTGGGGGCTCGTGTAGCGTGCGTAGGCGACGGGCGAGGATGGAGGATGAGTCCTGGGCAGCGAGCTCTGCGAGCATGTCGCTGGCGGTGGCGAAGCGGACGGTATGGCCGCGACTGAGCGCGTGCTGGGCGACGTTTTTGAGGATCATGGTTTTGCCTACGCCGTTGGGGCCAACGAGGACGGTGTTGTGCCCGGTTTTGACAAAGCCGAGGTTGAACAGCTCCTCGACGGCTTGGCGGTCGATCTTTCTGGGCCACTTCCAATCGAAGTCTGCCATGGGCTTTACCGTGCCGACGTGCGCGTCGCGCGCGCGGCGCTCGAAGCCACGTTTCTGGCGCTCACGCTCTTCGATGGCGAGGACCTCGCGTAGCCAGGGTTTGTCGATAATCTGGTCGCAGCACGCGATGAGCCCGAACAATCCAAGTGCTTTGAGGCGAGTCTTTAGCTCGCTAGGGGTCAGGTCAATGGTCATGCGGGTGGTCCTTTTTGAGCGAGTCGTAGCTAGAGAGCGCGTGCGGAGTGATGACGAGATTGCGGTGCTCGCCGGGGGCGAGCGGAATGGTCAACGACAGGGGCAAGCCGCGCTCGAAGCGTCGCTTGTCGAGCACCTGTCGGACGGCACCAATGTGGACGGCGTCGTGCTCCAGCACCTCGACGAGAGCATCCTCCAGAGCCTCTGCTCCAGCGCCGTCGAGCAGTTGGAGGAGACGAGAGGTGTTCCTGCCAATATTTTCACCACGCTGGGCAAGGCATTGCAAGAAGCCCTGGCTACTCGGGGCGGCCTTGGCGAGGCGATCGAGGCCGCATGTTGGCGGGCTCTCTTTTTTGCTGCAACCAGGCGCTGTATGTGGCCGGAAATTTCGATCTGCTCGCCGCGATCCCAGGAGCGTGGGTGGGTTGCGATGACCTCGTTGTTTTCGAGAATGCGAACTGTATCGAGCTCGGCGAGTATGGTCAGGGAGCGTCGGGTGCGATCGTGGGGGATTGAGTAGTCGTTGAGATCGAAACGAGCGTAGGGCGTTTTTCCAACCTCGACCTCCAGGCGCTCGTGGGCTGGAAACGGCTCGTCAGGTAAGGGCAGAAGTTTGTCGCGCTCGTCGGTGAATGCTTCACGGACCGTGCGTGCTCGATCCTCGATCCAGGGGCGATCCGCGGACAGCTGGGTCATCCACTCGTGGGCTTGGCGGTTGAGGTCCGCAACGTCGGAGTAAACGCGAGCGGCGAAGAATGCGTCGCGGATGTAACGGATCGCGCGCTCGACTCGGCCCTTTTCGTTACCTCGAGCGATAGCGACGGGCCTAGCCTCGAAGCGGTAGTATGCGGCCAGCTCGAGCAGCCTGGGATTGAAACGGATGGCGTCTCCGCGCCGCTCGAGCACAGCGCTTTTGAGATTATCGTAGAGCAGCACGCGGGGCACCCCGCCAAAGAAGGCGAACGCCTCCACGTGGCCACGCACGAAGAAGGGCATCGAAGCTCCCAGGAAAAATCGCAAAAAGACCTGCCTGGAGAAGCTCATCACCATGACGAAGGCCCACAGCACACGCTCGGCGCGCCCGATCTGCAGCTTGCCGAAGTGCGCCCAGTCGACTTGCGCCTGCTCTCCCGGTAGCGTTTTGAGGCGCAGAAAGGCCTCCGCAGGCTTGCGGGATCGGTAACGGCCAACGACGCGACGAAAGTGATCGGGGCCACCCGGATACCCCTGAGCCTTGGCCATCTGGAACAGCCGGCTGGCGCGCAGCCCAGAGTACTTCTCGAGCTGCTCGACGATAGTGGTGTGATGTACACCGAGCTGGCCGGCGATTGTGCCGATGGGCCACTTCTCTGCGTGAAAGAGCCGCAGAATGGCGGCTTCTGTTTCCTTGGGGATCATCGCCCGTCCTCAGCGAGGTGGCGGTCCGCGCGGTAGTCGAGGCGCTCGACGAAACCTGCCACGGGGTGCGCGTGGCTCTCGCCGCGTCCAGGCGGGCAGCGGAGCATTGCAAAATGAGCAGCGCCCAACGTCGTGACTCGAACTGTCATCTCGGTCCTTTCGGCTGGAGTCGATCTCCAGCGCGACCGATGAAATGATTGGACCTTCAGCTTGCGTCACCGACCGATGCGTCACTTTTTGCTCGGCAAACTTGGCCTGACGCTCGCGATATCGAGCCTGTCTGTCGGCTTGCAGGCGCCGACTGCGAGGCGCCACCCGGTAGGTGGCACCCGCGCGCCTCAGCGACTCCCGTCGCTGCTCGGGGCCGCAGCGCCGACAGAACCGGCGACCACCATCACATCGAGCGCACAGCCGAAGCTGAACACGACATCTCCCGCAAAGGACGAGCCGAAAAAACTCCGACGGCAACGAGGTCCGAACCGCGGATTATTGGACATGGAGCTCAGGCCGTGCTGAAGGTGTAGTCCTCCGACGGCATCGGAGATCCAGAAGGCTCGGGAGTTGACGCTCCTGGGCCTTCGCTAATTTGGCGGTCGGGCTTCTTAGCCGAGGGCTGTGGATC
>JANOIG010000134.1:0-18966 GCA_031407405.1 Deltaproteobacteria bacterium
GGCTTGCAAAGCACCGAGCTGGTCCAGCTCATCAATGCGCTTCCGCACTTTCTGGACGAGGTTGTGGAGTACCTGGACCTGCCACCAGACACCTGGCGCCGGAGCGACGGTGCGGAAGCGCACGGCGAGCATCGCATCGAAACCGGGCTAGACATCGGAGCCCTCGCCGAGGAATTCGGCATGGTTGCCGAGGCAATTTTCGAGATCATCGGTGAGCACGAGCTGCTGGTGACGCCAGAGGAGAGCGCCACCCTCGTGCGCTTCATCGGCAGGGGCACCGCAGAATCAGTGCGTGCGTACGCCCGCTTGCGCGATCAGCAGCTAGCGGAGGAGGCATCTCGCCACTTTTCTTTTATTGCCCACGAGCTACGCACGCCCCTGCAGACGGCCCGGCTCGCCGTGCATTTGGTGTCGGCGGATCAAGGCAGCCTGCCGGACCACCTGCAACGCCTGCAGCGAGCCCACGATCAGCTCTCCGATCTGGTCGACAACTCGTTGGTCGAAGCCCGCCTGCAGGGGAAACCTCACATGCGGATGGAGCGTTGGCGGACCGCCGAATTATTGCAAGAGGCCGTCGCCAACGCCCGCATGCTGGCCTGGCGTAAGTCGATCGAGCTTCTGTCTGAGGCAGACGACAGTGAGCTGCTCGTCGACCGCAAGCTGATCGTCTCGGCGTTGACGAACCTCATCGCCAACGGCGTCAAGTTTACCAAAGACGGTGGAAAAGTTTGGGTCCGCTCTCGCCTGGTGGACGACCGAGTGCTGTTCGAAATCGAAGATGCTTGTGGAGGAATGCCCGACGATCTACCCGCGAGGCTGTTTCAACCTTTCGTACAGGCGGGTGCGGACCGCAGCGGTTTTGGGCTCGGACTATTGATCGTCAAGCAGGCGGTCGAAGCGCACGGCGGCGGCGTGCGAGTCGTCAATTCGCCGCCCAACGGCTGCTGCTTCGTGGTCGAGCTCCCTCGCTCACTGCCTGACGCGGGGGGGACTCCGCCCTAGCTCGCAGACATGCTAAGCTGCGTGCCCCGATGCAGTGCCCAAAGTGTGGTGAAGAGGAAGCGGCCGAAAATGCCCAATTCTGCGGCCGTTGCGGGGCCAGGCTGGGTGCCGCCACCGAGGTCGCCGCCGCACCCGCCTTGGGCGGGCCGAAGACCGCGCCGATGACGCAAATGCCCGAGCTGGACGAGCCCAGCGCTGTCGCGCCCACGGACCCCATGGCAGGCGGTCCTGGCGCGGCCCCAGCGGCGGAACCCCAGCGCCCGCACATACCGCTGGGCGCACCCGCGTCTACGCTGCCGTGGCGCGCAACCTCGGAGCGCAAGCCCGGCCAGCCTCTGGTCTGGATGCTCGCGCTCCTCGCCTGCGGGTCACTGGGGCTGATGCTGTTCCTGGGAGTCAATCAGGGTCACCTCGGGCGGATATGGCCGGCCCTGGAGAGCGCCGAGCCCACCGCCGTGGATTTGGCACCCCCAGCGCCAGGCACCGAGGCAAGCCCAGCTCCGGCGATGCCCTCCACCGCCGAGCCTATCGCCCCCGAGGCATCACCAGAGCCCCCGCCGGCTCCGGAACGCCCAGCGCCGCCAGGCCCGGGTGGTCACACGCCCCCGCGGCCCGCTGCGCCGCAGCCCTCCCCAGCGCCGACATCTCCCGCGCTGCCAACACCCCCAGCCATTCCAGGCCCGCCCAATCCTACGCTGCCGCCGCCAGGGCCCTCCGTGCCCCCGAGCATCCCCGCACCCCCCGCGCCAGCTCTGCCCTTGCCACCGCCAGTTCTGCCCACGCTGCCCTGGGGCACGGCCACGGCGGGTGCCTGCGAACGCTGCCTCGACATCCTGCGCGGCGGTGGGAGCTACGCCGTCGCCATGGCAGTGGCTCAAAACCTCGTGTGCGAAGATCGACAAGGGCGGGAGCTGTGCGAACGTCAAATTGCCGAATCGGCTCCCGCGCTGGCCGAGCAAGCCGCGCGCGCGGGCGATTGCCCCGCCGCATGGGCGAGCATGGCGGCGGCGCTCAACCTCGGAGTGCCGAGCGATCGCTTTCGGACGGTCGACACGCTCTGCCCACACTGAGCTCCAGGCGGTGGCCGCGCCGCCCCGCCGTGCGCACACTCGAGAACCACGCCGAGCGTTGCCACATATAATCGACATCATCGCACCCCTCGGCTTCCGTTCGCCGCAGTTTTCTCGTCGCTCGAACTCGAAACGAAGGACGGGGCGCGTGACTCGGGTTTTTTCGATCTGCACTGCCCCCTCGCGCCATGCAGAACACATGTCGGCGAATACTAGGATCCGGACGGCGACGTCGCTCCCATCGTGCGGCGCGGGACCACCCTTGCACCTGATCGGACGCCGCGAAGCGCCTGTACCAGCGCCGTAAGTGATCTCACGGCCCTGAGGGTCAGTCGTTTCGAGCCGGTGCAGCCAGCACCATCAGACGGTGTGAGATGCCGCCTTCCTCGAAGCCTGGGCCGCGCGCCACAAAGCCCGCGCGCTCCCAAAAACCGAGCGCAGTGTTCTGCGCGTGCACATAGATGGTCATTCCGAACGGCGCTGCTTGCAGCGCTCCACTGACCAGCGCCGCTCCCACACCGCGCTTCCGGTAGCCTCGCAGCACCGCGACGCGCTCGAGCTTCCAGCCCTTCGAGGTGGCCCGTGCCCGCGCCGTGGCTACGGCCTCCCCATCGAGCCACGCCAGAAAATGGTCGCAGGCATCGTCCAGCCCGTCCACCTCGACCTCGACCGGCACCGCCTGCTCCTCGACGAACACCCGCTGCCGAATGGCGTGCGCCCGAGCGCGTTCCTCCGCGGATTTGGCGGGCGATACGATCAGGGTCACGGCTCCAAGCCTAGCCGCCTACCTTGGGGACCGGCAAGCACGGCGAGCCGTCCGCCAGGGCCCCGAGGCCGAGAATGCCGCACGCACACGGGGGCCCACTTTCCTTCGCTCAGCAATCGCCCTAATAAGGTGCCCCATGTCGATCAACTCAGTCTGGCTGGGGCGCCTGTCATTGGCGGGGGCCGTGCTCGCTCTGGCGGGCCCCGTTCTGGCCCAACGTGCGGCGACCCAAGGCCCCGCGGCTGCTCCGGCTGCGGTCGGGGCAGCTTCCGAGGACGCTCTCGCCGTCGCTGCCAAGAGCTTTGAAATCCCGTTCGAGAAGTACACGCTCAGCAATGGGCTGGAAGTGATCCTGCATCAGGACCCGGCCTTGCCCAAGGTTGCGGTCAACCTCTGGTACCACGTCGGGCCCGCCAATGAGCCCGAGGGGCGCTCCGGCTTTGCTCACTTGTTCGAGCACCTGATGTTCGAAGGCTCCAAACACGCGGGCCAGCAGTTCGACACCCTGCTCGAGTCGGTGGGCGGCACGAACATGAACGGGACCACCAGTTTCGATCGCACCAACTACTTCGAGACCGTGCCGAGCGAGCAACTCGAGCTCGCGCTGTGGCTCGAGAGCGACCGGATGGGGTTCATGATCGACGCCCTGACCGAGGAGCGGCTCGAAGTGCAGCGTGGAGTGGTGCTGAACGAGCGCCGCCAGAGTTATGAGAACCGCCCGTATGGGCCGAGCGAGCTCGCACTGTATGACTACTTTTTCAAGCAGGGGCACCCCTACCACGGCAACGTGATAGGCTCGATCGAAGACCTGAACCGGGCCACCATGAGTGATGTGAAGGCATTCTTCGATGCCTATTACGCACCCAGCAATGCGACGCTCGCGCTGGTCGGCGACATCGAGCCCCAGCGAGCCAAAGAGCTCGTGGAGCGGTACTTTGGCACGTTTCCCAAGCGCCCGCGCCCTCTGCGTCGACAGCTCGTCACCCCGCCCTTGGAGGCGCCCGCACGGCTCGAAATAGAGGAAGGTGTTACCCTGGCCAAGGTCACGCTGGCCTGGCTCGTCCCGCCCTCGTTTAGCCCCGAAGAGGCCGCCCTCGAGCTGGCGACTCACGTGCTCGGATCGGGCAAGGCCTCGCGGCTGTATCGTGACCTGGTGGTCGCCGGGCTCGCTGCCAGCGTCGATGTCTGGCTCGATGACAACGAGCTTGCCAGCATCATCGGCGTGGAGGCAATGGTAGCGAGCGGTGTGCCAGTGGCACGAGTGGAACAAGCCATCGAGAAAAGCTTGCGGGCGCTCGGCGACGCCGGCCCTTCGCCGAGTGAGCTCGCGCGCGCCAAAAAAACCATTTTTGTGGAGCTCGCGAGCTCTCTACAACTCTTGAACAGCGGCGCCGGTGAAGGCGGCCGCTCGGGAGTCCTGCAGAAGCTCAATCACTACTTGGGGGATCCGGGGCAACTCCCCAAAGAAATGCAGCACCTGAGGGCAGTGACCGGCCAGGAGCTGCAGGCTGCGGTGCAGACGCATTTGACGCCCAAACGCCGGTTGACCGTGGTCACGTTGCCAAAACCTCCAGCCGCACCTCCAGCCAAAGAGGACAAATGAAACCGAAAATGCCTCGAGCATCCAGAACGGTGTTTCGCTCGAGAGTGCTGCTTCCCTCGAGGGTATTTGGAGCCTGGCTCGTAGCCTGTGCGGGTCTCGCCGCGTGCGGCGGCGCTCAGGCCCCGGCGGCGACCACTCCGGGGGCGACTTCAGCCGTTGACGGTGAAAGCTGGCGCCGGGAGCGCCCACCGGCGGGTCCGCCACGGAGCTTCGAGTACCCTGCAGCACAACACGCGCGGCTCGCGAATGGAGTCGAGCTCTACCTCGTGCCGCGTAAGTCGGGCACGGTCGCGCTCTCCGTCTCCGCCCACGCCGGCGGGTCAGCGTGCGGTCCGGGTGACAGTGGGCTGGCCGCCCTCACCTTGCGTCTGATGACCGAGGCGACCCAAAGCAAGGGCACGCTGGCGCTCGCCGAAGCAGCCGAAGCCTTGGGCGCTAGCCTGGATTTCGACACGGGTCGGGATGGCAGCAGCATCTCCCTCGAAGTATTGCCGTCCGACCTCGACGCGGGTCTCTCACTGCTGTCAGAGGTCATCACCACGCCGCGCTTCGCACCCGACGACGTCGTGCGGGTGAAGAAACAGTGGCTCGATTCCCTCGTGGCCGAACGTCAGGACCCTGCGCGCCTGTCGTCGCTGGCGGGCATGCGGGCGCTGTTGGGCACGACGGTAGGTGCTCCGGTCCGCGGTAGCTTGTCCGATATCCAGAGCACAAAGCGCGAAGACCTCGTGCGCTTTCATCGGCAGCACTACGTCGCGGGCAACTTGGCAGTGCTGGCCGTCGGAGATGTGAGCATGGAGCGTTTGACCGCGCTCGCACAGGCCAGCCTCGGGCGGATGCCCCCCAATGAGCCTCCAGCGCCCGCTCCGCTCGAGCTGCCCCCCGCTCCAACACAAACGAAGATCTGGGTCGTCGATCGGCCCGGGTCTGTCCAAAGCGCGCTGTTCGTTGGCCAGCCTTTTCCGGAGCGCAGCGCGCCGGGCCACGAAGCTCGCCAGGTGATGAACAACCTGCTCGGTGGTCTATTCACCTCGCGCCTGAACATGAATTTGCGAGAGAAACACGCCTACACCTACGGCGTTCGCTCGTTCGCCATTGCCACGCTGCGCTGGGGAGCTTTCATCAGCATGAGCAGCATCAAGGCGGAAAATACCGTGGACGCTCTGGAGCAGTTAAAGGCAGAGCTTCGCACGTTGCAGAGCGGCAGCGCCAACCCCGTCAGCAGAGAAGAGCTCGACCGCTCCAAGACGGACTTGGTCCACCAGCTCGGGGCTAGCCTGGAACACGTCCGTCGCGTCCTCGGAGATACGGGCGAGCTGTATATCGACGGCCTGCCCGCTGACTATCACAACAAGTACCCGGCACGCATCGCTCTGGTAGATGAGGCCGCCACTCTCGCCGAAGCCAAACGCCTCGAGCCAGATCGCCTCGTGGTCGTCATCGTCGGCGACGTGCAGCAGTTGAAACCGCTGCTCGAGGCCAAAGGGCTGGCGATGGCGCCAGCCCCTGAACAGCTCACAGACTGACGCGGCCGCTCACTCCAGCGTATGCACCAACAAACCGGAGCGCAGCTTCGGCTCGAACCACGTCGACTTCGGCGGCATGATCTGACCCGCGTCTGCCACCCGGAGCAAATGCTCGATGCTGGTGGCGCGCATGGCGAAGGCCACGGCGTCCCGGCCGCTGTCGACTCTCTTTTCGAGCTCACCCGTGCCACGGATGCCACCCACAAAATCGATGCGCTGATCGGTCCGAAGGTCACCGATGCCCAAGATGGGGCCAAGCACCCGATCATACAGGAGCGTGTAATCGAGGGACGCCACCGGATCGGAGTCATCGATGGATGATTCAGGAAGAGTCACGCGGTACCAGTGACCCTCGACATACATGCCAAAAACTCCGGCCCGATGCGGCGCTGGCTCGTTGGTCTTTTCCACGCTGGCGATCTCGCGCAGCTGGGCGAGGAGACCACTCACCGAGAGCCCCTTCAAATCCTTGACGACCCGGTGGTACGGCAAGATGGTGAGCTGTGACGCGGGGAACAGCGCCGTCAGGAACCAGTTGTATTCTTCGCTGCCGTCATGCCGAGGGTTTTGAGCGCGGAGCTCGATGGCTGCTCGCGCCGCGGAGGCCGCGCGGTGGTGCCCGTCTGCGATATACGCCGCATCCACCTGGGCAAATGCAGAGACATACTTCTCTGCCTGGGCGCTGCGCCACACCAGGTGGCGCACGCCGTCGACCGCCACGAAGTCGTACAGCGGCGCCTGCCGACAATCCGCTTCGACGAGCGCCGTGATGCTGGGGCGGTCGACATACATTTGGAACACTGGACCCGTGTTGGTCTTCAGGGTGAGAACGTGCTTGGTTCGGTCGTCTTCCTTGTCGCGGCGGGTCTTCTCGTGACGCTTGATCACCCCGCTCGTGTAGTCTTCGACATGGCAGCAGCACACGACGCCGGTCTGACGAACGGCGTTGCCGAGCAATGTCATCTCCTGCCGGTACACGTAAATCGAAGGGGACGCTTCGCGCACCAACACTTCACGTTCGAGGCGGCGAAAATTGGAAAGAGCACGCTGGTACACCGCATCGGCGTATGGGTCGATGTCCGCGGGTAGGTCGATCTCGGAACGGACGACGTGGAGAAAGCTCAGCGGGTGGCCGTCAGCCAAACGCCGCGCCTCCTCCGAGTTGACCACGTCATACGGGACAGACGCGACCTCTGAGGCCACCGCCGGCTGGGGGCGCAGGGCGGCGAAAGGATTGATACGCAGCATTCGTTGTTCCTATGAGATTTGGGCTGCTCCGCTCCTCGTGGAGCACGTCGGGTGGGGGTCTACACCGACCCGCAGCAGACTGAGAAGATTTCGCGGCGACTGTAGTGAAGCTCTCGTCGGGTACAAGCGCCGCCGCTGTGGCTCCTCCGATGCCCCGAGAAGTGCGTGAATTCTGCTGTATTCAGGGACCGGCCCGCCGTCTCGAAGGGGTCCTTTTGCGCGCCTCGAAGCTTCGTGGCATCGTTGCGATCACTGTGGGCGTCCGTTGCAGCCGCTAGTCGAGCTCACCCGGTTTCTGGCGAAGAGCCAGGACATCCGGGATGCATTGCATGCCGTGGTGAGCTACGTCACGGACAGCGTAGGCGCGGATGATTCCTTGATCGTCCTGGCCCATGCCAGCGACTCCGTCGGGCACTTGGCCGCGACCAGCGCGTCTGCAGCGCGCGACGCGCTCAGCCTCAACCTCGGTATCGAGCTCGAGGCGCACCCGGAGGTCTGCCAAGTCCTGTGCTCGGGTCAGACGCTGATCACCGAGGGCATTGAGCCCACGCGCTCACTGATCCACCCGGCGCGTCTCGGCGCCCAGGGGGGCCCCCACTGCCTCGCCGTCGTCCCCATCTGTTACGACGGGGGACAACACGGCGTGCTGTACACGCTGCTGAGCCGCGGTCGCAGGCTCGACACCGCCGCCCGTGCCATGCTCGAGTTGGTCGCCAGCATTACAGCCATGACGCTGCGCAACGCTCAACAGACCGAGTCCCTGCTGGACGAAAAAAAGCAAATCACCGAGCAGCGGGCGCGCGTCGAACATCGCATGAGGTTCTTCCAACGCTACGCAGATCTGTTTGATAGCGCCGCCGACGGCATGATCGTGGTGGACCATGGCGGCCGCATTCTGTTCTCAAATCCCAGAGCCAGCGAGATTACAGGGTACTCTCCCAGTGAGCTCACGAACGTCGGCGTGCAAAGCTTTTTGAGCCGCAAAGAAATCGGCCGCACTGCAGCGCTCGCGAGGGGGTTCAGCAAAGGCATCTACCCACGTGGAGTGGACATCCGTTTCATCCCCAAGCCTCGTGAGGCTCCTCCAACGGAGGACGCGCCTGCCGGCGCCCGCCCGAGCAGCGAATTGACCCTGAACGTCACCTTCAGCCCGGTTCTCCGGGCCGAGCGTGCCATCCTGTTCACCTTTCGAGACGTCACGGCGGAGCGCGCCACCGAAGTCGAGCTCAGGCGCACCACGGAATTTTTGGCGCGTGTCATCGACAGCTCGGTCGATGCCATCGTGTCCTCCGACATGAGCGGCCGGGTGCTGATCTTCAACCGAGCTGCAGCCCGCATCTTTGGCTACGAACCAGCAGAGGTGATTGGCAAGCTCAACGTCGAGCGCCTGTATCCCGAAGGTGTAGCTCGGCAGGTGATGCGAAAAATTCGCAGCGCCGAGCAAGGCGGGCCCCGCCGGCTGGAAGATTATCGGGTGAACATGATGGGCTCCCGCGGCGAGGCCATCCCGGTCAACATCTCTGCCGCCCTGATCATGGACAATGACAAGCCCATCGGCTCTGTCGGCATCTTTACGGACGTACGCGAGAAGCTGCGCATGGAATCTCGCTTGCACACCGCGCAGGAAGAGCTCCGCGAACAAGAGAAAAGCCTGGCGCTGGCCGAGCTGGCCGGAACCACGGCGCACGAGCTCAATCAGCCCCTGACGGGAGTGATCGGCTACGCGGAGCTACTCATGAAACAGCTCAAGGCCGACTCCCCTCTCGCCGGCGCCGCCGAAACGATTTTGGCCGAATCGCAGCGGATGGCGAGCATCGTCAGAAAAATCGGCAAAATCACCCGCTACGAAACCAGAAGCTATCTAGGCGACACAAAAATCCTCGATCTAGACAAAGCCGCCCCCGACTCCAGCATCCCCAGCCCCCGCAAGTAACGTCCAACTCGCAATCGCCGTCTCAGAGCCCTCGGCGGCGGGTGCTTTTTCCCGCTCGTGGGAGCGGGTACGTGCCTGAGCAATGAGCGCAGCGAAGTGCGCGAGTCCGGGCAGCGACTCTCAATCTCACAATCGCCGTCTCAGAGCCCTCGGCGGCGGGTCTTTTTTCCCGCTCGTGGGAGGGGTACCTGTGTCCGAGCAAGCAAGCGCAGCGCAGCGAACGAGCTCGGGGCGGGGCCCGCGAGACCACGTCAAAAACTGACATCGCCGTCTCAGAGGCCGCGGGGAGGATGTGTTTATCCGCTCGCGGGAGGGGGCCCTGTGTCCGAGCGAGCAAGCGCCGCGCAGCGAACGAGTTCGGGGCGGGGCCCGCGAGCGGATAAACACATCCTCCCCGCGGCCGTCAGGGAACCACCTCCTCCTCGGGCGCAGGCGGCAGCTCGGATGCGTCACCAAGCTTTACATTGAGCTCCGCCATCTGCCCGGTAGGCCTCCGTACGGACAGCTTGACCACCGCTCCGACGCCCGCGAGGCTCATCGCCCAACGCAACGCCCACGGCCCCGGGATATCTCGACCATTGAACTCCAGGATCACGTCATCCACGCCCAGACCCGCATCATCCCCTGGGCCCCCTTTACTCACCTGCCGCACCAGCGCCCCCTTCAGGCTGTCGACACCAATGCGTGGCACGTCCACGGGTTTCAGCGACGAGATCACCGCGCCCATTGCAGCCCGTTCGATGTGACCGGTGCCGACCAGCCGAGGCAGAAGCTCTCGCACCATGTTGACCGGGATTGCATACCCAATCTTGTGAGCCTGCACGTTGATGGCGGTGTTGACTCCCACCACATTGCCCGCGAGATCCAACAGTGGGCCGCCGGAGTTGCCAGGGTTGATGCTAGCATCAGTCTGAATGAAGCTGTAAAAGCCCTGGGGGTCGAGCCCTGGCACATCTTCGGTGGTGCGGTCCTTGGCCGAAATGATGCCCGCGGAAACCGTGTTCGCTAGCCCAAACGGATTGCCAATGGCCAACACCCAGTCACCCACACGGAGCGCATTCGAGTCGCCGAGCGGGAGAGCGGGCAGACCGCGCGCGTCGACGCGCAGTATCGCAATGTCGGTCGGCGGATCCGTCCCGACAATCTGAGCGCGCAAGCGCCGGTCCTTGCCGAGCGCGACGTCGATGCGGGCGGCGTTTTCCACCACGTGGTGGTTGGTCAGGATGAGACCGTCGGGGTCAATCACAAACCCACTGCCGAGCCCGCGACCGAGCACGCGCCGACTGCCGTACCGATGCGTCTGGTTGGTGCGTACGAAGACGACTGATGGAGCAACGCGCTCGGCGAGGTCAGCAAAGCTCGCTGGAGCCTGCACGCCACCGGGTAAGATCACTGTCTCGGGGCCGCGCGGGACGTTGACCACGACCTTGGGTGGCTCGGTACCCTCTACCCTGACCGCTCGGGCGCGCCACCTGTCACAAGCCAGAGCCGAAGGCCCGAGCAGCACGATCAGCAGGCTCCACGCGCGGAGCCCTTGGGGCCCCAGCACTCGAGGCATGTACGGATAATAGCGCAGCGGGCTCAAAGCTCACGCCTCGCGAACGACCTCCACGTAGCGCATCCTGAGATCGTAAAGCACCTGATCGAGGAGGCGCTCCTCTTCACCGCTCAGGTTGCCCGTCGTTTTCTCCTGCAGCACGACCAAGAGGTCGATGGTCTGTTTGGCCATGGCCACATCGGGCCGGGGCGCACCCCCCGAAGGATCCGGAGCATCGCCCAAATGCACCAGAGCGCTATGGCTCAGTGACAGGACGAAGGTGGCAAAATCGATCGCTGGCAGCGAGTCGTCGCCCTCTCCGGTCTCCCCCGAGGTTTTACTCACGCCGGCTCCTCGGCTTCAGGTTCCGACGATTCAGGTTCCGACGATTCAGGGTCCGACGATTCTGCCCCGCCAAACTCGGCCTCTTCATCGTCATCGACGTCATCGTCATCGCTGCTGACGTCATCGTCATCTTCATCGGCAGTGGCCGCCGCTGCAGCCTTCGGCGACGCTTCCGAGCGCAGCGTCACTGGTACTTGCTCTGGCTCCGGTGGCGAGGCGAAAGGAATGGCGCCAGAGACTCCAAAAACCGATGCACTTCGCGCTTCGGCGGCCATCGCGCCCAACGCGGCCGAAACAGCCCCTGCACCGACACCCGAAATCTCGGATTCCATCAGGGCCGAACGCAGCGGCGTACCCAAGGTGCGGGACTCCGGTTCTCGATACGCGGGCAGCCCGCTGCTCGATGGCGAAGGCGCGGGCTGAGCGTATCGCACCGGCGACGGCAGGCTCACGTCAGCCAACGCCTGCAAACGGCGGATACCGTCAAAAACCAGCGGCTCTTCGTGGCTTTCACTTCGTGCGGGGGCCACGGCAGGTTGGGGCGTATCGTTCATGACTTCGTATTCGCCATCCAGGTCGGGCAGCTGCTCCAGATGCCGCTTCACCTCGGCGCTGGTCAGCGTCTGATTGCGGATCAATCGGTCCCGTATCCTGTTGTCGAACTTGAAATCCTCGGGCTTACTCATTCGATTCTCCAAACTTCCCGTAACGTAACTGCTGAGCCGGCTCAGCGCCAGCCCACGGTTTCATGTCACCCGGACTCGGGTGGCGTAAAGCGATCTCTTCGCAGGAGGCGCGAGGCAAGCACGTCGGGGCCTTCGTCGGCGCGGCGCGCTCCGAGCTCGGCTTCCGCGGCCTCGAGCTCTGCCGACGTGGCCACCCGGGCCTCGAGCACGCTGAGCTCCAGCCCTACCTTCTGACCCGCCAGGGGGTGATTGGCGTCGAGCCGAGCCTCTTCGGCGTCGATCTCGACGATGCGCAAAAATACGAGCTCGCCGTCCTCCCCCTCCGCTTCGAGCTCATCGCCGAGTGAGGCTCCGTCAGGCAATTCTGCCCGATGCACGACCAGCACCGCCGCGTCATCCCGCCGCCCAAACGCTTCATTTGAATCGAGCTGCACCCGCCGGCTCTGCCCCACGCGCAAGCCCTCGACCGCGCGTTCGATGGCCGGCGGAGCTTGCCCCATGCCAAAAATGAAGATGATGGGTTCCTCCGGACCAGGTGCCTCGACGAGTGCCCCTTCGGCGTCATACAGCTGATATTCGAGCCGAACGACAATTTCAGGACCGATCTGGCGCCCGCCTGCCTCGATGCTCAATGCCGAACGCCTCACTGGTTAGCGCTCGCGGGCCCCGACTCGGGGCGAGAAAGAGCGGGAGAAGCTGCCAGGCACGCGAGAGTCAGTAGACCTATCAACCAACGCTCATGGTCCAGCTCTTGGCCACAGCCTTGAAGACGCTGCCGCCAGCGAACGATCTGATCTCGAATTTCTGGTGGAGCCATCGGCGTACCATCGCGTCCCATGGCCAGAGCCTCCGCGGCCCGCCGAACTTGTTCGAGGATCCGCCGACGATCCGCCTCAGGCTCGGCCACGCGGGGCTGTCTAGCCTTTTCACGGGGTGCACGCAACGGATTGAAAAAAACCCGGAAAGCCGCGACATAGCGAACGTCGATTCCGTCACAAACGAATGCCGACCGGTCGACCTGTTCTGGGTCGTTCACGCCTGCGAGGAAAGTGGCAGCAAGACCATCGAAGAACTGCTCGGGGCGTCACCTCTCCGCGTCCCTCTGTGGGGGTGCCCTCGCCGCGTTGGCGCTGAGCTGTAACAGTTCCAGGTCTGAAGCCCCGCCGCTGGCACACGCTGGCGGCGCGGCTGAGGTCGCAAGCGGATACCAGACCCCTCCCCCCCCTGCGACAGGGCTCGCGCGCATCCGCATCCCAGAGGGTAGCTTCAGCATGGGCACGGCGCCGGGGCAGCTGGAGCGGCAACCCGAGCTCGAGCCGCGGCTCCAACGGCTGGCCTTGGGTGCCTTCGAGATCGACGCACACCTGTATCCGGGGGGGTCGGAACCACCCCTGCTCGGGCTGCCACGCGCTCGCGCCATGCAGCTGTGCAGCGAGCGCAAGGGGCGGCTGTGCACGGAGCTGGAGTGGGAGCGTGCCTGCAAGGGTCCCGAGAGCGCCCCGTTCGCAACCGGCCAAGATTTCGACCCCTCGTGCTTAGCCGACGCCAGCGGCTGCCCTTCGGGGTTCGGAGTGCGTGGCATGGGGAACCTGCGCGAATGGACGGCCAGCGACCTCCAGGGCAGCAAAGAGCCCGAGGCCGTGCTGCGCGGCGCAAGCAAGCAACAACCGCCGGCGCAGCACCGCTGCGCGCACCGCGCCAGCACACCCGTGGACACGGCCTTGGCGGATGTCGGCTTTCGCTGTTGTCATGGCGCCCCCAACGCCGCCCGTGTGGGCCAAGCCGCGCTGGGCACCACCTTCACGAAATTCGAGCTCCCGCTGACCGAGCTGGGCCAGCTGCTCGAGGCGGACGCGGTGACTCGCGGACTGGCTGCGAACCTCACATATTTTCAGGAGCCCGAGGCGGTGGAAACGGTCCTCGCCAAAGGGCCCGGCGATACTCAGGGCTTTCTGCTCACCGTCACGCCCCTGCTCTGGAACCCCGCCCTGGGAGCTGAATTCTTGGTCTTGAGCGCGCGCTCAGGCACGGCAACCTCGTTCGTCCTGGTTTACCACTCGCTCGGAGATCGGAAGTTCCGCTTGGCCTCCAGCTTCATCATGCAAGGTGAGCCTGGCCCAATCGTGCTCGCCTACAACGGCTACATTCGCCCACGCCTTCACTTCAGCTCGTGCTGGGGTTGCCCGGGTGAAACAGGCAAGATCCTCTACCGAGATCCAGACCGCGCCGTCATCTTGCAGCCCTGAGCGCCACTTGGCTGGCGCACCGTGGACGCGGGGAGGCTAGCCCGTGGGGACCAGCGGGAGGGACAGTTGAAAGATGTTGCCGTTGCCCGAGGCAGTGCTGACCACGCGGATCTCTGCTCCACAAAGGCCTGCCGCCAGCCGCGCACAATACAGGCCCATACCGCGACTGTAGCGGCTGTTTGCCCGTGTTCTGGCCGCCACCTGACCCTCAGCGGTAAATGCGCTCTCCCGATTTTCATCGGTCAGCGGCGAACCAGCGTCGCGAATCTGGACGTACACTCGCTGTCCTTCTGCGCTCGCCGAAACAGTCACGGTGGTCGATGGCGGAGCGTGCTGAATACTGTTTCGAATCAGGTTGGTCAGGGCGCGAGTGGCAAGCTCCCGGCCCACATCGGCGGCGGCATGCAGCTGGCGCGCCTTGGCGTCGAGCTCCAGGGTTAGGCCGTGGCTTCGAGCCGCGGGTTGGCAGCGCTCCACCGCTCCCGCGATCAAAGCTGCGACGGGGGACGGGCTCTTGTTGATTCGCAGGCCTCCCCGTAACACTTGGCCCAACAAATCGACGTTATCGATGACATGCGACAGGCCATCGCAAGACACCACGCCGTCATCGACCGCTTCGCGCGCTTCTCCGTCGTGAGAGGCGAGCACCGTGTCGAGGTACCCGAGGTTGCTGTGGAGGGCCGACAGCGGGTTGCGTAGGTCGTGCGCCAGCAGACCGAGCAGTTCCCCAATCAATGAAGCGTCGATCGCCTCGGCAGAGATGACTTTGCCGCTGGCGTCTTCGGAACTGCCTAGAACAGCCATATGCGTCTTTCGGAAAGCGCGAGGGCCTAACCCCGGCGCTCACCCTCGCGATGAGCGCCCACTAGAACCTGATCCTGGCGCCACTCGAGCGGTGCCGATGAAACAGCCGTTACCGCCCCCCCAAAAGGCCGGGCCGGGCATCGGCCGCCGATTGAGGCCACGCCGATAAAAGCGACCCCAAGGCGAGGCCGACAAAAGCAACAAAGGGGCCCTTGTCAGTTCGCGGCCTCAGGCTCCACCTAGCAACAGCTACCGCCGACGGGCCACCTCGAGGAAAACTTCCTGGGTAGGCCCGGGGTCGGTGTTTGGATTCGGCACTGAGCCGATCCGGCGGCTAAGTCAGCTCATTTTGCCGCTGCGCTCTCCTCTTCCTCAATGTCATTGACACTGGGGATCTTCCTGATTTCAAGACGAGCAGTTTTCCACGCCCGCTGCACGATCCAGGAGAGAGACCGGTCGAGCCGGGCCGCCTCATCCTTGATCTCCTGCAGCATAGATTCTGGGAAATAGAGACTTTGCTTGCGCTTGTCGCTGCCCTTACCGGTGGTTTGGTTCTCACCCATGTGCTGGACCTCGTACTATTAGTTAGCTGTGATGACCAAGACGACACCTTTCACGATCAAGTTAAAGGTGAGCGAAAATTAATGCCGAAGTGAGGCGGACGAAGCAAGCGCCACCGGTCCGATAATTTGGCGCTCTTAACGAAACACGGTTTTGGCGTCTGTTTCGCTCTCGTGTGTGATGCCCCGCAAGCCGAAAAGCCGTTGACCCAGCGCGTCGTGGAGCCCGCGGCGGGCGCAACCCAGGAAAAAATGGCCGAGTCGGCGCAGAGTCTTCGGTTTCTTTTCTTGTCGGGCTCCACGCTGGCCGCACTCGCCGTACAATCTTTCAAACACCCGACCCTTAGGCCAAACCATGCCCCCAACGCACTCTGCGACGTACCGACCCCCCCGGCGAAGCTGGCGAGCTCTTTGGCTTGGGCTCTTGACGCTCAGCGCTTTCTCCGGCGGTGCCCTCACCGCGGGTCTGAGCCGAGCGTCTCTCGAGGACCAAAACCCCTACTCGGTGGTGGCCCAGTTAGCCCGCATCTTGGTCTTGATTGAGAACGAGTACGTCGACGCGGTGGATCGAGACCGGCTGCTCACCGGAGCGATCAAGGGAATGGTCGCCGAGCTCGATCCCCACTCGTCGTACCTACCGGCTCGCGATTTTGCGGTACTCCAGGATGACACGCGCGGCGAGTTCGCGGGCATTGGCGTCGAAGTCGACTTTCGCAACGACCGTGTCACCGTCATCTCTCCGATCGAAGGCTCGCCAGCCCACCGCGCGGGCATCAGACCCGGTGACTCCATCCTGTCCATCGACGGCCTGAGCGTTCAGGGCAAAAATGCCAGTGAGCTGGTCAAGCTCATGCGCGGACCTGCCGGCTCGACAGTGAGAGTCACGGTGCGGCGTCCCGGGCAGGACGCCATCCTACGCTTTGCGCTGGCGCGACAAGTGATCGAGGTTTCGAGCGTCCTCGGAGCCGACCTCGAAGGCCAAATCGCCTATCTGCGCATCAAACAGTTTCAGAGTAAGACGCACACCGAGCTGCTCGAAGCCATCGCAGACATCCGCCGCCGTACGGGCGACATTCACGGCATCGTGCTCGACATGCGCAACAACCCGGGTGGCCTGGTCGCTGCTGCATCCGCCGTCGCCGACGAGTTCTTGAGCGGCGGCACCGTCTACTCCACGCGCCACCGCGGCAAAGTGGTAGACGAAGTGCGCGCGGGCGGCTCGGGCTCTCTCGAGGAAGGCCCCATGGTGGTGCTGGTCAACGAGTTTAGTGCCAGCGCGTCTGAGCTGCTTGCCGGGGCTCTCCAGGATCACAAGCGCGCCACGGTGGTCGGCGCCCGCACTTTTGGTAAGGGGTCAGTTCAGTCCATCATCGATCTGCCCGGCGGGGGCGGGCTTCGGCTGACCACCATGCGCTACTACACGCCGGCGGGTCGCGAGATTCAGGTGGCCGGCATCACGCCCAACGTGCTCGTGGACGCGGAGCTATCGAGCGGCGGTAGCATCACCATCTTGCGCGAGCATGATCTCGAGAACCACCTCCCGTCCCAAGCCGAGCCGCCCACCCCGGAGCGCGCTCCCGAGGAAGCGACCGCGCCCCTAGGAGCCGAAACGATAGAAGCCGTTGGGCTAACGCCCACGCACCTGGGAGTCGCTCGTAGCGTTCCGGCCAATCCCAAGGGTGGACCTGACCAGGCGCTTTCGGTAGCTTACGAGATTGTGAGAGATCAGCTAAAGAAAGCCCCTTGATGCCGGCGTTCGATGCCCTCTTGTTCGTCTCCTTTGGCGGCCCGGAGCGCGCCGAAGACGTCGTCCCCTTCCTCGAGAATGTCACCCGCGGGCGCGGCATTCCGCGTGAGCGGCTGGAGCTCGTCGCCGAGCACTACTACCACTTGGGCGGCAGGAGCCCGCTCAATGATCAGAACCGAGCTTTGATCGCCGCGGTCAAGCAGGATCTCGAGGCACATGGCCTGACCCTGCCGATTTATTTCGGGAACAGAAACTGGGCACCCCTGCTCGCAGATGCGGTCGCAGAGATGAAAGCTGCAGGGGTCAAGCGGGCACTCGCCTTCATCACGTCGGCGTACAGCTCGTACTCGGGCTGCCGGCAATACTTGGGCGACCTCGAGCAGGCGCGCGCCAACGTCGGTGACGCCCCCATCATCGAGCCGCTGCGGCGGTTTTTCAACCACCCGGGCTTCGTCGATGCCTGCTTCGATCGGCTGCAAGCGGCGTGGGCCGAGCTCGGCGATCAGATCGGGAGCGCGCGTGAGCGTGCGCGCATCGTGTTCACCGCGCACAGCATCCCTCGATCCATGGCCGACACGTGTGACTACGAAAAGCAGCTCCGTTCCAACGCTCAGCTCCTCAGCGAGCGCTTGGGGCACGCAGAGTGGGACCTCGTCTGGCAGAGCCGCAGTGGCCCGCCGCAGGTGCCCTGGCTCGAGCCTGACATCTTGGACCACGTGCGCGCGCTGCACGCGGGAGGAGCTCCGGGGCTCGTGATCGCACCGATTGGGTTCTTGTCCGACCACGTGGAGGTGCTCTACGATTTGGACGAGGAAGCGCGGCAACTGTGTCGACAGCTGGGGTTGCCCATGGTGCGTGCAGGAACGGTGGGGACGCATCCACGCTTCGTGGAGATGATTCGAGAGCTAGTGCTCGAGCGTTTTCGGAGCGCTCCGGTGCGGAGCGTTGGGCCGTTGCCCGCTTGGCCTGCCATGTGCGCGCCAGGGTGTTGTCCGCGCCCGGGCCGTCCTGGCTGACTTCGGGCTTGCGTGAGCTGCCGTTCTCGCGGGCATGCTCCGGCGCGACCTCGCACGACCCCGGTGATGTCTCCGGAGGCGTGGAACTTCCGAAACGAGATGACGTATTTGTGGCCTCCAAAATGCGGCACTGCCCGGCGATCTGTGGTTGGGCCGGGCCTGCTCCCCACGACGGTGCCCGGCACTTCGGGGCTTCATTCCTGCTGCTCGAGCAACGTCTCCTCGTGAATCAGGCGCCGTGTGAGCGGCTCAGAACCATACGCCTCGGGTGCGATGGAGTAGGACTCTGTGTAGACGCTCAGAGTGTACGGACGCCCCAGCGACAAGGGCGGGTTTTCACGTCGGGCGAGCTCGCCCGCAAAGGCCCGAAGCTTGCTGGGCGACACCGGCTCGCCATAGAGCCCAGCTAGCCTCCACACGGTACTCCAGGCGTGCTGTGGCCGCGCCTGCTTGGCCGAGGGCGGCAGTGGACCGTTGCGCAACACATGGTGCCCGCCATCCCTGAATTGAAAGTGCACCGCGAGATCGACGATCCTGTCGGGCGCAAGCGCGGCGAAGCTGGGATAGCAAGCAAACGGCCATGCCTGGGTGTCGCCGCGTACGCCCTGCACGAGAGCTCCGAGTAACAGGCAAGAACCCACGACGACCACACTCGCCGAGTGTATGCGAGCGGCCGAGCGGGTGGGCCGCTCGGCTCGTGCGCCAGTGCTCGGGGGCAGCACTGAGCGACGTTCGCCATCCCAGAGGACGACGTAACAAGCCCAAAGGCTCGGGAAACGAATGTACATGAAATGCTGCGTCAGCCCGTGAAACGACAGGCCCGCCGCGCCCGCAACCCATCGACCGCGGCAGAACAGGACCCAACCGAAAAAGCTGA
>JANOIG010000403.1:0-10256 GCA_031407405.1 Deltaproteobacteria bacterium
GATGGTCATGTCGGCAGGTGACAGGGTCGAATACAGACGGGTCACGTAGGGCTGCGCGTCGATCAGTTGTTGCACGCGGCGCATCGGCTGAATCACTCCCTCTTCCAGCGCATTCAAATAGGCCGTCGGCGACAAGGTGACCTGGTTCGAGTAACAGTCGGGGCAGCTCTGAAAATCCGAGAACGGTACGTTGGCCGGCAACGTCACCGTGGTACGCACGGTGTCCCAGAAGCCGTCGTAGGAGCCATACCGACCGTAGGTGGTGTTGAAGAGCTCGCCGAAGCTCGAGTAAACTTGGCCTCGGATGCTCCGCCAGTCTTGCTCCTCGAAGTCGGGCCACACCACATTCGCGAGGCTGGTGGAGGCCGCTGCAAACTCGGTCACGAAACCCTGGCCGCCGGCGTCATTGGCGGCGGCGGTCACGACGTCATTGTAGTTGCTGGACGCATTGAACCAATTGATGCGGGCCTCGTTCAGCTCGAGGGCGTTGTAGTTGAAAGGAACCGCCCGGGCGCTCGACAACATCCACGTCATCACGCCCATGTCGGCGTTGGCGGCCACCGCCGTGAGCTTGATCGGGATGCTCGGCAGCTCCCCGCCGTAGGTGAGCACGATGGGGCGAATGGACCCGGTGCTCGAGCCCTTGGTCAGCTTGAGCGCCAGCAGGTACATACCGCTCTCGAGATACGGACCGATCAACTCGGCGGAGCTCGGCAACACGTCATAGCCGTTGTCGGTGAGCCAGGTGAGCGCCGCGCCCGCGGGGTCGTCGAGCGCCGGGTCGAGCTCGAGCGCGGTCCAGTCGAAGGCACCGACGACACCGGAGGCGGCGACCGTCACGCCACCGCCAGTGGGCCCGCTCAAATTTCGCGGATCTTGTGGAGGGGACGGATCAGCGCCGCTCACGGCCTGGTCCCCGAAGAACTGCTCGCTTCGACACGTGCCCTCGGTGCGTGTGGTGAGGCTATATTGAGGGTTGGTCGCCTGCTGAAGGCGCTGGAACGCGACGTCGGAGGCGACGGCGATGTCGTCCCCCTCGGGGACGCTCGAGATGGGCAGGAGCCACGAAAAGTTCTCTGACGGCCCCTCGTACAGGATTTGGATCACCGCGGTGACGGTGCCGTCCCCGTTGTCTGCGAAAATGATGCGTTCCGCGGCCTGATTGACGGGCTGCGCCTGGGAGCAAAAAAAGCCACCGCAAGCGTCGGCAGGAGCGGCCCACAGCGCCGCCCCCAGGGAGAACGCTGCCACCAAAGCAGAATTGTGTACGATTGGAGCTCTCATTTGACGTTTCCTCCCGGCTCGGAGCACTCACGGGCTTTCCGAGCTGGCACAAACTGGCACAAACAACGCTGATTCAGCGCCCCTGCAGGCTACTGAGCAAGGATTGGACCAAGCGCCGGTGTGCCAGTGGGCGCCGGTCCAAGCAGCTCACGCAGAAGAAGGTCGAGGGCGTGGTGGCCGCCCTGGAATACGGGCCACCCGTCTCCGACCAGTACCGCCTCGATGCCCTTCAGCGCGGCGAGCCGTGACAACGAGTCGAGCGCTTGGGCTTTGTCGGCGAGCTTCGCATCGGGCAGCAGGTTCAACCGCCCGGCGCGGTGGCCTCGCACCAGGTCACCGACCACGAGCGTGTCACCTTCAATCACTAGCGCGACCTCGCCGGGGGTCTTCGAACCGTGAAGCGTGAGAACGCGTAGGCCTGGCACGGGTTGGTCGCCCTCGGTCAAGCCGGTCGGGTCGAGCTCTGCCAGAGCGGCGCGCTCCAACAGCGGAACCCACACGCGCGCGCGAGTCTCCGCGGCCAGCTGTGCTGCAGCCCTGACATGATCCGAATTGGTGACGATGATGTCCTGCACGCCACCCAGCGTTGCCAGGTGGCGCCGGTCGTGGGCGCTCAGAGGCAGCGGGTCGATGGCTACGTTGCCTTGGGGGCCGCACCAGAAGACGCTGTGAAAATCCAGGTTGCGTTCGTCATTGAAAGCGGACCAGCCGTACAGATTGGGCTTATGCAGTGTTTTCATTCGCGTGCCTTCTTCGGCGGCGACTTTACATGATCGCGCCCCGCCTTTCCCCGTCAGATCGGCTAGGCTAACTCACGATGGGTTTCCAGAGCGGGATGGCGGACGAGCCGGACGAGGAGCTCGTGTCGCTGCGGCGAGAGGTTCAAACTCTGCGGCAGCGCGTGGGTGAGCTACAGCGCCGAACCGCCCGTCACCGCGACGCTGACCCAGCTCGACCGGAGAGGGGAGTGGACATCGCGGTGCCGGCGCGTGAGCAGCTCTTGGTGGAGGCCGAACGCATCGCGCACATGGGGAGCTGGGTTTGGGACCTGGAGAGCAACGAGGTTTTCTGGTCGGATGAGATGTTTCGTCTCCTGAGTCATGATCCCGAGCAAGATGAGCCGAGTGTCGAAGGCTTCTTCCGTCGCGTGCATCCGGAAGATGAGGCCCGCGTGCGGGAGTCAGCGGCTCAGACGCTCAAAAATGGCATGGTCGCGCAGATCGACTGCCGCCTGCTCTTGCCCGATGGCAGCGTTCGTTATGTCACCCTGAATGGGTCCATCCTGTTTGACGAGTCCGGCAAGTTGCGGCGCATCGTGGGTACCGCGCTGGATCTGACCGAAGAGCGCACGCTGAACCAAAAGATGCAGCGGACGCTGGAGCTTTTGGAGGAAGCACAGACCATCGCTCAGCTCGGGAGCTGGGCTTTTGACACGACGACCCAGCGCACGGAATGGTCTCCCGGACTTTACAGAATCCTCGGGGTGGAGCCGGGCAGCGAGGCGTCCGCAGACCGCTTCCTCAGCATCGTCCATCCGGATGAGCGCTCGAAGTTCGCCGAGTCCATTCAGCGCAGCCTGGAGGGCCACTGGACGGAGGAGGTCGAGGTCCGCTTCATCCGGCCGAATGGGGAGGTCCGACAGGCATTGATTCGCACCATTCCAGTGAGGGACCCCACCGGTCGTATCGTCGAATTCCGCGGGACGTTGCTAGATACTACTGATCGGGTGGTGTTGACCGAGCAGTTGGCCCGCATGGGGAGGATGGACGCAGTGGGACGCCTCGCGGGGGGCATCGCTCATGACTTCAACAACCTGCTGACGGTCATCGGCGCCAATCTCGAGCTTTGGGCCGAAGCGTCCGGGGGCCAAGGCGAGATTGCGGACGCTCGCCGAGCCGTCCGATCTGCGCGCTCGCTAACCGACCGACTGTTGACCTTTGGGCGTAAGGCTCAGCTCACCAAGGTCACGGTCGACCCGAATGAGCTCGTGGCTCGTACCGTGGACCTAGTGCGGCGGGTAATAGGCGACCGAGTACGTCTCGAGCTCGACCTCGCCCGAGTCGTGCCCGCGATTAGCGTGGACCCCACCTTGATCGAGCAGGCGCTCATCAACCTGGTGATCAATGCACGCGACGCCATGCCCCGCGGCGGGACTGTAACTCTGCGGACTCGTCGGCTCGATGCCGGTGCCGGCAAGCAACTGGTCGAGATCGAGGTGGCGGATGATGGCCCAGGTATGGAGCCGAGCGTCAAGGAGCGGATCTTCGACCCCTTCTTCACGACAAAAGGGGAGTTTGGCACGGGTCTGGGCCTGGCCACCGTGCTCGGGACGGTCGAGCAGCACGGGGGACACGTCGAGGTAGACAGCGAGAAGGGTCAAGGGGCTCGTTTCCGGCTGCGCTTGCCCGCTGAGCCGCCTGAAGCGACAGAATCGCTCGGTATTGCGCCGCGGCAGCCGGAAATCCAGGAAGTCGGTCGCGAGATCCTGGTCATCGAGGACGAACCGCTGGTCGCGGCGGTGATCGCGCGCAGCCTGGAACGCAAGGGCAACGTGGTCATCCTCGCTCATCGCCCCGCCGATGCCATCCGGCTCTGGGACGAGCACCCGGGCATCGAGCTCGTGATCTGCGACGTGAGCATGGGGGAGATGCGCGGGCCGGAGCTCGTGCGGATTCTCCGCAAGAGCGAGCGTAAGCTGCGTGTGTTGTATGTGACGGGCTACAGCGAAGAGGACATGGGCGACACTCTCGCAGAACCCGTGCTCCAGAAGCCGTTCAGCCCGAATGAGCTGTTACGCGCCGTATCAAACCTCGTGTTGTTGCCTACGGGTTGACTCGTGAGAAAGCCGGAGCTCTGTTCCGGTTTTCTCACCAATACAAAGGAAGTCCCGAGTGCAGGAGGGCCGATTGGATGGGTTCGACGCGGCCCTCACCTGCTGGGGGCCGTGGCGGACCCAGCGGTGAGCTTGGGGCACGAGGGATCTGTCAGGCTGCTGACAGGTTTTTAGCAGCCCCAAACCTGTCAGGCTGCTGACAGGTTCTTAGCAACCCCAAACCTGTCAGGCTGCTGACAGGTTTTTAGCAGCAAAGTCCCAGTTGACCAATTTGTCGAGGAAGGTCGCAATATAGTCTGGGCGTCGATTTTGATAGTCGAGGTAGTAGGCGTGCTCCCAGACGTCCATCGTGAGCAGCGGCACCTTGCCGTGCGCCAAGGGCGTGTCGGCGTTGGGGGTCTTTGTGACCTGCAGCTTTCCGCCGTCGAGGATGAGCCAGGCCCAGCCGCTGCCAAACTGTGTCGCCCCGGCGGCTTTGAAGGCTTCGACGAACTTTGCGAAGCCTCCGAGGTCAGCATCGATCTTCTTGGCGAGCTCGCCCGTCGGAGCTCCGCCGCCATTGGCTTTCATGCTGTGCCAGTAGAAGGTGTGGTTCCAGGCCTGAGCGGCGTTGTTGAACACACCCGCCTTTGACGGGTCTTTCACGGTTGCCTTGATCACCGCTTCGATGGACATCGCGTCGAGCTCGGTGCCTTTGGCAGCGGCGTTGAAGTTATTGACGTAGGCAGCGTGGTGCTTGTCGTGATGAAACTCGAGGGTGCGCTTGGAGATGTGAGGCTCCAGTGCGGTGTATTCATACGGCAGGGGGGGTAGTTCGTAGGCCATGGTGCTCGGGCTCCTTCTTCTCGATCTTCTCGGCTCGCCAGCTCGGCGCTCATCACTCGGTCACTGGGGGTCAAGGTAGCGAGGATGACAGATAGGATCAATCACAATGACCCGGGTGTGGCGCCGGAACGCGCCGCGCTTGCCAGCCACCGCAGCCCGCTTCCATGTCGACCCTGGCCCATGTGGGGCCGAATTGCCTCTGCATGCCGAAATTGCCTCGCTCTTAGACCGTGGACATGGCGAGGGCGGGGTCCTCGGTAGGAGCCGCCGAGTGTTCTGCAGCGATCAGCACGTACAGGGCCGGCACCACGAACAAAGTGAAGAGGGTGCCAATGGCCAAGCCCCCGACCAGCACGATTCCAATCGAATTTCGAGCGCTGGCGCCGGGCCCGCTCACGAGCGTGAGGGGGAAATGGCCGAGCACCGTGGCGACGGTGGTCATCAGAATGGGCCGGAGGCGGGTGATGGCCGCAGCATGTGCCGCCTGCCGTTTGGGCATGCCCAGGGCCTGCTGCGTGTTGGCGAACTCGACAATCAGAATGCCGTTTTTTGCGACCAGGCCCACCAACGTGACGAGGCCGACCTGGGAGTAGATGTTCAGGGTGGTGGTCCAGCCTTCGGTGAGGGGGAAGCTCAGATTGGGCGGGCCCGAGAACTTCAAGAAGGTGAAGATCAGCGCGCCGAACATGGCCATGGGCACCGACCCCACGAGCACCACGAACGGGTCGCGGAAGGAGTTGAACTGAGCCGCCAGCGTCAGAAAAATCAACACCACCGCCAGACCGAGCGCGGGCAGAAACTTCCCGCCTTCTTCGCGCAGTTGCCGAGATTGGCCCGTGTATGCCACGCGGTAGCCGGGAGGCAGGATGCGCGCCGCTTCGTCCTCCAAGACCCGCAGCCCTTGATCGAGCGAACGCGGCGCCACACCGGAAATCTTCACGGCATTCAGCTGCTGAAAGCGATTGAGAGAGCGTGGCTCGATGCCGTTTTTGATGCTCGCGACAGCGCTGAGCGGCATGAGCTTGTCGCCTGGCCCCGAAACGAAGAGATCGGTCAATTGGTCCGGCGTCAGCCTGCCGGCGCGCTCGACTTGGGGGATGACCTTGTAGCTGCGCCCGTCCAGGCTAAAGCGGTTGACGAAATTTCCGCCCAAGAGCGCGGACAAGTCCATGCCGAGGGTTTGCATGCTCAGGCCCATCGAGGCGGCCCGATCCCGGTCGATGACGATCTCGGTCTTGGCCTGATCGATTCGGACGTCGGTGATGGGGGGGAACGCGAACTGGCCACTCGCGGCCGCCGCCTGGGCGAGTTGTTCGGCGAATCCAAGAATCTCCTCGTGTTCCGCGGTCGAGGCGATGACGAATTCGACCGGAAAGAAGCCCGCGCTGGGCAGTGCCGGCGGCAAGAACATGGGGGCCCGGAGCCCGGCCACCTGAGCGGTCTTTTCACTCAGTTCGAATTGAATCGGGAAAATGCTGCGCTCGCGCTCCTCCCAAGGTTTCATCAAGGCGCCCCCAAAGCCACCCGTCGGGAACGTGATCTGGAAGCTCTGCGCGAACTCGGGCACCGACGCGAATATCTTGCCCACTTGCTCGGTGTAAGGCGCGAGCTGCTCGAGCGTCGCGTTGGGTGGCACATCGAGGGCTCCGAAGACCACTCCCTGGTCTTCGTTCGGGGCCAGCTCCGCGGGGGACATGAGGTACATCGGCACGCTCAACAAGGTGAGCACAGCCCACACGGCGTACACGGCTGGCCGGTGGTTGAGGGTCGTATCGAGCAGACGAGCATAGGAGTGGCTGAGGCGGTCGAAACCTCGGTTCACGTTTCGCACCAGCCAGCCGTGAGAAGTCTCTCTCTGGATCAGGCGTGACGACATCATGGGCGAAAGGGTCAACGCCACGACGCCGGAGATGAAGACTGCACCCGCCAAGGTGAATGCGAACTCGCGGAACAAGGCCCCGGTCAACCCGCCTTGGAAGCCGATCGGCGTATAGACCGCCGCGAGCGTGATGGTCATGGCAATGATGGGACCCACCAGCTCGCGCGCCCCCACAAAAGCGGCCTCTAGCGGCGTCTTCCCCAGCCGTACGTGGCGTTCGACGTTTTCCACGACCACGATGGCGTCGTCCACCACCAAACCCACGCTCAGCACGATGGCCAGCAGCGTGAGCAAATTGATCGTAAACCCGAGCACCGAAATCAAAAATACCGCACCCACCAGCGAGACGGGGATGGCCACCACCGGCACGATCACGGTGCGCAGCGAACCCAGAAACAAGTAGATCACCAGCATCACGATCAACACGGTTTCGAACAGCGTGGTCCGCACCTCTGTCACGGCGTTTTGGATGTAACGAGTAGAGTCGAAGGCAATGGTCGCACGTAGGCCGCTCGGCAGCTCGGCCTTGATCGTGTCGATCTCGTTGCGCACGCGCCCAATCACGTCGAGGGTATTGGCGTTCGGCAACACCCAGACGCCCATGAAGACTTCCTTGCGACCGGAGAGACGCACGTCTTGTTCGTACGTGTCAGCGCCCAGTACGACGTCCGCCACGTCCTCCAGGCGAACCAAGGCGCCATCTTGCTCGCGGATCGTCAGCTTCTTGAACTCCTCCACGTCGTTCAGGTCGGTCTTGGCCGTCAGGTTCAGTTGCACCAGGTGGCCCTTGGTCTGGCCGACCGCGGAGAGGTAGTTGTTCTGGGCGAGGGCCTGGCGCACCGCGGAGGGGCTGACGTTCAGAGCTGCCATGCGCTCGGGCTTGAGCCAGGCGCGGATGGCAAACGTCCGCCCTCCGAGGATATCGGCCCTTTGCACGCCTTCGATCGCCGAGAGGCGCGGCTGGATCACGCGAATCAGGTAGTCGGTGACCTGGTTATCTTCGAGAATGTCCGAGCCGAAGCTCAGATACATGGCGGCCACCTGCGCATCGGACGGTTCGATACTGATGCCGGGCACTTCAGCCTCGGGGGGTAGGTCGCCTCGCACTTGATTGACGCGAGCGCTGATGTCGCCGAGGGCATCGGCCGCAGGATGGTTCAGCTTCAAGCGGGCATTGATCGTCGACAGACCGGCGACGCTCTGGGACTCCATGAAGTCGATGCCGTCGGCAGCGGCGATGGCGCGTTCCAGTGGGGTCGTGATGAAGCCGCGCACCAGCTCGGCGCTGGCGCCCACGTAGGGCGTGCGCACCGTGATGGTGGCGCTTTCGAGCCTGGGATATTGCCGGACGTTGAGCGAGCGCAGCGCCCAGAGGCCCGCGATCAGGATCAACAAGTTGACGACGATGGCTAGGACCGGGCGGCGTATGAAGAGGTCGGTGAGCTTCATGGGTCGAGCTACGTCAGCGATTGGGAGGACGGGGATCGAGCTTTGGATCCGTCAGGACCTCGTTCTTGACCGTGACTGGAGCGCCGTTTCTGAGCTTGAAGGCGCCCGCGGTCACGACCCGCTCGCCGACGCTGACTCCCTCTTCGATGCTCACGAAGTCCCCGCGCGTGCCACCCAGCCGCACGAATTGCTGCCGAGCCACCTCTGCCGGCGGCCCGGTGCCGGCTGGGGCGGACCCGCTCGGGCCGGGCTTTGCTTCGATGACAAACACCGAGTCACCGTAAGCCGCGTGGACCACCGCCGTGACCGGCACGACGACGCGCTTGGAGATTTCGGGCAGCAGCACCTCGACGTTCACGAACATGCCGGTGCGCAACACCCCCTCTGCGTTGAGAATGCTGGCTCGTGCCTTGAGCGTGCGACTGACGGCGTCTACTGAAGAGTCGAAGGCGCTGATGTCGCCTTCCGCGAGCACTGGAGCGGTAGGTTCGGACCGCAGCCGGACGCGCCGCCCGACTTGTATGTTGGGCAGGTCCTGCTGGGGTAGCGTGAAGTCGACGAACACGGCCTTACTCGATTCGAGCACCGTGAGGGTGGTGCCGGGTGGCAAGTACTGCCCCAGGTTGACGCTCCGAATACCCAGCGTTCCCTCGAATGGAGCGCGCACCGTCTTACGTTCAATTTGAGCTTGCAGTGCTCGGACATCGGCGCTGAGGCTTCTGACTTCAGACTCCCCGGCATCCAGCTCCGCCTGGGTGCTGACGCCTGACACAGCCAGCATTCGTGTCCGCTCCAAGGACTGCCCCGCGAGTTGCAGGCGCGCTTGCAGCGATTGGAGCTGGGCCCGCTCGACCCTGGCATCGATCTCCACCAAGGGCTCGCCTAATTTGACCTCGTCGCCCGACTCGAAATGCAGCTGGGTGACGACCCCGGCAGCGTCGTTGCTCAGGGCCACGCCTCGGCTGGATACCACCGAGCCGACGGCGTTGAGCGTTTGCTCCCAGTCTTGCTGTTCCACCACCGCCGAGTTCACGGGCTCCGGCGGAGGACCGAGCTTTTGCATTTCCTCGCCGAAGCCGATCAGAGTGGCGATCTGTGCCCCCTTCAACCCGGCCAACACACCCAGGACCAAGATCAGACCCGCAATCGTGATCACATAGCGCATGGCCGCCGAGGCATAAGGCGCTCGCCCCGGAGCCGCCAGCTCCGTCGCCAACTTCATGCGTGGCCAGCCCGGTCTGGGCGAAAGGCCACGTTTAATTAAGCGCGTCCCGCCCGCGGCTCGCCGACAGCGTCCAAAAGTAGCTTAACCGACGCTGAGTCGGCTAGCCTACGCGACCGTGGTATTTCGCGTCATCGACCTCGGCCCTGACCGGCGCGTCACGGTGCGCGAGGAGCTCACAGAGCTTGGACCGCCGCCGGAAGGCACCACGCGCTGGGTGGACATCGGCAGCGCGGGCGACAGTGAGCTCGACCAGGTCGGAAAACGCTTCGATTTTCACCCGCTCGCCATCGAGGACTGCCGCCACCTGGATCAGCGGCCCAAAATGGAGGAGTACCGCGACCATCTGTTTCTGGTGACGCAAAGTTTCTCCGACGCGAACAAAGCCGTGTGCGAGCTCCAGCTCCACGAGTTGCACGCATTTTTGGGTCAGCGCTATTTGGTCACCATACATTCGGATGGCATCCCTGCTCTCGAAGAAGTTTGGAGCCGGGTCGGAAGCAACCCCGCATTGCTCGAGCGCGGCGTCGATTTCGTCTACTACTTGCTCGCTGACCGCCTGGTGGACGCCAATTTTCCCATCCTGGACCGCATCACCGATGAGCTCGAAGCGCTGCAGGACCGCGTGTTGGAGCAGGCCAAACGCCAGGACTTGAGCCGCATATTCGAGCTCAAGCGCTACCTCGTCTCGATGCGCAAGGTGCTGTCGCCACAGCGCGACACGATGGCCATGCTGGCCCGACGGGGGGACCCGCGCGTGAGCG
>JANOIG010000013.1:0-7401 GCA_031407405.1 Deltaproteobacteria bacterium
CCCAGGCCTTCTACCAGGCGGGCGACACCGTCACGGGCGTGGAGATGAAGATCGCCGATATCGTTCGGGCGGACGAAGTGGCCGAGCGCATCGAGGCAGATCTGGGCAGCAAGCTCTATCACATCCTCGACTGGCAGGAGCTCAACCATGGGCTATTCACGGCGCTTCGCATCCAGCAAATCCTGATGAGCCTGGTGTTGGCGCTGATCATCCTCGTGGCCGCGTTCACCGTCATTGCCACACTGATCATGGTGGTGCTCGACAAGAAACGGGAAATTGCGGTGATCAAGGCCATGGGAGCCACAGACTGGCACCTGCTCAGGTCATTCCTCTACCAAGGGCTGATCATTGGGCTCGTCGGCATGACGCTCGGCTTGGCTTTCGGTTATGCGGTTTGTACGTGGATTCTCGCCTACGGCTTTCCTCTCGACCCGAAGGTCTATTTCATCTCCAAGCTTCCAGTTCAGATTCGTCCGACAGAGTTTGCCCTGACGGGTGCGTTCGCGGTCGCGGCGTGTCTGCTCGCAACCGTATGGCCAGCGCTGCACGCCGCTCGGCTGCGGCCGGCGGAAGCTTTCAGAGATTCGTGATGGAAACGCTGCCCGAGCGGCGGCGGGTACTAGGGTGACGTCAGGTCCGTTTCGAAACATGGGTCCGAGGGCAGCGGCAATGACTGCGTCAAAAGACGCACGACGGAGCCTCTCGTCGACCTGTTGCAATTCGCCGCCATTATTTCGCTGAATTTCAGCGCGCGACGCAAGCCGCGCGCGATCTACCGCGGTAATCGTGCCTCATCACCCGTCAGGGTGATTAGGGATAGCGATTCAGAAGTCGTTCGGTTGAGCAAGGGCAGATGTCGACGGAGGTGCACGGCGGCTTGGAGTAGGGTGGTCGAGCCTGCCGCTTCGGGGGGAAGCAGCTCGAGCCCTGAGGGCTAGATGGGGGCCAGATATCCTCGTCCAAGCCGCTGATGCACGTCGACATCTGTCCGTCCTTTTTCCGGCGAGCCAATGGGGGGGGCTCGCCGGGATTCAATGACTCTTTATTGCCGACGAGCCGGGGGGCTCGTCGGCAGTTTCCTTTTGTGGACCACGAGCGACGCCGCGGTCGCGGCCGCGTGTCCTCAGGTTCGGGCCAGTTCGCAGCAGCGGCAACCGGCGCTGATCGCCGAGTTTCTGTGCGTTAGTATCTAGCAATGGGCCTTCTGGCCAAGGTTCCATCGGCGGGTGCTCGGTGCGCCTGCAGCGGCACGATAGTGTGTCGTTCTGGGACTTCCCTATCCCTTCCCCGCGTCGGACTCGTCGAAAAGTGAGGGGTAATTGGCCGGCCACTGGCCGAAGGGGGAAGAGCCCGCCTCGGCGGTGCCGGGATATTTATGTGGCGTGGACGGCGCGGACGAGTCGCACTGGTTGTCACAAGGAAATCGATGGTATATTGCTGGCTTGTGCAGCGGGGCGACCGAGAGGGCGATCGTATCGATGGGGGTGATCGGTGGAGGGGCGCGAGCGATCGGTGACAACTAGATCGGGGACAACTAGCGCTGAATTTCTGGTCGTCGAAGACCATCCGATGGTCATGCGGACTCTGCGCACCTACCTTCAGAGGGTCGGTACCGTCGTGGAGGCGGGGACGGTCCAGGAGGGCCTGCTCGCCTTTGAGCAACACCCAGGCCTCGCCGGGATGCTCGTGGATGTCAATTTGCCCGATGGCCTCGGGACTGATCTCATCCGCGAAATCCGTCGTCGCGATCCCGTGTTGCCCATTCTCATGCTGACAGGCAGCGACGAACGCGGCCTCGCCAATGAAGCGCATGCGTTGGGTGTCGAATTCGTCTTCAAGCCGATCGTGACGGAGAGTCTCGAGCGTTTTTCAGCGCGTGCCGTCGCGCGCGCCTCCTCGGGCGATGATAGCTTGGCCGCGGTGGTTTCGGAGCTGGTGTCGAGCCACGGGCTATCTCCCCGAGAGGTTCAAGTTCTGACTCTGTCGCTCGGCGGAACGCCACGTGTGGCCCTCACTGATGAGATGGGGGTGTCTGACAACACGGTCAAAACGACGGTGCGTCATCTGCTCCGCAAGACCACTGCCGACACGCTGGACGACTTGGTACAGTACGTCATGCGCGCGGCTTTGCAGCGCCGCAGCAGCGCTACCCCGGATGGTCGGGACACGCTGCGCAGCTCGCGGCCGCCGGCGCGTCGAGCAAGGTAGTTCGGCTTCGAGTCGACCCGCCATCAGGGGTGAGGCGGGATCGACTCTACGCCGAAGCGTCCCTTTGCTCGCCGCTGCCCCTTTTTCCCGGGGGCTTTTCAAGCCCCCGCCCCCCGCTTCGCGCGGGGCCCCACCCCGAGGTCCGGAACGGTACGTCCGCTGATGCTAGTCATCGGCACCGCGCGGGACAGAAACCTGCAAGGCCCCCGATCGAGGAGAGCTGCAGAGCGATCTAGTGCATCGGCGCAGCCGAAACATTTCGCAGGATTGATCCCATCGCATGGGGATGACACGAAGCCGAGCGCGCTGCGCGCCACTCCGGACCTTGGGGTGGGGGCCCCGCTTCGCGGGGCGGGGGCTTGAAAAGCCCCCGGGGTAAAGGCGAGCCCACGAGCAGCGTGCCACCTTCGGCGGAGGGTCGCCCCGCCTCACCCTGATGGCGGGGTGACACGGAGCCGAATGCTGGCTCGTGGTTCAAGGCGAGCGGAGACTGATCTGGCCCAGGTAGTCTTTTTTGCCCACTGGGACTCCGTTGTGGCGCAGGATGGCGTAGGCGTGGGTGAGGTGGAAGAAGAAGTTGGGGAGGCCGTGCTCGAGGAAGTAGTCGGCGCCGCTCATGACTTTGCCTTCCCAGCGCGGCTGGGTCACTACGCGGGTGGCCGCGGCTTCGAAGTCTTTGGCTGAGAAGCTGTCGAGGTAGCTGATCACCGAGCGCACTCGAGCTTTGAGCTCGCCCAACGTTTGCTCGGTGTCTGCGTGGGCCGGTGCTTCTTTGCCGGTGAGCCTCGATGCCGCGAGCTTGGCAACGTCGCAGGTGGCTTGGACCTGTCGGGCGAAGGCGAACTGATCGGGTGCCAGGCGCAGGCCGACGAATACATTGGGATCAAATGATCGAGCCTCGGCGAAGGCGGCGGCCGCCTCGAGCCACTTGTCGAGCTGACCGAGCGATTTCTTGAATTGGCCAAATGTCTCGTAATACATGGCCCTGAGCCTACTTGTTTTTTGCTCCTGTCGCCATCGCGCCGGCGTTCGGTTTTTCGCCGAGGGCTACGGTGTGACTCAACGGGGGACGCGGCGCGCGTAAAGCAGCGTGGCGACGAGTGTCACGGCCGCCAAACACGCGCCGGCCTGTAGCTCGGTCATGCCTAGCACGGGCGACCCGCCGAGGAGCGAACGTAAATGCGAGCGAGGCCACGGCAAAGCGGCCACGCCGATGCCCGAGCCGAGCAGCCAGTCGCCCACTAAAAATAGGGCTAGGCCCCAGCTGCCGGCCAAGAGTTGCGCAAAGCCCAAGCACGCCGTGTAGCTGACAGCGCCCAGGGCCGCGATCCACGTCAGCGCCCACGGATTTGTCGTCAGCCCTAACGGCAAGGCGAGCGCTGGGTCACTGCTCGCGCTGCTCAAACCGAGCGCCAGGCCACCGCCGACGATACCGAGCGCGCACGCGACGACGCTTGGGAACGCCATCCGCCCAAGGCCAAAAAGGCGCCGATCGGCCCCGTGACGCGCCCAGCTAGCGCTCATCAGCGGGTCGAGCCGATTGTCGAGGCGACAGCTCAGCGAAAAGACGAACAAGGGCACCACCAACCCGAACGTTGCCCCTTGGAGCAAGTACAGCTCGGTTTGGCGGGCAGACTCGGCGCTGGCGCCGATGGCCCGAGCCTCGAGCAGCCCTGCGATGCCGATACAGATGAGCGAGGCGAACGCGGCCGTGACCGGCCACACCCAACCCAAGGTCTGCCGTGCAGCCTGCCAGCCGTAACGAAAGCTCAGCCTCATCTGCGTTTTTCTGCCTGTGCCGCTCGATACGCGGCGTGCGCCAGCCCCGCGGATGCGCCATGCACCACGTCGAGGTCGGGCGCGGCCACTCTGAGCATCCTGATGCGGACTGTAGCCGCCACCGCGGCGCGGCTGACCCCCAGAGCCAAGGTTTCTAGATCGGGCCCGCGCAGCTCGAGTCGCCCGCCATGGCGGGTGTCATAACGCGCCTGCTCGACGCCGGGCAGTTGAGCGAGTGCAGCCAGCAGCTCCCGAGGTGAGTCACAGTCGACCACTAGGCACACCTCGAGGCCCGGCGTGATGGCGCCAGGCCAGGCGTGCGCAACTTTACGCACGAGCACTCCGCGTTCTAGGACGTAGAGCGCGCCGCCGATGCGTCGGGCGTCCATGACCGAGGCAGTGGTGATGACGACCACGGCCGTAGTGCCCAGCTCGCGGATGCGCTCGAGCGCGGCTTCGACGGCGTCCGGGTGGACCACGGCCAGTGGATCATGGAGCGCGACGAGCTTCGGCCCGGGGTGCTCGAGGGCCACGGCCAACGCGAGCTGCCTGCGCTCGGTGCTGGACAGTGACGCGACGGGCCGCGACCGTTCCAGGCCAGGAGCAAAACGCTGCAGGCTGGCTGCGGTGCCGACACCCTGCAGTCGGGCGAGCTCTGCCACCCAGCTTTCGAGGCTGCCCTGGCTGGGCAGGTCCTCGACCGGCAAGAGGCTTGCGATACGCTGCCTCGAGCCAGGCGAAGAGCTCGGCGCCTCGCGATCGAGCAGGAGTCTGCCGCGGCGGGGCAGGCGAAGCCCCGCACATAGCTCGATCAGGTCGCCGGTACCGTCCGCCTCTCGTCCGAGGATTACGTGTACGCCAACGCCGAACAGCGCCGACACGTTCTTCATGGGCGGGCTCCACAGCCTGTCAAACGCGAGCTCAGTCACGACCGCAACCCGAAGCTCGAGCACACCTCGAGCAGCTGCCCGTAGCTGGAGACGATGGTCGGCAGCTCGGGCCAGGCGGGAGCGACCAGCTCCGGGATGCAGACCAAACCGAGCAGCAGTGCCTGCCCCCGACCTCGTCCGAGCACGTGGCAGAGGTGCGCCAATGCACCCAGCCCCGCGCCGAGCCCAACTAGGTACACCCCCGTGCCAAAACCTAAGCCCAAAAGCCGGGTGACGCGCCAGGGCTCGGGCGTCGAGCTCACGCTCAAGGCTACGAGGAGCAGAGCCAGAACGCCGACGTGCCGAAGGATCCACGCGGCGACCGCCAGTGGCCGTTCCGCGCGCACGCGAGCCAGGTGAATGCCTCGACTGAGTAAGAGGCCCCGCCCGGCCTCGAGCACCTGATCGTGCGTACGACCTGCCGCGGACAGCGCTGCGAACCCGGCGCACCAAGACAATGTGACCAGCGCCAGGCGCAGGACGGCGTCGAGCGTGCCGGGCAATGGACGCGCCGAGTATAAGATCGCCACCCCAAAACCCAAGCCTGCGGCGCGGGACAGCCACAGGCAGCTTCGCGCGCCCAGGCACACGTCGAGCGCGCGTTGCCCGACGCGCAACCTGGCGCGCCAGCGCCGAAAGGCGAGCCAGCCGTCGCTGGCGACTCCGGGCAGGCCGCCGACCACTCCGGCGCGGGCTTCGGGGTTTGGGGCAGTCACGGCTCTGCGCAACTTGCCATCGTGGAGCCCTGGTGTACAACGTCCGGCTCAATGTCGGCCGAATCGCCCCCCGAGTCCGTGGCCGGGCTCAGCCAGAGTGGGACCTCCAATCAAGGCCCTGAGCCGCTGGGCGGGGGCGCCGAGGGCGTGCTCCAGACCGAGCAGCAGCTGAACTCCCCCACGCGCCTGACCCTGCGCCTGTTGGGCGTGATCTTCGCCGCCACGCTCATTCCTTGGGCGAGCGCCAAGGTGGCGTGCAATCGGCGTGACGGGCCAACGCGGGTGCCCCACGAGCAACCGACCGAGGTGTTGGCAAAGCAGGCCAAGAGCGCGGGCCTCGAGCTGCAGCAGCGTGCGGCGAGCTTCCGCTTTCGAGAAGCGGCAGAGCTGGCCAAAGGCGACGTCGCAGAGGAATTATTGGCCGCCGACGCGCGTTGCCAGGCCGAGCCCCAACCGTGCGAGCAGCGGCGCGCCCAAAGTGGGCAAGTCTTTACCCGTGCAGTGTTGATGAGCCGCAACGCGGCGGGGGCGCAGGTGCGCGCCGAGAGTCATATCGGGGATCAGGTCGAACGCGTAGCCATGCAGCTCGAGCTCGACGCGGGTCGTTGGTATGTGGTCAGCCGGGTGCCCTTTGCGGGTGAGCTCACCGAGCCGCTTTCGGCGCCTGCGGGCGGCGGAGCGCCGAGCCAGATGATCGAGATCATCCCCTCGGGTCATGCCCCGAGCCCGCACTGACGCTGGCGTCCGAATAGTATAGAGCCGAACGGTTACGCCGGGGTCAATCTTCCAAGTCGACGTCGTCGACGTCGAGCTGGGTTGTGACGACCTCTCGCCAAGCCTCCAATGCTGCCCGGTCCGCGCCGAGAGCATGGAGTCGGTCCGGAACGGGACCCTCCGACGCTCGGAGCTCTGGAAAGGCACGCAGCAGCCGGTGCAGATCCAGCGTGTCGGAAAGACCTTTCTCCTGACCCTTGCGCGCAGCAATGGAAATGGCCTTCATCGCCGCGAGGTCTGACGGTGCAAGGACTCGGATGCCCTCAATTTGCCGAAAGGGGGGGAGCTGGGTCACCAGCCGCACGTCGACGAGGTGCCGGTTCTTCGGTTTGCGGAGCTGATAAACACGAAACCCCCCCGGAACGATCTCGCGAACGCGAACGGCAATATGAAATCGTTCCGAGAGCAGCGCCTGAACGTCGCTGGCTAGGTCCGCCGCGTGAGTTGAGAGGATATCAATATCCGCTGTCATTCGTTCGGGTTCGCAGTAGGCGTTGACCGCGTGTGCACCAAACACGACAGCGTCCTCCCGCGTGACCAGGAACTCGAGGACTTCTCGAAAGATCGTCGCAAGCGGCAGCGTCTCGTGGGTCATGAACTCTCGGAGCGTGAGTGGCCCGTCTGTGAGAAGCACCTGCGGAGCATAGCACGGAGGCTCGATCGGAGCCTGCCGCCCACGTCGCACTCGCAGCCCCCGACTTCAAGTCGCATAGAATGGGCAAAGTCCGACCAAACACGTTTCGCACCAGACCGGTCTCTGGGCCGTGCGAAGCTCAGGCCTTTGCCAAACAGGCTCCTAACACTACTGCGAGAGGTTCGTCGCGTGAGTGACACTCGGCGGCGGCCGGATGTGTAGGCCGGTGTCGTTTGTTTCCCACTTTGTCGTTCCATTCTGCGTGCAGGGCGGATTTTGACTATTTCCATGTGAAGCCCTTGCGTGCAGGGTGCTCCTCCATGGCTTTGGTAAGTGACGAAGCGGTGGGCGGCAGGCTGCA
>JANOIG010000043.1:0-19569 GCA_031407405.1 Deltaproteobacteria bacterium
AGGGCGACATTTGGGACGCTCAGTGGGACATGCTGCTCGCACTTTTGGGCGCGCTGCTCAGCCTGCTCGTCGCGTCCACACTGCACGACCGGTCGATGTCACGCGTCCCTGGGGAGGTCAGTCCGACCCACCCCGGAGCGCCGTAACCGGATCGAGGCGCGCCGCGCGGATGGACGGCAGCGCCCCGCCCACCAGACCCACGACCAGAGCGACCGCGGCGGCGATGAGCGCGACGGCCGGTTGCGGATGGAAGCCGAACGTCACCTCCTGATTAGTGCTGATGTTGGTGGTGCTGAAGTCGAGCAGGGGCGTCAGCAGAGCCATCCCCACGCCAATGACCGCTCCCGCGATAGAGAGACCGACCGACTCGACCAAGAAGGCCGCCAGGATGGACCCGCGTTGAAACCCAAGCGCACGCAGCACGCCTATTTCTGCCCAGCGCTGCGCCACCGAAGCATGCAGCGCCAACATGGCCCCCATCACCGCGCCCAAAGAAAAAATCACGCCCAAGATGCCGCCGAGGATCAGCACCAGGCCGCCGATACCCCACGAGATGCGCTCGTAGTAAGCGCGCTCGCGCAGCACCATGAGACCCGTCTGCTTTTCCTTGGAGAGCGCCGCCTCAAAGCCATCGAACGCGCTCGGAGCCACGAGCATGGCCGTGATGGAGGATAACGTGGCTTGTAGATCGAGCGAGCTTTGTGCGGTGTCTAGGTCCACCCACACCTCGGACTCGTACGCTGAGCCGCCGCTCTCGATCACGCCCACAATCCGGATGGGACGGCCCGAGGCGAGCTCGATGCTTTTCCCGAGCTCGAGCCCTTCATAACGCCCGAGCAGGCCACGCCCCACCAGGGCCTCGCTGGTGCCCGGCTGGATGGCGCGACCTTCGGCCACGCGCACCTCCGGGCGCAGCAAAAACACGTTACCCGCCACGCCCCGGATCTGAATCGTGGACACGAGACCCGCAACTCGAGTGCTGGCGAGCAGCGTGTGCGCGACGACTTCTCCGGTCAGCAGCGGCTGGCCGTCTGGCCCTTGCCGCACGCCCGGGGCCGCCGCCACCTCTCCCAGCAGGGACTGCGGCAACTTGGAACCGTCTTCCGACCAGGTACTGTGTTGGAGCACGAGCGCCTTGTCCTCCCGCCCAGCGCTGGCCATGGTTTCCCGAATGCCGACCGAGAGCATGTGCGAAGCGCACAATACGAAGACCAGAAATGCGATCCCGAGGGCGGTGGAAAAGCTGGTCGTGCGCCGCGCCCACAGGCTGCGCAAGCTATAAGACAACAGGCGCGGCATCACGTCACCCTCCCGAGCGACTCGGCGACACCTAGCTTCGCGATGCGGTAGGCGGGCCAGCCCGCGGAGGCTGTCGCCAGCGCACAGCCCGCAGCCAGGCAAGAGAGCGCCAAACCGAGCGGAATGGTGAGGGGTGGAAAGTTCATGCTCTCTTGAAGCAGCGGCCCCACCACTCCCCCGAGCAGTGGGTAAGCGATGGCGAGCGCAAGCGCGCCCCCCGCAAGGCCGATGACCGCTGCCTCCCCTAGCACCATGGCCGCGATCCAGCGTGGGCTGAAGCCGATGGCGCGCAGCACGCCAAACTCGCGGGTCCTTTCCCGCGTGCGCATGGCAAGCGTATTGCCCAGAATGGACAGCACGACCGCCAAGATCATATAGCTGACCACGTCCAGAGCTGAGAGAATGGCCTGGAACCGACCGATCAGTGTAATCAGCTGCACGCGATCTTGCAGGGTCAGCGTGCGCGCCGGGCTCGCGTCGTAAGTGAGATCGATGGTCTTGGCCATTTCAGGGCCACGGCCCGCGTCCGCGAGCTCGACCGAAATGAACGACATCTGCTCCTGAGCCTCGAGGGGCAAGCTTCGGTTCAAGTGGTCCCAGTGGATCCACAGGTTGTTTCGCGACCACTCCGCGTGGTGCGGCTCGTACAGGCACCTGATGTTGAGCTCCCACTCCGCGGGCGCCTGCCAGCTCTGAACGATGACGTGGTCCCCGAGCTTCCAACCCAGCTTTTTCGCTAGGTCAAAGCTCAGCATCGCGCCCTGCGGGTCGTTCAGAAACGCCTCCCGCTCTGCGGCAGGCGCGACCAGCTGATGGTCGTGCATGTCGATAAAGCGCTTTGCCTCTACGCCGAAGGAACCGAAAAACATGTCCTCCTTACCAGGGGCCTTGAACGCGGCCCAACGGCTGCCGGCCGCGTTCCGCACCCCCTCCATTTCGCGCAGCTGATCGGCGTAACGGACGGGCAGCGGGGTCCCCCACCCGCGCCGCGGCTGCACCACCACGCGGTTGGCCTCGGCCTGGTCGATTTGCCTGCGCTGTGCGCCGACCAGGGCCCGCGGAAAAACGAACGCGCTGAGCATGATGCCCACCGTGAGCACCGTCATCAGCGTCCGGAGCGGCGCCCGCAAAGTGTTGCGCAAAATGAGCTGACTCGTGTGCACGGCTACGAAGGTATCGCGGCTTGCCCGCCCGCGCCATGCGGATGACCCTACATAACCTCACGCCGCCAGGCGCCGCCGGCCGCGGGGCACGAGGCAGGGACGTGCGGGGCTCGCCGCCGTCAAACGCACAGGGCCAGACTGAACGCCAGCGCCGCCGCGAGCGCGGCCAGCGTTCGCACGTGGTTCCAGTGTGTCCAGCTCGACAGATACGTCAGCCAGAGCTCAGCGCCTTCAGGGCTCCCCGGGTCGACAGCCGCCAGCGCGTCGTTGCGCGGCACGTTGCGCAGCATCGTCACGCCGAAGGTCCCGACGAGGTAGCACAGCCCACCGGCGAGCCAGTACGCGGCCCGCGCATCGTGCCAGCGCAGCGGCGATGCTGCCAATGCCGGCACGCAGGCCACGGCCATGCCGAGAAATGGCGTCATGAACCACGGATTGATGACGACCACATTAATCCTCTGCATGGCGGCGATGCCCAGCGCTGGCGGCAAGGCACCCAGCGATTTCATCACACACACCGAAAACGCGAAGAAGAAACCCGCCACCAATCCACAGGCGAGGGCAAACACGAGGGTCATCCAATCCCAGGCATCCAGCGCGGTCATCACGCTTTCATACTTCTCTCTGGCCTGATAATTCCAGCGAGCTTTGCCGCTGGGCCAAACGGCTCTATCCTACCTCGGTGGACCCCGTGAGCATTCGCCAACTGCTCGAGCTGCCCGCCTCGTTCGGGGGGCTCGCTGCCGCCAGCGAACGAGACGGCTACGAATTCATCCGCCGGCTGGCGCGAGAGTGGCATTCGCGCGAAAATCGCTTCGATCGACCCGGAGAGCGGCTGCTCGGCGCCGAAGCCGGCGGGCAACTCGTGGCGGTGGGCGGCCTCAACCGCGACCACTACCTCGATGATCCTCGCGTCGGCCGCGTGCGGCACGTGTACGTCTTGCCCGAATGGAGAAACGTTGGCGTTGGAGCCCTGATCGTCCGTGCCCTGCTCGACGCGGGTCGTGAAAGCTTCGACAGAATTCGGCTACGCGCGGCAACGACTCAGAGCGATACCTTCTACGCACGGCTGGGGTTTCAAAAGGTGGAAGCTGAAACGGGGGCTACGCACGCTTTGCTGTTGAGTCCTTCCCTCGACTGACACGCCGCTCCGTCGTTCCAGAAATCGCAGCCAAGTGTCCGTATTCTCGGGGGTGGGTTTCGTGTAACCTGCGCCGGATGCTGAACAGCGGCGGGATGGTAGTGGGCAGCGCGGCTTCGAGGGTGGGGCTGGCGAGCATAGGAGCGCGAGCCTGGGTGCTCACCGCCTCGAGCCTGTGCCTGGCCTGTGTGTCGAGCGGCGCCCGCGGCTCCCCGCTCTATCCTCATTCGGGCCCCCCGCTGCCGCTCGCTCAGGTCGCCACTCTGAGTGGGCACGTGCAAGAGGTCGATGGGCAAGACGTATCCAGCTTGGTACCACCGTTCGAGCTGCTGCCGGGTTGTCACGTCGTGCGCACTCCCGAGCGCTGGGGCTCGATAGGCGTCGGCATGTCCGCGACTGCGCAAACCGGAATGTTGCCGTTCGCTTTGCCCATGCAGGCGGGCCACTTTTACAACATCGAAGTGCAGACGCAGATACAGACGACGATCGCCGGGACTCTCGAAATCCAAGCCATCGAGACCAATGCGACTGGGCAGAGGACCAAAGTGTTCCCGATCACGAAAGACGCAGCGGAGCTCCAAGCCTGCGGCAAGGCGGAGTAGCGCGCTGTGAGCACGGTGCGCGGTGTTTCGTCGCCGAGCTGAGCCCCGAGGCGGCGTGGATTGACTCATGGTAGCAGCCCGGCCCAACACCAATCCCCGGGGGGCGTCCTTGAAGGGCGGTCAGGGCGTGCGCAGCGCGACCGTCTTTCCGGAGGCTGCCGCGTCGTAGATGGTCGACTAAATGTCATTCCTCGTGAAGTGCCACTTGATACGCTCGTGCAGATCCGCCCGAGCCTCCGAGTTCAGCTCAGCAATCTTCTGACCCTGCTGCAGAAGGGGAAACTCGATACAGGAAATGGATTCGAGAAATACGACACCCTCGACCGAATCCCCAAGCGCGGCGAAGTAGAAAAGGTTTGCGGGCACCGTCAATTCCTTCTCCACGGCTTCGCGCGTCGAAGCCTTTAGAGCCGCTAGCAATTCCGGATTCTTGGCAACGTTCTTTGGAACGGAGCGCAGGGGAGAAATCAGAACTCCCTTGCGTTTCGGTGGGCTCCGCACAACGAGATCACAACACGCGCTCAGTAGAGCGACAACTTCAGTGCGGATCTCTATGGAGGAAATGCGGATCGTCGTCCCCGCGTCCGCTACAGTTACATCGGGTCGAACCCAGGGCAAGCGAATCAGATCGCCTTGTCGGAAACAGGGTGGTGGATCTCCTGATTCCGGTACCGACCATCTGTCGTTCGCAACATACATCAAACGTGTCTCAAAAGGCAGTCTCGTCCTCATCGAGCGCCCATTCAGCGTCGTGCCTTCCTGCTAGGGCCACGGGAATCGGAGTGGCGGGTGGGCGCTCCCAGCCGAGACTCGATGCGGTGTCCATCTCGCCGAGAACTAGCCGGATGAAACAGTCATCCAGGAAGCTAGCCTGATCCCCGGCGCCGCCAGCGAGCTTGGCAAACACGACCGGCCTGATATCCGACGCTGGAGACGTCGCCATTTGTAGATCCGTCCAACCTTCGCTGCTAGGTCGAAGGGATCGCATTTGAGTTGCGGCGTTCATTTGAATAGCTCCCTCGTCTTATCGGTAATCGAATCTTCAAAAATCTGCTTCTGCTTGGAGTGAAGAAACTCCAAGTGAGCCAGCGATTCCGATGGTGGCTCCGGATGCGCAAAGTTTCTGATGACGTTCAGGTCATATAGAATCAAATGCGATCCGTCAGGCGGCGAAGTGGGCAGGCTCGCCATCGTCAACACGGCCGCGTAGTTCCACTCGGGATCATGCGCCTGCGTCACTGTGTGGAAGCCGTCGAACATCGGAGGCATGGACTTCGGTCGAGATGGCAGAGACGGGAAATAGTCGCCTAGATTTACATCTGCATGCCTTGGGAGCGCGATTTGATCAATGTACCTGACGGCTGCGAGCGCGACACCTTCGGGTCGTGCCTCATCGCGATACATGTCGAGCGCCGCAGTCATTCTCGGTAGCAGTCTTGCCCACCCAGGATACGGCGCGAGAACGTGCACGGTGAGTAGATTCTCTCCGATGCCCACAAGGGCCCGTCCATCTGCTGTTGGAAACAGCACTTGGTGGAACATGACGCGGCTCGACGCTGCCATGGCTCCTGATTTGAGGTTGGCTTGCACCTCCACTCGGTTCTTGGTTCGGCTCTTCCCCGGATACTCTTTTCGCAATCGCGCTGAGAGACGGTCGAGAACTTCGTCAGTCCAGGGCTGGCCGGCCGCAAAACGGAGCTCCACGACCGCTTCAACGATGGGCGGGTTGACGTATATATTCGTCACTGATGGACTATTCGCGTTCACGGTCATTTTCTCGGTTCTAGGAGTCTAACCCACATCCAACGTAGATCCATCCCAACGCAAGAATGTTAAGAGTGGCTATTGCTGGCGAAAAACGGCAGTTAGGAGCCGCTCGACGATGACTGGCCACCAAGCCGGCATGCGGCGCGGGCGCTCTTCCCTCGCACCAGGGTGGACCAAAGTGAAAGGATGAGGCCACCGATGATTCAATCATCCAATACGCAACGCCGTCCTGATTTTATCCGACTATCATGGTGTCAATGCGGTGAGGGCGTTGGGGCTGGATGCGCCATGAGTGACAAAATCAGAAAAGATACGGCATGAGGCTGTGGGCCTCGATCAATACCCACCACGTCATGCTGGGTAGTTCGACACTACCAAGGCTCGGGCTTGGTTCTTGGATGACCGCCGGTAGTTGCGACGCAGCGAGGTTCCATCCACAGACGGTGATCGACAACCGGCGGCCATTGCCGCGCAGGACGGTTCCCAGACCTGTTCGGCAGCACCGGACCAAAGAGCGTAGGTGATGGTGCCATGGGTGCCAATCGTAGACGCCTCCCTGTTGCCTCTCATCGGCACTGAGGAGTCTGAGCACCTGGACTTCAAGCGCCAGCCTTGGGGCGCAAGTGACGATGACAAGAACGAGCTCTTGCGTGACGTTGCCCAGTTCGCCAACCACCTAGGCGGGTCTATCATTATCGGCGCCGAGGAAGGCGAAGGAGGGCGACTAGCACGGTTCGTCTCGATTGAAGACCCGGAGACCGTCATTTTGAGGGTCCGAAACACATGTTACGATCGTTTGTCACCAAGGGTGGTCGTAGTCGCTCTGACGCTGAACAATGCGGAATCAAGCATTGTGGTCGTGAACGTTCAGCCCAGCGTTGGCCCGGTGGCGATCCGAGTCTCCAAAGAAAAGAAGAAGATTCGATGGGAATTTTGTCGGCGTTACGGCAAGACCAAGCAGCCAATCGAGTTTGAAGAGGTCGAGCGCATGTGGAGTGATGGACGTCGTGGAAAGGTCTTGTTGTCGAGGATTCCAGACCCACAGTTGAAGACTGTCTACCTAGACATCGAGGTTCCTCGAGAGGCCACGAAATTCTTCCTGTTCGACCAGGCGTCCACGATTACGCGCGATGAAGACTATTTCGGGCTCAAACTACCGGGTGGCGAAACTTTCAACTTTCCTTACGAATTCGTTAAGTCGGTATGGCCCAGGGTCGAAGGCGGATGGTTCGTCGTGTTAGATGTCAAACTGGATTACCGCAATAGCGGCGGGTGGGTGCTGAGGCACGATCGTTGACCATCGCCAAAAGGCCGGAGTCAGTAGAAAGGGAAAAGGCTTGAGTCCCGCGTCCGGCCCAAAACCAGCCGCTTTAGAGCGGTCAGGGCATGCGCAGCGACACCGTTTTTCCGGAGGCTGCCGCTTCGTAGATGGCGGTGATGATGCGCAGGTCGCGCCGGCCTTCTTCTCCGGGCACGCGCGTGGGTTTGCCGTTTAGGATGCAGTCGGCGAAGTCGTCCATCTCCGCGGCGAAGTGATCGATTTCGGGGAACGTGAAGTCGGTGGTGACGCCTTGAGTGCGCATGCGGCCCTTGATGCCCGTGTAATTGAGCGCCGGTTGCACCTCGAACCAGCCGCGCTCGGCGCCCGCTCGAAAGCGGTTGAGGCTGGTGGTATAGCTGCTGGCGCAGCTGGCCACGACGCCGCTCGGAAACTTGAGCGTGAACAAAAGCGACTCGTCGATGCCGGGCTTGAACTTGACCGGGTCGGTCGTGGTCGATAACGCGGACACCGAGACGGGCTCCTCACCGGAGATGTAGCGCGCGGCTTGCAAAGCGTAGATGCCGATGTCCATCATCGAGCCCCCGCCCGCGAGCGCCTTGTCGAGGCGCCATTGCTTCGGATCATCGATGCGGAAGCCGGCCGCGGCCTCGATCACTTTTACGGCGCCCAGCGTTTTCTCGCGCGCGAGGCGCACCATTTCGCGGTTGTTGGGCTCGAAGTGCAAACGATAAGCGACGGCCAGCTGGCGGCCCGCGGCTTTGCACGCCGAGATCATGGCGTCGCATTCCTTGACGGAGACCGCCATCGGCTTTTCGCACAGCACGTGTTTGCCGGCCTGGGCCGCGCGGATCGTATACTCGGCGTGCATGCTGTTCGGCAGCACCACGTAGACGACGTCGATGTCGGGGTTGTTCTTGATCTGGTCGAAGTTCTTGTAGTTGTAGATGTTCTGCTCGGGCACGCCGTATTGTTTGGCCCAGCGTTGCGCCTTGTCCGGGTGGCCACTGACGAGGCCGGTGAGCTTGCACAGCTGGGTCTTCGCGAACAGCGCCGGCGCGATCTGGTTCTCCGACAAGCTGCCGAGGCCGACCAGAGCGACGCCGAGCTTTTTGCCGGGTGCGCCCGCTGTCGCCTGCGCCGCGGCGCTGGTTGCGCCCAGCGTCGGCAGAGCCCACGCCGCCGCGCTCAAACCCAACTGCTGAAGAAAACGGCGTCTTTCGCTCATGCTGGCCTCCTCCGTCCGGTACCGGTGCGGCAGCATGTCTCAGAAAGCGGCACCGTCGACAAGGCCAGAACGACATTCCTCGCACATCTGCCTCTGCCGCGTGCGTCGTGCGATCTGTTTGTGCGCGTGAGGGATCGCGTGAGGTCGTGTCCGACATTATCTGCACATGACAAAGGTTCGCTTCATCAGGGGCTGCGCGGTCGTCACTGTTTCTTTACTTAGTTTGACGTTGGCCGGCGGCCTGGCGTCTTGCGGATCGGACTCCGGTGCAGGAGGCACTCCCGATCCGGCCGCGCAAGGCTCGGGCGGTACCTCCAGCATGACGGGCAACCTGCTGCCCGCTGCAGGAGGCATGACGGCGGCGGGCGGAACCTCGAATGAAGCTCAACTGCCCGGCGAGCTCGTTCCGGGAGTGACCGAAACGCCGATGACAGGGGCAATGGCCATGAACGGCTGCCCCGCTGCGCCGCCCGTGGTCGGCGAAATGTGCCAAGGCATGCCGGGGACGTGCGCCTACCCAAATCTCGAGTGCGATTGCGACGGTGGCGCCTGGGTGTGTTGGGATCCGGCCACCTGTCCCCCAGCGTCGCCCGCGGCCGCGGAGGCTTGCCCAACGCAGGGGCAAATCTGCGGATACGCCGACCTGCTTTCCTGCGAGTGCGAGGCCATGGGTTGGGAGTGTGAATATGATTGCCCCGCCGAGACGCCCGCCAATGGCGTGGCGTGTGCCGAGCTCAGCCAAGAGTGCGGGTACAGCACCGCGATGGGAAATGGCGACGAAATAGGGTGCCTTTGTGGCGACGCGGGTTGGTCCTGCTCGTCGTGCCCGGCGGCGACGCCGGCCATGAATTTGGCCTGCCCCCAGCTCGAGCAAAACTGTAGCTACGACGCCACGGGCGGCAATGACGACTGCACGTGCTTGGCGACCGGTTGGTCCTGCACCTTTGACCCCGATTGCCCTTTGACACTGCCCGCCGACGGCGTCGCCTGCCCTCAGCTGGGCCAAGATTGCGATTTCGAGGGCACGGGGGGTGAAGATCAGTGCACGTGTGATGCAGCTAGCGTGTGGGCCTGTACCTTCGTCCCCGACTGCCCGGTGGCGCTACCGGCGGCGACCGACGCGTGCCTGCTCGAGGATCAGAACTGCGACTACGAGCGCGTTGGCGGCGAAGACGAATGCACCTGCACGGCGGGCGTTTGGGCGTGCATCTTCGAGCCCGACTGTCCGGCAGCATTGCCAGCGGACGGCGAAGTTTGCCTGCTGGTCGAGCAGGTGTGCGACTACGACGACGTGGCGACGGGCGGTGAAGACGTCTGCATCTGCACAGCCGGGGCTGGCCTTGGCTGGGCGTGCGCCAATTTCCCTCCCTGCCCCGTTGCAGCGCCCGCCACAGGTGAGGCTTGCCCTGCTCCCGATCAGGAGTGCGGCTACAGCACCGTGATGGGTGGCGGCGACGAGATCGAGTGCACGTGCACGGCGGATGAGTGGGTGTGCATCGACGAGACGATCGCTCCTCCCGCACCCTGACAGGCTGAGTTCACACTGACGTCGCGACGCGTCTTGCCCGACCGTCGCGACGGCTGCCGACACTTGGAAATGGGTGGGCCGGGCTGCATCCGTTTGTCGCATCGCGACACCTCGGGACCTAGTCCGGATCTACCGTGAGTGTACAAATCCATACCGGCTGCGGAAGGCTCCATTCTCAAAGGGCGAATCCATCGCCGAATGGCCACTCTGAACGCCTGCACTTGTGCGGTCAGTCAAACGCGGTGTTAAGGTCGGTGCCCGTCGACCACCGCCGCAAACCAGCACTGCCGCGCCTGGCCATGAGCCTGAGGTAGCATCTGGAGCAACGAGTGGACGGCCACTTTGCAGGATGTACAGCATGCGTCATTTATCTTCGTTTCTGTCGAGCTCCGCTTTCGCCTCCGCGCTTACGCTCTTCGCGTCCACCGCCGCCGCTCATATCGAGCTGTTGGATCCCCCTCCACGTTACGCGATGCGCGCTAACAAAGCCTGCCCCTGCGGCACCGGGGCCGGCAACCGAACTTGCAACACCACGGCCGCCGCGAGCACCGATCCGAATCGCTCGACCAACGTCACCACTTTCGAGGCCGGCTCGACGATCACCGTCGTGGCCGAGGAGTACATCAATCACTCCGGGCGCATGCGCGTCGCATTTGACCCGGAGGGTGCGGACCTCGCGGACTTCAACCAGAACATCCTGCATGACGAGGCCGATCCCAACGAGGCCAGTGGGCGGGTTTGGGAATTTGAAGTCACGTTGCCCAGCACCCCGTGCGAGAGCTGCACGCTGCAGGTCATCCAGGTCATGAATGGTAACACCACAAATGCAGTCATGGATCCGGCTCCGCTCTCGACCTACTACACCTGCGCGGACATCCGACTCGTTGTTCCCGGGACGCCGATAGCGGGGGGAAATGACACCGGGACGGCCGGCACCGCTGCGGGCGGCTCGGCCAATGAGGCCGCCGGTGCCTCCATGGGCGGCTCGTCTTCGGGCGGCTCTGCGAACGCCGGGGCCGCGGCCTCGAGCGATGACGGCGACGACACTGGCGAGGTTGGTTGCACCCTCCAACCCAGGGGCGTCAACGGCTCCTCCATCGGGTTGTTTGCGGTGTTAGGCTTGCTGGCAGCGCGCAAGCTGCGCCGACGTCAGCGCGACTGAGCCCCCGCCTCGAGGGCTCGGGCGTGCGCGCGCAGCACGTCGAGCGTGCTCGCGTCCACATCGAAAATGGAGTTGAGCCCTTGCGGCTCTTGCGGTGGGTCACCCGTGTAGTGGGTGTCGCCCGCCTGCCATTTGCCGTCCGGGTGCTGCGCGCGGCCGAAGCCGCCCCAGGTCCAGACGTTCGAGCCGCACAGTGGCCCGCCGGCGCCAGTGCTGCGTTCGATCTGAGCAAAAATTGAAGCATAGTAGCGATCGCGATGCGTCGTCGGTGAGCCGGGCTCCAGCGCTGCGCCGTCCCGCGGCAAGCCGAACTCCTCGAGCACGATGGGTTTGTCGAGCGTTTCCGCGTGCGCCAAGTGTTGCTCCACGTAGCTCGTGGTCCGGGCCAACGTGCGCTCGATGGTTCCGGGCATGTCTGCGTCGGTGAGCCAACCCCAGTTCTTCGGCCAGACGTGAAAGGTCAGATAGTCGATGTGCGGGGTCTCGTGCGCGGTGAGGTAACACGGGGCGTGATCGGCGCAGCCCACCACCCCCTCGTTGCCAGTGGAGACCAGGTGCGAGGCATCGAGTGATTTGATGAAGCCCGCGGTCTCGTCAATCCAGCGATAGAAGGCTGAAAACACATTGTGACCCGGGCCTCTGTCGGAGCCGGGGCGCGGCTCGTTCGCAAGCTGCCAGGCCATGATCGTAGCGTCGTCGGCGTACGAAACGCCGGTCACCGAGTTGGTACGGCTGACGACGGCATCCACGTAGTCGCGGTACAGAGCATTGGCGGCCGCGTTTTCGTAGAACTGCATGGTGAACAGCGGGTAGGCGGGCCAGGGTTTCTGCGGGTCTCCCAGGTCGACGAACTCGCCCCCGTTGACCCACGACAGGTAGGTCCCCATGCCGCCCGACCACTCCCAGAAGTTGTTGAGATAGATCACCGCCTTCATGTCGCGTGTGGCCAGCTCCGCCAAAAGCACGTCGAGGCCGCGCAGTAGCGCCTGGTTGTAGTCGGGGCCCGGCCCTCGGAAGCTGGGTTTCACCGATTGTTTCATGGGCCCGTCCTCGGACGCACCCAGCACCCGCAGGTTGGTCACGCCCAGGCTCTGCAGGAGATCGAGCTCCGCGCGCAAACGCTCGACGTTGCCAGTCTCCCCTTCGGCGCCCAGGTACGCCCCGTACCAGAGATTGGCACCCACGAACGCGTAACGGCGACCATCGAGCCAGAGCTGCCGGCCTCGCGCTTGGACGAAGCCGGGCCGCGCGGGCAAAGGCTCGGGCTGGGCGACGGCAGGGGTCGCAGCGCTGCACGCTGCCAGCTCCAGAGCCGCGCAGCAGCCCAGGGTTAGGAGCACTCCACGTGCACCCGCGAGTGAGGTGTGGGAGGTCCAGGCCCATCGGCGCAAGAGGGTCATGGCCGACATCAGTATCGGAAACCGGTGCGGCCGACCAGGCTTGTAAGCGCCCCAGGCAAGTCGTTCAATATCTTGCCCCTTCACTTCGAGGTCGGGGCTGGAAGATCGTGGGGCGGGCGCTTTAAGCTGGTTAGACATGTTCATCCCCAGCATCTCCGTCCGCCTCTACCGACCGGTAGCCCTGGCCCTCGAAGCGTGTGGCATCCCGTCCGACGCGCTCTTTGCCGAGTTCGGCATGCCCCCACCGGCCACCGCCGGTTGGGACGCGCGTTTGCCGCTACCGCAGATCGCGGGGATATGGGGCCGCCTGCTGGAGGTCACGGGCGACCCGCACTTTGCGCTGCGCGCGGCCGAGCACGTGGACCTGACCACCTGCGACGTGATCACCTATCTCGAGGCCAACGCCAAGACGGTGCGAGAGGCTCTGCTCAAGAAGTTCGAATACCTTCCGATGATCACCGACGCCATCGAGTGGACGCTCGACAGCGCGGAGGGCGAGGCACTGCTCACGCTGCACGAGCGCCCGGCTCGCCCACCGCTGGCGCCCGTCGCCGAGTACCTGCTGGCAGCGCGGCACATCTTCTTTCGTCGCTTCGGGCCCAGCCACTGGCGCCTCCGGTTCGTGAGCTTTCGGCACCCGGCTCCCGACGACACGAGCCCACACGAACGCATCTTCGGCATGAAGCCGCGCTTCGACGCAGCCATGGACCAGCTGGGCTTCGACGCGGCGCTGCTGGAGGAGCCCATGCGCAGTCGAGACGCGGCGCTGGCCGACTTGCTCGAGCGCTACGCCGACCACGCGCGGAGCACGGTACCTAGTCATGTCACTTTCAGCGCTCGGGTTCAGGAGCTGTTGCGCTCGGGAGTAGATCCGGGCATTGCCGTGGTAGCTCGCCAGCTGGGCGTAGCGCCTCGCAGCTTGCAGCGCACGCTGACCAGTGAGGGTACCAGCTACCAAGAGATTGCCAATGCCACGCGGCGCGCGGCGGCCGAGAGGCTGCTGCGGCGGAACGAATTAGCCATTTCCGAGGTCGCCTTTGCGTTGGGTTTTGGCGACGTGTCGTCGTTCCACCGCGCGTTCGTGCGTTGGACGAGCGCCACGCCCGGTGAGTTTCGCTCGCGGCATTTGGGGGCCAGCTTCAAGGAGCCGGGCTTTGGCCGGCTGGGAGCCGGCCCGGGTGAGTGACATGGGTTAGTTGGACTCGGTGACAGCCAAAGGCGCTCACTCGCCCCGCCGGATGGCGTGCAAAGTGATGGCGGCGAGCCCGAGCGGCTGCAGGAGCAGGATGATCAGAGCGACAACGACGCTGCTGTAGTCCGCCACCGCGCCAAGCACCCACGGCACGGCCAGCGAAAGCGGCGTGAACACGTGCCCCGCCGCGTTGACGGTGCCCGAGCGGCCCGGCAAGGCCGCGTACGCCTGTGCCGAGGCGATCGGGTACATCGGCGCCGCGGTCATGCCGACCAGCAGAAACAGGAGCGCGGAGATCCACACCGTCGGAGCGCAGAGCCAAGCGACGTAGCTAGCAGTGCAGGCCAAGCACGACACGAGCAGTAGACGAAGCGGAGCGATTTTGGTCAACAGTCGATCGGCGAGCAACACGCCCGCGATGCCACCCACGACACCGGCGCCGATCACCACCGAGCGGGCGATGGGGCCGGCGTGCAGATGATCGCGCAGGTGAAGGGCGGCAAACACAACTAGCAATTCGTCGAGCAGGTCGCAGAGCGCCGTGGCGCCCAGCCAGAGCAGCAGCTTGCGGTTTGCCAGGGCCGCGCGCAGCGCGGAGAGCACGCTCGGCTCGGTGTCATCACCGGTCTCGGCGTCGTGGTTTGCGGCTGCCGGGAACGTTCGCCAGGCCAAGAGCAGCGCCCAGAGCAGCACCACAGCGCCGACGACGCAGTAGGCTTCACGCCAACCCAGCGCCAGCGCCGCGAGCGCTGCCATTAGCACGGGTGCCAGCAGATCGCCGACCTCGCCGAACAGGGTCCAGCGCGTGAGCACACGCTCGCGCTCGAGCGGACGTGCGTCGACGAGGGTGGCCTGGGACAGAGCGACGCCGCTGCCGCTACCGATGAAAAATACGCTCAGCGCCGCGCTGAGCACGACCACGTTGGGCGCCGCCGCCGCGGCGAATGCGGAGGCCGCCATCGCAAGCAAGCCCCCGCAGACGAACCACTTGCGCGAGTAGCGGTCTGACAGCACAAAAAGCACGGGCTCGACGAAAAGCCCGACCAAGGCCGGCACGAGCAGCAACGCCGATGCGGTGACCGTGTACGAGCTGCCAAACCCCGCCTGGATGTCCGCCGCACCGACCGACGGCAAGCCGCTATGGAGCTCGTCGAGGAGCTCGACGCCCAGCAATAGCGCAACCAGCACCGCCAGCCGGCGAGCAGCCGCCAACGCGGTCGCGGCTGCGAACGTTGCTGGGGAGCAGTTCGGTTCGGATCAGATGTGTTCGGTATAGCGACGGGCCATGGCCCTAGTGTAACCCCGGCTGTGCGCTCCGCCCAGCCCAATTTTTCTGAAGCATTCCTAGGGTGCCGCGGCCCTCTCCACCACCTGGGCTGGGTCAGAAACTCGCACGCGCCCGTCTTCGATGACCTGCAGGTAGATTCCGCGCAGGTGGAGCTTGCGATACTCGGGGGCGAGGTTGAGTTGCATCGCCGCCAGACCGAACCTCTGTACCCACTTCTTGCAGCCGTTGTGCGCCACTGGGGTCACGCGCAGCAGCGCGGAGCCTAACCTCAAGAGTGAGCCCGGCGGCAGGTTGTCCGAGGATAGGTCCAGGTGCAGAAAGAGATTGTCGCCGTGCAGCTCGAGAGGTTGGCCGTTGGCGATCAGGCGGGCAAAATCCGAACGAGCCGTCGCCAGCTGGTAGCCGGGCCCATAGTCCCCCGTCACCCAGCGGTCGCCCGGCATGCCCGCAGCCGCCGTGAGCACCACTTCGCTCGGCAGCTGCCGCTCACCCGCTGGGCCGCGCGCGACCAGGAGGTCAACGGTCCCCTCGTCGCGGGGCGCGGGCGGCAACTGGGCGAGGGCCGCTTCGAGCTCGGCGCGACCGAGATGGCGCCGTACGTCTCCGCGCAAGCCCTCGAAACGCAGAGACTCCGCGTCGAAGCGCTCGGCTTTCATCTCCAGCAATTGCGCCTTGGTTGGCTCGGTCATTTGCACCTGCTCGAGCGTAGCGTGCGCCCAGCGGCGGCGATCGTCAACCCCGCCGCGCGAAGCTCGCCACGTAGTAACCGTCGGTGCCGTGCCGGGTGGGCGACAAGCGGCATTGCCAGGCTCCTTCGCCGGCCACGCGCTGCGCCTCCGGGGCATCGAAAGGCGCGGGCTCGAGCACTCTGCTCACGCGCTCCGCCACGTCTTCGCATTCGACGCGCAGCACGCTGCATACGACGTACAGCACTCGCCCGCCGGGCCGCGCCCGGGTCGCTGCGTTCTCGAGCAAAAGCACGGCTTGATCCGCCAGGCGCCGCGCGTCGCCCTCGACGAGCCTTCGGAGAATCTCTGGCCGCCGGCGCAGCGTACCGGTGCCGGTACAGGGCGCGTCCACGAGCACGCGGTCCATGTCGGGCGGGAGATCCCCAACGCCCAGGCTGAGGTCCACGTTGCGAGATTGTGGCGCGGGCAAGCCGAGTCGCTCAAACTCTCTGCGCAGCCGCGCGAGCTTGCTGCCCGAGATGTCATTGACCCACAGAGTGCCGCCCTCCCCGAGCTGTTCTGCGAGTAACGATGCCTTCTGGCCGTGGCCCGCGCAGGCGTCCAAAATGCGCTCGCCCGGCTGCGCTCCCAAGGCGAAGGTGGCCCACTGAGCCCCCTCCTCCTGAACCACGAACAGCCCCGCGGCGTGCCCGGCAAATTTGCGCAAATCACCGCTCGGAGGCAGCCACAACGCACGCGCGGAGAGCTGACCGGCTTCGGCAGAAGAGGCCCAATCGGGGGGCGCCGCGGCCCCTCGCGACGTGAGCCGTACACATAAACCTCGCCGCGGGGCCGCGGGCACTGAAGCCGTTCCCGGCACGCCCAGCAACGCGAGCGCCTCGTCTCGACCCACCGCACGACACAGCTCGGCGAACAACCAAGGCTCGACCGACGCCTCGAGCGCCTGAGCGACGTCCAACCGCTCCCCCGCCCTGGACATGCGCCGCAACACCGCGTTCGCAAACCCCGACACGCGCGGCCCGCGCAATTGGCCAATGGCTTCCACCGCTTCGTTGATGGCGGCAAAAGCCGGTACCCGGTCGAGCACGAGCAGCTGATAGGCTGCGACGAGCAGGTGCGCTTGCACGAGCGGATCACCCTTGGCAACCCCGCGCGGGGCGAGCGCCTCTAGACGCTGGCTCAGGGCGCGTTCGAGCCGCACCACGCCATAGCTGAGCTCGGTCGCGAGCGCCCGGTCGCGCGCCTCCAGTTGCGTGCGCTCGAGCTCGGCGTCCAGCACCTCGCTGACAAACGACGCTTCTTTCAGCACGCGGTGCACGACGCGCGCCGCGACGTTGCGCGCCGAAGCGACCTCGGGCACCGAGCTCGATTTGACCTGCGTCACGCTCAACCCGTCAGCTCGCGCACTTGGCTGGCGAGCACGTCCCAGCGCTTCTCGAGGTCGTTTTTGAAAGCCACGGCCATCAGAGATATCACAATCGTCATGCCCACGATGTGGGCTACTTCACGCACCCGCAACGGTAAGGGCCGGCGCATGACCGCCTCCGCCGCCAAAAACATCAAGTGCCCGCCATCCAGCACCGGAATGGGCAGGAGGTTGAAGAGCCCGAGGTTGATACTGATCAGCGCCATGACCCAGATGAAATAGTCGGTGCCCTTGCGCCCTTCTTCACCCGCCACTTCGTAGATGGTGATGGGGCCGGACAGCGAGTCCAGGCTGAGCCGGCCTTGGATCAACCGGCGCATGCCGATCAGGATGTAGCGGGTGACGTCGATCGTCTCGGCCACCGCCTTGCTGAGCGCATAACGCACCGGGTACGGGTGCTCGACCCAGCCCACCGCGGACAAGGGCACCCAGTGGCGCACCTCGAACACGTAGCGAGCGAACGGTTGCCCATGCTCGTCGGTGAAATCCTCACGGCGCATCTGGAAGGTACCTGAACGCAGCCGGCCGTCGCGCTCGGACAAGAACTCGATGCGGTGGGCTCGGTCCCGCTCCGCCCATATGCGCTCCCGAAAGGTCGACCAAGCGGGGATTTCGTCGTCATCCAGCCGCAATATTTTGTCGCCCGGGCGCAGCCCTGCCCGATACAAGTAAGAGTCCCGCGGCACCTGCGACACGTACATGTCCGCCAGCTCGATGCCGGTTCGCTCGAGCAGGCTCGGGCCTTGCGGCAGCGGCGTGAGCGCGACCACCCCTGCCTCGAACACGGCCATCTTGGCCAAACCGCCGAGCACGTCATCGACCTCGGTCGGCCGCAGATAGGTGACGGGAACCGTCTCGGCGAGGTTCGCGGCGAGCTCCTTTTCCAGATCGATGTAACGTTCCACGGGCCGCCCGGAGACGTGAGTGACCACGTCGAAGGTGCGCAGGCCCGCGCGGTATGCCGGTGAATCCGCCACGATGCCCAGCACCGCGGCAGGCGCGCTACTCTCGATGCCGACCGTACCGATGCGCTCTTCGGGGTTGTCCAGCGGCCGCTGCTCGGCGTCGCTGAAAAATGAAGTGGCCAGGCTTTCGGTGGCCACGATCTCGACCTCGATGTGCTTGTAGTCGCGGAACACCTTGAACACGATCGGCTTGGCCGGGTTCTTGGCCACGATGCGCTTGAGCTCGTCGAACGTGCCGATCTCCTCGCCATTGACGGCCATGACCCGATCACCGGGGAACAGCTTGCCTTCGGCGGGGTGGCCCGGCAGCACCACTCCCACGGTCGGCGGTAGGAAGGGCCCATCGCCCACGAACACCGAGAAGTACAAGAGCACCGGGAACACGATGTTCATCAACGGACCGGCCAGCACGATGAGCACGCGCTTGTACGCCGCCAGCGACTCGAAGGTCCGGTGCCGATCTTCCGGCAAGACGGCGTCGCTCTTCGAGGCCTCGAGCATCTTGACGTAGCCGCCGAGCGGCAGCACGCCGACGCAGTACTCCGTTTCACGACCGCGCAGGCGCAGCACCTTGGGGCCAAAGCCCAGGCTGAAGGTCAGCACTTTGACGCCAAACGCCTTGGCGAACAAAAAATGCCCCAGCTCGTGGACGAAGATCAGCGAGCTGACCAGGATGACGAAATAAAGGAGATCCATGCGCAAAGGGCCGGAGAGGGTCCGGAACGGCCCGCGGTCGCCAGACAGCGGCACTTTGCGCGCGGAATTCGGCATCGGCAAGCTCGGACTCGGGTTTTGTGCGCTGCTTTTGCGCGCTGCCCCCTCGACCCGAGCCCATCAAACCCATTTTGGGCTTGCAAATTCAGGTGTTTCGCCTATCGCGAACGCATCGTGGCGACGCGAGCGGCTCCCGCCCCCAAGGCACGCTTTTTCGCCACCGCGGCCAAAGGCACCGAGTCCCTCTTGAGCGACGAGCTCGTGGAGCTCGGCTTACCGCACGTGCACGCCGATCGCGGCGGGGTGTACTTTGGCAACGCGCCGGAAGACGCCTACCGGGCCTGCCTGTGGTCGCGCATCGCGCTACGCATCGTCGAGCCCCTGCACAGCTTCGAATGCCGCCACGGCGACGACCTGTACGCCGGCGTCAAATCGATCGACTGGTCCCAGTACCTCGGCGGAGAGCAAACGCTCGCGGTGCGCGCCGCCGGCCGCGGCGATCAGCTGACGCACACCCACTACATCGCCGTCCGCGCCAAAGACGCCATCGTCGACCAACTGCGCGAGCGCCGCGGCAGTCGGCCGAGCGTCGACCGCGACGCGCCGGACGTGCTCTTGTTCGTGCACCTCGTGCGCGACCGAGCGACAGTGAACCTCGACTACTCGGGGGGCTCGTTACATGAACACGGCTTTCGCAGCCGCGAAGGCGTAGCACCCTTACGAGAA
>JANOIG010000044.1:0-45235 GCA_031407405.1 Deltaproteobacteria bacterium
GCGGATTATTGGACATGGAGCTCAGGCCGTGCTGAAGGTGTAGTCCTCCGACGGCATCGGAGATCCAGAAGGCTCGGGAGTTGACGCTCCTGGGCCTTCGCTAATTTGGCGGTCGGGCTTCTTAGCCGAGGGCTGTGGATCTGGCCTAGCTCTTCGCCGGTGAACGGTGAACTGCCCTCAGGGCTGTTTGGCGCTCTTCACCGTTTCTGCGCGGATCCCGGTGCACGCTCACAGTTGGTGTAAAGAGACCATCGCGCACCATTTTGGCGAGACAACGAAGTGCCGCATCGCACTCCTCCAGTCGTTGGCGAAAAGCGAGTTTTGCGTCGTTCAATATCAATCCATCTCGGTGCGCTGCCATGCCGCTTCGAAGCCGCTGCACTTCGGCAAACGTGCCCGAGATTTGCTCTACTTGTTCCGGGTCCGCTTTGAGCGCGCCGAGCACGCCCTTGAGCTGCTTTATCGTGCCAAGATCATCGCGATAGCAGTTCAGCCGTCGCGCGAGGTTGTTAATGGATTTCGCTTCGAGCCCTTCAACTACCACCTTGCAGAGATTCAAGACTTGGTCCTGAAGGTCCTTTTTCGAGTTCGTGTGGACGTAACCGAGGGCATCGACCGTATCGCACGAACTCCAAATCTTGCATGCCCGACCAGAGCGATCGGTCGAGGGGAAATTGGAGGCGATGTGCTTCAGCGAGATGAGGGGGTCGTATTCATCCGTCCATTCTCCCTTGAAGTCGCGAATGAACGCTCGCTTGGAGATCCCACCCTTCGCTCGCTCGTTGTGTGCTTTCCATCGCAGTTGCTCCGTGTGCGGTATACGGGCGAGATCGACAAGGTAAGCATGAATCTGCCCGGCGGCATTCACGTCATAAGGCAACTCCCATGCGTCTTTGCACTCGACGCGCGTAGGATGCACGGTAAAACGTTCCGGCTCGGCTCTGTATTGGAGCAACACCTCGGGTTTGAAGAAGACCGCTGAAAGCTCGTGAGGTAGCTCGGACTCGACAAAGTAGTTGCCGAGTTGATTTGGATCGGCTGGCCACTCCAAGATCTGGCCGTCTTCGAGGCGACTGATCGTGAATGACTCATACTGGCGCGGCTCGTCCCCCCGCAGCCGCGACCAGATGCGCGCCCGCATCTTGCGGTCAATTCGAGTCAGATCGATTCCCCTGACTCGAAGTAGTCGTTGCTCTCCCTCAACGCGATAGACACGTGAATAGATGTCGTTTTCGGGATCGAAGGTGTCCACTGCCTTTGAATCAACGTGCAACATGCCCCCGGTCCATTTGGTTAACTCGAAGCAGCGCACCAGTGTGGATGACGATAGCACCAAGTATTCGTCGAGCGCGTCTCGTTCGAGCGTCACGATGAAGCCTTGATCGCGCGACACTCGAAACCGAGGCACGAGCTCACCTAGCTCGTTGAGCGTCTCCCAATTCTCTCTCCGCGCATCGAGGTGCAGGTTCAACGTATGCGCGAGGATCTGATTGGGCTCAGCGTAGCTGGAAGCCCTCGGAGCCTCCCGAACGATGACGAGCGGCGTTCCCTTGCCGAGGATACGAGAACCTGTGTGGGCGAATGGATTGCTGAGTTCGCCCCATGTTTGAGAGGCATTGAACACGCAACTCCAACCCAGGTGTCGAGGCACCATGAAGCCACGACTACCGAGTACGTCGCCGAGCCAGTCCTTACGCAGCAGCTTTGATGGAACAGCAATCGCGTAGATGTAGGCTCCCCTACCGGCAACATAGATCGGCACTTCATTCCCGCGGCTCTCGACGAGCATGTCGAGGACGGGCGCCGCGTCCCAGAATTCTGGGGAAAGAGCTGCCTTGTTGTTCCAAAGGTCTAACCAACGGCGAATGTCCTCGAGTCTCATCGATATGTCCGAGCATGATCCGTTTTTGGGTGGCGGAATGCGTGCGACCCCGTGGTTGTGGGATGACCGTTCTAGTGCTCGGAGGCCAACTCCTTCAGCGCATTGATCAAGATGAGCGCGCCCCGCCTATCGCCAGCGTCCATCGCATCAGCGACGGCGGAGGTGAGCGCTCTCACAAGGAGCGCTCGAGGGGAGCGCCGCGAATCGTCACCAACCGGGCCCACCCCCGCCCGGGACGGTTTCCCTTTCCGTAGCAATTCCGTCTTCGTGCGCGAGAGAGGGGTCGAACCTCCACGCCTTGCGGCGCTGGAACCTAAATCCAGTGCGTCTGCCAATTCCGCCACTCGCGCGAGTGGTGCCTCGGAGCGCAATCCGCCCTCGAACCGCGCACCCAAGCCAACCGGCGTTTAGTAGCGCCAGCCCGCGAAAATGTCAGCGAATTTGCCGTGCCGCGTGCCTTCCGACGTCACTTCGCGCACCCACGCCAATCCGGCCTCGCGGTCGGGCGGGCGGTCTCCCCGTGCGGGGTGCTGGACGGAGGTGGGTCGTTAAGGTAGGGCCCCGGGCAGCCCCGGAGCCCCGTCATGAAGGAATCAAAGGACAATATGCGCAGCAAGAGCTCGGTTTTGCTGGATGGCCCGAGCCGGGCGCCCGCGCGTTCCATGCTGCACGCCATCGGTTTTACCGATGAGGACTTGAAGAAGCCGCTGGTGGGCGTGGCGCATTGCTGGACCGAGACCATGCCGTGCAACTTCAACCACCGCGCGCTCGCCGAGAAGGTGAAGCAGGGGGTGCGTGAGGCGGGGGGCACGCCGATGGAGTTCAACACCATCAGTGTCAGCGACGGTGTCTCGATGGGCACGCAGGCCATGAAAGCCTCGCTCATCAGCCGCGAGGTGATCGCCGATTCGATCGAGCTGATGGGGCACGGCGCGGTGTTTGACGCGATGGTCGTGATCGTGGGGTGTGACAAGACCATTCCTGCCGGTGCCATGGCGCTGCTGCGGCTCAACCTGCCCGCTGTCATCTTGTACGGCGGCTCGATCGCCCCCGGCCGGCATCGCGACATCGACGTGACGATTCAGGACGTGTTCGAAGCAGTGGGCCGGCACTCCGCCAAGAAAATGGGTGACGCCGAGCTGGCCGAAATCACGCACAGCGCGTGCCCCGGCGCCGGTGCGTGCGGCGGGCAGTACACCGCCAACACGATGGCCTTGGCCATGGAGTTCTTTGGGCTGGCCGCGATGGGCAGTGGCTCGGTGCCCGCGACCGACGCCGACAAACCCGACGTCGCCATCGAAGCGGGCAAGCGCGTGATGAAGCTCTTGAAAGAAGGCGTGACCCCGCGCGAGCTCATCAACCGTCGTTCGTTCGACAACGCCATCGCGGCGGTGGCGGCCACGGGCGGCTCGACCAACGCGGTGTTGCACTTCCTGGCGCTAGCGCGTGAGCTCGGGGTCGAGCTGAACATCGATGATTTCAGCCGTATCAGTCACCGCACGCCGATCCTCGCGGACATGAAGCCGGGCGGCAAATACGTCGCGGTGGACTTTCACCAGGCGGGCGGCAGCCGGCTGCTCGCGCGCCGCATGCTCGAGGCAAACCTGATCGATGGCAGCGCGCGCACGGTAAGCGGCCGTACATTGTCCGAAGAAGCCGACCTCGCTCAGGAGACCCCAGAGCAGAAGGTCGTGGCCGAGTCGGGCAAGAACTTCAAAGCCACCGGCGGCCTCGTGATCCTCAAAGGCTCGCTCGCCCCCGAAGGCTCGGTGGTGAAGATGGCCGGCCACGAGCGCAGCAAACACCGCGGCCCTGCCCGCGTCTTCGAGTGTGAGGAAGATGCGTTCAAGGCCGTGGAAGAGAAGCGCATCAAACCGGGCGACGTGGTGGTGATCCGCCACGAAGGTCCGCGCGGCGGGCCCGGCATGCGCGAGATGCTGGGTGTGACCGCGGCCATCGTCGGGCAAGGGTTGGGCGAAGACGTTGCGCTGATCACCGATGGCCGCTTCAGCGGCGCGACGCGCGGCTTGATGATCGGTCACGTGGCGCCCGAAGCGGTGGTGGGCGGTCCCATCGCCGCCTTGCGCGACGGCGACATGATCAATATCGATACCGATGCGGGGCGCTTGGACGTGGAGCTGGACGCGGCGGAGATCGCGTCGCGGTTGCGCGCTTACTTGCCCCCTGCGCCGCGCTTCAAGGTGGGGGTGTTCGCCAAGTACGCGGCGCTGGTGTCTTCGGCCGCCGACGGCGCCGTCACCACGCGCTCCTGATCGCGTTTTCTTCCCGAGACTGACATGGCCCCCCAAACCAACAACGTGCGTGTCCGCGGCCTGCGGCCGCTGCTCTCCCCCGCCATCCTGTACGAAGAGCTGCCCATCACGGCGGCCGCCGAAAAGACCATCGATCAAACGCGGCGCGCGGTCGGCGACATCCTGTACGAAAAGGACGATCGGCTGCTCGTCGTGATGGGTCCGTGCTCGATCCACGATCCTGGAGCGGCGCTCAAATACGCCGAGCTGTTGCGGGGCGCCGCCGAGCGTTTGGCAGGCGAGCTACAAATCGTGATGCGCGTCTACTTCGAGAAGCCGCGCACCACGGTCGGTTGGAAGGGCCTGATCAACGACCCGCACCTGGACGAGAGCTTCGAAATCAACACCGGCTTGCGCACGGCGCGCCGGCTGCTCAGCGATCTGAACAGCATGGGCGTGCCCTGCGGCTGTGAGTTCCTCGATCCGATCAGCCCGCAATATGTCTCGGGCCTGGTGAGCTGGGGGGCCATCGGCGCTCGCACCACCGAGAGCCAGGTGCACCGCGAGCTCGCCTCGGGCTTGTCCATGCCGATCGGCTTCAAGAACGGCACCGACGGCACGATCAAGATCGCGGTCGACGCGGTGATGTCGAGCGCGCGCCCGCATCACTTCCTGGGAGTCACCGAACAAGGCCTGGCCGGCGTGGTGTCGACCAAAGGCAACCCCGAGTGCCACGTCATCCTGCGCGGCGGAGCCTCGGGACCCAACTACGACTCGGCCAGCATCCAGAGCACGGTCGCGGCCCTGCAAAAGGCAGGTCTGCGCCGGGGCCTCATGGTCGACTGCAGCCACGGCAACAGCAGCAAAGACTACAAAAAACAGCCCGGCGTGGCGCAGGCGCTCGGGGAGCAGATCGCCGCCGGCGAGCGCGCCATCATGGGCGTGATGATCGAGAGCAATTTGGTCGAAGGCAATCAAGAGCACGTCATCGGCAAGCCGCTCACCTACGGCCAAAGCATCACCGACGCCTGCATCAGCTGGGAAACCACAGTCCCAGTGCTGGAAGGCCTGGCCCAGGCGGTCAAGACTAGGCGCACGCGCTGAGCCCCTCGCGCACGAGCCCAAATTTGAGGTGCGAGAGGCCACCGCGATGACCAATCCGATCCAGCTGTACCAAGTCACATTCCTGCTCATGGCCGCGCTGAGCCTGTACGTGGGCGTGCGCGGAATGAAACGCGAGCGGCCCGTCATCTGGCGGGGTAGCTGGATATTCGCGGTGCCGTTGCTGGCGCTCACATTCGAGGTCATCGTCATCAGTGCTGGCTGGTCGCCGCGCCGTGATCGTGGCAACTATGCGGTTCGCTTGTTCTATATCGCGCTCATGACGGGCGTGTACAACCTGCTGTCGTGGAGCCCGCGTGGCTACGTGTTGCTCGGTGTGACTCCAGCATCGCTCAAGGGGGCGCTCCAGCACGCGCTGGGCAGGCTCGGCCTCAGATACGAAGAGCGAGGCTCGAGGGTTCTCATTGCGAACGAGGGGTTTACGCTCGAAACCACCGTGCGGTCATTGATTGGTACCGCGAGGATCCACGCCGTGGAGCCCCAGGGCAGACTTCGTCTCGACAACATTGCCGCACAAATGGCCGAGTACTTCGCGAGCACCAAGGTCGAAACCAACCGCACCATATTCGGCTACTGCATCGCCGCCGGCGTCAGCCTGCTCGCCGTTGTGATCGCGTTGGGCTCTTGAGCGCGTCAGGGCCTGGCACGCCGTAAAAACCGTTCGCGGACGCTAGGCGTGGCCGGCGGTCGCTCTGCCGTGGTAGCATGGCCTACCGTGCCCGGGCGTCGGCTGAAGCGCCCGTCAATGCCGGGCGCGCCACTCGACGACCTTCGGGTGACGCGCGACCGCGTCGTGCACACCTTCCAGCTTGGGGAACCCGCCAAACACACTGCTCGGAATGTGGTCGATGATGCCCTTCTTGAACGAGCCCACAATCTGGAACAGCTTGATGTCGGCGACCGCGACGTGCTCACCCGCCACAAAGGGCCCGCGGACCTGCCGCTCGAGGTTCGCACCCCACGTCTGCAGGTAGCCGTTCGCGAGCTCCTCCCGTGCACGCTTCTTCTCGGCTGCGTCGCCTTTTCCAGTAGGGCCGAGCGCGCTCCTCAACTCTTCGACGGCTTCTAGGATCGACTCGTGACGGGCCGCTTCCCACGCCTCATGCGGGTGCAAATCGTAACGACGCCCGACATACGTCAAGATGGCATTGGACTGAGCCAGAGGAGCCTTGCCTTCGGTCTCCAGGATCGGCAGCGCGCCATACGGCGATGACGGCTTGAGCGCCGACCACTCGGCGCTCGTGATGCGGCGGTCCTCGAAATCGACGCCCGCGAGGAACAGCGCGAGCCGGCACTCTTCGCCGCGGCTGCCCGAGAAATCGAAGTAAGTCAGTTTGTATTTCGCCATGCCCGGGCAGTCTTCGGCGCGTCCCCCCCGCTGTCAAGCCGCAGTCAAATCGGCTCCGAAACTAGCCAACCCAGCCTGGGCGGGCACGCCGTGTGGCCGCTCGTAGCAGCTCGCGTGTCCAATCAAAACTGCCCGCGCCGGCCCGCGGGAGGGGCCCGCGTCAGAGCGTGTTCATGAGCCGAGACATCTCGACGAACTCGGGCGCGCTCGCCACGAAGAAAGCTTCGGCATAGTCGACATACACGCGCAGCGCCCGGTACCGGTTGAGCCCGAGCGTGCCTTCCGTGTAGTGCAGCCCCGCCACTTGCGATGTGTAAAGCTCGATGGCCTGCCGCTTGATGTCGACGACGCTGGAGATGTCGACCGCGACGTTGGGCCACAAGGGAGACCACACCTCATAGCTCCAGACCTCGCCCGCCCACCCCGAGCGCTCGATGGCCAGAGCCAAGGCCAGCGCCACGGCACTGTGGTCGCGATGGTGGTCGGCGAAATACGGACAAAAGATCTGATCGGGCGCGACCTCGCCGATCAATTTGCCGAGCGCTGAAGCTAGCTCTTCTTCGTTGCGGCTCAACGCCCCTTCGGGGAAATCCAACCACTCCACGCGCTCAAAGCTCATGAACGCCGCAGCGGCGCGTGCTTCTGCTTTGCGCGCGCCATCTTGCTCCGCCGTGGCCCCCGCCGCGCAGAACACCACGCTCACGCTACTGCCCTTTTTTCGGTGCAATGCCAGCGTGCCGCCAGGGCCGATCACATCGTCATCCATGTGTGGCGCGACCACGAGCACCCGCGCCCGCTCCGGCGCCCGCAGGTGCACGGGCAACCGGTGGCTGATTCGGTGCAGGCGCCGGAGTAGGCGTAGAGCACCATACTGCCGCACCCGGCGAAAAAGCGGAGAGCCTAGAGCCCGGTCAAACACCTTCAAGACAGGCGAGGCTAGCAGACTTCCGCCAGCAAAACCTGGCATGCAGCTCGCCTCCGCCAACTCGGGTGGCAGGGGACGCGCCGCCGGAGGGGGCCAGATCGTGAGCAAAGGGCCCTGTAATGGCGGAGGTTGCTCGGTGCAGGCCCCAGGTCTACGATGTGGGGGATGCGCGTGCTCTTGATGGCCGAAGACTGTAACCCGGAGTGGCCGTCGCTCCCGATTGTCGGTTACCAGATGGTGAAGGCCCTCAGCCGCATTTGCGACGTCTCACTGGCTACACACGTCAGAAATCGCCCGAACCTGACCGGTCGGCTCCGCGACGTCGAAGTCGCCTTCATCGACAACGAGTACGTCGCCGCTCCCCTGCACAAGCTCTCTACCTGGGTCCGCCGCGGCAACCAGGCCAATTGGAGCGCGGCGGTGGCCGGCGCCTACCCGGGCGCGATCGCCTTCGACTACGAGGTGTATAAACACTTCAAATCGCGGCTCGATGCCGGGAAGTTCGACGTGGTGCACCGGCTCACGCCGATGTCACCTGCCTTGCCCAGCCCCATGGCGACCTGGAGCCCCGCCCCCTTCGTGCTCGGGCCGCTCAATGGCGGCTTGGCTTGGCCGGAGGAGTTTCGCGCCGAGCTCGTGCGCGAGCGTGAGACCTTGCGCACGCTGCGTAACGCTTACAAATGGCTGCCGTATCACCGCTCCACTTTTCGGGACGCGGCGGCCATTCTGGCCAGCTTTCAGCACACCATGGCTGATTTGCCCGAGAGCGCGCGGCAGCGCTGCATCGATTTCCCGGAGGTGGGCGTCGCGCCCGAGCTGTTTCAGCATCCTGGCGAAAGGGCTGACAAGCCACAGCTGGTGTTCATCAGCGTAGGCCGTTTCGTGCCGCTCAAGCTGCTCGACGTGGCGCTGCGCGTTTTTGCGGAGAGCCCCAAGTTGAGGGCGCACAAGCTGGTGCTGGTCGGTGACGGCATGGAGCGCGCCGCGCTCGAGCGGCAAGCCGCCGAGCAAAACCTCGGGGGTGTGGTCGAGTTCGCGGGTTGGATGAGCCAAAGCGAGGTGGCTGCGCGGCTGCGCAAGGCCGACGTGTTCTTCTTTCCATCCATCCGGGAGCTCGGGGGTGGGGTGGTGGTCGAGGCGATGGCGTGCGGGTGCGTGCCCGTGGTCGTGGACTACGGCGGGCCCGGTGGGCTGGTGGCCGGGCATGATTGCGGCGTGGCGGTGCCCCTCGGTAGCAAGGACCAGCTGGTGCGCCGTTTCATCGAGGTGCTGGAGCGTTATGTCGATGATCGAGAGCTCCGGCTCAGGCACGGCCAGGTCGCGTATGAGCGCGCCATCGAGCACTTTTCGTGGGATTCGAAAGCCAAGAAGGTGCTCGAGGTGTACGACTGGGTGACGGGGCGGCGCAGCCTGCGGCCGCGTTTTGGCGAAGCCATGTCGTCCTCTCCATGGCCCTCGTCGGGAGAGGCCGCTCCGCGGAACGCGGTGGCCGGTCATGGCGCGTAAGCCGCTGCTGCTAGCACTGGCGGGGGCACTCCTGGGTGCGCTGGCGTGCAACGCGGCCTTGGGGGGCGGGCTCGTCGCGTTGGCAGGCGGCGCCGGTTATCTCGCGTCGCAGTGTTACGACCGCGTACGAGTCAAGGTACGAGACGCCGAGACCGGGCTGTACACCTGTGAAGCCAGCGTATCGGTGTCAGATGGCGACTCCGAGTGGCGGCTTCGGCCCTGTTACAGCGCCGCCCTCACCGAAGGCCGTTGGCAGCTCACCGCTCGGCGCGCGGGCTATGTCGCGGCGTCCACCGAGGTCAAGGTCGACGATCACCCCGGTGATTGCCCGTACTACACTCATAGCGTCGAGCTCACCCTCCGCCTCGAAGGCAGCCCATCCGCCCCCACCACGGTGACTCCTCGGACGGCTCCAGCTCCCGCGTCGCAACCCGCCTTGCCCGCACCAGCCCCGGCATCGCCGGCCCCGGCGGCCGCCGAAACCCCAAGCGTGCCAACGGGCACGTTCGAGCCCCTGCCTGTGCCCTCGGCGGACGCGGGCGCGCCTCGGCGGTGACCGAATCCATCGAGGCTTTGGGAATCTCGCCGCCCCCGGTCGGGCGAGGGCATCGAGCTTCCCCGCCTTGCCATCGCCCTGATTCGGCTACTTCAATTTCATTCGTGCCATCGATTCATTGAATCGATGGCACGAGGACCTCGCACCCTGCCGCTCAGGAGCTGCTCAGGAGCTAGTGGCGGGCTTGGGTGCGCCGAAGATGCTGGCGGGGCGCTTCTTTTCTTTTTGCTCTTTGCGCTGCTCGCTGTAGGTCGGGATGATGACCCGGTCCCGCGCGGGCAGCTCACGTCCGTCGAAGGCCGCCTGGATCTCTTCCGAATCGAGCGTCTCGCGCTCGAGCAGGGCGTGGGCCAGGCGGTCGAGCTTGTCTCGATTTTCTTCCAGCACGCGCACGGCCAGGGCGTATTGCGTGTCGATGATGCCGCGCAGCTCCTGGTCGATCTCGCGCGCGGTTTCTTCCGAGTAGTTGTCGCGGCGTGTGCCCATTTCACGGCCGAGGAAGACGTTGCCTTCGCTCTCGCTGTAGCTGAGCGGCCCCATTTTCTCGCTCATGCCAAGCTCACAGATCATGGCGCGGGCCAGATTGGTGGCGCGCTTGATGTCGTCGCTAGCGCCGCTCGTGACCTCGTTGAACACGATCTTCTCGGCGGCGCGGCCGCCGAGAGCCATGGCGATGCGAGCGAGTGACTGCCGCTTGGTCATGGTGTGACGGTCCTCCGTGGGCAGGAACATGGTCACGCCGAGGGCGGCGCCGCGCGGAATGATCGACACCTTGTGCACTGAGTCGTTGCCTTCGACAATCTTTCCGACCAGCGTGTGCCCGGACTCGTGCCAGGCCGAGACACGGCGTTCGGCTTCACTCATCACCAGGCTGCGGCGCTCGGCCCCCATCAGGACTTTGTCCTTGGCGAGCTCGAAGTCGCCCATGGACACCGCGTCCTTGTCTTGGCGAGCGGCCAAGAGGGCGGCCTCGTTGACGAGGTTTTCGAGGTCCGCACCGACGAAGCCCGGGGTGCCCGCGGCGATGATGTTGAGCTGGACGTCGGTGGAGAGCGGCACCTTCTTGGTGTGCACGCCGAGGATGCCTTCACGTCCCCGCACGTCGGGGCGCGGCACAGTGATGCGCCGGTCGAAGCGACCGGGGCGCAAGATGGCCGGGTCGAGCACGTCGGGGCGGTTCGTGGCGGCGATCATGATCACGCCTTCGTTCGACTCGAAGCCGTCCATCTCCACCAGAAGCTGGTTCAGCGTTTGCTCCCGCTCGTCGTGCCCGCCGCCCAGGCCTGCGCCGCGGTGGCGCCCGACCGCATCGATCTCGTCGATGAAGATGATGCACGGCGCGTGCTTTTTGCCCTGCTCAAACAGGTCGCGCACACGGCTGGCGCCGACACCCACGAACATCTCGACGAAGTCTGAGCCGGAAATGCTGAAGAACGGCACGCCGGCCTCACCGGCGATGGCGCGGGCCAGCAGCGTCTTGCCGGTGCCGGGCGGGCCCATCATCAGGACGCCCTTCGGGATGCGCCCGCCGAGCTTCTGGAACTTCTTCGGGTCTTTCAGGAAGGCGATGATCTCTTCCAGATCATCCTTGGCCTCGTCGGCGCCCGCCACGTCGGCGAACGTGATCTTGTTCTGGGATTCATTGAGCAAGCGGGCCCGGCTCTTGCCGAAGCTCATGGCTTTACCGCCGCCTGCTTGAAGCTGGCGCATGAACAGATAAAACATCACCAGCAAAAACAGCATCGGCAGCAGAATCGTCAGCGTGGATGCGAGGTACGGGTTGGTGTCGTCCTCCTGGTATTCCACGCGCACTTCGTTCGCGAGCAGTAGCTCTGCGACGCTGTCGCTCTCCGCGGGACCGATGGTGACGCCGCGCTCGGGGGCGCCCTGCGAGCCCGGGCGTTTGATCAGGAACGAGTACTCACGGTCCCGAATGTCCACGGACTCGACGTGCGGCTTGTCCTTCGACGCCTTGACGAGCTCGATGAACTCGCTGAACGGCCGTTGCTTGCGCGGCTGGCCCGCTGGCACCAAAAACTGCCAGATGGCCAGGAAGGCGACGATGAGAACGACCCAAATAAGAAGCGTCTTGTGCGGTTGCTTCACTTAGAGACCTCGGTTGATCTACGAACTTTCAGAAACCAGACTCGCCAATATACCAGATGCCTGTTTACGAGATGCTAGCGAGAGCCCTCGGGAGATGACCCCCCAGCTGGTCTGCCGTATGCCCTGCAAAGGAATAACGGCGGAGCGCATGCGGCCAATATTGCTTTGTTCATGGAGTTAATCACTTTTGGTGGGTTTGGCACCCCTCCCCGCCTGCTTTTGTTGAGCCGGCCGGGGTTTTTTGCGGGCCGGTGCAGGATTTTGAGGCACACCGGGCCGGTCGCCATCGCTTTCGCGAGCCGCGCTCAGCTCGACACCACCCGCTAGCCAAATTGTAGCATCGAATTGTGCCAATTTTTGCGCACGGCGGATTTGAGCGATCTGGCTCCCACGTACGTGCATATAGCGACCCTGCGCATCCGTCACGACGACGGGCTCGGCCTCGGTCCATTCGTCGGCCAGCAGATTGAGGTGGGCGGCCGCGCCCGGCGTCAGGTCTTCGAGCAGCGGTATTAGCTCGTGCCGAATTCGCGTGCGCAGGAAGCGCGGGTTCTGATTCGATGGGTCGCTGGCGTAGCTCAATTCATGTCGCGCGAGGTGCTGTGTGATGGCGCTCACCGGTGAACGGATGAAGGGGCGGAGGCGGCCTTCGGAGGCCGCGGGCAGGACCGCCAGGCCGCGTGGGCTCGTGCCACGAAGGATGCGCATCAGCACGGTTTCTGCCCGGTCGTTGGCGTGGTGCGCGGTGGCCACCCAGCGGGCACCGATGTTTTGCGCGAGCGCATCCAGGGCGGCGTAACGGGCGTCGCGAGCGCGCGCTTGTAAGTTGCCTCCTTCGGCGAGCGTCAGGCGCGTGCGCGAGAACGGCACCTCCAGCTCGTTTGCGAGCCGCTCGGCCAGGTCGAGCTCGGTGCTGGCCGCTTCCCTGAGGCCGTGGTCCACGCCATGAGCGTGAAGCTCGACGCCAAGCCGTATCCGGAGCCGACCGAGCACGTGCAGCAGCGCCGTCGAGTCGCCGCCTCCCGACACCGCGATCACGATGCGATCGCCGCGACCGAGGGGTGTCTCTTCGCGCAGCGTGCGTTCAGTGCGGCCCAATAGGGCGGGCGGGTGCGAACGCCCGTTCATGGGAACGGCTGAGCTGGAGTGCCTCGATGAAAGACGAAACTGAATTCACCGACGAGCAAGCTAGTCCGCTCCATCGGGTAGGTGTAGGCGGGCCCGCTCTCGCCGTCGGCGCGCGGCAGCGTGTCGCGGGGATCCACGATGGTGGCTTCGAATGCGCCTTCCGTCAGCCGATCCTCCACGTTTTCTTCATTCAGGTTGCCGCTAAACAGTCGCCCGAACTCGACCCAGCCAGATACCGCCAAGAGCTGGGAATTTTGGCCGTTGCAGCTGTTGTTCAAATACAAGCTGAGGCTGGCCGCAGGCGGGTTGGGCACGTCGTCGAGCGGGAAGCCCAGCGGGCTGACACCCACGGGCAAACCCAGTGGCAAGCGCATCCCGAGGCCCGATTCACGGATTGCCGACACGTCGTTGACCAGCATCGAGAAGCCGTCCGAAACCTGGATGTCGCGCTCGCCGCGCTGCACCCGAATGGTCAGGGTTTCGTCGAATGGGTTGGCGGCGAAGAAAGTCGGCTTGAGATCGAATTTACCTTCCCAGCAATCGTCGACAAACAGATCGTCGCTTCTGACGAAACCCTCCCCCTGGCCCACCGAGCAACCCAGGGCCCCCACCCACAGCGCGATCTGGGCCGCCGAGAAGCAATGGGCCGCCGAGAAACACAGCCGCCCAGACCGGCGGCGCATCAGGCCGGGGCTCCACAAGCGACCGTTCCAGTTGCGAGGTTAGCCTCGAGGCTGAGCGCCAACGCCGAGTCGATCGTACCTCCTCCGAGCACGCGGTCGCCGTCGTACAAGACCGCAACTTGGCCGGGCACGACCGCCAGAGCCGGCTCGACGAAGCGAATCTCCAGGCCCCCTGTGCCCCAACGCTGCACCTGGGCTGAGAGCGGTTGACCTCGATAGCGAACTGCCACCTGACAGGTCAGCGGCAAGCTCACATCGGGTGCGAGGCTCGCGGTGGTGAGCCGTGCGCCGCGTGCCATGAGCCGTTCGCGCGGACCGAGCGTGACCTGCTGTGTCTCTGGGTCCACGTCGATGACGTAGGAGCGTTGCCCCGTCGCCACCCCGAGGTTGCGCCGCTGCCCGAGCGTAAAGCGGTGAATGCCGGTGTGCGCGCCGAGCGTGCGCCCCGCCTCGTCGACGATGTTGCCCGGACGCAACCGGTCGGGCGCGCGCTCGCTCACGAACTGGTCGTATCGACCCGTGGGCACGAAGCACAGCTCTTGGCTGTCCCTCTTCTCCGCACCCGCCAGGCCTAACGCCCGCGCTTCTGCGCGCACCTCCTGCTTGGTCGAGCTGCCGAGGGGGAACATCAGGCGGCCCAGCACCGCGGGTGGCAACATGTGCAGGAAATAGCTCTGATCCTTGCTAGCGTCGCAGGCCCGAAGCAGTTGAGGAGGCTCTCGACTCTTGTCGACGCGCGCATAGTGACCGGTGGCGATGGCGTCGGCGCCCAAGTCATTGGCGATCTGCAACAGCTCCTGCAGCTTGACGCCTCGGTTGCAGCTCACGCACGGGCTCGGCGTGAGGCCACTCAAGTACGCCTCCACGAAGGGGGTCACCACTCGAGCGTCGAACAGCTCGCGCCGATCGTACGTGTAGTGAAAAATCCCGAGCTTGTCCGCCACCCGCCGGGCATCGTGGATGTCCTCCGGGGCGCAGCACCGGCCGCGCACGGAGCCGTCGTCCGGGTAATCCCACAGGTGCAGGGTGACGCCGATCACCTCGTGCCCGTCCGCCACCAGCCGTGCGGCTGCGACCGAAGAATCCACTCCGCCGCTCATGGCGACTACGACGCGTTGGGGCATACGCGAGCTTATCGCATTTAGAGTTGGCCGAGCCGTTTTGTGAGGCGACCGATGGCCCGAGCGTGGAGCCGGCTGGCCCAGGACTTGCTGAACCCCAGCTCGGCTGCGACTCGATCGAAGCGCTCGCCATCGATGTAGTGCCGGCGGATTAACATCGCTTCCTGCTCGGGCAGGCTTTCAATGCCGCGTTCCACGATTTCCAGGATTTGGCGCCGCGAAGCGTGCTCTTCAGGCGACAGTTGCCAGGGTGCCATGACCGTGGCCTCGCCCTGCTCGTCCGTGGCCGGTTCAGCGATCAAACCGAGGGCAATCGCGGTGGCCATGCCCGCCAAATGCTCGACTAGACGCCGCTCGCGGTCGAGCGGGGTCTGCCCGGGGGGAGCGCTGGCATTCAGGTCTTCGAGCGCACCTTCGGAGAACGAGGAGGCCTTTTCGAAGGCTTTCAGCCGCTCATGCACGCGCCGTGGCAGGTGAGACAGCTGCCGAACTCCATCCAGCATCGCGCCGCGGATGCGAAAGTTCGCGAAAGCTCGAAACGGCACGCCCCGCTCGGGGTCGAAACGCCGTGCAGCGTCGAGCAGCCCGGATTGACCATAGCTGACCAGGTCGTCAACTTCGGCCGCGCGCCCAATGGTGCGCCGCAGCCGAAACGCAATCGGCTTGACTGCGGGCAGTGCTTCGTTGAAGCGCGCCAGCACTTCGGGTGTGTCCTTTGGCGTACCCATCCCTACATGAAATCTTACATCGAGAGCCTAGTGAAATGCACTCCGTTTGACTGAGGCATGGGATACGCTCGAAACATGGTCCGTTGGGGTAGGTTCGCGGGGATCTACGCCGTGCTCGGCTTGGTGGCGTTGGCGCTGATCTGGATGCAGGGGACGCCCCTGTTGCATCCCACGCCGCGCCTGGCACTGGATGGGAGTTCAGCTCACCTGTTGAGCCTGGGGGCAGGGGTCGGGTTCGGATTGGTGCTGGTGCTGGCATCGCGCCTCACGGTGCAACGGTATGCCTGGGCGCGCCGGCTGCACCTCGAGCTGAGGCCGTTCGCGCAGGGCTTGAGCGTCACCGGCGTGGTCGTCCTGGCGCTGTTGAGCTCCGCCTGTGAAGAGCTTTTTTTCCGGGGTCTGCTCCAGCCCTGGATGGGGCTTTGGGCTCAGGCTTTGTTCTTTGGTCTGGTCCATCAGCTGCCGGGTCCGAGTCGTTGGATCTGGGCGAGCTGGGCCTTTTTGGTGGGGCTCGCGCTCGGCGCCATGTACGAGCTGACCGGGTCGCTCTTGGGTCCGTTGGCCGCTCACGCCCTGGTCAATGGCCTGAACTTGAGCTTTCTCAAGCGCCACGACCCGGCACCATTGCCCGTCGACGGCCCCGTTGAAATGCGGGTCTAGTGTCCCGACATCCAAGAAAGCCGCGGGAACTTTTGGGCGTGTGGCTGGGGCGCCGCCGTTATGGTCCGACCTATGAGTTGCAGCGGCAGCTGTTCGAGTCGAGAAAGCAAGGCGAGCTACCGGACGTGGTGCTGACGCTCGAGCATGAGCCCGTGGTCACCCTGGGCCGCGGCGCACGGCCCGAGCACCTGCTCGTGAGCCGCAGCGAGCTCGAGGGGCGCGGCATCGATGTCGAAGCGACCGACCGCGGTGGCGAGATCACGGTGCACGCTCCGGGTCAGCTGGTGTGTTATCCGATCCTGGGGCTCGCGCCGGACCGTTGCGACGTGCGCCGCTACGTCAAAGACTTGACCAGCACGATGCGCGCGCTGCTCGCACCGTACGGGATTGAGGCCGGTGAAATGCCGGGCTTGGTCGGGTTGTGGGTGGACGCCGCGCGGCCTTCGGCCGCGTGGAGCGCGACGCAGGCGAAGCGGCCGGCAAAAATCGGCGCCATTGGTGTGCGCCTCTCACGCTGGGTCTCGATGCATGGCTTCGCGCTCAACCTCGACCCGGATCTCTCACTCTTCAAGTTGATCGTCCCGTGCGGCGTGAGCGCGTTCGAGGTGTGCTCGCTGGCGAGCTTCAGCTCGGCCGTGCCGACCCCGCGCGCCGCAGCGGAGCTGGCCTGCGCGAGCCTGGCGCTCAGGCTCGAAGGTACCGTCAGGAGCTTTCTCGATGCCTCGGAGGTGCCCACCACCGACCTGCTGCGCTGGCTGAATGCGCAGCTAATGAATGCATCGATTCAAAGAATCGATGCCGGGAAATAAAGCGCCCGAATCAAGGGTGTGGCGAAGCGGGGAATTTCGATGCCCTCGCCCCGCCGGGGCGTCGAAATTCCCAGCGCCTTCACGGATTCGGGGGCGGCCGGGTAGAATTGCCGGTCCCGGGCGCGCGTGCGATGCGCCGGTACATGCGCGCGCTCGTGTTGCCCGGGTCGCGCTCGAGCACCGCGGCGAACTCCTTCTCGGCGCTTTCGTTGTCGCCCGAGCTCAGGTGCAGAACACCCAGCATGAGCCGCGCTTGAAGGTACTCCGGGTTGTCTTGTTTGGCTTTCTCGAACTGCTCGAGCGCTCGCACCCGATCACCCGCGTCTCGGTACTGCACACCGAGCCGCGTGCGGAGATCCGGGAAGCTCGGACACAATAGGACCGCTTTCTCTAGCTCCTGGATCGCTTCGACGTGCATGCCCACGTCGCTGTACGCCTGGCTAATTTCCGCGTGCATGTTGGCAATCCGGCCTTTCACGAAGGCATCGGCGGCTGCGCGCTGGCCGCCCCGCTTCTTGAGCTGCGCCTGCAGTTTGCTCGCTTCGGCATAATCGCCTAAGTCATTGAGCGTGACCATCAGGTTGAGCTGCGCTTCGGTGTAGCTCGGGTTGAGCACGAGGGCGCGTTCGAACCAGTCGCGCGCGAGGGTAAAGTCACCTCGGTTGTGAGCCATCACACCCAACATGTCGAAGACGTCGGCGAGGCGGTCAGTATGCTTGGCGACCTGGCGCAAGAGCGGCTCGGCCTTGTCGTACTCGCGTTTGGCGTAATGCTCTCGACCGAGCAGCAGCAACTGTTTGAAATGGTCGTCCATGGGGTTTGGTCTTCACCTTTAGAACGCTCAACCGGACAAAAAATTGAGCCTGACGCCGCAACAAGCGCTGTCAAGTTACGTCGCCAGTGAACGAACGGCCGGCGAGCGGTGGTCGAGCCCTTGCACCGGCGCTCGGCGGCTGGTAACCGACCGGGTCCGTTCTCCGCCGTTCACCCGGTCGTGATTCTTCCCCGCGCGCCGGCGCGCAGGCTCTGCGGGGTCGGCCTCCTAGAGGAGGACGTTCTTCGTGCCTCGCGGCCGCCCGACATGAAAACGATGGACGATTGCCCAGAGTCGCCGGCGACGACCACTGCCCCGGAGCCTGCGCCGAGGGTTGCGGTTCGGGTCGTGGCTCGCGTCGTCGACCCCTCGGTGCGTCAAGATGGCAGGGGCGACCCTGAGCTGGTGATGCGCAGCGAGGGTGGGGCGGTGCCGGGGGCAACGTTGGAGCCTGGGCCCAGTTCCGACGCTGCGGCGGGGTCAGGGCGCTCGGGTCACCCGGTTCGCGACAAACTGCTCGCCAAGGCACGGGCTGCTGCAATTGCTACGGCCCCGGGCCCGGCCCCCGCCGCGGCGCACTCGACCCCTCCCACGCATTCAAACCAAGAGCACCCGAGCAGCGACTCGAGTCTAGGGCCGGGCGCTGGCGCCGACGGGTTCCTTGGCTTCGCCGCGCTGCCGCCGCTCGTCGATGATCTGGACTTGATCGGCGCTCCAGAGCACCGGCGTGAGCTGCCGCCGACGCGTTCGGCACCTCCGCTGACCGCGCCCGCCGCGCTGCTGCTGGGGACGTTGTTTGGGGTGACGGGAATGGCGGTGCTGTTCGCCGTGTTGATTCAACTCGCGCCGCACGCCCCGTTCGGGTCGCGGGCGCAGAGCGCCGAGCTCGCGCCGCCGCCCGCGGCCGCCGCTGTCAGGGCGCGCGAGCGCAGCGTGCGCCGTCCGCCGCGGCAGCGCCAGCCGGGCCCCTGGCGGATCGCCGATGCCGACGACACGGCGCTCGAGCGAGCTCAGGGCAGCGTCGGGAGCAGCTCGTTCTTGGTGGCGATGCAGAGCGCCGGTATCAACCTGCGCGAAGCGTACCGCGTCATGACCGCGTTCGAGGGAGTCAAAGACTTGAACAAGTGTCGCCCACGCGACGCATTCAGCGCCTTGTTGGATGCGACATCGGGACGGCTCACGGCGTTCGAGTACGTCGTCAGCGATGAGGAGGTGTACCAGGCTCGCGAGAGCAAACAGGGTCTGTTGATTGGACAGAAGCTCGATTTGAAGGTGCGGCGTGAGCGGGTAGAGGGCGCGTTGGTCATGCACGGTGGCTTCGACGACTCCGCGCTCGAGGCAGGCTTCGAGCCCGGCCTGTCCGAGATCGTCGACAAGGCTTTCGCGGGTTACACGAGCGTCGCAGAGATGAAAACAGGCGACGTCCTCGCGCTGGTCTTGCAAGAGGTCACCGTGCTCGGCGAATTCTCTCGTTATGCGGGCGTCGAGGCGCTGGAGTATCGGCCGGTGGGCGCCGAGCCGCTGCGTGTCTATTATCACGAGACCGAGAAGACGCGCGGCTACGTCGACTCCAAGGGCCGCGTCTTTGGCAAGAGCCGGTGGGCGCGGCCCGTGCCCGGCGCTGCCGTCACCTCGCGCTTCAACCCGAAGCGGATCCATCCCATTCTCAAGGTCGTCAAACCCCACAACGGCACCGATTTCGGTGCCGCGGTGGGCACCCCAGTCGTGGCGGCTGCGTTTGGCAAAGTGGTGTTCGCCGGTGAAGCCGGGCCCAATGGCAACATGATTACGCTCTCGCACTCCGGCGGTTACTCGACGGGTTATTCACATTTGTCCAAATTTGCGCGCGGTTTGAAAGTCGGCGACCGAGTCGAGCAGAAGCAACTCATCGGTTACGTGGGCTCCACCGGTCGCTCCACGGGCCCGCACCTGCACTTCAGCGCGAAGAAGAATGACCGCTTCATCGATCCCGAATCCCTGAACTTGGACGCGTTCTCCAAGCTCCCGCCGTCCGATCGGCAGCTATTGTCACAGCTGCGGCAGCGCTACGACAAGATGTTGAACGGCATCCCCATTCCAGAGGCCCCGCTGCCCGAGGTCGCTCTTCTTTCGGCACCCGTTCACGAACAACCCCTGGTGTCGCAAGCCACGGCCGCGCCTACGGCAACGGTTGACGAAGGCGCCGCGGGCCCGCGCATGTTGCACTCCATCTACCTCACCGACCAAGAGCTCATCCGCCAACAACCTGTCGTCCATGACGGCGAAATAGATCCGTAGCTGAGCTAACTGGGGCGGAGAATCGCGTCGGTGATCGAATCGAGCGGTTGGTCGGCGATGAACTCGGCGAGCTGTTCGCAGATGTAGGCCAGTGCGTTCACCTGCCCTGGGTTGAATTTCTCCCCGCCCGCTTCGCGACCCAGCTCGATGGCGCCGAGATAACGCCGGTTCTGATGCATGGGGCAGCAGAGCAGGAACTCGACCTGGAGACCGAGCCTGTTCCAGATGGTTTGATCGATTGTCCCGTTGTCGGGACCTAGCTCAATGGCAGCTTGGTGCCGCAGCGCTTCGTCCAGGTGCGAGCCAGTACCCGGGGTGCGTGCCAGCAGCACCTCGCGGCCATGGGGCCCGAGCGCACGCACGACCACGAAGTCTTTGGCGTTGAGGTCGAAGATGTGGACCAGCGCGCCGCCACAGGGGATGAGCTCCTCCACCGTTCGTAGCACGTAGTCGGCGCCTGCCACGATGTCGGGCAGGTACAGCAGCTCATGCATGCGCTCGAACAGCGCGCCAATCAGCTCCTCGCCAGCGAGGACGCGTTGTGAGATGGGTGGCGCGAGGGACTCGTCAACCTCGTCCGGGACCGCGTAGCGTCCAGACTCGGTCGGCGATTGCCACGACTTGCGGCTGTCGGGCGCGTCCGCCTCGTCGGCAGGAGCCGCGGACCCTTTTGGAGGGCGAGACACCAAAGGGATCGGTTCTGCCTCTGCGCCGTCATCGTCTTCGCCCGCGACACGCTCAGCCAGGGTATCCAAGCCGGGCGGAGGCGCGCTCGAACGGCAAACGCCGCGCACCCAAATTTCCTTCCGCCCTTGCCAGTCCTTCCATGAGAGGGTGGCGAGCGGGGGTGAGGTCGGCTCACCGTCGAAGACGTGATCGAACAAAGTCAGTTGCACGGATTGCGAGACGTCGCGCTCCTGCCAGCTCGCTTGGATCGCTGCCAGCTCTGCTTCGAGTTGATCTTCGAGCTCCTCATCCGATTCCAGGCTGTCGACACAAAAGGCCAGCTCGCGATACAGGATTGGAGACTCTACCGTGGGCTCGTACGCCCGATCGTAGATCAGCTGGGGGGGCTCGATGGGAGCCAGGATCAGCCGAGGTAGGCCGCCACCTTCCCGCCTCGGCTCCGCGACGAGAGGAGCCGGCGGGCTTTGCTCCGAAACGGAACGTGACGGACGTGCGTTGGCCTCGGCCGTGGTGCTGGGGGGGTCGGGAGCGCGGGCGGCAGGGCGCGGAACGGCAGGGCGCACGGACGAGACACGGCTGGGCCCGAAGTCGAGGCCCGGACCGCCAGAGCGCCGCGACTGAAAGCCTTCGGGCAACGGAATGAAAGAGTCGCGTTGCCGGATCGGCACATCGCTTTCCCGAGGCTTGTCGCCGCTTTCGCCCACGGGTGGCGCAGGATCTTGGCTGGGACTAGCGGGCCCTTCGACAGCCCCAGGGCCGATGGCCGGCACGGGGGGACAGGCTTCGCCATTGGAAGATGACGGTGAGCTCAAACGTAGGTCGCCCATTCTGGCCGACCATTCGATCGGCATTGGGGAGTATGCACAAGAGCATGCGTCATAGGCAAGCGGCAGCCCAGTGGGGGTGAGAAGGCGAAGCGCGGGCACTCGGGCGCGGCTTGCCATCGGCTTAGCATGTGACAGCGGAGCTCGGCGCGAGCAGCAGACCCCGGCATCCGAGACCGGAGGCGCCTCGAAAGAGCAAGTCTACCTACCCTGTGGGCAAGCTGATGGGCCCTAAAAAAGCGTTGACAGTTCGTGGGTTACGGTGAAACCTCAGATGCTGGGGCGCTTGGAGGGAAGATGACGAAGAGCGAGCTAATCGACGCCATCGCAGCCCGTGCCGACCTGACCAAGGCACGGGCGGAAATGGTGGTCAATTGCGTGTTCGACACCATGACTGCTGCGCTGCAAGGCGGGCAAGGTATCGAAATCAGAGGCTTCGGCAGCTTCACGGTGCGGCCCTACAAGCCTTACGACGGACGCAACCCGAGGACGGGCCAACCAGTACCCGTGCCGTCCAAGCGGTTGCCGTTCTTCAAAGTCGGCAAAGAGTTGAAAGAGCTGGTCAATACCAGCCGCCACTCGCCTCTGGTGCCAGACGACGATGACGATGCAGATTCGTCAGACGATGATGAGTCGCAGTCGAATACTTCGGCGAGACCCTAACGGAGCGCGCCGTTAATATTTCGGAGGTGTTAATGACTCCGAGACCATGTGTCGGCTCCGAAATCTGACGTCCCGAATCAGCGCTTCGGGAGACTGATGTCCGTGCGCCGCGTTTCTGATGTGCCGTCGAGGCATTTCGCGACCTGGCTTTGTCTCGCGGGGGCGGCGCTGCTCGGCTGCGTGAGCAGCCCACCCGTTGGCGCGCGCGCGGTGGCCGTCGAACCTGAAAGGTGGCCAGGGCTGTATCACGGCGCTCTGACCGATTACGTGCCCGCAGCGGGGTTGCGCTGGCTTGTCGTCGGTAGTCCGCGTCATTTCGCATTCCAAGCCTCGTTGCAGCCGGTGCGGGAACGCTGGCTCACCGCGGAGCGCGTGCAAGCCTTCGCGTCAGCCACCGGTGTGGACCTGCCCCAAACCGAACGCGCGCTGGTCGCGGGTTTTGATTTGGGCACTCTGTACATGGCCGATGCGAGCGGCTGGGTCGCAGCCCCTGAAGCGTGTTTCGCCGAGCGACTGGCGGGGTCGGCCAGGGTCCATCGTCCACATCCGCAGATCTGGCGAGTGACCGGGCTCGCCGGCTCTACGCCCCAGGCGCTGGTACGCGTCGATCACGATCTGATGGCCGTCGCCGTCGGTGATCCAACGCCGGCGCGGATCGTGGAGCTGCGCGCTCGTGGGCGCTTGAAGAGCGTGGTGCCGGCGCTCGAGGGAGCGGCCTTGTCCACGCTGCCGCCGGAGTTGCTGACTCCAGGCCCCCTGCGCGTGTATGCGCTCGGTCCCTTCGAAGGCGAGTGGCTCGAGTACGCGCACGGGCTCTTCGGTGGGGCGCAGGCGGTCGGCGCCTCACTCGACTTTCATGACAATCAACTGCAGCTGCGCGTGGTCCTGACCGGGCATTTCCACGCCGACGATCGCCAACGCCTGCTCGCGTCTTGGCAAGCGGTGGCCAGTAGCTCGCTCGGAACGCTGCTCGGGCTCGACCAACCGAGTGAGCGGGTGCGTATCGCAGCGTCCCAGAGCCAGCTGGCTCTGGACCTACGCCTCGCCGCAGCGCCGTTGCTGTCGGGACTGGAGACGCTACTTTCGGGTGACATCGACCGCCTCTTGACCGGCGCCGGCCGTGTGAGCTCCGCCGAATTGCCGAACTGAAACGGGTGGTTGGAAACCCTCCACTCTTACAGGTGGTTCCGACCTTTGGCGGGAATTTCCGAGGCCGTCAGCGTCACGGGTTATGCCCAATCCTGCCCTAGCCGTTCACGGGTGGGATGAGCAGCTTGCGCTCGACGTTGGCGGTGGGGCGATTCGGCGGAGCGACCGTTGCAAACCTGGAGGCGGCGAGTCGCGCGGCGGGTCTGGATTTCTATCACGTCGATTCGATTACTGAAGCCCTGGTCTGGACTGAACAGAACGAGCCGCACTCGTTGTTACTGGACGGGGCCGATGGGCACCTGGAGCGAAGCTGCCTCGAAGTGCGTGCGCAGGTGCGACACGCCCTCGTCCCCATCGTGGCGCTGGCCCCGCATGTGAACGAGCTGGCGTTTGCGGAGGCCTTCAGCTGCGGGGGTGACGATGTGGTGGGGATTCGCTCACAGACTGCGTTGACCGCGCGCCTGCGCCGCTTACCGGCTTCGCCGTGGGAGAGGCCCGCGGCGAGCGCCGACAAGGTCGCCTTGATTTCGGCATCGGATCGCAACCGGCGCATCGTGTTGGCGCGCGTTCTTGGCAACGCTGGATACTTGATTCGCTTCGCCGTGGATCTCGAAGAGACCGAGCGCTTCGCCACCGAATCGAGTCCGCGCTTGATCGTGATCGACACGGACCTCGACGGTGTGCAAGAGCTCATCGCGCGGGCTGCACCGCGGAACTTGGCCAGCTTGTGGATCGTCAGCACCGCGCCTCGCCACATGCGGCAGTGCCACATTGGGCTGCGCGAGCTGCCTAACGCGACCGTCACCGACAGCTTTGCGCCGCCTGAAAACATCGTATTTCTCGCCAACGAGCTCGGCCGGGGCAAGGGCAATGACAAGCGTGCTAGCCGGCGCGTCTTGTACGGGACGATGGTCGCGTTCCGCTGTGCAGGGCGTGACGAGGACGACTTCGGGCTTTCTTACAACGTCAGCGCGGGAGGCTTGTACGTGCGCAGCCTGGCGCCGCCCATCGAGGACCGCATTTGGATCGAGCTTCGGCCTCCGCGTACCGAGCGGCTCGTGCGACTCGAAGGCCGCGTGTGCTGGCGCCGTGGCTATGGGCCTAGCGCGATGGCCACCGTTCCACCGGGGTTCGGCGTCGAAATCGTGGATGGCTCGCGCGCCGATCGAGACACGTGGGTGACCGGTTACAAGAGCTTCGCTCAGGTCATTGGCGAGTAGCCGGACATGTGCTGCCACAGCCGGCCCGCAGGTGTGGGGGCCGGGCGCGGCAGCCCTTTAGCCACGCGGCTACTCGGACCAAGAATTCCTTTTCTTGGGCGGCGCTTCGCGCCGAGCTTTGGGTGCCATTGTTCATCGATTTGGGGAGAACGCAGCCGACGCCTCTCGCTCTAGCTCGAAGCGCTCGTGTAGTAGCGCAGGGCGAAGCGCCAGAAGGTTCGGCTGAACGCGAACGCGCCGAGCGCAAATGTCGCCGCGAGCAGCAGCCCTGAGAGCGCTGGTTGGCCGAGGGCCACCCGCGCGGGCACGGTGGTGAGCAAGGCCGCCGGCACGACGAAGGTGAAGACGAAGCGATACACGCCGGCGGGCAGCGCGTCGCTTGGGTAACGGCCCGCCGCGAGCAGCCCGTTGAGCACCTCGGTCACGTTGTGGACCTTGACGTACCAGATGGAGATACTGGCCAGGGTAAACCATAACGAGTACTGGATGAGGCAGCTCAGAACCAGCGGGCCTGTGGCCCAGAGTAGGCTCGTGGGCGCCAGGTCGAGCCGATACGCCGCGTACGCGAGCATGGCCAAGCCAAACAGCACGTCGGGCAGGCCCCAGGGCGAAATACGGCGAGTGCTGAGCCAGAACTGCGAATCGATGGGCTTGAGCAGGACGAAGTCGAGCGTGCCCGTGCGAACGTGCTCGACGATGCGCGCCAAGTTCGGAGCAAGTAGCACGCGATTGAGACCCGAGAGCAGCGTGAAAAACCCCATCACGAGCAACGCCTCGTGGAAGGGCCAGCCTCCGAGCGAGCCTTTGCCCTGATAGAACAAGCTCAGGCCGAAGTAGTTTCCCACGACGTGGCCGCAGCTGGAGAGCACGGCGAGCAAGAAATTCAGACGGTACTCGAGCTCGGCCGCGAGCGACGTCCGCCAGAAAAGTCCAAGCACTTTGGCATAGCGCCGCACGTCAGACGCCCATGGCCGAATAGCGCGCGAGCCCGCGCTTCCACAAGGCACGCTGGATGAGCCACGCCACGCTGCCCCAGGCTGCGAGCACGAGCACGGCGCGGCCGACCGGCACGCTGCGCCCCAAGAGCAGGTTCACAGGGTAATAGATCAGGTAAGGGAACGGGGTGAGCTCTGTAAAGCGCCGCACCGATTCCGGATACACATCGAGCGGCGCTATCAGCCCCGACAGAAACAAGTGCACCATGAACCACAGCTCCTCGATGGCCGCGGCGCGCTCACTCCAAAACGCCAACATGCTCATCATGTATTGCAGCAAGAAGCGCACGGCGAACGCCAACCCCAACAGACCCGCCGCAGAGAGCAGATCGGCGACGCCGGGGATCCAGACGGCCTCGGGGTACATCCAGAGACACAACCCGACGACCGCGAGCACGAGCGGGAAACGCACCACGCGCTCGGTGACATGGCTGGCGACGAAACGCCAGACGGGGTTCAAGGGCTGAAGCAGGTGTTGTGACAGGTTGCCCGTCACCACCAGCTCTTCGAACTCCCAGATCACCCAGATAAAGCTGAATTGGCGGACCACGAACACAGCCAGGAAGTAACGGATGAAGTCTACGCGTGTCAGAGGGAAGGCTCCGCTTTCGGCAGCCTTGGCCCACACGCCGAGCAAAATTAGCGGCAAGACACTGGCCAACACCCAGAGGTAAATCTCGGCGCGGAACTCCAGCATGTAAGCTAGATACAACTCGAAGAGCGCGCGGGCTTTGCGTGCTGCTTTCAGCATCAGGAAACCGGTTCTGCTGTGGGTTGGCCCGGCACGACCTCGCGCGCCAGGGTACCCTCGCGGAACAAGCGCCCCACGACTTGCTCGACGGGTGGGTCACTTACGGCCAGGTCCCGGGGTTTGAGCTCGGCCAGTACGCGCGCCACGATTTCGGTCAGGCGGGCACGCTCCACCATCAGCACGGCGCGCACCCCTTCCAGCGTTTCGACCTCGCCAAAGCGGCTGAGCACTTCTAGTGACACCGGTTGCGCCAAATCGAGGCGTATCTGGCGGTACGGGGCGAAGCGCTCGACCAGGCCAGACAGACTGCCGTCGTAGATCAGCTGGCCTTCATGAATCAGCAGCACCCGCGGGCACAGGGCCAGGATGTCGGCCATGTAATGGCTGGTGAGCAGCACACTAGCGCCGTAGCGCTGGTTGTAGTCTCTGAGGAAGCGGCGCATCGCCTCCTGCGCGTTGACGTCGAGGCCCAACGTGGGCTCGTCTAGCAGCAAGACCGCCGGGCGGTGCAACAAGGCCGCCAAGAGCTCGCACTTCATCCGCTCCCCTAGGGACAGCTTGCGCACCGGTTGCGTGAGTTGCTGGGCGACGTCCAGCATCTCGGCCAGCTCGTGGATGCGCAGCTTGGCCTCCGCCGCTGGGATCTCGTATACGGCGGCGTTGACCTGGAGCGAATCCTGAGCGGGCAAGTCCCACATGAGCTGCTGTTTTTGGCCCATCACGAGCGTGATCTTCTTCAAAAAATCGCGCTTGCGCTCGAAAGGCACGTGACCTGCGACGGTGGCCCGCCCGCTCGTCGGACGAATCAGGCCCGTGAGCATTTTCAAGGTCGTGGTCTTGCCCGCGCCATTGGCGCCGAGAAACCCCACGATCTCACCTGGCGCCAGCTCGAAGCTGACGGATTGAACCGCCTGAATTTCACGCTGCTGACGGTTGACCAGGTGGCGCAGGGCACCACGGAGGCCCGGCTGTTTGACTGCGACTTGATAGCTCTTGCTGAGGTCTCGAACTTGGATGGCGGACATGAAGTCTGGGCTCCCTGGTAGCAAGGAATGAGCCCCTAGCCGACCCCGTTGACAGCTTCGAGCGAACGCAGGCATATGTACTCTGTGCAAGAAGCGCTGGCGGTCCTCCCGGGAGCAGGCCCCGGCCGTCCGTTCGTGAAGTGGGCCGGCGGCAAACGCCAGCTCATCCCAGAGTTGCTTCGCTACGTCCCGGGCGAGTTCTCGACGTACTTCGAGCCGTTCGTCGGAGGCGGCGCGCTGTTTTTTCAGCTGCGGCCACGCCGCGCGGTGCTCGCCGACATCAACCAGCGCCTCATCCGCACCTACAAAGGCGTCAAGAACCACGTCAGCGACGTGATCCGCTTGCTCCGGGCTTACCCGCATGACGAGCGGTTTTTTTACGAGCTACGCGACCTCGACATCGACCTGGGTACCGACGCTGAAGTCGCGGCGTGGTTCATCTATTTGAACAAGATCGGCTTCAACGGCCTGTACCGGGTCAACCGCAGGAACCGCTTCAACGTCCCGTTCGGGCGCCATAAGAATCCGACCATTTGCGATGACACGACGCTGCGGGCCTGCTCGCTTGCGCTCGAGGACGCAGAGCTGCTCGTGGCTGACTTCGAGACGGTGGTGGAGCTCGCTGGTCCGCGTGATCTGGTCTACTTCGATCCGCCCTACGTGCCGCTCTCGGTGACCTCGTCGTTCACGTCGTACACTTCGACCGGCTTCGGGCTCGACAGCCAAGTGCGCTTGCGAGACCTGGCCCTCGCGCTCAAACAGCGCGGGGTGCACGTGCTCTTGTCCAATTCGTCCTCCGAAATCGTGCGGGGATTGTACGGGCCAGAGTTCAATGTGGCCGAGGTGTCCGCGACACGCCTGGTCAACAGCAATGTCAGCCGGCGCGGCGCCATCACCGAGCTCGTCATTCGTTAAACATGGCAGGGGGTGCCACCGCGGTCACGAGTGGTGACGTCCTCTGCAAAGAGGTCGCCGCGCTCGGCAATGGCCTCGGGCTGTTGACGCGCGAGCAGTTCAAGTGCGGACGCCGGATCTGGGGAGCCGAGCGCTACATCGACGTGGTGCTCACCCACGCCGAGTCCCGAAGGCGCCTGGGCATCGAGTGCAAATACCAGGGCACGGCCGGCAGTGCCGAGGAGAAGATTCCAGCCATCATCCAGGACATCGTCGCCTGGCCCATACCCGGCCTGGTGGTATTCAGCGGCGCGGGCTTCAGCAGCAACATCAAGTCATTTCTGATCGCGTCTGGGCGCGCCGTCGAGCTCGAGGAGCTTGGGCCGTGGTTACAGCTCTTCTTCGGCCTCGAGCTCCCACCCACCCCCGAGCGGCGGTCTCGCCGCTGACGGCTCGGGTTCAGAAGCGCAGCGTGGGCGGAGTTTCAGCGTACAATTCCTTGTAGTCCTCCATCGAGGCGGTGATCACCCGTTGCGCGTGCTCACGCTCGTAGGTCCCCTCGATGCGCACGTTGCTGGAGACCCCCGGCACGAGCGTATCGTGATTTGGACTGCTCCGCACCCGCCCTCTCGAGTGGCATTCCGAGCCGCCGCCAGGGTACGCTGATTCAAGGCCATGGCTGACGTCCCCGTGCTTCTCGTGTTTGCCCACCCCTACCCGGATCGCTCGCGGGCGAATTATCAGCTCTTGAAGGCGGCGGAACAGCTCGAGGGGGTGTCGGTGCGCTCGTTGTACGACCTGTACCCGAGCTTCGAAATTGATGTCGGTGCCGAACAGGCCGCGCTCGAACAGGCCGCGGTCGTGGTCTGGCAGCATCCGATGTACTGGTACTCGGTGCCCAGCCTGCTCAAACACTGGTTCGACAAAGTGCTGGCGCGTGGCTTTGCTTATGGGGAGGGCGGGACAGCGCTGCGAGGCAAGCGTTGCCTGTGGGTGGTGACCACCGGAGGTGACGACCGTGCCTTCGGCGCCCATGGCATGCACGGGCGCCCCTTCGCCGAGTTCACCCCTGTGGTCGAGCAGACCGCGCTGTTTTGCGGCATGCGCTGGGAGGAGCCGTTCGTGGTCTACGGGGCCCACCGCGTGCCCCCCGAGGAGCTGGTGGGGGCGGCAGCGGGTTACCGGGAGCGTCTGGAAGAGCTCATCGCCAGCGCCAGGAGCGCGCAATGAGCGAGGAGTCGATGCTCGGTAGCGCCATCATCTACCTGGCAGCAGCGGTGGTGTGTGTGCCCATCGCCAGTCGGCTGAAGCTCGGCTCGGTGCTCGGTTACCTGGCCGCCGGTTGCCTGATCGGCCCGTTCGGTTTGGGCGTGATCGAAGATCCAGAAGCCACGCTGCATTTCGCGGAGATCGGCGTGGTGCTCATGTTGTTCGTGATCGGGCTGGAGCTCGACCCGAAACAGCTCTCGGCGCTGCGCAAGCCTGTCTTCGGCGGCGGCACGTTGCAACTTCTGGCCGCGGCGCTGCCGCTCGGGCTTGGCGCCTACGCCCTCGGGCTGCCTTGGCAGGCGGCGCTCGTCACGGGGCTGGCCCTGGGCCTCTCGTCGACAGCGGTGGCCATGCAGACCATGGCCGAGAGGAACTTGCTGCCCTCGCCGGTGGGGCGCACCGCTTTTGCCATCCTGTTGTTCCAGGACATCGCCGCGATCCCGCTCTTGGCGCTGGTGCCGCTGCTGGCGCAACGGACCGCCGGCGGCGCGTTTGCCTGGTTGCCGGTGCTCGAGGTGCTGTCCGCCGTGCTGGTGGTGTTTGTCATCGGGCGCTTTCTGACCCGTCCCATCCTGAGGGTCATCGCGCGCACCGGCCAGCGCGAGGTGTTCAGCGCTTTCACGCTGCTGCTCGTGCTCGGTATCGCCGCTCTGATGGCGAGCGTGGGGATTTCGATGGCTCTGGGGGCGTTCGTAGCCGGCGTGCTCTTGGCTGGCTCCGAGTATCGGCATGCGCTCGAAACCGACATCGAGCCGTTCAAGGGCCTGCTGATGGGTCTGTTCTTCATCGCGGTCGGCATGAGCGTCGACTTTGGCTTGCTGCGGCGGGAGCCTGCGTTCGTGCTGCTGCTCGTCGCGGGCTTTCAGCTCAGCAAGCTGCTCAGCTTGAGGCTCATCGGCAGGCCGTTAGGAGTGAGCCGTCACCAGCGCTGGCTCCTGTCGGCGATCTTGTCCCAGGGCGGTGAATTCGCGTTTGTGGTGTTTGGGGTGGCGCGCTCGGCGCGGCTTTTGCCGGGCGAATGGGACGGAATGTTGACGCTGGCCGTGGCGCTGTCGATGGCTCTGACGCCGATCTGGCTGATCCTATACGATCGCGTGCTCGGGCGGGCCAAGGGCGCGAATGAGCGTGAGCCCGATGCCATTACCGACCCCGACGCGCCGGTGATCATTGCCGGCTTCGGCCGCTTCGGGCAGATCGTGGCTCGCTTGCTCCTGGCGAGCGGCGTCAAGCCCACCGTGCTCGATCACGATCCAGATCAAGTGGAGCTGCTGCGCCAGTTTGGCTTCGCCGTCCACTACGGAGACGCGACGCGGCTCGACCTGCTGCACGCCGCAGGGGCTGCGCGTGCCAAGCTCTTGGTGTTGGCCATCGATGATCCCGCTACCAGCGTGCACCTGGTGGATGCCGTGCGCGAGCACTTTCCGAAGCTGCCGATCGTGGCCCGCGCGCGCGACGTGGGCCACTGGCAGAAGCTGCGTTCTCGCGGCATCTCCGTCGTGGAGCGGGAGACCTTCGAGTCGGCCATTCTGGTGGGCCGCAAGGCGCTCGAGTCGCTCGGCGTGCGGCCTTACGAAGCGCGAGAGCGCGCGGATCAGTTCCGCAGCCACAACATCAAGAGCCTCGAGCAGATCTTGCCGCTCTGGGAGAACGAAGCCGAGCGCACGAACCTGGCGCGTTCCGCGCGCGAGCAGCTCGAGCAGCAGATGGAGAAAGACCGCGCGGATCTGGACCGCCGCGGGGCAGCGCACGGCTGGCAATCCGACCCCGAGAGCCAGCGCTCGAAGCGCGCGTCAGAGTAATGCAAGCCATCCCATAACCATGGGATGGCTTCAAATGTAGAGGAAGAGCCAGCGAATACGGCCGATTCGCCGCGGAAAACGCGACCGCCTCGCCCAACGGGCGGGCGCGTTTTCGAGCGTGCCAGTGGTGAGATGCGCTCTAGCGCACGATGATGGTTGGCGGCGCCGGCGGTTGATCATCGGGCACGATGCAGGCCGAAATGTCGAACAACATGTACGCCAGCACCTTCTCCTGCGGGCTCAGATCGGTCGTCGTGCAACCTTCCGGGAACTCGAGATCGCCGTCCGAGACATCGCGGCCTTCGTCCTCGCTGCCCGTCACGTGGATGTCGCTCAAGACCACCCGCCCGCACTGCTGCTCGGCGGGTACTCCGAACGGAGTGTTGGCGGACAGGTACTGCACGGTCTGCGGGTTCTCCGTGGCGATCCAGCGCTGCGCGTAGGTCGGGTTTTCCTTCACCACAGTGTGCTGGGTACCCGTCAGAGCGATACGGCCCTGCTGCGGCGAAGCACCGACGTTGACCAACCACTCCGCCAGGGCCTGGCCCTTGGGGAATGAAGTCACGACGTTCGCCGTGATGTTATCGAGGTCGTCTTCGTCGACGAAGGTTGCGATGGCCGGGAAAGGATCCGGGCCGCGCTGCAACCACAACTGGTGCCAGTGTGACGCAAACACTCGGCCTCCGAGGTTTGCGTAGTCGTGCATGGCTCTAAAAGCCTGATCCGGCTTGTTGTCGTCGTGACCTTTCTCGCCTTCGCAAGACAAGAGCACCACGTCATACTCGCTGAGCGAGTTCACGCTCGACCACAGCTCCTCGGCGCCGGGGAACTCCGCGCCGCCGTTCATCCCATCTACGTACCGGTCGGTGCCGTCCCGCCCGGCAAAGTAGTTGATGCGACCCGAGCCGTCCGGGTTGGTGAACTCGAGCGGATCGATACCGAGCTTGCGCACCAGGCACTCCATCGCGTCGGCGTTGCCGGTGGTGAGCGCGATGCGCGGCATGTCGCCCTCCGATTGGCGAGCGGGCAACCGGAGCATCTGCGCTGGCAACGCCGTATTCAAGCACGCTGGGACGTTGTCGATGGTGAGCTGGCGGCGCCACTTCCCCACCTGGATCACGAGCGGGATGTTTGCACCCACCGGCGCGTTGGGCAGGACGAAGTTGCCGTTCGTATCGGTGATGGCGGACACGATGGGGTCGCCGCTCACTTCGCAGCTGCAGGTGACGCCCGGGGTCAGCGGCGCCAAAGGCGCGCTCGGCACGTAGACCATGATGTTGTACAGGGGCAACGTGCCCGACGGCGCATACACCGTGCCGGAGATGGTGGTCTCACCGCCAGTGGTGCAGGTGCTTGGCCGGCAGCTCGCGCCGGTACAACCGGGCTCACCGGGCCCACCCGGCTCACCGAAATTGAGGCCGCCTCCGCCGCCGGGAAGGGTCGGCGCAGTACCCCCGCCTCCCTCGACACTACCGGGGCCTTTTGGGGCACTGCCGCACCCGAGCGCCAGGGCGCTGGCAAACGCTCCGACGAGCAGCCGCTGGCGAGCACCTTCAGCGACTCTACGCGTCATGGACGCAACCCAGCCAACGCGCGCGTCATACTCGAGCATCTCAGGAATCCATTCCCACTCAAAACGGGCCTCCCCTCAAAACGAGCTTGGCCTCGGTGAGTGAATTACGTTCTCGGGCTACTTTAGCACGAGTCTTGGACGCTTGGGGCCGTTGTTGGCGACCTCGAGGTGTTGACTCAGAGCGCGCTGATGTCGTCGCTTTGGTACAGGCAGTGTTCAGCATCGGGGCCTTCGCCGATGGACACTGGCTCCGCGCCAGTATCGTTGGCCCGATAGAGCTCACAAACCGTGATGTCGCGATCGGCGGACACGTTTTCAAAGCTGGCGGTGTCGCCGAAGTTCTCATTGATGCCGGCCAAGGTGTTACCGTCGGTGGCGGTCACGTTGTGGAGCTCGACATGGCGGTCGAACTGCTCGCGACAGTTGCCGCACGACCGGTACACCTTGCCGAAATCCTCCGCGAAGAAGTCCGTAATCAGCATGGTGCCCGGGCCATTGTGCTGGAGGATCTTGTCCGCGGCACGCCGGGCGCCGCTGCAGCGGATGTCCATGACGTCGGTGTCTCGGTCGCCATCGAACGTCGCGGCGTCTTCTCCGACATCCTCCCACCACACGTTTTCGAGCACACAGCTGCCCTCGCAATGGATGCCGTCCGCTGCGGGAGCCCCCAAGATCACATTTTTGAGCACGGCGCCGTCTTCCAGCGCGAAAAAGGCGGGCTGGCCCTCGGTCTGGCTGCCTGAACCGAGCGCACCTGTGCCGACGAAACGCTTCATGCCACCATCGAAGGTGCCCGAAACGTCGATCGTGTCTGAAACCTGTTCGCTCCCTGTAGCGGCCGGCCACGCCACGCAACCCGGGTTTGGGTTGACGGGGGGTAGTGCGGGGTCGCTGTCGTCGTCACCGGGGCTGGTGCCCGGGGGCATGTTCAACGGCAAACCGGCGTTGGGAGCCTCCGCGGGTTGAACCGGCGTGGCCGATGGATTGACACTGCTCGGAGGGGGAGTGGCCGCTGGCTGCATTGGAGCAGCGCTGCCAAACGGCGGCGGTGAGCTGGAAAAAGGCAGGCCGTCCGCGCCGCCGCCGCAGCCGGCGAGCAGGCACAGCGTGCTCGCCGCGAAGGTGTGCAACACACGCCGACCTACAGTGAAACACTGCGACTCTGACCAGGTGAAGATTCCAGCGGACAATTGGCTTACCTATTCCTAGAGAACATAGTGCTCCGAGAGACATAGTGCCTTGGAACGGTCCAGGCAGCGACTCGGCACTTCTACGCAGTTGCGCTCCAATGCGCCAACGTGCTCCGGCCGATCATTCGGAGTTGGCCAAGCAAAGAGCCCGGCAACGTCGACCGCCGGTCACTTACGGCGAGCATGGCGCGCTCTTGCCGTCACAAGTAGCTGGCAGCGCGCTCGAGCGCCCATTTCGCCTCGGCGTGTCCCCGTGCAACCTTTTCGTGAGACACGATCAGATGAGCCAGGTCGGGCAGGGCGGCGAGGCGCTCGAGCTCGGTGCGCAGGGCTTGCCTGTCTTTGACCAATGCCAGCTTGCTCAGCCGCGATACACGCGGGCCGGGGGCAGACCCGAGCAGGGTGGTAAAGAGAAAACCGAGGACATCGCGCTTGCGGTCCATGTTCATGACGATGTCGTTGAGCACGACGCTCACGCCGTCGGCGCTGCGCACCAACATCGCGCCTTCGCAGGCCCCCGTACCGGGGACGGTGTGCAATTGCACGCTCCGGTCCTCCGGGAAATCCTCGTAGGCACCGTCGACGGGTACCACCTCTTCGACCTTGCTGCGGCTACCGCTCGGGGTAAACACGCTGAGCTCCGGATACCTTCGCTTGTACGCCGGCGCGTCCATGCGGTGTATGCCGCTCGGCACCAGGAGTACCTCGGGCCTACCCCACGCTTCGAGCTCGGCCATCTCCCGTTCGGCAAGGGCGATCGCGCTATGGATCACTAGGCCGCCGTTTTCGCGTTTGGCCACCGTCATCACGCGCTTGAGCGTCATGCGTGGGAGAGTCCCTTCCACACGCCAGAGCCGCTCGGTGAGCCGCTCGATCCCGCCATGCTCGAGCACGTTCCACGCGTCGGAGACCTTCACCATCCTGGCAAGCTACCGAACCCTTGAAATTTGTGCCATCGATTCTGATGCATCGAGGCACTAGGATGACGACATGAAGATCTACACCAAGACGGGGGATGACGGTGAGACCGGCCTGTTCGGCGGCGAGCGTGTCAGGAAGAATGACGTTCGGGTCGATGCCTACGGGAGTGTGGACGAAACCAATGCCGTGCTGGGCGTCGCGCGTTCGGCGGGGCTGCCTGCGCCGCTAGATGCCATTTTGGAGCGAGTACAGTCCCAGCTGTTTGTGCTCGGAGCGGAGCTGGCCACACCGTCTGGGTATCGCGTGCGGCTGGGGATGCCAATGCTCGGGTCAGTCGACATCGCCCTGCTCGAGTCGGACATCGACGGGCTAGAGGCCCACTTGCCTGCGCTCGAGACCTTCGTGTTGCCAGCCGGCACCCCGGGGGCCAGCGCCCTGCATCACGCCCGTACGGTGTGCCGCCGTGCCGAACGCGGGGTGGTTGCAATAGCTGAGCCCGCTCAGTTGCGCCGCGAAGTCATCGTGTATTTGAACCGCCTGAGCGATCTTTTGTTTGTGATGGCGCGCTACGCCAACCAATCGGCGGGCGTTGCCGACGTGGCCTGGGCTCCGCGCTCTGGCTGAGGTCAACCTGGATTGAGCTTGGAGCTGGACCCTGGGTAGCGCGCGCGCAGGAGGCGCAGGAATTCGCGCGTGGCTGGGCTGGGTTGTTTACCTTCCAAGGTCAGCAAGCGCAGCGCCCGGCGAATGCTCAGATCCTGCAGCTCGAGCGCGTGCAAGCGGCCACTCTGCAGCTCGAGATCGAGTGTGAGGCGCGACACCAGCGCGGCGCCCAAACCTTCGGCCACGGCGTTCTTGACGGCTTCGGTGCTGCCCAGGCTCATCACGGGCTCGATGTGAATCCCGCGCCGGGCCAGGGCATCCTCGACCACCTCCCGCGTGCCGGAGCCGCGCTCTCGCACGATGAGCGGCAGCCCTTCGAGCTGCTGTTGGCTGACCCCAGCCGGGCCAGCTCCAGCAATGAGCGGGTGGCCCGGGGCTACGATCAAGATCAGCTCGTCGTGAGTGAACACCTCGATCTCGAGCGCATCGGAGGCCACCAGGCCCTCGGACAAGCCAAGATCCAGGTTGCCCTCGAGCAATTGCTCTTGAATGCGCGCCGCGTTGCCGATGGTCAGCTCGAGCGTCACGCGCGGGTAGGCCGTGTGCAATTCGCCAAACAGCGCTGGCACGATGTAGTTGCCGATGGTGGTGCTGGCGCCGACCGCGAGGTGGCCACGCTCGAGGCCCGACAATGCCTCCAGCGCCGCTTCGGCCGCCTGCTCTTCCTGAAACAGCCGACGCGCATGCCGCTGCAGCACCTCCCCCGCCGCCGTGAGCCGCACCCCACGCGCGCGTCGGTTGACCAGAGGCATGCCCAAGGCTGTTTCCAGGTCGGCTAGCTGTTTGGACGCCGCTGGCTGACTGATGCGTAGCAACCGGGCGGCGCCGGTGATGGAATTAGTCTCACAAACCGCTCGGAAAACGCGTAAATGATTCAGGTTCAGCACAGCTCAGTCATATATAAAAGTTATGGTCGACATAATCATTATGTCTTATGATTATCTCACGTCCATCAGCACACTAGAAATATGGCTACGCGCGGCGGCACCCACTTCGTGATCAGCGCGTCGCTCACGGACTCGGGAGCGCCGACATATCTGGCCCTGGATGGGGGGTGGACTCCCGATCTGCAATGCGCCGCCGCCGTGGCAACGGAGGCCGAGCGGGATGCGCTACTGGAGCGAGCGCTGCGTGAGGAGCGCACGGTGTGCGATCCCTATTTTTTTGACGTGCGAGTAGAGGGGGGCACGATTGACCCGCTCTCGGCTCGCGAGAGGATTCGCGCGGCAGGGCCGACCACTCGCATCCGACGACCTGACTGAGCCTCGGCGCACGAGCTCCCCAGGATGTATGCGTCGCGCGGCGAGCCGCGTCGACGGACCCCGATCTTGAAGTATCCCAGTCTATCCAATACCCAGAGCTGCCTCATGTATCAGTACGATGCCTACGACCAGAAGATCGTCGAAGAGCGAGCCCGCCAGTTTAGAGGGCAGGTCAGCCGCCGCTTGTCGGGTGAAACGACGGAAAACGAGTTCAAGCCGCTGCGCCTGCAGAATGGCCTGTACATGCAGCTGCACGCGTACATGTTGCGGATTGCGGTCCCCTATGGGCTGATGAACAGCCGCCAATTGCGCAAGCTGGGCCACATCGCGCGCACCTACGACCGAGGTTATGGCCACCTGACCACGCGCCAGAACGTGCAGTTCAATTGGCCGACGTTGGAGAGCATACCCAAAATTTTGGATGAGCTGGCGGAGGTGCAGATGCACGCCGTCCAGACCAGCGGCAACTGCATTCGCAACACCACCAGCGATCCGTTCGCGGGAGTGGCGCCTGACGAGCTGGAAGACCCGCGGCCGTACTGCGAGATCATTCGGCAGTGGTCCACGTTTCATCCCGAGTTTGCTTACTTGCCCCGCAAGTTCAAGATCGCGGTGACGGGCACTCCCAGCCACGACCGCGCTGCCATTCGCTATCACGACATCGGCGTGCGCATCGTCAAGAACGCCGCGGGTGAGCACGGCTTCGAGATCTGGGCGGGGGGTGGCCTCGGGCGCACGCCGGTGATCGGCAAGCCGATCCGTGCCTTCATCGAGTACGAGCACTTGCTCAGTTACCTCGAAGCGATCCTGCGCGTGTACAACCTGCATGGGCGCCGCGACAACAAGTACAAGGCGCGCATCAAGATCCTCGTCAACGAGATGACTCCGGCCAAGTTCACCGCGGCGGTCGAAGCCGAGTGGCTGCACCTGAAGGATAGCGCGCTCGAGCTGACGCGCGCCGAGATCGAACGCATCGCCAAGGACTTTGCCCCACCAGCCTACGAGACGTTGGAGCCCGTTGATCTGGTCGGTGCCGAGCTCGGCAAGGACCGGGACTATGCGCGCTGGCTGAAGCAGAACGTCCAGCCGCATAAGGTGCCGGGCTACAAGGCGGTGGTGCTCACGTTCAAGGAGAAGGAAAATCCGCCGGGCGATGTCAGCGATACGCAGTTCGATGCGGTGGCTGACTTGGCCGACGCCTTCAGCTTTGGCCACGCCGTGGTCACCCACACCCAGAATCTCGTGCTCCGGGACGTGAAGGTCAGCGATTTGCCCGCCCTCTACCGGCGCCTCGTGGAGCTCGACATGGCCACGGCCAACTATTCGCTCCTGACCGACATCATCTGTTGCCCCGGCCTGGACTACTGTGCGCTGGCCAACGCGCGGGCCATTCCGGTCGCGCTCGAGCTCAACAAGCGCTTTGACGACATGGACTACCTGCACGACATTGGTCCGTGCAGCGTCAAGATCAGCGGCTGCATCAACGCCTGCGGGCACCACCACATCGCCAACATCGGCATCTTGGGCATCAACAAGCAAGGCGAAGAGGCCTATCAGTTGACCCTCGGCGGCCACGACAGCGATTCGGCCAGCATCGGTCGCATCCTCGGGCCGGCCTTCGATGAAGCCGGCGTAGTGGACGCGGTGGCCACGGTCATCGAGGTGTACCTCGCAGCACGCAGCTCGGAAGACGAGACCTTCCTCGAATGCTACCGCCGGCTCGGGGAGAAGCCGTTCAAAGAGGCCGTGTATGCGGGTGATTAAAGACCGGCAGATCGTCGATGATGGCTGGGAGCTATTGCCCGCGGACGCGGAGATCCCCCCGAGCGGCGACGTGATCATCAGCGTGGCCGCCTGGAACAGCGATCCTCTGGCGCATGGGGAGCGAGCGGGCAAAGTGGGGGTGCGGCTCCAGAGCGACGAGCTGCCGGAGCAGATCGAGTCGCTCGATCGGCTGCCCTTGATTGCCATCGAGTTTCCAAAATTCGCGGATGGGCGCGGCTATTCGAATGCGCGCTTGCTGCGCGAGCGCTTCAACTATCGAGGTGAGCTGCGTGCGGTGGGCGAAGTGTTGCGCGACCAGCTGTTCTACATGGCCCGCTGCGGGATCGATTCGTTCGCGCTGAAGCCTGGTAAGGATATCGAAGACGCACTGTCGGCCTTTGAGGACTTCAGCGTGAGCTACCAAGCCGCTGCCGATGACGAGCGGCCCCTGTTCCGGCGCGTAACGCGGTAGATCCAGCACCAGAGCCTGCGCAGCCATGGCGCGTCGGGCCGCCTACCCTGACGGCCCGGTGCCGTGACCATCGACGCTATGCGCAATGCTGCTGTGCTCGAAGCAGATTGGTTATCGACCAAGGCGACAACGCGTTCAGTCACCAGTTGATCCAGCCATTCTGAGGGAGCAACCTCCATCGAGCGCCGCAACACTTCATGGGGCTGGGTCATGTTTCCCCTTTTTTGGTGCGGCTAAACCAAGTGCGCCGGTTTTGAGCTGCACACTCTTTGCGTACGGCGCTTGTCAGTCGGCGCCTTGCACGCGTCAGCCGTTGCCGCAGCGCTGGCTCCGAGATGTCCAAGACGGCAGCGGCCTGACACATCGAGAGCTCATCCACGCTGGTCAAGAGCAGGACCTCCCGGTCGGAGTCTGAGAGACGCCGCAGCGCAGCGTTGACCTCGAGCAGGCGAGGGTCGGCGACGGCGTCCTCGGGCGACGGCTCGCGCCCGAAAGTCAGCAAGCGACCGAGATCGAGGGTTTGAGCGCGCCGGTAGCTCAGGTACTCGCGTCGCGCGACGGTGCAGAGCCATGCCCGGAGGTCCGTGTCCGCCGAGAGACGCTGCCGGTGGTGGGACAACTTCAACCACACGTTTTGAAATAGATCGGCGGTTGTGTCCGCGTCGCCCGACAGCCGGCGCAGAAAGCCGAAAACGACGGACTTGTGAGCCGCATAGGCGGCGCGGAAGGCGCATTCGAACGCCCTCGGGTCTGAGGAGCGCAAACCTTCCAGAAGGTTCTTGTCGAGATTGTCCTTCACGTCCGTCCAATGGAAACGCAGCGAAGCGTAGAAATGTGACAGCCCACAGTGGGAGGGGTCATTTTAGGCTATCCGCCCAAAGAGCCCAGCGGACTCGACACAAAAAGATGTCACCGAACTGTGTCCAGCGGCGTTCTGAGGCTGCGACGCCGTACCCACCCTCGATCGTGAGGGCCACTGGCGCCGGAGGTGTGAGCATGTCGACGATTTGGCACCATATTCAATTGGGCGGCTGGGCGATGTACCCAGTGTTTGCCTTCGGGCTCATCGCAGCCGGTGCCGCAGCGCGGTTCGCTTGGCGAGGCGAACATCAACTGCTGGCCTTCATTCGCTGGGCCATCGGCGCCATTTTGAGCTTGGGGGCATTTGGATTTACGGCGGGCATGATGAGAGTCTTGAACGCCGCGCTGAGTCCCAAGGATCCCATGCAGATGGCTCGAATCGTCCTCGAGGGCAGCAGCGAAGCCGCTAATAACCCGGCGACTGCCTTGATGTTTACCGCGCTGGTCTGCGCGCTCGTAGCGGTCGGGCAGAGGCGATTCCCTTTGCCCAACCCCAGCGCCGTTGCGCGCTGATCACCCGGCTCAAACCGTGGCGTGGCGCCGACCAACTCTCGTTGGCCGGCGAGATCAGTTGTGAGTGAAGCTGGGCTTGGCGATACTCGTCCGATGAGCGGGTCTTTTCGCGATTCGAGAGGGGACCACGTCCGCCGCAACCAATCCACATGGAACGCCATGGCGGACAGCTGGGTGGCTTCGGGCGAGGCGGCTTGGGCGCAGAGCGAGCCCACCTGGGGCTGCTGGGCTGCGCCCGAGAGTGAGATGCGGATGTTGCCGGAGGACATGACGGGCCGGCACGCGATTGAGCTCGGTTGCGGCACCGGCTATGTCTCGGCCTGGATGGCCCGCCGTGGCGCGCGGGTGGTCGGGCTCGATGTCTCCGAAAAGCAGCTGGAGACCGCGCGGCGCCTGCAACGCGAGCACGGGCTGGAGTTCGAGCTCGTGCACGGCAACGCCGAGGCATTGCCGTTCGAGAACGAACGCTTCGACTTTGCCATCAGCGAGTACGGTGCTGCGCTCTGGGCTGATCCCAGCGTGTGGCTGGCCGAAGCTCAGCGCGTGCTCAAGCCCGGGGCGCCACTTCACTTTTTGAACATGTCGCCCCTGGCGCATCTGGTGGCTCCGGAAGACGCGCAGGAAGCCTTTGGGCGTTGTTTTCTGCGCGACTACTTCGGGTTGGATCGGCTCGACTGGGGCAAGGACGGCGTGGAGTTCAACCGGACTTTTTCCGGTTGGTTCAAACTATTCCGAGAGGTCGGCTTCGAGATCGTGGACTACCTCGAGCCGCGGCCGAGAGCGCCCGAAGAGACACGGCGCTTCGGTGTATCGGCGGACTGGGCTTTTCGCTTTCCTCATGAACAGATCTGGAAGCTGAAGAAGCGCCCATGACAGGGCGGCTCGCGCGCCGATTCCTACCGTGGTAAGAATGTATCATGGGTCAACCAGCAGCCAAGCTCTCCGTCAGCGTTCCCGGCGAGCTGGCGGAGGCGGTACGCAAGCGTGTCGGTGCCAAGGGCCCTTCCGGCTTCGTGGCGCGGGCCTTGGCGCACGAACTTGAACGGGAAGGTGTTGGCGCACTTCTAGTTGAGCTCGAGGAACAGCTTGGGCCGCCGTCGAAGGCCGACTTGGCGCGAGCGCGCAAAGCATGGCCGAAGCGCTGATTCTCGACTTGGAGGCGGTCCACGCTTTGGCTCAGCCGACAACAAGGCGGGTGCTCGCTGAACGCGCGGCCACAATCTTACGAGTCGCTCACCAAAAGCGTGCACTGATTCGGGTACCAGCGCCGGTGCTGGCGGAAGTCTGCCGCGGTGTCCGACACGACTCGGCCATCAATCAGCTGCTGAACAATCTCGGCGTTCGCGTTGTTGAGCTGGACCGCGCAGCTGTGCAGCAAGTCGGGCAAATGCTGGCACGACTGAAGCTCTCGTCGGCTCATGCAATTGATGCGTTCGTGGTGGCCACTGCCCTTCAGTTCGACACCGCAGTCATTGCCACAGGTGATCCAGACGACATCCGTCGTTTGGCAGCGCCGTTTCCCAAGATCGGGGTGTTTGCGCTTTAAACGAGTCGCTACGGCGACCATCAGCTCCGGTACGCCGAATCGGTGGAAGCGTCCATTGCTCTGTTTGTTCCTTTTTCGTGGTGACGAGCCCTTGGAGCTGATGGGGTCTGCAAGGTCACGGAGACGCCCTATTGGCAAACGAGACCTGACCCTCGAAGACGTCCACCGGAGTGCCTCTCGGATGAGTTTCATACCCGCGCAGACTGAGCCCTACTGAGGTCGCGTCAATCACCGCGTGTTGCTCCAATTCACCGATCGTGCGCGTGAGTAGCGCGAGATCGTCCGACACTCGTGCGAGCCGCCATTGTGTACCGGGCAATTGAATGTCACCGCTCACGGAAAGCACACCGTTGGCCACGCTCACGGCGATCACCTTGCTGTTCGGGTCGGCGCAACGATCGTCGGGAACTAGCAAGACATAGCCGCGCTGCTCGGCCCAGGCGTGCGCCGCATGGCCGGCTGGGAGATCGAGCGTTTGCTCGATGTAGGCGATGCCTTCGCTCAGCCGGAGACTGTGCACGCGCACGTCGACGGACGTATCTGCCACCGGCCCAGCTGGCTCGATGCTGACCGCGCGCTCGCCGGCGACAAACATCGGCTCTCCGGGCACGGTGATGCGTTCGGCGCGGTCGAGCCCAGAAAGAGTAGTCTCGGGGATGCGCAAGAGCTCGATGTGGGCCAGCAGAACCTGATCCTCATCGTGGCTGAGCGGCGTCGACAGAACGAGGGCCGTTGCGTCGCGCGTGCTCAGGCCGGAGGCGCTGAGCCCGGTGAAGCCAGGCTCATCGGGAAGGAGCAGCGGTGTTTCAAACGTGGCTGTCGTCCTATCGAATGGGAACAGCCAGTGCTGCTCGAAATCGCCGAAACCCTCGACCACATCGAACGCAACGCCGAGCGCGGTGCAGTTTCTCTCGTTCGAGCAGCGGGCGCTGCGTCGTTGGAGCAACGCCACCTGCTGCCCTTGCGTCAAGATTTCGCGCCAGTCCTGCGAGATGTCGCCAACACTGCTCGGATCCGTCATTGGCAACGGCGCTTCGCTCTCGAGCGTCGGAGGTGTGGTTTTGAGCAAGCTCAGCGCCGGCCGATCATCTGGCGAGCAACCGAATTCGTCGTCAGGCGGGCTCAGCCGAGGGTAGCAGGGATCATAGCGGTCGAGCGAGTACGCCAACAAGGCGTCGTCAAGGGCGCGCAACTCGGTCGCGGCGTAGCCGAGGTCGACACTCGTCGTCATGCCATTCTCCTCGATGTCCAGACGCCGGCGGCCCTGATAGTCCGTGCGCAGCTCGAAACGCTCGGACTCTCGCAAGGCGACCGCCAAAGGCCGCTCGGCAAATGCGACAACCTGGCTTTGCGCCGCGGCTGGATCGATCGCTTCGAGCAGAGCGTGCGAGTACTCTCCAGTGATTGTTGCGGCGAGCACGCCCGCAGGGGTGAGCACCAATCCGGCGTGGAGCTGCCCCCACGTGCGGGGCCCATTGCGCCATTCGGGTGTCGTTCCCGACAGGTCCAGGATGCCGATGGCGCGTTCGGCATTCACACCCGGCGCATCAGTCCCGGCGACGGCGTAGCTCAGCCACGCTTTCTGCGAGCTTTCATCCCAGAGCAGTGACCTAGAATCGTCCAGAGCGCCCGGAGGCGGACCGAGCTCGGCGTCGATCTCGATGGTTCCCTCGGATCTCAGCTGAAACACCACGCTGCGCTGGCGGCCGATGCCCAGCCAGCGTTCCCCGATCGCATGGAGCTGGAACAGATCCGCCGGCATCTCGGCCACGACCACAGGTCCACCATCGCGCTGCCAGTCGATGACCAGCCCAGCCCGTACGGTTGCCTCTCTTTCTCGACCCGGGATGAGCGCGAAAGACCCCTCGAAATGCGCCTCCCGTGCGAACACCACGATGCGAAGTCCGCCGAGCCTGGGCACCACCGCACCTGGGGAAAAAACGGCGAGCTCGAGCCAGCTTTCGTCGTCGTTCTCGTCGTACAGGAAGGCGGCGAGCTTGCCCGCGGCGACCCCCATGGGGCCGCTCGGTTCCGGACGGCCAACGACTTCGACGCTCGACCAACGCGAGAGGGTTCCGTTGCTCACCTCGACCACCGTGAGGTCAGCTGAATCTGGCGCGTCGGAAATATAGTTTTCATGGGTCAGAACGTACGCATCGCGCGTCTCGACGAAGCCCTGCACGCTCTCAACGGTCACCTGCTCGGTGACAGCCCAGCTTCCGCCATCTAGCCCGAGCTCAGTGACCACCATCTGGTTGGGGTGCCTGTCCTCAGGATATGCAAGCCGCGGCTCGCCAGAACAGTCGGATGCGGCGGCCACACCGCTCAGCGTGACGAGCCGTCCAGGTTCGAGCCGCGCCTGCTCGATACGCCCTGGCAGATCGATGCTGGACGAGACATTGGGATTCCCAGCGTCGCTCGACAAATCCAGCCGGTACAGCCGGGTCACGGGTCCGTGCTCGACGAGCGAGGGATCATCGGCGACGACGGTCGCGATCACGCTGAGCGCATTACCGTCGATGCCGATCCACTGCGGAAGTGCGCCGGGAAGCAATGGTCGCGCGGATTCGGTGCCGAGCGAAGCGGCCGTGTCGAACGCGAACAAGCCTTCGGGCATGGCCAGGTACAGCCAATCGCCGAAAACCCCGGCGCGGTCCGGAGTGGGGAACGGAACGTTCGGAACCTGGGGCAAGCTGCCTGGTGGTGGAAGACGTTCAGGCGGTCGAAAAGGCACCGGGCTCTCGCGATCCGGCGGCACCGGGACGGCGGGGGAGCCCGTTTGGCCCGCGCCAGGATTCTCATCCCGAGTGTCGCCACCGCACGCGATGAGCAACGCCAGGGGTGCTGCGTTTGCGGTGAACCGCCGAGCCCAGCACCTCGTCACTCCCTGCATGCGCTTCAGTGTGCGCGGCCTAGAGCGGACCCGCTAGCACAAAATGCCACTCGTCGTGCTGGTAATTGCGCGTGCACGGATGCAATGTGCAATACAATCACGCGCGCTTGCTCCGGTGTTCGAGCGGAATCAGCTGCAGATTCATCAGCACCACGTGATCGGTGCCGGGCGCTTCGTCCACGATGGCACGCACGCGATCATAGTATTCGAGCTGCAATTTGCGGATGCGCTCCCAGTTGCTCTCGCTCACCGCAAATAGGTTGAAGGAAAAGAGCGCATCCGCGGGTGTTTCGGCCGCACCCAGGCGCTCCACGCCGACTCTGGCCCAATGGCGCTTGAGCTTCAGGTTCTTCTCGGGATCGCTGCGGGTGTCCACGGCCATTA
>JANOIG010000155.1:0-44342 GCA_031407405.1 Deltaproteobacteria bacterium
GATAACAGGCTGATCGCGCCTGAGAGTTCATATCGGCGGCGCGGTTTGGCACCTCGATGTCGGCTCATCGCATCCTGGGGCTGGAGCAGGTCCCAAGGGTTTGGCTGTTCGCCAATTAAAGCGGTACGCGAGCTGGGTTTAAAACGTCGTGAGACAGTTTGGTCCCTATCTGCCGTGGGCGCAGGATACTTGAGAGGGTCTGCCTATAGTACGAGAGGACCTGGGTGGACGAACCGCTGGTGTTCCGGTTGTCACGCCTGTGGCATAGCCGGGTAGCCATGTTCGGAACAGATAACCGCTGAAAGCATATAAGCGGGAAGCTGGCCTCAAGATTAGGTATCCCTGCCGTAAGGCACTAAAGGCCCCTTGTAGACCACGAGGTTGATAGGCTGGGTGTGGAAGCGCAGCGATGCGCGGAGCTAACCAGTACTAATAGGCCGTGCGGCTTGACCATATCCGCTAAGGCAAACATTGAGTAACGCCCGGAGTCCGGGCGACGATACGCACACTTCAAACAGTCGTGCTACTTGAACGCAACGATCCGCTTACTCGCTGTCGAGTGAGCTTGGTTGCTGCGAAAGAAGCGCTGTCTTCGGATAGTGACTTCGGCAGTGTCTTCGGATACTGAAACGCCCAAACTTTCTGGCGACTTTGTCGAAGAGGCCATACCCGATCCCATCCCGAACTCGGAAGTCAAGCTCTTCAGAGCCAATGGTACTGCATGGGGAATCTGTGTGGGAGAGTAGGACGTCGCCAGGCTAATTTTAGCCAAGTGGTCGCTCCCGAGAGGTGAGCGCCAAACGCGGGCCCCAGAGACAAGCTGGGGCCCGTTTTTTTTTGCGCTGCGCGCGGGAGCTGGGGCTTAATCAGGCGCGTGTTGCCCGAGCTCGAGCGCCGCGTGATCCGCAAGGTGACCTGGCGTCTGCTGCCGCTCTTGTTCGTGTGCTTCGTGGCGGCGTTCATCGACCGTGTGAACGTGAGCTTTGCCAAGCTGGCGATGCTACCCGCACTCGGGCTGAGTCAGTCCCAGTATGCCACGGGCGCGGGCATTTTCTTCGTCGGCTATTTCCTGCTCGAGGTCCCCTCGAATCTAGTGCTGGTGCGGGTGGGCGCTCGGCGTTGGATCGCGCGTATCATGGTGGTGTGGGGCATCATCTCGGCGTGCATGCTGTTCGTGTCTGGAGCGAAGTCTTTTTACGCGCTCCGCTTGTTGCTCGGCGCGGCGGAGGCGGGCTTCTTTCCGGGCGTGATTTTTTTTCTGACCGCTTGGTTCCCCCGCGTGTACCGCGCCCGCGCGGTGTCGCTGTTCGTGTTGGCGGCAGTGTTTTCATTCGTGATCGGCAGTCCACTCTCGGGCTGGCTGCTCGACCATCCGCAGCTGGGCCTGCAGGGTTGGCAGTGGCTGTTCCTGGTCGAGGGGTTGCCATCCATCGCGCTCGGGATCGTCGTGCTCGTGGTGTTGCCCGATAAGCCCGACGACGCGCACTGGCTTGCTCCCGACGAGCGTGCTTGGCTCAATCACAGGCTGAGTACGGAGCGAGCCGAGCTGGCGCGGCATGGGCAGCCCACGCTGGGCCAAGCGCTCGGGGACCGGCGAGTGCTTTTGCTCAGCCTGATTTATTTTCTGAACGTAGTGGGCGGTTACGGGCTGGATTTCTTCGCCCCGACCTTGCTGGCTCAGGCGTACCCCGAGCTCGGGTCGTCAGCGCTCGGGGCGCTTTCAGCCATTGCACCGCTCGTCACGCTGCCCCTGATGGTCGCCTATGGTCGGCGGGCGGATGCGACTCGCGACTACGCGGGTCATGTAGCGTTCGCCGCGCTCGCCTTCGCGGTCGGCCTTTTGTTATTGGCGTTGCCCGTGCCCCGTGTGCTGTTGGTGCCGGTCATGACGTTATGCGTGGCCGCGCGCTGGTCGCTGATCGGTCCGTTTTGGAGCTTGCCGACCGGGCTGCTCACGGGCACCGCAGCTGCGGGCGGCATTGCTTGGATCAACTCGCTCGGCAACCTGGGCGGCCAAGCGGGGCCGGTGATCTTGGACCAACTCGCGTCACCGGGTGGGTCGTTTTCCGCAGGGCTCATCGTCCTCGGCGCGTTGCTCGCGGTGTGCTCTGGGCTGGCTATTTCGATCCGAGGCCGAGCTTGGGGTCAGCACCCCGCCTAGCGCGAACGGCTCCCGAGCTCGCCAATGCTCGGCGGCGGGATGCAGAGCGCGATCAGCCGGCGCCGCACGCGTGTCGGGGCGAGGTCCCCCGTCCCTGAGCCAGCGTGCTCGCTTGGCCCATTCGGCAAAGCGGTGAAGCAAGGTCTGAGCGAGGGCAGCGTCTGCCAGCAGGCCCAGCGCGATCACGGCGGCCTCGAACGTGCAGAGGCCCGATCGGCCGCGTCGCAACCCATAGGCCGAGGGCCAGTGCGCATCGAGCGACAGGCGCGGTAGAGCGTGCGGTGCGAACCAACGCCGCTCGATACGGCGGGCTTGCGACCAGGTGCCGTCGGGGACGATCAAATGTTGGATGCCCCCGGGCAGCGCCGCGGAATCGCTGCCGCCCGGGAAGAGCAGGGCGGTTCCGGCTCGCGCCAACAGGGCGCTCGGCTCGCGAGGGGTTTCGGGGGCGCCGTGCACGTGCAGGTGGGTTTGCGGCAGCCACAGCGCAAGTAAGCGAGCGCTATTGGAGGCGCTGCGCGCTTCGCTGCGGGGCATGACCACGCTGAAGTCGATGGGAGCCTGGAGCGGCGCCCAGAGCTGGCAGATGCAGAGCGGCTCGGAGAGCGCACAGGCCGCGCAACGCGGCTGCCGGAAGCCTCGCGGGGGGCTGAGCGGGCGCTGGCTCATGGCGTGATGTCGGGCGTCTGCTGGCGGCGCAGCACCAGGTAATCCTGATGCGCGTTGAGCCCGACCCTGCCCACGGGCACGAACTGTTCGGCGCCGCGCAATCGCATCACGCGGGCCTCGACCTGGCGCGCGAAGCGCGGCGAAGCGCCGGGGGGCGTGTCGGCCGCCAACAGTAGAACGAGCGCATCTACCTGACGTCGCTCGAGGAAGTCCTCCGGTAGACGTTTGCTCGTGTGGCCGCCGGCCAGATGCGCCACTTCTGCATCCGTCACACCTGCCAGGTCAACCACATGCTGGCGGCCGGCGGCGCCGACCCATCCGACGTCGACGGTCGCGACGCGCGAGCTGCCCGCCAAGAGTGGCGCGACGTCGGCCAGCATGCGAGCCCGGTCGCTGCGGACCGCTCGTGTCTCTCGGCCACGAGCGCCGTGCAACAGCCCAGCGCAGGCGAGCACGGCCAACAGGCGCGCCGCGTGGGCGGGTGCGCGCGAATGTGCCGCCAACGCGGCACCCACGACCAGCACACCCGGGAAAATGGGCATGGCGAGGCGCCAGAACGGCATCCAGTCACCGCCAATTCCAATCAACACCATCAGGTGAACGCCTGCGGCCACCGCGATGGCCCAATGCCGTCTGGCCAAGCCGCGCCAGGCGCCGTAGGCGACGAGCAGGTAGGGAGGCCCCGAAAGCAGTAACGCGCCCAACCCATAGCGCAGGCCGTGCTCGAAGTCCGAGGGCTTGGCGAAGATGGCGAGCGGTGCCGGGTTACCAAAGCTAACGTTGCGTATCACGGCAACGGCGACCGCGGGCACCACGGCCAGGCCAAGCGCCAGGGCTCTCTGCCACAGGCTGTCCCGTCGAGCCAGCGCGCTACCGAACGCTAGCGTGACTGCCCAGGGCAACAGCTCCGGTCTCAGCGCAGCGGCCACGCCCGCGCAGGCGGCACCCCAAGAGCCGCGCCCGAGCGCGCCTGCTCCCAGGGCCATCATCATTCCTGTTTCCATGCCCGAGACGGCCCAGGCGCCGAGAGGCAGGCAGGTTGCCAACGTGAGGCCGATGCTGATCCCGCGCCAACCCGAGCAGAGCTTGGCGCAAGCTCGACCGAGCGCTGCTGCCGTCAGAACCCAAAGCACGCCTCCACCGACGCTGGCCCAGGTCATGGCCTGCCAGGGGCTGGTTGCCGCCACTGGCGCCAGCAAGAAGGCCCAGCCTAGCGGCGTCACGCAATCGACGCTCGGGCCAGCCGCGTTGAAGCGATAGCCCTGCCCCTGAGCGAGGTGGTGGGCCACCCGCGCTGAGATGAGAGCGTCGTCCACGCTGAACCCCCAGGCCGTCGCGATGCCCACCAATGCTGCCAGGGCGGCCCCGAGCAGAGCGGGCCAGCGCCCAGCGCTCTCGACCAAAGACGCGTGGGCGGTGTTGCTATCAGCCTGCATCGTGTGTCTGATGCCGCGGGCGAGCCGGGAGCCGCACCTGTGCGCCGCGGCCGATGCCGAGAGTGTGTTCGGCGCTGCCGTCACGCTCTGCGATTTCAATTACCCCGAACGCGTTGACGAGCGCCAAGAGCTGCCCGTGCCCGATGTCACTGTAGGTGCGGTGCAGCGGGATGCGGCGGCCGGCGACCTCGACGTGCGTGGCCTGAGCTGCGAGCGCAAGGGGTGCGTCGAGGTTGGTGAGCAAGTTTCCGAAGCGATCGATGGTGACGACTTCGCCCGAGATGCTTTCGGGGGTGACGACTGGGGCCGCGAGCAGACACGGGCGAGCGACGGCGGAGGGCCCGAGGAAGTCCAAACGCTGCGCGCCGCTGGCCAGCGCTGCAGCCAGCGGCGCGAACACATCGCGGCCGTGAAACGTGGCGCTCGGCGTTGCGAGCCCCAGGCGCGCCAGGTCGACCTCGTGCAGGCGCGAGCCCGGGCTGTCCTGGAGCCGCTGCCCGAGCAATCCATTGTCCGGGACGAGGAAGTAGTGCCCGTTCAGCGCTGCGGCGAGGATGCGGCGTGCGCTGCCCACGCCGGGATCGACGATGGCCACGTGCACGGTGCCTGGAGGGAACCAGTGATAACAGCGCTCGAGCCAGAAAGCGGCTTCCGCAATGGCTTGAGCGGGGATGCCGTGACATAAGTCCACCACGCGGGCGCCGGGAAAGCGCGACAGGATGACGCCGGTCATCACCCCCACGAAGGGATCGGACAGGCCGAAATCGGTGAGCAGAGTGATGACGCCTGAGGGGGTGGGAGCAGGCGACATCAACTGTCCGTTTTTCCGCCACCGCCCCGACCATGCGCCGGAATGTCGCGCCAGCGAGTGAGGCGCCGCGGCCACCCTTCGTCGGCGTGTTGCCGCCAGGCGGTCCTCAAGGCGGCTCGCGTGTATTGGCATAGCCACTCGGGTGGCTCACCGTTTCCGGCCCACGTGCCCCACTGAACCGCGCCATCACCAATGGCGACACTCGCTTGGGTTGACCACGTCCCTGCATGCGTCGCGAGGTCGACCTGGAAGCGCGCTTGGCCTTCGTCGTGGCTCAATAACCGCACGGTGAAGCGGCCGCCCGTCTCCGGTTGCATGTCGGCAGCATGGCGTGCTCTGCGGCCGAAGCCAACCGGGTCCGTCCCGCGCGCTTCGGCCGGGCTTTGACGTGGCTCTGCCTCGGGCCCACGACCGTGCCGCGGTCCGCGTGCGCCCCTTGGTTTCAGACAGGAAATGTCCTACGCCGGAGTTGACGTCGTTTTCGACCGAGGAGCTTTCCATGCTTATTTCTGAATCTAGGTGGGTCAACCGGGCGCGGGGCTGCGCTGCCCTGTCGGCGGCCACGGCCGTGTTCTTGTCTGGCGTCGCCAGCGCCCAGGCGCCCGCTGAAGTCGCTCAGCCGGCGCCCGCCGCAGGTGAAACGGCGCCTCCCGAAGCGCCTCCTGCCATCAACCTCACGGGCTCGCCGAGCATCGATTTGAGCACGCCCGAGCCCGGGCCGCCCGTGGCCCGCGAATTCCACCAGCACGAAGGCTTTTACCTGCGTCTGGATGCGGGCCTCGGTACTCTTCTGAGCGCAAACATCGACACCGTCGGCGGCGACCTCAGCTCTGGAGGGTTGACGCTCAACTACGACCTCCTGATTGGCGGTAGTCCGGCACCGGGCTTCACGATTGGCGGCGGCTTGCTCGGGGGCCTGCAGCTATCGGGAGATTGGGAGGTGGAGGGGACGGGGCTGTCGGGGTCTGGCGACATGAGCACGCTGATCATCGGGCCCTTTGCCGATGGGTACTTCGACCCCAAACGCGGCTGGCACATGGGGGGGCTCGCAGGTCTGGCGCGGGTTGCGTTCGACGTCGGAGGCCCTGGCGATGGCGGTGATGCGCTCGGCTTTGGCGGCGCTTTTTGGACCGGATACGACGCGTGGGTGGCGCCCGAATGGTCCATCGGAGGCCTCTTGCGTTTAGATGCGCTGCGCGCCACCAACTCGGATGACGACGTGACCGTCACCGAGGTCGGTCTGAGCCTGATGTTCTCGGTTCTCTACAACTGAGCGTCACGAGCTGTCGCGCTTGCCCACCGCGTTCCGTCCAGGCACGCGGGCGCGTTGGGCTGTGACCGCTTGCTCACTTCAGGAGTACAGCGGTTCCACGGCGGCCAGGTGCGCCGCCCGCGGCGGGCGGGCTTCGAGGCCGTCGTAGTCCAAGTCCGGCTCACCCTCTTCGGCCCAGGCGATGACGACCACGTCCTCATCCTCGGCCTCGAAATGTACCAGGTCGAGCTGCACGCCCCCCTTCAATTGCTCGCTGCTGACGCCGCGTTGCGCTGAAGCCAGTGGCCTTGCATACGGAGTAGGACGCCCCGCCACCACATCACACTCGCGATAGGATTGGACCACCAGGCGCAAGCCTTCGCGGGTGCTTCCCTGGCGCTGGTGGACCCTGACACGTCGGCGACCGAGCCCACTCAACCCCGAAGAGGTATCCGCCAGGAGCGCCGTCCACGACATGTCCCCCGGCAAGGCCGGGCACCGCACCGCCACCGGCATCGATGCGGGTGGGAAACTGCTCAGTGAGCTAGGAGGCAAGGAAGACATGCTCGGAACTGAATGCACGCCGTGTGCCAATGCGATGCAGCCCTGCTCTCTGTAGCGCAGGGTAGGGGGCTGACCGACCCAACCCGCCGCAATCACGTGTAACTTCTGGCAGCCGTAGGAGAGTGTTCCACCGCGGGATATGCCGGGTGTGCCGTTTTGCTGGGCCAACTTTATGATGGCGCGATCCTGGCGTCAGCCCGGCCTTGGCCGGTACCGGGCAGAGGAGTGGTTGACGAGCGGGGTCACCTGGGACCGGTGAGGTGCGACGGACCCAGGTCGGAGCCGCCGCCCTCGCGCAACCTGACGAGCTGCTCAGCCCAATCCGCCATCATGGGGCAGCCTGCCTCTGTGGCCAACTCCGAGAGCGACAGCAGCCATAGCTGGTGATGTGAGCGAAGTGCGGCGATGACGCCGCTGTCACGATGTGCCCGACACCGGAACCGAGGGTCGCGCTCTCCTCGCGCCGCATCGAGCGAAGCAAATTCGAGTCCTTCGAGCACAGCGTTCCAGGCGCGGCTCGCTCCCGATGCATCTGCGGTGTGCAGCTCCCAGACCAAGGCATGCGCTCCACCCTTTTTGAAGCATTCGAGGCGGTCGGCGACCCAGCCCCGGGCTGCTTGCTCGGCGGCCCGCTCGGTGACCCACTCTTCCAATACGATGCGCCAGGTCTGCTCGCCGAGCACATCGCTGTAGAGGAGCTGCCAAGTCGGATCGGGAGGCAACCCCACCGACAGCGCCCCCGCAGCCCGTGCTGGCCGCGCAGCGTCAGGGTGCAACATTTCGTGTGTCGTCGTGGGGGGATTTGTAAATAGCGCGTCTACGGCCTCCCATCCCCCAGTGGCGTGCACACGCTCCACTAGAGCGCGGCCATCCACATAGGCCGCGGAGAGGGAGCGGACGAGCACGCGGGGAGTGTCCGCGGACGTCTCGATCCCGGACAGTGTCCGGGATTCGTCCACTCCCGTCGCGGACACCGGACCCGGCAAGCTCAGTTGGGAGACGAGGACTTCCGCATCCCCTTCGGCCAGTGCGTGCAACGCGCTCTGGCGGTCCCAGGCGTCGGGTGCATACGCCAAGCGCGCTCCAAGGTCGTGATGCTGATCCTGCAGTGCGTGCACCAGCTCATGGGCCAGAGCGCGCTGCCGGGCGCTGCCGAGCAAAGCGCGATCGATGAAGATGCTGCGCTCGCCGGGGTCGTAGAAAGCCTCTAGTCTGCCCTGTAGCGCTGCTTCCATGGCGGGTAGCCACTCGAAACCGGCGGGCACGAGCTCGAGGCGCAACAGCAGCTGCGCGTGCGCCGCCCGGACACGTTCCGGAGTGTCCCGGCGCACTTGCGCCATTGCCCGGCGCGTCAACGCGAGGCCGGACAGCTCGAGCAGGGCGGGTGTTGCCCGGGGCAGCAAGCCCCGCTCTCGAGCTATCCGTGCCAGCAGCTGCGCGAGCTCGCCGACATTTGGCGCCGAGGTTTCGGCTCGAGCCGCAAGCTGTGGCCAGGCGGGGGCTGTGAAGGGGCTAGACGTTTCAGCGAGCCCAGGACCGCAGCTCACGGCCATCACACAGGCTACGGCCGCGGGCCGCCAATCCGGTCGCTTCCCGTGCTGGGGCTCAGACGGAAGCGGCGGCGGTTCGGAAAGCCGCGATCGCCCGCGCTCGGTCGGGGGTGTCGAAAATTTTTGACCCCGACACCAATACGCGAGCTCCTGCCGCCACTGTACGAGCCGCGTTTTCCACCGACACTCCTCCATCCACTTCAAGGTCGATGGCGCGACCGGATTGGTCAATCATCTTACGCACCGCAGCGATCTTCGGGAGCTGGGACTCGAGAAATGCCTGACCCGCTTGGCCCGGGCTCACGCACAACACGAGGACGAGATCGATGGCCCCCGTCAGCTGGTGCAGCGCGTCAATGGGCGTCTCTGGCCGCAGCGCGACGCCTGCTCGTTTGCCGAGGGAACGAATTTTCGCCAGGGCGCCTGGCAGGTCACGACAGGCTTCCCCGTGGACCGTGATGATGTCGGCTCCAGCGCTGGCGAATGGCTCGAGATAGCGCTCGGGTTCGTTGACCATCAAATGAACGTCGACGGGCATTCGAGTGGCGCGCCGAACGGCTTGGACGATGCTGGGTCCGAACGTGAGGTGCGGCGCAAAACGCCCGTCGACGACGTCGACGTGCACCCAGTCTGCGCCACCGGCCTCGACATCGGCGATCTCGCGTGCAAGGTGGCCCAAATCGGCACTCAGGATCGACGGAGCAATGAGAATGCCGCTAGACATGCGCGCGGGATACACGAGGACCTGCCCAAAGACCAGCCATTCTCGGGTTGCGGCGCCGGACCTGAGCGGTCCCGAGCAACGATTGGGCCGGCCTAGTATCCAGCCCATTTTCCCGTGGGGCCTTGTCCCCGACCTGCTACAGGAATGAGGCGGGTGCAGCGGCGCGCCAACGCGACAGACGAGGCGCGAGGTGAGCACCGCTCCTCGCAGGAGATCAATGATCACTCGTCCCCTTGGCAAGAAAGACTACGACCACATCGTCCAGGTGATCGACCGCTGGTGGGGAGGGCCGACGTCAGCCCTGGCCCACCCCGTTTTCTTTTATGAGCTCGGTCAGTGCGCACGGGTGGTGGAACACGACGGCATTTTGGTCGGCTTTCTATTCGGCCTGATTGCGCCCGGCCCACCCAAGACCGGCTACGTTCACCTCGTAGGCATCCATCCTGACTACCGCCGCCGTGGCGTTGGCAAGGTGCTGTATCAGGCGTTCGAGGAAGAATGCCGCTCGCAGGGCTGCGTGTGCATGAAAGCGGTGACCACGACGGGCAACGACGGGTCGATCGGGTTCCATCAAGCGACAGGTTGGGACGTGTCGCAGGTGGAAGACTACGCGGGTCCCGCTCGTCCGCGCGTCGTCTTCATCAAGAAACTAGATCCAAAGTAAGCCCGAGCCGAATCAGAATCTAATCGCGACGGTGCGTTGCTTGCCGGCAGGCACGAATTTTTGCGCTCGCCGTCGCCCCATCGTGGGATGCACGAACACGATCGTCTGCAGGCTGTCGCCAGGTACTGCGATGGCTGTCTTCGGAGTATTCCCGAGGGGCCTGCCGTTGAGAATGATCTGCGACGGAGGATCCGAATTGATGTTGAGCAAGCCCTGCGTAGCGTCGCCCATCGCGCCGGATGCGGCCTTGGCAGGAGCCGCTTTGCGGGCCGATTTGGCCCGGGCCCGCCGCACGTTGTGGCTCCCATCCAAAGGCGTCAACGCCACCTCGATGAGCTTCTCGCTTTCGCCTTCCTCTACTTGAACCTCGACGGAAAAGTCCTCGTAGCCTGGCTTGCTCGCCGACAGTACATGCACTGATTGCGGCTCGAGCTCGAGCTCCGCGGGGAAATCCAACAAGAAGGCATCGTCGAGTGTGACGGAAGCCCCTTCACTGCCCGGGCTGAGAGAAATGGTGACGAGCGCTTTGTCGCGCTTGGCGGCGCTCGGTTCGACGTCGACCGTCTCGCCCGGCAAAATGACCACAGCCTTCTCGATGGCAGGCGACCCATCCTCGGCGTCGAGCTTGATCCAGTGTTTGCCACCCGATAGCCCGGACAACTCTTGAGGCAACTTCCCGACTCGCTTGCCGTCGACGTACAGGGTCAAATCCGTTTCGGCCGCGGCGATGCGCAAGCCACCCGCCTTGATGGCAGGCTCGGTTCCGAGCAGGTTGATATTGTAGATGGCCTCTTGCCCCGCCGTGATCTCCACGGTCTCTTCGGCTTGTGAGGCGAGGTCGGTAGCGGTGGCCCGGAGCGTGTGCAGGCCAGGCGACAACGGCTCGATGCGGCATGGGGACGTGGCGCACAGTTGCGGTGGATGGTCGTCGATGAAGATCTGCACCTGCTCGACCGCGCGGTTGCCGGGGCCCGAAGCGGTGACCACTAGCGAGCCGGAACGCGGCCGCAACGCGAGGACCAGAACGGCAACGGCGAACAGGGCACCCACCACTATCCAGAGGCTCTTTTTCGACTTGAGGCTTTCGAGACGCTGCGGCACGGGCAGCTTCGGCAGGTTGATGCCGATGCCGGCTCCCGGCGCTGGCAAATGGTCGGCGCTCGAGTACAGCCCCGCCGGCACTGGGGCCCCGGGACGCCCAAAGTCCGGCGGCAGCTCAATCCTCACGGTGGCGCGCGAGGCCCGCTGCGCTCGGCGCGCCGAGCTATCCGGCTCCGCTTCGACGTCGGCAGCCAACATGATGGAGGGCAGTGGAGCTTTGCCACCCCGGCTGGAGGGAGGCGGTGCGGCGGCCACCGTTTGCTTGGGCTTCGGCTCGGCGTCCCCGGTGCGGCCTGGTGGCCGCGCTGAGGGGCTGGTGCGGCTCGACCCCACGACCACGTCGGGAGGGCGGCTCGTCGGGACCTCCGACGCGAGACGGGCGATCGGACTCGCGCCTTCACTCGGGGGCGCACTTTCTGCCGGTCCCGGGTCCTTGGAAACGGCAGCTTTGGAAGCTGCATTGCCCGCGCTCTCGAGCGTCGGAACGCTACGGCGCTGCCCGCTAGATCCGGCAGGCTCACGCGCGGGGGGTTGCGACGGGCTGGTGGCCGGCGAGGGGGAGCTGCGCCTGAGGAACGACGGGCGCTCGGCGGGCGCGGGCTCTCCCGTGACACTGATGTTCGGCAACGCGACCAGCGCGTTGAGGTTGCTGGACGTCGGCTGCGGGCTGCTCTGCGGGGGCGGCGGGCGGGATGAGGAAAACGCTGCGGGATCCGGAGGCTCCATCAACCCCGGAGGTGGCGTCGAGTCGAACAAGTCGCTCAGCATCATCATCTGTGCCGCGGGAGCATTCATCTGTAAATCCCGCCGAGGCACGCTGGGCGTTTGACGTGGCACGGCGGGAGGCGCCGAGGCAGTGGACGAGGCCGCGGTTTTCTTGGCTACGGCCGCGACCACAGACACGCCGCGTTTCCGTTCATCCGACGAAAAAGGGGCGTCCAGAGCGACGGGATCAACCTCTTCGGTCCGCTCGTCGCCGCCATATGGCACGCCAGTGCCGTAGATGGGGCGTTCCCCTTCGCTCGCCTCTGCAGCGGCAGCGGCTCCGCTCTGGCGCGGCGATGGCGGGTCGAGTGAAGTGCCCTCAGCGGGGCGCGCGCCACTACCAGCAGCGCCATTACCAGCAGAGTCCCAGCCCGTATCGGGGTGCTCGTCGAGGGGTGGCTTGCCTGAGGGTGTTGTCACGGTGAATCCGGGGTGTAATCCGGCGTTGAAGGCGCCCCGCCGCTCGGCGCAGGCGCTCTAGCCGATACGCATACCGCATTGCCGCGAGAGCCGCGACCGCCGAATTTGCGGGCAGAAGAACTACCGGAAAAAATCCAGCCAGACTGTTGTTGCGTCTGGAAGACGGCGGAGACGACGCGGGCTCACACCCCGAGCCTCGATCACGTCGGAGGGTCGCCTCAGCCAACCCCGACCGTGGCAAACCGGAGCAGGCGCCCACTACAGTCGCTCCACCACGCGAGTGTCCGTCCGCCAACCAGGCGCCAGTGGAGCTCTAATGCTGGCGCGTCGAGCTCCAGAATTCCGCCACTGTCGTCGAAGGTCCACCACGTCACGCCACAGCATCGACCGGGTGCGCCGAGGAGTTGCTAGATCTTTCCGATACCGGGCGCGAAAATCCGCTATTTTCCGCGCGGCTTCCGCGACTGCTCGTAGCGGGCGGCGTGCTCGGCGACGGGTGTACGAGCCACCGCTTGCCCGAGCACATCCAGAGCCAGCTCGTCCAGCTGTCTGAAACGCAAACAGGACTTGCCCATGTCGAGTTTCTTACCCGCGTTTCTCCAGGCTGCTTTGAACCATGCGTCGAGCTTCGGATCTGCGTACACGTTCGTCAGATAGACAGCCATGTGGTTCTTTTGCGAGGCCAGACTGACGAAGGGCAGCGGCACGTCCGGCTTGCCCAGATAACCCGCGGGATAGAGCCTGAGGGGCACGACGTAAGAAATCATCCCGTACTGCATGGTTTCCGCATAGCCACTCGGCAGGTGCTCTTTGATCACGGAGCGCACGGTCGCGATGGCCTTGCGGCGATCTGGCGAGAGAGCTGCCAAATACTTGGCGACAGTTGGAGCTATGCTGTGCATGACGCCGAGTCTACCGCCAGCCCACCGCGGCGCGCCGCAGGAACCCGCGTTGCTCTCCGCGGTCAGCGTAGAAGATGGCGGTATCGGTCAGCGCGAAGGCGGGCGGGTCGTTGGCTTCGCTGGCGCGCCGGACCAGCAGTTGGCTGCTCGGCGGGGGGTCCAGCGCATCTGCGTTGAAACCTTCGAGGAGAGGGCCGCTGGGCGGTCGATAGTCGAGCCCGCCTTGGCAGAGCTCGTCTGTGCAGAAGAGGCGAACGGCAATTGGATTCGCTGTCGCCGAAGCGACCGCCACCGGCTCACCTTTGCGTCGCGCGTCGGCGCCGAGCTCCACGAGCCACGCACGTGCGCTCTCGGCGCGGGCCGGCACAGGGCGTTCGATCCAGGCCAAGATTGCGCCCTCACCCTTTGCCGCCAGCGATGGCGAGACCAAAGCGGCAGTCGTGCTGCGTTGGATCTCGACATCAGCCCCCTGGGGGGCTGCGGTTTTTGGATCGAGGCGTGTAATGGATAAGATGTGCTCTTGCCCGGCGTCATGGACCGAAGCCAGCCATGCGCCGTCAGCGCGCGGCAACAGACTCAAGCCTGCGGCGGGCCCCGGCGTCTGGCCCAGCTGCTGCTCCGGCGCACCTCGACCGAGGTCTGAGGTCAGGCGGGCAGCAAAAGCTCGCGGCTCACCGTTGCGGTCGGCGATCCAACTGACGATGTAGCCTTGTGGCAACGCAGCCGCCGCGACCTGCGTCACATTTCCCGCGCCCAGCGTCAGCATGCGTTGAAACAGGGGCTGCCCGGAGCGATTGAGGAGCGTGGCGAAGACTTCCGGTCGTTGCCGATCGAGTGCCGACCAAGCCAAGAGCACGCGTTCATCCGGGGCCGGCACCAGGGCGATGCCGTTGGACGACCGCGCTCGGTAGGATATCACCCGCGGAGCACCCGCTTCGGTGCCGTTCGATGCCATGGGCTGTACAGACAGAATGGCTCGAACCGGGGCCAAGCGACCGTCGGGCGCTGGCGTCGTACGGCGCACGTAGGGCGTGCTTTCGTCGAATTGAGTCAGCGAAGCGACCAGCCAACCGCTGCCGGCTCGCGCTGCAGCCACCTCCGCCATCAAATCCGTTGCTGCCACAGCCCGCATCTCCAGTGCGCGCGGCAGCGATTCTGTCAAGCGACGGGCCACCCTGGGCCAAGCCCCGGAGCGTGCGCGCAGCTCCACGCCGTAAACGGGCACAGGCGTGGCCGGTAGAGCACCGAGCGCGCTGCACGTCGTGCCATTGCAGCGGAGCCCCCACGCCAAATTTGCGGGCTGCCCGGCCGCCGGCGCCAAGCGCACGGGCTCGGAGGCGAGCACCTGCAGATCGGGCCCAAACTCGACGAAGGTGGGGACAGGATCGGAGCTGGCACACGGAGCACCTTGCGCGCAAGGCGCGGCTCGCGTGAGGCTGGCGAGCCCCTTACCCTTGCGTGCGTGCTCTGGGCGGCTGCCGACCTCGCCGGTAAAGCTCAATTCAGCCCGCTCCACGCCGAGCTTGGCCTGATCAGACAGCCTTCCGAGCAGCACACGCCGCTGACCGCCGGGAGCCTGACCGATGTTTTCCCACGCCAGTATCGCCTCCGTGCGTCGATCCGACGCCGGCACGATCTCGAGCAGGCGTTGACGCCCGAAGGGCGCCGAGGCGGGCTGCGGCCCGACCACGAGGCGAGTGTCGCGGCCGAGCGCTGCCAAGTACAAGCGCTCCTCGAGGCCGTCGCGCTCAATCCAGCACAGCACCAAATTGTCGCCAACGCGTGCTGCATCCAGCTGAGCTTCGAGCTGGGTGCCGCTCGTGACTTCAGATCTGTCGAGGAGGCGGCCCTCGGCATCGAGAAAGAGCACGCTGAGCCCGCGGCTAGTCTCAGCGGGGCCAGCGATGACCGCTGCCAGAGCGGCACTGTCGCCAAATGCCACCGCCTGCCAGGCCCGAGCCCCTTCGAGCACCCGAAGCGCCTGGGCTGGCGGAGTGCTCGTAGCGTCGAGTGCGAGCATGTGGATGTCTGCCGATCCGACCGCCATCGTCGCCCACAAGGCCACCATGCTCGTGCCGACGTTTAGAGCTTCGATCCACAAGACGTCGGTGCGGCTGTGAGCGATTGGAGTAGGACCCGCAATCAGCTCTCCCTCTTTGCCCAGGCGCAGCGCTTCCAGACGCGTGCCCATGCTCGTCATGCCGGTGGCCAGCACCACAAAACCCTCCGGAGTCGCTGCGACAGTGGCGAGCGTGAGATCACTGGGCGCGTCCGCCAACGAACGCGTCTCGCCGAGAGGGGCGCCCGTCGCATCGAGCGTGGCGGAAAACCAGCGACGCCCACTGTCCGAGGTGACCGCGGCCCATACGGCTACGGCGCGGCCGTCGGGCGCCGTACCCATGTAGGGTCCGAAGGTCCCCTCGGGGACGTGCTGAATCAATACCGCATCGAGCGCTGGGGTGGAGTCGTCCGCTAGGACCTCGGGCACCGCGGCGGGAACCGCACCGAGGCGACTTGCCGTCAGCGGAATTGGAGGTCCCCCACCTGGGGTGGCCGAGCTACAGGCCGTCACTAATCCCACGAGAGCCATCACCCCGAGGACCGAGCGCGCCCGGTCTGCGGCTTGCACGGTCCAATGCAGCCCAAGGCCGTCGGCCTGGGAGCCGTGAGTCGGAGCAGAGCGCGTCACGGGGCGAGTATTAGCAAACTGGCGTCAATAATCCGCCGTTCGGCGCCACGACATTCGAGCGAGCGGGTCATGAGCTGCGCACTAGTAGGCGGGAGCCGGCGAAGCGACGGGATTTCGATCCTCGCCTGAGTGAGGATAGCTAAATTCCCCGGCGGGTTTTGGCTTTGATTCGCTGAGCTCGATTTCATTTGTGCCTCGATTCAGCGCACTCGAGGCTTAGTTCAATATGTGTTTGCGGCATCGCGAATTTGGGGGTGATAAATTGAGTGCAAAAGTTGGGAAGCGTTGCGGCCGTTCTGAGCGATTGATGTTCCTTTGTGCATCTGCCTATCGTGATGGCGTCGCTCGTTTGGTCCCGGTGACGGCGAAATGTCGCGGCCTCGGCCCACGCTGAAGCACGTATGGCAACCGGGGTGGATTCCGACTGGGCCGTAGGGCCATATAAGAAGAGATGATTTCAATTCATCCACGCATGCTGCTTGGCGGAGCCTTGGTTGTCGCCGCGGCAGGGTTGGTTTATTTTCTGGTTCCAGGCGGCGCCGCCGCAATCCTCGTGTGGATCGCCGCGGGGTTGGCTGCCGTGTTCATCGCCGGCCAATCGAGCGCGACGAGCCCGTACGCGGCGCTACTTCCCGCGCTGAAGGCCGCGCGCCAGGGCCACGCGGTCGACGCCCCCGAAAATGTTTCTCACGAGCTCGGTCGCGTCTACGACGAGCTATCGCGGCTGACCGAGGTAGTGGGTGACGTTCAATCCGAGCGAGCTGAGCTCACACGTTTGCGCGAGCGCGCCGCGAGCCAGGAGGCGCGCGTGCGTGAGCTCGAGCTCGAGCTCGAGCAGGCCCAGGAGGCCACCCCGGCGATTTCAGAGGCGCTGAAGGACGCGCGCCGGCTGATCATCGAGGGGGTCGAGAATCTGAACCAGGGGGCCGCGTCGCAGTCCGACCTGGGCGCTCAAGCGAGCCAGTATTTGCAAGCCATGAGCGCTGCGCTGAAAGAAATCAACGAGCACATCGAGGTGCTGGCCGCGCGTGCGGAAGAGAGCAGCACTTCGATCCAGGGCATGACGCACACGACCGACCAGGTTGCGGAGAACATGGGCGAGCTGGGCGTGTCGGTACGTGAATCGGTCGCCTCGATCGAGGAGATGACATTCTCGATCAAAGAGGTGGCCAAGAACGTAGACGCTCTGTCTTTGACGGCCGAAGAGACCAGCGCGAGCATGAATCAGATGGACGTGTCCATCGACCAGGTCCAGTCCAACGCCAACGAGACGGCTCGCCTTTCTGAGGAAGTCACGCGGGATGCCGAGCACGGCGCGGAGTCGATTCTGAAGACCATCGGCGAAATCTATCGCATCAAGGAGAGCAGCCAAGAAGCGGTAGCCGTGATCTCGAATCTCGGGTCGCGCATCGACGCCATCGGTCAGATCTTGAACGTGATTGACGAAGTGGCTGAACAGACCAACTTGCTCGCCCTCAACGCGGCCATCATCGCCGCCCAGGCCGGTGAGCACGGCAAGGGCTTTGCCGTCGTGGCCGAGCAGATCAAAGATCTCGCCGAGCGATCAGGAGCGAGCACCAAGGAGATCGCCGACCTGATCAAGACCATCCAGTCTGAGAGCCGGAACGCGATCCAGGCCGTGGAGCGCGGTGCCCAAAACGTCGATCGTGGCGTGCAGGTGTCGAACGAGGCGGAGCGCGCCCTCAAAAAGATCCTCGAGAGCTCCGAGAAGAGCACCGACATGGTACGCGCCATTGCGCGCGCTACGGTCGAGCAGGCCAAGGGCAGCAAACAGGTGACCGATTCGATCGGCCGCATTGCGGAGACGGTGCAGCAGATTGCCGCTGCAACGGCCGAGCAGGCGCGCGGTTCGGAGCTGATCATGACGACGGGCGAGCGGATGCGGGGCATCTCGCAGCAAGTGGAACGCTCGAGTCAAGAGCAGGCGCGCGGGGGCCGTCAGGTGTCGCAGGCTATCGAGAGCATTCGCGCCATGGCGGAGCGGCTCACGACCATGCACCAGGAAAAGGGGCGCGAGGCGCAGAACGCCCTGCGTGTCACGGAGCGCATCGCCACCTTGGCCAAAGAACAGCGGGAGCTGTTGCGCAACCTCGGCGAGCGAGCGCGTCGCTTCGGCGAGGACGTCTAGCGTAACTCGAGCGGTCTGCCGCAGCTACCCGCTGCGCTGGCCACGACGGTGTGGTGACCGAGCGGAGCATTCCAGGGGATCACCAGGTGGCCACGAAATTGGCCGTGGTCGTCGCTGACCAGCGTGCCCAGGCGGATGAATTCACCCTTGGCATTTCCGAGCCGGACGTCCACGCGGGCAGTGCTGCAGGTCTGCCGACCTTGGCTCACCTGGCCGGAGACGAACAAACCCTTGCCGCGCTCCGCGCGCGGCGCACCTGCATTCAACGTCACGCTGCCCGGTGGTAGGGGGCTCAGCTCGGGAAGTGGGGCGCTGGGTGCCAGCTCTTCGAGCGGCTCAATCGCATCGGGCAATGGTTCCATAGGCCCGCCCGGCTCGGCGCCGGGCTCTGGATCACCGGGGAGGGCGGGCACAGCCGAGCTGGTGGTGCTTGGTGCAGGCTCGCTCGGTGGAGGGCCGTCGGCTTGGGCATCGTGGCCTTGCGGCGCGTCGGCTGCGCTGCCTGTCGCCCGGCGTTCTGCCAGCGCAAGGCCCGATTCACTCGGGTCAGGCCACGCGAAAGGATCACGGGGCTCCACGTGGCGGGGTCGGCCGTCGTCATCCGCGTCCAGTCGTTCCGCCGCACCGCCGAGGTCGATGCGGTGCCAGAGCTCGCCGTCGAAAACCTCTACCCAGGCATGCGCCTCGTTCAGGGCCAAGCGGCTGGGGATGCCCAGTCCGAGCGCGGTGATCATGAAGGCATAAGAGCGGTGACGACAAATGCCGCGCGCCGTCAGCGCCAGCTCACGATACAGCGCCAAGCCTCGACCGTTAGGCAGACGCTTCGAGGGACTGAAGCGGCGGAAGTGTTCCACGAGGCGCGTCACCGCCTCACGCGGCCGAGCCGTGGGGGCCACGCCCAGAGCTCGCGCGACATCGAGACCGCTACTCTTGATGACGGGCGGTAGGCTGGGCATTGCGTGCCCCAAGTCGGACCAGCTCGAATCTCGAAACTCGCTGCCGAAAACCCGCCGATCCGCGACCACCTGTAGGGTGAGCCGTATGCGCTGGCTGATATTGGTTTGAACGAACCAATTTTCGGCGCTGTCCATCTCAATCTGCAGCTCTGCAGGTGGATCGGAGTGCGCGAGCACGAGGCGCGCGCCGGGGGCTACCGACGGGAGAGCGGTGCGCTGCCCCGACGTTACATCGATGCTGAGCGACGCATGAAAGTGCTCATCGTTCGCGCGGGATTTCGTGAACGTCTTGACCCGAACCAAATTGGAATCGCGCACGATGAGGTCGGCGTCGCGATTGACCGCATCATAAACGAGCGTGCGTTTGAACGGCACCACGGTGGGCGTGAACGGATCGCTGTAACTGACCCGCTCGGGGCGGGCGGTGTCGCGATCGATACTGAAAACCGAGTCGGATGAAGCGGCGCTCGTGCCCGCGCTGTCCACGCCGGGAGAGGTGTCGAGCGCAGCGCGCTGCCCCGCCCTGTTCGGCAGGTTTGCCTGCTGCACGCTAAGCGCGGGCTCCACCGGCCCCTGCCCAGGGCCGAGCTCGATGTACTCGTGCAAGACCGGCTCGGCTCTCGCGGAGCTGCCAGCAGCGACGCTGGCAACGAGGGTCAGAGTGCACAGTCGCCGAGGCCAACGTGCCCCCGCCTCGAGACGCCGTGGCCTCTCCGAAGGGCTACACTCAGCAACTTCGCCACGCCGAGGCATGCGTCTACGTAGCATGCCCGGCCGCCTTTCGGTGCGCTCCGGCCGGAAATTGCAGCGGCACCGCCGCCCACCGCGTTTCTAGTTGGCGGGATTGGCGGCGCTGAAACCAGCTTCCTGTCTCCTGGCACTCGCCTTGCATGGACACGGGAAATCGCCCATCGGCGACGTCGCAAGGAGTTACCAAATGGGATTGTTGCTATTCGTAGTGTTTGGCCTGGTCGTGGGTTTTCTAGCTCGTGCGATCTTGCCGGGTCGGCAAAGCATGGGGCTGCTCATGACGGCGGTGTTGGGCATGGTCGGGTCGCTGCTCGGCGGCTTTCTCGGCAGCATGATCAGCGATAACGACTTCACCCGCGTACATGCTGCAGGCCTGATCGGCAGCGTCGTCGGCTCGATGTTGCTGCTGTGGCTCGTCAGCATGGGTGGGCGCCGCGCTCGCATCTGACGTCGAGCTCCCGCTGCCCGCTCGCAGGCGCTGACTTCGCATGGCGCTTGCAAGCGGGCACGCGCTCGGGCCCTATGCGGCGCGTCATCGGCGAGCAGCCGGTGGCTCGCTGAAAAAGCTCCAAAGACAGGAGGAATGACCGAGAGTCTGAGCCAAGAAGGACGGATTTGCTAGTTGTGGGACACGGGTCTAGGCTCCGCCGGCCTAACTTCGTACATGACCCCGAGCCCAGACGTTTTGATGCGATCCACCCTCCTTCTGCTCAGCTTGGCGTTGCTTTCGACCGCAATCGCGAGTCAGGCGCAGGTGCCTGTCGTGTTGCAGCAGCGTTTGCCGGAGCTGGGCCGAAGTGTAGCGAGCACCGACGATTCGACGGCGCTCGTGCTGAACCCGGCCAACCTGGCCTTCCTGCCGGGCACTGAGCTGCGTTGGACAGGTACATTCTTGCGCGACGGTGCCAGCGTACCCTGGCGCGGGCACGCCTTCGCCCTGGGGATACCCCTGCCATTTTCGCTCGCCACTGGGCTCAGGGTTGACGTGGTCGATCCACCGGCTGGCGCCGACCTCGGTTTCGGGCAGGGGCCGAACACGGAATACCAGTGGCTGACGTGGGGGCTAGCGCTGCGTGGATCGGACTCGGTGAGCTTTGGCGCGAGCTTCGAACGCTCGTTTTCCAGGGCGAGCTTCGGTGCTGGCCTGGGCAGTTACTCGTTGGGCGCCTCGTTTCGTTGGATCGACCAGCTGGGCTTGTCCCTGGTTGCGCAGAACATCAATGGGCCACGGAATGACGCGGGCGTGCTTGGAGCCTCATACACAGCGGCATTGGCCATTCGCCCGTTGGGGACCCGTGCGGTCGAGCTCGGCTTGGAGAGCAAGCTCATCGACGACAACGACCTGTGGGTGCCGCGGGCCACGCTCGGCGTGGACGTGCCGTACGTGGGTCGGCTGCGCGGCGAGTTTCAGATCAGCGATCCGACCCACTCCGCCGAGCGCGCCTGGATCGCTGCGGCGGGGCTGGCGGTCTACCTGAACCGAAACGACGGATCCTTCGAGCTCGCCGGCACTGGTATAGGTGGGGACGGCCTGGGCGACGCCGGCTCGATCCACGCGCAGACCGCCGTGGCGGCGCGCGGTTTTCCTGAACCCGTTGGGCTGAGCTTTGGCCGCTATGCGGTGCGCCTTCGACTGGAGGAGACGCCGGATGCACGGCAGCACGTCAGCGTGTTGCGCGAGTTGTGGTCTTTGGCCGGTGAGTCCAAGCTCGATGCCGTAGTGCTCGAGCTGCGGGCCAACCCGGCCGAGACGCTGGCGCACGTCCAGGAGCTACGCGACGCCGTGCTCGAGCTGCGCCGCAGCGGCAAACGCGTGCTCTGCCACTTGGAGGATGCGGATGGGTTTGCTTTGTACTTGTGCGCTGCAGCCAACCAGATCTGGATCAATCCCGCCGGTAGCATCCGGTTTGCCGGGCTCAAGGCGCGGTACGTGTTCTTCGCGCGCTTGCTCGAAAAAGTAGGCATCCGGGCGGACGTGATCGCCATCGGTGAGCACAAGGCAGCGCCCGAAAGCTTCACGCGTGACGGCTCGACGGAGGTGTCGAGGGCCGACAAGATTGACCTGCTGCAGCAGACCGAGCGGCAAATTATCGAAGGCTTGGCGGTCGGACGCAGCATGACCTTCGCTCAGGTGCGGGCGGCGGCCAAGGAAGGCCCTTTCATGGCCGAGCAAGCGAAGCAGGCCGGCTTCGTCGACGGCCTGGCGTTTGATGACGAAATCGAGCCCGCTCTGGCCAAGCTGGTCGGGCGTGCCACGCGCCTGCAGGTGGACAACCGGCGTGCGCCGGCGCCCGATCGGTTTTCGGAGCAGGCGTCGATCGCGCTCGTGTACGTGGAAGGGGACATGATCGACGGGCGCAGTCGGCGAGTGCCGCTCTTGGACGCCGAGGTCGCAGGCTCATACACAATCGCCGATGCGCTGCGGGTAGCGCGGGAAAATCCGCTGATCCGTGCGGTCGTGCTGCGCGTCGAAACACCCGGTGGGTCTTCGACGGCCGCCGACGTCATCTGGCGTCAAGTCCAGCTCACTGCGAAGGTCAAGCCCGTGGTGGTCAGCATGGGCGGCTACGCCGCGAGCGGTGGTTATTACATCTCCGCGCCCGGGACGCGCATCTTCGCCAATCCGTCCAGCCTCACCGGCAGCATTGGCGTGTTTTACGGCAAGGCCGACGCCAGCCAATTGTTGGACCGCATCGGCGTGGACGTGGAAGTTTACAAGACGGCGGAGCGGGCCGACGCCGATGCCATGTATCGGCCTTTTACCGAAGGCGAGCGCACACAGCTCGAACGCAACCTCGCCCAGTTCTACAACATGTTTCTGGAGCGTGTGGCAGAGGGGCGCAAGCTCGACAAAAGCGCGGTCGATCGCGTGGCCCGCGGGCGCGTCTGGACCGGCGAGCAAGCTCTCGAGAAAGGCCTCGTGGATGAGGTCGGCGGGCTACGTCAGGCCCTCGGTTATGCGCGCCAGCTGGCACAACTGCCCGACGACGCTCCGATCATCGAGCTGCCCAGGCTTCACAGCAGCTTGCTCGGACGTTTGCTCGGCGTCCCCGGTCTGCACGACTCTGCGGCGGCGCAGTTGCAGCTGAGAGACGTATTACCGCCCAGCCTAATTGACCTTGGCTCGGCCTTGGTCCCCTTTCTGATGTACCCGAGCCACTTGCCGCTGATGCGGCTCGAGTACGTCGTCTCGCCGTGACCGCCGTGCTACTTGCCTGTAATCAGCCGCGCTTCGTCGGATCCGATGTCGAGCTCGGGCAGTTCGAAGCGTGCGGGCCGCTGCTCGTTCTGGTGGGTGGGTGGCACCCGCTCTTCGAGCTGCTCACGGGTCAACGTCGTCTCCGCGGCGGCAGCCTGCGCGTGGCCGGGGTCGACGCCGAGGGCGCGGCGGTGTCGGGTAAAGTCGGAGTGCTACTGGCGGGTGCGCCGCTTCCGCCAGCGTGGACGCTGCGCGAGGTGCTCAGTCAAAGCGCGTGTTTGCTCGGTCATTCGCGGCGCCAGGCCGCCGAACAGGCCGCTGATACCGCGCGCGACTTGGGGCTCGAGCAGCTCTCTCGCCAGAAATTGGCTCGCCTGACGCCCGCGGAGCGGCGCGCGGCCGGCATTGCCGTCGCGACCATGGGGGAACCCTTGGCGCTGGCGCTCGAAGATCCGTTCGGCGATCTCGAGCCGTCGGCGCAGGGCTACGTGGCTCGGGTGCTCGAGCGCGCGCTCAAAGGTCGGCCCGCCCTCGTGTCCATGACCGAGGTCCCGGGCAGCGCCGAACAAGATGGTTTTGTCGGCTCGAGTGACGAGTTGCTCTTCATCGCCGAGCGTGGGCTGGTCGCGCGCGGCAGTCCTGTCGAGCTGATGGGCGCGGCCACGAGCTATCGCGTGGTAGTGCTGCGGGAAGCGGATGCGCTGTTGTCGCGGCTCACCGAGGCAGGTTATGAAGCACGGCGCGTGATGGCGGCAGAAGTGACGGCATTGGTCGTGGTGGATCGGCGCGGGCAGGGTACTCGGCCGCTGCTGCTCGCTGCGCTCGAGGCGAATGCGCCGATCATCGAGCTCGTGCCGCTGAACCTTCGACAGAGCGTGTGATCATGGAGTCGGGACGCAAGGCCCTCGGCAAGGCGCGACGTATCATCGTCAAGATCGGCTCCAACGCGCTGGCGGATCATCCCGAGCTGATTCCATCGCTCGCGGACGAGGTCGCCGACCTGACCCCCAGCGGAGCTAACTTCGTGATCGTCTCGAGCGGAGCGGTGGCCCTCGGTTGGCGCCGCCTCGGCTACCGAAAGAGGCCGCGCGAAATCGCCAAGCTGCAGGCGGCCGCCGCCACCGGCCAGAGCCTGCTCATGAACCGGTACGCAGAGGCTTTCAGCCGCCACGGGCTTTCTGTGGCGCAGGTGCTGCTCACGCACTCCGATCTGTCCAAGCGCGGCAGCATGAACAATGCACGCGCGGCGCTGGGTGCCTTGATTGACGCTGGCGCCATTCCCATCGTCAACGAGAATGACACGGTGTCTACCGAGGAAATCGCGCTGCGCTTTGGCGACAATGACCAACTCGCCGCCATGGTGGCCCCGCTGGTCGGGGCCGACCTGCTCATTTTGCTGAGCAACGTGGATGGCGTGCTCGATCGAGATGGCCAGCGGATTTCGGTGTTCGACGCTGCGGACGACGTGTTCCAGCACGCCGCCACCGACGGCGCCCAGGGTAGTGGTGGCATCGTGAGCAAAGTGGAGGCGGCGCGCAAGGCCTGCCGCTCGGGAGCGCGAACGGTGGTGGCTCACGCCCACGCCCCTCGAGTCTTGCATCGGTTGATGGAGGGCGAAGACATCGGCACCCTGTTTGAGCCCCGGGGCAACGCCCTGCGGGCGCGCAAACATTGGATTGCGTACACGCTGCGTCCGCGCGGCACGCTGATCGTCGATCAGGGAGCAGTCCTCGCCCTGCAGAGCGGCAAGAAGAGCCTGCTTCCCATTGGGGTGCTCGGCGTGCGCGGTCAGTTCGACCCGGGTGATGCCGTGCGCTTGGTTGGGCCGGGCGGCGCCGAGGTGGCGCGGGGCTTGTCCCGGCTCAGCTCGCTCGAAGCCGCGCGGGTCGCGGGCGTATCACGCGATGCCCCAGCCGCCCTCGAGGTCAAAGAGGTGGCTGCCGTCGTGGTGCACAAGGACGACCTCGTCCTCATGGACTAGCTCGCCTCATCGGGTCGTCGGCCGTGAAGCTCTGGAGGCGGGCGCGTGGTAAACGTCGTAGAGTGTCCGCTGAGCAGCCACCCACGGCCGAGCCGGTTGAGCGCGGAAAAGATCGCTGGCGGCCGAGCCCTAGTGTGGTGACCGCCGTCGGACGCAGTCACCCATTGCACTGTGTGTCGGGCACGGTCGTCGGCCCTGGCGGGGTCGATGAGCGGGCCGCCTCCGCCGTGGTTCATGACGAGCTATTGCTGCTGGATCCCGAAGGTCGAGAGCATGCCTTCCAGCTCGAAGAGCTGCAGGTCGCGGCGCGTTTCGGAGACACCGTCAGCGTGGTGTCGGCGGGGGTCGAGCCAAAGCCCATCATCGTGGTGAAGAACCACTCCAGCGATAGCACCTACTACAACGAGGAGGCGCTGCTCCGGCTCTTTCTACGGGAGCCGCGTGGGGTGCTCTGGACCGCGCTGCTCATCTGCACCTGCTTCACCCCCCTGATTTTCGGAGTCCCCTGGGCCTTGCTGAAACGCGCGAGAGCACGCCGGGCAGTCGAGAAATTCAAGGGCGAGCTCGAGCTCGTCCGCGCGGCATGAGCGACGGGTCAGCTCGTCGCAGTCGGGAAAGGGGGCCGGGCCTGTGCTGCGCGACGGTGGGCGGCGCCTCGGGGCTTCGCGGGCTAGGCTTCTTCGATGCGTGCGATGCGGCCCTGTTGCATATACACACGCCGGCCTTCCATGCGCTCGGCCATGCCCGCGGTGTGGCTGATCACGATGACGATGGTGCCGCGCTCGCGTTCTTCGAGCAGAATCGTCTCCATGCGCTCGACGCTTTGATGGTCGAGGCCGGTCAATGGCTCGTCGAGCAACAAGACCGAAGGCGTATGCACCAATGCACGCGCCAGCGCGATGCGCTGGCGCTGCCCGCGTGACAGGGTGACCACCGCTTGATCTCCAAAGCGCTCGGCTTGCACTCGCTCGCACACCTGGCGCCATGCGGCGTTCGGTTCGAGGCCGTACAAGCGCGCGGCCAGCTCCACGTTCTCCCGACCGCTGAGCTCGGCGTAGCAGTGCGAATCGTGGGCGACCCAGCCGATGTATCGCCGCGCCAGTTGTCGCGAAGCGCCGTGCGGGCTGTACAGGACCTTGCCCTTGGACGGCTTGAGGACGGTGCCGATGATCGACATCAACGTGCTCTTGCCGGCGCCGTTGGGTCCCTGAACGAAGGTGATGGGCCCGGGCGTGAAGTCCACGTCCACTGCCCGCAAGGCCACGTTGGCACCAAACAGGCGCGTCACACCCTGAAGCTCGATGCGCGAGATGCCGGCCACACCTGGGGATCTACACTGTCGGCTGCGACCACGCGATGGCACGCTCCGGGCCGGTAGCGCATTCGAGGGGCCGCCGAGCCCCGCGGAGCATTGGCCCAATTTCCGCTCGACCGGTGAGCCTACTCAGCGGTGGCGACCCTCGAGGGCAGAGCGGCGGTGCCCATGAATCGACCGACATGCGCCGACATGTACGCAAAAAATGTATATAAGTGTGGAATTCTGCCGGATTGAACCCCAGCTGGTCTCCCCGCCCTCTCGGAGCGACGGGGCCAGTTTAGGCTCGCGCGGGGCAAGCTTGGGGGTCGCGATCTTCGCTGACGTTTTCCGCCCGAGGGAGTATCTGAAGGCGAGTCGCGACCGTATTGTCCATGCGAACGCGGTGTCCTGCCGTGCTACGATTGCAAAGAATGTCTTCATCTGCCATCGCCGTTGATGCCGAAAGGGTTGCGCGTTTGGCAGAGCTCCGGCGCACCGTCGAAGGCGCTTTGGAAGGCAAGCCGGCGGTCGTGGAGCTGGCCGTCACGGCGTTTTTGGCCCGTGGGCACATTCTGATTGAGGACGTGCCAGGGGTTGGCAAGACGACTCTGGCCCGAGCCTTGGCCCGCGCGGTGGGCGCCAAGATGAACCGGGTGCAGTTTACGAGCGACCTGTTGCCGAGCGACCTGCTCGGCGTCTCCGTCTACGATCAGCGCCGCTCGGAGTTCTTCCTGCGCAAGGGGCCAATTTTTAGTCACGTGCTCTTGGCCGATGAAATCAACCGTTCCAGCCCGCGTACGCAATCCGCGCTGCTCGAGGCCATGGGAGACGGGCAAGTGTCCATCGACGGTCAGACCATGGCGCTGCCCGAGCCGTTCTTGGTCTTGGCCACGCAGAACCCGCAAGACTTCGCCGGGACGTTCCCGCTCCCGGAGTCGCAGCTGGACCGCTTCATGGTGCGTCTCAGCATCGGTTACCCGCCCGCGCAGGTGGAGACTCGCCTGATTTTGGAGCCCGCGCTCGATCGGGTGGATCGGGTCAAACCAGTGTTAGATCCTGAAGAGCTCGTGGTGCTGCAAGGCGAGGTCGACGGCGTCGACATCGATCACGCTCTCGCCACGTATCTCCAGGCATTGATCGCCGCGACACGCTCCTCCTCGGCCTTGGCTCTCGGTGCTTCGCCGCGCGCGGCCAAGAACCTATCCCAGGCTGCCCGGGCTCGTGCCTTGTTGCACGGCCGAGGTTATTGCATCGCCGACGACATTCAGGAGCTTGCGGTGCCGCTCTTGGCCCATCGAGTGCGGCTGGCAGCGCACGCGGAAGGCTACGTGCCCAGCCGTGAAGAGTCGGAGAGCGTCGTACGAGACATCGTCGGGCGAGTTCCCGTACCTTTGTAGTGGCCGGCGTCAGATCATCATCGCGGCCACCGGGTTTGCGGCCCCCCGGTAACTCGCCCCGAGCGCCGCTCGAGCCGAGTGAGCCCGGCGACTCTACGCCCGCGCGGCCCCTGTCGGTGCCGCCCACTGCCGAGGCAAATGGCTCCGCTGTGCGGCCGCTGGCGTCTGGGGTGACGAGCAACCGTCCTGAACGGCTGCGCCCCAGCGTCGGGGCCTCGCTGCTCGGGCGCCGCGCTTGGTGGCGGCCCCCGCGCAAGCTACGGGTCACGCGTGAAGGTAAGTACTTCATCGGCATCACGTTTGGCGTCGGCTTTGCCGCCATCAACACCGGCAACAACCTTCTATACCTTTTGCTCGGCATGCTGCTCGCGCTGATCGTCGTGTCGAGCGTGATGAGTGAGCTGAGCTTGCGTCAATTGACGGTGGTGCGGCGCCTGCCCCCTCGGGCCCAAGTGGGGCGGCCCCACTTGGTCGAGGTCGAAGTCCACAATCACAAAGGCAAGATCCCGAGCTACGCCATAGAAATCGAAGATTTGCGCGAAGCGCAGCCCGCAGACAAGCGCTGCTTCTTCCTCAAAATCAGCCCGGATTCGGCGCAGATCGCGGCCTACCGCCGCACTCCCGCGCGGCGCGGACGCGACCGGCATGTCGGCTTTCGGATCGCGACGCGCTTTCCTTTTGGGCTGTTCGAGAAATCTCGAGAGACCTCTGCGGAGGGGGAGATCATCATCTACCCCGCCATTGATCCGCTACTGCTCCCGCCCAAAGCCGACGGTCGCTGGCTGGGTCATGACGGTCGTTTGGGTCAGGGCTCGGGAGACGAGATTCTAGGTGTGCGCCCGATGCGCGAGGGCGATGACTATCGGGACATTTACTGGCGCAAGAGCACGCTGGGCCGGCAAATGGTGCTGCGAGAGCGGGCACGGGAGACCTCCCGCCATGTGTACTTGGTTCTAGATTCGCAGCACCCGGGCAGGACACCCGAGCCCAGCTGGCTCGACCAGTTCGAAGTGCGCATCCGTGAGGTGGCTTCACGCTCGGTGGCTCACATCAAGCGAGGTGACTGGGTCAACGTTCGCACCAGCGCAGGCGAGAGCGCTACAGGCAACAGCAGCGTTGGCGCTGACCCCGTGCTGCGTTTCTTGGCGCTGCTCGAGCCGTCGCCGAAAGCACCGGCCAAAGCTCCCGCTAGCGTGCCACCTCGAGTCGCCCCCCCCTGGGCAGCTCCCGTCCGGTTGAGCACCGCGTCGGGCGATGCGATCCCTCCGAGCGGCGCGGCTAGCCGCAGGGGTCGCGCATGAAGTTCGGGCTCGTGCATCGCATCATGACCGATGCGCTGGCCACGCTGGGCTTACTGTCGCTGTTGACTGGCGGCGAGCTCGATCTGGTCATGTCCATCCTGACCGGCGTTTGCATGGTCTTCGCCGTGCTGATCCCGGAACGCTACCAAGAGCACCCGAGGCTGCGCAGCTTGGGAGTGTTTGCTTCGCTCACGCTGCTCGGCGTTCAGCTCGCGCGCGCGGCCAGCGGGAGCGACTTGCTCCAGCTCTCGGTTGAATTCGCCGCGGCGCTGCAGGTGATTCGGGTGGCCACGCGTCGAGGTGCCGCTCACGACCAGCAGATCATTCTGCTCGCGCTGTTGCACTTGGTAGCCGGTACAGTGCTCGGTGGCGGCCTGGCGTATGGCCTGAGCTTGGTCGGTTTCTTGGTGATCGCACCGGGCGCGCTCGTGCTCAGCCATTTACGGCGAGAGGTCGAGGGAAATTACCGACAGGGGGCTCGAGACCGCACGGGTCTGCCCGTCGATGTGCCGCGCATTTTGAGAAGCCGCCGGGTGATCAGCCGGCGCTTCCTCATGGTGACGTGCAGCCTCTCGATCCCCGTTTTCCTGTTCACTGCTTTGTTGTTCCTGCTGTTCCCGCGTGTCGGCCTGTCTTTGCTCTTGCTGAACCACTCGCGGTCTGCCCGCATGATTGGGTTCTCCACGCGTGTCGATCTGGGGGGTGTGGGCAAGCTGCGCAGTGATCCCACCATCGCGATGCGCGTACACCTCGCCGAGCCACCGAAGGCGCCGGCATCACGCTTGGCGCTTTACCTGCGTGGCACCTCGTTTGACCGCTACGATGGGGCCAGTTGGACGCGCACGCGGCCCGCGCTCGAGCCGGCAGCACAGGAGGGCAGCCAGGTTTGGATCGCGGGGCGGCCTCTCGGCGCCGTTGCCATGACGATTGATCTAGAACCGATCAATCCTCCCATCGTTTTCCTGCCGGCTGATGCCGTTGGCTTCAACGTCAACGAGCCGAGCGAAGCGCTCGCGATGCGCGGCCCCAAGATCACCGTTGCTGAGGACGGGGAGTATCGGTACGAGCGCGCCGACGAGCGCGGGCTCACGTACAGCGTCTACCGTGGCCGCTATCGTCAAGAACGGCTGTCGGTTGCAGAGCGGGCGCGCTATTCGATAGTTTCTGACGACATCAAGAAGCCGCTGAGCATTCTCGCGCGGAAGTGGGTCGGCTCGCTGAGCCAGGATTGGGAGATGGCGGATGCAGTCGAGGAGCGGCTGCGGAGCGAGTACCGCTATGATCTGGATTCTCCTTCGGGTGGACACAAACAACCGCTGATGCACTTTCTGGAGACGTCCAAAGCGGGGCATTGTGAGTTCTACTCCACGGCCATGGCCATGCTGCTCCGAACGCTCGAAGTGCCCACGCGCAATGTGACCGGTTTCATCGGCGGAACGTATAATCGCTTTGGTGAGTTCTATGCCGTGCGTCAGGGGGACGCGCACTCCTGGGTCGAGGTGTATCTCGAGGGGCGGGGTTGGACACGGTACGATCCCACACCGCCGCTCAGCTCGGCTCCGCGCAGCGACGTGACCGGCATGGTGGCATTCTTGCGTGATGTCATCGAGGCGGCCGCGCAACGCTGGAGCCGGCACGTCATCGGCTATGATCTGGACCAACAGATCGAGCTCTTTCGTTCGGTCAAAGAGCGTTACCGAAATTGGGGAGGGCTGGTCGTCTGGCGTCAACTTCGCCCGTTCATCCCACCGTTGGTCGTGCTCGGGTTTGGCGCCGCCGCCTATTTCGTTTGGCGGCGCTTGCGGCTTGGGCGCCGGGGAGTGCGTCCCGCCAAGCTGGGGGGGCAGCCCGCCAAGGTGACCCGCGTGGTGGCCCTGTACCGTTCACTCGAAGACGTGCTCGGGACCTTGGGCATCGCCCGTCAACCGACCACGCCGCCTTTGGCTCACGCGCGTGCGCTGGCTCAGCTCAAGCACCCCGCCGCGTTGGAAGTGCTGTCGCTCACCGAGTGCTACCTCGAAGTACGCTTCGGCGGACGTGAGCTCAGCGCGGAAGAGGAACGGGCTTTCGAGCTCCGCGTCAAAGCTTTACGGCAGCTGAGGCTACCGGAAGATCGCGCCGCCTAGGGCCCGCGGCCCCAGGCCCTTTAGCAACCCCAGACCCTTAGAAATTAGCCGCCCTTGGCAATCAACGGAGCCAGCTTTACGCCCGCTTGCTCGAGCATCACCCGCTGCACATTGCAAATCGACGCGATACCTTCTTGAGCCAAGTCAATCATCTGATCCATGTCCGCGCGCGGTACGGCCTGGCCCTCCGCCGTGCCCTGGAGCTCGACAATGTTGCCCGTGGCCGTGCCTACTGCATTGAGATCGACCCGAGCGATGCTGTCTTCCGCATAACAGAGGTCTAGAGCGAACTCGCCGTCAACGTGGCCGACGCTGATGGCCGCGACCTGGTCTCTCAAGGGGGGTCCTTTCAACACTCCCTTCACCCGTAGGCGCTCCAGCGCCAATACCAGGGCGACCCAACCGCCAGTGATGGACGCGGTGCGTGTGCCTCCGTCCGCCTCCAAAACGTCACAATCGATGACGACCGTGCGTTCACCGAGCCGCTCCGGGATGACAGCGGCGCGCAGGCTGCGCCCGATCAGCCGTTCAATCTCCTTCGAACGCCCTGACAGGGGCTTGTTCCTGCCGTCGCGAGCTTCCCGCCGCTGCGGATTTGCTCGGGGGTGTATCTGGTACTCGGCCGTGACCCAGCCACGTCCGCTGCCCTCCATGAACCGTGGGACACTCTCATCCACGGAGGCAGTGACCAGGATCACGGTCCCTTCGCAGCGGTAGAGCACGGAGCCCTCCGCCAGGCGGTGAAAGCCGATGGTTGCATCGATGATACGATGTGACCGTAAGTCGCGACCCCCGCGTCTGTTCTTGCTCATCGGTATCTAACATGTCCTTATCGAGAAGCATCTCGAACCCCCGGGGTAAGGTGGTCTTTGTCGATCCGCTCTTCGTACTCGATCGCTCGGGCAGGGAAAACTGATCAGTAAAGGTTTTTCCCTTTTGCAAGGTACGCTTCCAATGCTGCTATGCTGATTTGAGCCACACTCTGGGCTCGGGTGCTCGGCCAGTACCCATCAGAGGCGGGGCGTGCCGAACCAGTACCCTATTGATACGGTAGGTCGCGGTGCTAGCGCCTTCTCGCAACGGCAGGGCTGGAGGTCGCGTCCCCATCCATGGGCTCTACCCTCGTCGCCCCGGCGGGACGGAGCCGTGGGTGGTGTGGCTCGTTTCGCCGACGCCGACCGTTGTGCTGGCGCTATGGCTCCAGCCATTGCTCGAGCCATGCCGGCTGATGGCGGCCTCCAACCCCGCTGGCGTCCCCGCATCGATGAAACTCCCGTCCTGGAAAGTTTCGACTTCGATCGACAGGCCCGCCTGAATCGCCGCCTGGAGCACGTCACCCATGTAGAGCTCGGCGCCCACGCCGTCGCTGGCTGGGCTGGCTTGAAGTGCCTGCAGCCAGGTGTGCAGGAAACTGGTGAACCGAGGCGCCCAAGCGGCCAAAATCCAGGCATCGTGCCAGGGGCAGTCGGCGGGTTTGACTCGGATTTGGAGCGCGCGCCCTTCCGCTCCAATGTCTACCCGATCGGCGATTTGCTCGGGGGGTGCGGGAACCGCTCCGAGCACCACATCGACGCCACGCTGCTGCAGGCGCTCCCACAGCTTCCGAGGAGCCAGCGCGGGCTCGAAGATGATGTCCGGGAAACCAAACAGCACGTGGCGGTCACGCAAGAAGGCGTATGCGGCATCCACGGTGTGCACGACGCTGGGTGAAGCTTCGGTGGGGACATAGGCCATTCGGGTCCCGAAGTCGGCGCCGCTTCCGAAGTACTGCATGATGTCGGCCTTGGTCCTATCGATGAGCCAAAAGACTTGGCGTGCCCCGGCGAGACGAAATCCATCGACCAAGTAATTCGCAATGACCTTCGGTCGGGGCCCGCGGGACGTTTGCCGAAAACCGACAGGCAGCAATTCTTTGCTACAGGGCAGCGGCGCCAAACGCGTGGCACTGCCGCCGCCTGGAATGACGCCCACGGGTTCAGGTGCGGTGCTCGTCATGGCTAGTCTTTTTCAGGTCCATGGTCTGACGATAGCTGCTCTGCTTGGCCCGTGCAGCTACATTTCGGTTTCAAAGGCCCGTGTGCTTTGCACCTCACCATTGCTCTGCCATTGCACTCCGCCGCTCTGATCGAGGCGCAGGGTGCGCACGCCGGCTCGCTCCAAGGTGGCCAGCGTTTCCGCATGGGGATGCCCAAAACGATTGCGGATGCCGCAGGATATGCTGGCGACGCGCGGCTGGACGCGCGCGATGAACTCCGGGGAGCTGGAGGTGCGACTGCCGTGGTGACCGACTTTGAGAAAGTCCGCCCGAAGCTGGTCTGGATGCCGTTCGAGCAGGCGTTGCTCCGCCCAGCGCTCGGCGTCACCGGTGAAAAGCGCGGCGTGCTTCCCGACGCGAACACGCAAGACCAGCGAGTTGTCGTTGGCGCTCTGCTCAGCGGAAACGCCAGGGCAAGGGGCGAGCACCTCGATGGAGTAGCCAGGCGCGTCGGGGCTCGCCGAGCACAATTCTGTTGCGTCGCGCAGCCGTACCCCGTTGACCCGTAGCTTTTCGAGCAGCCGCGCATGCGGCCCCAAGCTCTGCGATGTGCCGGTGCCGGCGGCATTGTCGGAGCGTTCCTCGCTTTCCCCACCGTACCAGAGCTCGTCGATGCTCACGCCCTCGGCGACCGAGAGCAAGCCGCCGAAATGATCGGGGTGTGGGTGTGACAACACGAGAATGTCGATATGATCTCGACGGCGCGCCCGCAGGACGGGCAAGATGACGCGTTCGCCCGGATCGAGCGGATTGCCGACAAACCCTCCACCATCGATCAACATGAGCCGGCCATCGGGCAGATCGACCAAGGTGGAGTCCCCTTGGCCCACGTCGAGCGTCGTGACTCTGAGCCGAGCGAGCTCGCGGCCGCGTTGGGCCGAGTGCTGCCGCACCGTCAGCATTTCGACACTGACTAGGGCTGCGACGCAGGCCCCGGCCCAGATCAGAGTGGCCAGCACGGGGGAGCGACACAACGGCTGGGCTAACCTGCGCCAAGGTTGCCCCCATAGCGCGATGCAACCACTCGCACCGAGAACCAATGTGGCGAGGTGCCAACGATGCGGCGGAGGGATCTCGAAGTAAAGCCAGTCGACGGAGGCACTGGCATGGGCGAGCGCTCGAATGATCGAAAGCGCGCCCGAAGCCACCAAAGCCGCGCCCTGCTCGAGCGGCGGAAGCGGTGCGAGCAGAGCGTGGCCGAGGCACAGCGGTAGGGCGACGGTTTCGCCAAGCGGTCCAGCCAGCAAATTGGCGGCGACGCTCGCCAAGGTGATACCCGGAGCGATCAAGAGCAGGATGGGTACGCACGGCAAAGTTGCCGCCAGCGTCGTCAGAGCCGCGCGACTGACGAGCCGCGCAAGCCCTTTGACATCTGGCGAGCGGGGCGTAGTCAGCGCCTCCGGGGAGCGCAGCGGCTCTTCATCGAGCCGCTGGCTCATGCACAAGAGACCCACTGTCGCCGCGAGCGACAAGAGAAACGACGGGTCGAAAACGACCAGGCCATCACTCAGCCAGCCGAGCCCCAACGACGTCGCGAGGATTCGGCTGGCAAACACATGGCGCCCCAGTGCGCGTACGCCCAGCACACTGACCAGCATCCAAGCCGCTCTCCAGGCGGAGCCGCTGCCTCCCGCAAAATCCGCATAAGCAGGGGCCAGAACCAACCCGAACAGCGCGGCGAGCCGCCGCACGTCCGCGCGCGCGGCGAGCCACTCCCAGCGCCTGAGCAGTGCTTCGAGGCCCCGCACCAGGGCGAGCACCGCGAAGATGAGATGGGTGCCACTGACGGCCAACAGGTGGGACAGGCCACTCTTGCGGAATGCCTGGTCATCTGCCGGGCTGAGGTCGCTTTCACCCAGGACCAGCGCCCGCGCCATGCCCTTGACGCTGGGAGTGAACGTAGCCTCGATGCGCTCGCGCACGTGGGCCCGAGCCTGATCGATGCGAGCGAGCACGCCCCAGGCAGGCCGCGTCACGTCCAGGGATAACACCGCCCCACTGAGTATCGCCCCTTGGCGGGCCGCCGCGGGCAGCGGATCGGGCAAATCGAGGTTTCGAAACAAGCTCAATGGCGCGAGATCAGTAATGGCAGCAAACTCATCACCCCGCCCGAGCACACGCGGTTCGCCGTAGAGGCGCACGTTACGTCGTCGTTTATCCAGGCGCCCCTCGCAGTCCATTTCATGCAGCTCGGCCTCGAAGCGCAGCGAGCCGCCGCGGATCGTCGGTGACGAGCTGACCCTGCCCGTGACCGCGCAGCGCCCAGGGGTCGCCAAAAAACGGCTCGCGAGCGCGCGCTCGGTTTCGAAGTCATCCAGCACCCAGAACGCGCGCCCCCAGCCGACCAAGAGCGCGAACGCCGCCATCGAGAGTTGACGAGCTCCGATCAGCGAACTGAACAGGGTCAAGCACAGGGCCGCAGCTCCGACACTGGCGAGCGGTGCTACGGAGCCCATGGCGCCGAACGCCAAGCAGCAGACGGTGACGAGCACTGGGTCGACGCGGAGCCAGCGCCGGACCGAGGCTACGCCCGGGCGAGGGTGGGATTCTGACACGACAGCTCGCTCGTGCGAGCGCCGTGCCAGAAGTAGCTCATGACGGCTCGGCGTCGCGTGCGCAGCCAGCCGAATGGCCTCAGGCAGCGCATCGCCACCCAGCTACGACCTGGCGCAGGCCAGGTCCGGCCAGGCCAGCACCATAGGCTAACCCGATCGCCCGTCCAGCCTCACTCCTTACGGTATTCCGCCTGCAACAGCTTGGCGATCGTTTGCAGCTGCATGTTGCTGGTGCCCTCGTAGATCTTGCCTATCTTGGCGTCGCGATAGAATTTCTCGACCGGATAATCCCGGGTGAAACCGACTCCGCCCAAGAGCTCGATGGCTAGCGAGGCGCTGCGTTCGGCTACCTCTGACGCGCTCAGCTTGGCCATGGCAGCCTCCTTCACGAAGGGCTGCCCCGCGTCCTTCAAGCGAGCCGCGTTGTAAACCAGCAGGCGTGCAGCTTCGATTTCGGTGGCCATGCGCGCGTATTGGAACTGCACGCCTTGAAAGTCTCCGATCGGCTTACTGAATTGCTTGCGCTCTTGAATGTAGCCGAGCGCGTAATCGAAGGCGCCCTGAGCAATGCCGAGCATTTGAGCGCCAATGCCAATGCGGCCTTCGTTCAGCGTTTCGATCGCAATCTTGTAGCCCTTGCCCACTTCTCCGAGCACGTTGGCCTCGGGGACCTGGCAGCCATCCAGGATGAGCTCGCAGGTGCTGGAAGCTCGAATGCCGAGCTTGTTTTCCTTCTTGCCGACGCTAAAACCTGGAAAGCCGCGCTCCACGAGAAATGCGGTGATGCCCTTGTAGCCCTGACTGGGGTCGACATTGGCGAAGACGATGAACAGGGACGCCTCTGCGGCGTTGGTAATCCATAGCTTACGTCCGTCGAGCACCCAGCTCCCACCGGCCCGCTTCGCCCGTGCTTGTAAGGCGAAGGCGTCGGACCCGGACGCTTGCTCGCTGAGTGCGTAGGAGCCGACCCATTCGCTGCTCAATTGGGGCAGATAGCGCTGCCGTTGGTCGACGTTCCCAAAGCGCAGCACCGCGTTATTCACGAGCGTATTCTGTACGTCCACGACGACCGCCAAGCTCGCGTCGATGCGCGCCAGCGCCTCGACGGCGAGGATGGCATTCATGAAGCTACCGCCGGCCCCGCCCTCTGGCTCGGGGATTTCGATGCCCATCAGACCCATTTGAAACATCTCGGAGACGAGCGAGGGCTCGAGCCGGCTCTCCTCGTCCATTCGGGTCACGTGCGGGGCCACGCGCTCGCGGGCGAAGCCGAGCACGGCATCGCGCAGCAGCTTTTCTTCCTCAGTGAGCTGGGACAGTGCAGGTATGATCACGAACGGCCTCCAGCTTTCATATACGGGATTTGGCGAACGGCCGCTTACGCTGAAATCTGTTCGGGAACCGAGTCAGCGAGCTGCCGGGCGTCATTTTCGGCCGCTGAGCCATCGATGTCTGCGCGTCGTCGGGCGTGGACCATGAGTAGGCAAGAGATGGGCCGGGCTCGCGCTTCACGAAGCCGCGCGGAACCTCGGGGCGGGTACACCTCCTCGACTAGCTGCATCCGCCCGGGGTGAAGGCATTGAGCTTGCGGTGATCCCTGCTCGTTGCTGGACTGTAGCCCGAAGTCCGGAGCTCCGGAAATTAGGGGCAAGTTGGATATCGTGTACCGGCCGGGGTCGCTGGGCACGGGCGCCGACGTCCGCTAGGATGGAGTGTGCGCTCACGCTCTGGCCCGTTCGCGCTGGGTGCGGCTCTATGCATCGCTGGCCTCGTGCTGCCTCGACGCTCGGCTGCGGAGGAGCCGTGGCTCGACGTCGAGGGCGGCGCGCATTGCTCCGCGACCGCCGCCGAGCTCGCGGCGTCGATCCGGTCGCAGGTCGCGGGCGAACCCAATCCAGCGCTGCGGGTGAAGGTGACGCTCTCCAATGCAGGGCGGGGCGCAACCTCCGGGGCCTCGCCCACCCTGGCGCGGATCGAGGTCGCGATTGGCGCGCAGTCGGTGGGTGTCAAGCGCCTCGAAGCGGCGACGTGCGCCGAGGCGCTGGAGGGTGTGGTCGCGGTGGTCGCGCTCGCGCTGAGCTCGGAGGCACTGGGTCACGACGCTTCGGCACCCGTCAGCGCGACACCAGAGGTGGCGGCACACGCAGTGGACGACGCGGGTCAACGTTCGCACGACGTCGCGGCGCGTGCCGATGACGTCAGCCTGTTGTTGCTGGTGGCTGCCGATCGCGGCACTCTGGTGGAGCCCACGGTCGTGGTCGGTGCCGGCGCAGCGCTGCGCCTGAACGCGGGCGAGCTGCGCTCGGCGCTGTGGTACGCACTGCCGTCGGTGCGGGAGGAAGTGTCCACCGGTCTCGAACGCACGAGCACGGACTATTTGGCCGTCGCCCTCGGGTATTGTCGCGGTTTCGATGCCGGCGAGTGGCTCTCCGGCTGCAGCGGGCTCGAGCTCGGCCTCGCCCGACATGCGCGCGAGCTCGAGGCGCCCGATGAGCCCCGCACCGAACGGGAACGGAGCACGCCGCGCCTCGCTGCGAGCCTCGGGCTGACGTTGGCGTATCGCGACGCCCCGCTCCAGCCCGCTCTCGACCTCTCCGCGCAATTTCCTCTGCTCGGAGGGCTGTCCGAGGCAGCTTCGTTCGGGCTCCGAGCGGGATTGAGCGCCGGCATACACTTCTGATCACGGTTTGGGGTCGCTCGTTGCATCTACCAGTCGAGCGCATGGTTTCGTCCCTCGTCTCGAGCAGCGAGGTTGTCGTCGAGGTAAATCATCGGCCCCGGACCCTGGATTCCGTCTATCGAGAACACTTCCAGGGCGTGTGGCGACTGCTCCGGCGGCTGGGCGTTCCGGTCGCCGCGCTCGACGACGCCGCGCAAGACGTGTTTCTGGTGGTCCACCGCAAGCTCGCAGACTTCGACCCGCGGGCCCCCCTGCAGAGCTGGGTATTTGCGATCACGGTGCGAGTTGCAAGCGAGCATAGGCGGCGAGCCGCCCGGGTGCGGGCGGAGCAGTTCGATGACGGTCTGCCCGATCCCGCGCCGGGCCCCGCCCAGCTGCGCGAGCTCCGCGAGGAGGTGGAGCTTCTGCACGAGATCCTCGGCGAGCTGGACGACGACAAGCGAGAGGTCTTCGTGCTCTCCGAGCTCGAGCAGCTGAGCGCGCCCGAGATCGCGACGGTGCTCGAGGCCAACCTCAACACGGTGTACTCGCGCCTGCGCGCCGCGCGCAAGTACTTCGATGCCGCGCTCCAGCGGCGCCGCGCGGCGGCTCGCTCGACACACGCGGCGGCCCCGAAGAACAAGCCCGGAGGGACTTCACGATGAGGCGCGAGACACGGGAGTTCCTGAGCCTCGTGCGTGACGCCGAGAACCCCACGCTCGCCGACGAGGAACGCGTGCGGCAGGCGCTGCACGAGTTGGTTGCTAGCGGAGTCACCGCGAGCACTCCTCCGAACGCCTTCCCCAGCTGGGGCTCGGCAAGTCCAGCGCTCGGTCCGCTCGCCAGCTGGGGCTCGAAGCTCAGCTTGATCGCGGCGTGCGCGGCCGCCGCGCTCTGCACCAGCGACGGGTCCCAATCGAGCGCTGCTCAGACCGCCCCGATCGCCGCTCGGACCCCAGCCGAGGCGATCTCGGTGGAGTCGAGTGCGGCGGCGAGCAAACAGCCGCTCGGCGCGCCGTTCGAACCGGCGCTGTCGGAGCCCACTCCAAACTCCGGGGTAGACAGCTCCGAGGCAAACACCTCCGCGCCGCAGCCGAAACCTGCGAGCGCCCGCGCCGCTCGCAGGAACGTTCCCCGGCAGGCCGCGCCGTCGCTCCGCGCCGAGCTCGAGCTGCTGCGGCGCGTTCAGGCTGCGTTGCAGCGGGACAACGGCGAGACCGCGCTGCGTGAGCTCGACGCACACGTCACGAGCGATCGCACGCTCTTGGCCGAGCGCCGCGCGGCGCGCATCCTCGCGCTGTGCCGCCTCGGCCGCGTTCAAGCGGCGCGGTTCGCTCGGGCCGAGTTCGAGCGCGAGCATCCCGACTCGATCCAGCGTGAAGCCGTGGAGAACGCCTGTGCGAATCGCTGACGGATCCGCGGCGCTCGAGTCATCTACCGTGTATGAGACCGCAAGCGTCGTGCCTCGAAACCCGCGTGCGTCGTGCGCCGCGAAAGCTCCCCCTCTTGCCCTGCTGGGCGGCCCTCGCGCTGGCCGCGTGCGCGCCCGACGAGCCGCATGCCTCCGCCGAGGAGATTGAACGCGCCAAGCAGGTCTACACGGCGTGCGTCGAAGACGAGCTCGGCCTCGAGCTCCAACGGCTCGAGATCACGCCGAGCGGAGATATCGAGGTGGAGTTCGCCCCCGGCTACAGCGAGAGCGAGCTCGCGCGGGCCGTCGCCATCTGCGAGCCGCGCATCGGCTCAGTGCTGGAGCCCGGCGGCGCCAGCGTGCTCGGACCACCCAAGAACCTCGGCCGTCCCGCGTCGGACGCCGAGCTCGATGCCCTGCTCGCCGAGCGCTCGCAGCTCGGCTTCGAGGGTGCTCTCCTCATGGAGGCCGGCGGAGTACGGCGCATCCAGGCGGCATATGGCAGGCGCAGCATCGAATCGAGCTCCGCGCCCGACGCGGAGACCGCCTTCGACTGCGGCTCGATCATGAAAGAGGTCACCATGGCCACGATTTTCTTGCTCGAAGCGGACGGCGTGCTGTCGAGGGAGCAGCCCCTGAGCGACTTCTTCCAGCAGGTGTCGAGCGCCTGGAGCGCTGCCACCATCGACCAGCTGATCACCCACCGCGCCGGCTTCGGCGAATACCACGACACCGAGGGCGATTTCGAGCCGATGGACCGCTCTCAGGCGCTGGAGGCGATCTTCGCCCAGGAACCGCGCTTCCCGCCCGGTACGGACCGCGCTTACTCCAACTCGGGCTACACACTGCTCGCCGCGCTGATCGAACAGGTCACAGGCTCCGACTACAGATCCGTCGTGAGGCAGCGAGTCTTCGAGCCCGCCGGAATGCAGCGCTCCGGCTTTTATGCCGAGCCCCTCTGGTCCGACGGCAACGTCGCCGTCGGCAGGGGCGCCGACGAGCACGCCGGCAACGATCCAGCGCGCTGGCCCCCCCCTACTTGGGCCCTGATGGGCAACGGCGGCCTCGTCTCCACGCTCGAAGATCTGCTCCGCTTCGCGCGCGTGCTGGACACGGGTGAGCTGTTCCCGCCGGCGACGCGCGCTGCCTACCGGCTTGCCCAACCCAGCGGTAGAATCGCTGGTAGATCGATGACCGGCTCCGCCGGTGGCAACGACTTCGGCTTCAACGCCGTCGTGATCCAGGTGGCGGAAGACGCCACGTACGTGGTGGCAGCGTCGCACGTCTTGTCCCCGGTCACGGCCGAGATCCTCGGCGTCGAGGTATTGCAGACGCTATATGGCGCTGTGCTCGAACTGCCGTGACGGCGGTACACCGTGGTTTCCTTCTAGAGCGCATCTCACCACTAGCAAGCGTCGGCTCGAGGTCCAGTCGTCCTAGAACCGACGCAGGGAGCACACCTCATGCCATTGACGAGCCGTTGCCTATGTCCGGCCTGATACCGGCCGCCCCGGAACTTCGTTGAAAAAGGGTCGTACCTCCGAGAGTCTCGCCCTCAAAGCTGGACGCGGTTCGTTGCCCGCGAGTCACGTGGGCTTCACATCCGGTGCCTAGGCTCGCGCGCATGACGATTTCGCGCAGAACCTTTCTGTACACGACCCCGCTCACGTTGACCCCGCTGCTGCCGCGCGGTTGTGATGCTCTACTGCGCGAGCACGTCAACGCCGAATCTCCGTTCTTGCACGGAGTGGCGAGTGGAGATCCACTCCCGCACGCGGTCGTGCTCTGGACGCGCGTCAGCGGCGATTCGGCTGCGCCCGATCACTTCGCGGTAGGGTGGGTCATCGCCACGGACCCTGATTTTCGACGCGTCGTCGCGCGCGGAGTGGTGGGAACCGCTGAGAGCATCGATTTTACGGTCAAGGTCGACGCGGACGAGCTCGAGCCGGGAAGCACCTATTACTACCGCTTCCATGCGCTCGGCCACGATTCGCCGATTGGACGCACCCGTACGCCGCGAAAGAAGCGCGTCGACCGGCTGCGGTTCGCCATCGCTTCGTGCTCGAACTACCCGTTCGGCTATTTCAACGCCTACGCCGCGATCGCTCGCCGGGCTGATCTGGATGCAGTGTTGCACCTCGGCGACTACCTCTACGAGTACGCCAACGGCTCCTTCGGCGACGGTACCGCGCTCGGCCGCGTGCCGGAGCCGGATCGGGAGATCGTCTCCCTTTCAGACTATCGAGCTCGACACGCGCAGTACAAAACGGATCCGGATCTTCAGGAGGCGCACCGCCAGCATCCGTTCATCGCGGTCTGGGACGATCACGAGGCGACCAATGACGCCTGGCGCGGCGGAGCCGAGAACCACCAGCCGGATGAGGGCAGCTTCGAGGCGCGCAAGGCGGCGGCCATCCAGGCCTACTTCGAATGGATGCCCATTCGCGCGGAGGGCGGGGACGGCGACGGCAACATCTACCGCAGCTTTCGCTTCGGCGAGCTCGCCGACATCGTCATGCTGGATACGCGCTTGGTCGGACGCGACCCGCAGGTGGCGAACCCCTGCGATGGAGCGGCCATTGCTGACCCCAACCGGCAGCTGCTCGGGGCTGCCCAAGAGAGCTGGTTCTTTTCGGAGCTCGCGCGCTCCAAGCGGCGTGGCACGTCCTGGAGGCTCGTGGGGCAACAGGTCATGTTCGCACAGCTCGTGAATGTGCTGGCGCCGGGTGGCTGCATCTTCAACCCTGATCAGTGGGACGGCTACGCCGCGGCGCGCGCGCGTGTGCTCGCGGCGCTCAGCCAAACTGGCATCGATAACGTGGTGATCTTGACGGGCGATATTCACTCGTCGTGGGGCAATGACCTCGCCGCCAACCCCTTCGATCCCCTGCTGTACAATCCCGTGACCGGCAGCGGCAGCCAAGCTGTGGAGTTCGTCACACCCGCGGTGACGTCGCCGGGTATCGATGATCCCGCGCAGGCGGCCGGCTTCGCTGCCGCTCTACGCGCGACGCACCCGCACGTGAAATTCGTGGAGCTCAACCGGCGCGGCTACGCGCTCATCGACGTGACCCCGGAGCGTGTCCAGGCGGAATGGTATCATATCGCCACGATCACGGAGCGACGCGCGGACGAGACATTGGCCGCCATGCTCATGGTCCGAAGCCATGAGAACCATCTGATCCCTGCGCTCGCGCCGTCGCTACCGCGGGCCGACGTGGCGTTGTTGGCGCCGGCGACGCTCAGCGGCGTGACCGCTTAATATCATTCATTTCGCTTCGCCCGAGGCCAAGACAAGGATTCGACAGCATGCGCCGACTTTCGCCGTTCTACCCCTCCACCGCGCTCGCGCTCATCACATCTGTCGCGGCCGCCGACTCCTACTACCCCCGCGAACCGCGCTTCTCAGGTTCAGCGGACCTGGATGGTCCGCTGCTCACGCCGCCCGGCGCGGTGCGCTTTGCCACGTTCAATGCGTCGTTGAACCGAACTGCCGAAGGGCAGCTGATCACGGACTTATCGACACCGTCGAATGCGCAAGCAGCGGCCGTGGCCGAGGTGATTCAACGCGTCCACCCTGACGTGCTGTTGATCAACGAGTTCGACTTCGACGCGCAGGGCGATGCGCTGCGCTTGTTTCGTGAGAACTATCTCGAAGTGAGCCAGAATGGCCAAACGCCGATCTTCTACGAGTTCTCGTTCGTCGCACCTTCGAACACCGGCGTATTTTCCGGATTCGATCTCGACAACAACGGCGGGGCGCAGCCTACTAATGGCAATGATGCGTTTGGTTTCGGCGCCTTCCCGGGCCAGTTCGGCATGGCGGTGCTGTCGAAATTTCCCATCCCCCGCGGGCGCGTTCGCACTTTTCAGAATTTTCTCTGGAAAGACATGCCGGGCGCCCTATTGCCCATCGATCCAGCGACGAACGACGGCTGGTATTCGCCAGCCGAGCTCGAGGTGTTTCGCTTGTCGTCGAAGAGCCACTGGGACCTGCCGGTTCGCATCGGGCGAGACTTCGTGCACATCCTCGTGAGCCATCCCACGCCACCTGTATTTGACGGCCCTGAGGATCGCAACGGCCGGCGCAATCACGACGAAATCCGCTTCTGGGCTGACTACGTCGGCGGCCGCGAAGCAGCCCGCTACATCCATGATGACCGGGGCCGGCGGGGTGGCCTTGGTGAGCAGCCCTTCGTGATCATGGGTGATCTGAACGCCGATGCGTTCGATGGTGACTCGGTCACCGGGGCAGCCCAGCTGCTGATCGAACACCCTCGGGTGGACGCGTCTTTGGTGCCGGTGAGCGGCGGTGCGGGGGCTGAGAGCCTGTTGCAAGGACTCGACAATCTCGTACATGAAAACGACGCTTTCGCGGACACGGCGGATTTTGGCGAGGCACCGTTTGGTCCGGGCAATTTGAGGGTCGACTACGTCCTGCCGTCAAGACGCGGACTCGACCCCGTGTGGGGGGGCGTGTTCTGGCCACGTCGCAGCGACGAGACGTTCGCGCTGACGGGTGTCTTTCCCTTTCCTACGTCCGACCACCGCCTCGTCTGGCTCGACCTGAAGCTGGACTGAGGCGGGGTGGAGCTATGTGCTCACGGCCGTGCGAACGAAACGAGTCCAGCTCGGTCACGCCGCACTCGAGTAGGTGCGGCGTGCTCGAGCGCCGGGCTGAGCAATCCCCACGATATCGAGCGCTAACAGGTTGAAAAGACAGCAAGAGGGGATCGACGTACATGCGGGCTTCTGATCTAATGGTGGTTACCACACCCCAATAGTCGGAGATCCCACATGTACGCCACACGCCTTTTA
>JANOIG010000112.1:0-7113 GCA_031407405.1 Deltaproteobacteria bacterium
GAGCCCCGAAGTGCCGCACTCACCGTACGGGTGAGGCCCGGACCACTTCTCAATCCGCGATCGAGGGCTCGTCCCCGAGGATGTCCGTGCGGCGGTGGACTTGAAGGCTTTCGTCCAGCGTCGTCGCAAGGACATCTGCACCTTGAGCGAGTACCGGCTTCGACTTCGAGCGATCGCGGACTTAGACGAGATTAGGGAACCCCTGTTCCCGTGGGCTTACCGGCACTCTTGGAAGAGTCCGAATCCGCATTGTCGTTACGAATGAACGCGTGCGCGGCCAGAACCGCCGAAATGAAGAAGCGCCCTGTCCGTAGGTGACGAGGACCATGTTGAGCGTCCCAATTGGCGCGCCGAGCAGCCTCTTGCAGCAGCTCAATCACGCGCTCGGAGTTGGTCGGGTTAGTGGGTTGTGACAAGGCGTAGTCCATCAGAATCGCTGAACCATTGATACCATTCGGGGACCTCAGCCTTATATACCGTATCGAACAGCCTGAGACCACGCCGGAAACGACGACGAATGTCCTGTTCCGGAATGCCATGGCCGCCCATCGCGACACGCGTTGCGACCCTCGCGACGGCGAAGTCCTCAGACGGCAGGCCAATGAAGTGCAGGGCGACGCGGTACCCTAAACTCTTCCAACGGCGGATTCTCGCTAAGTATGCGGCCGAAGATAAGGTTGTCTCAACCGCGAAAGACTGCCGTAACGACTCGGCCAATTCAAGGCGTCGCAGGAGCTCCCGCGCCGCAGCAACATCAGATTTAAACCGCGGGTCTTCATGCCGAATCTCGTCCGCGTTCAGGAAAAGAACTCCTGGATGAAGCAGCGGAAGGACTTGTCGAGCAAATGTGGTCTTCCCAGAACCATTGGCGCCAGCGATGAGGATTGCCTCGGGCACGATCATCAGAAGAGAAACCGTACGGCGGACCGCCCGAAAGCGCAACTGAGAACCAGTACACTTTGCGCAGCGCGCGGTCTGGCCGTCGCCTGGCTTGCGCTATGCGGACACCGGCGAGCGGCTGCGACTCTAAGAGCTCACAAAGCCTGGACTAGCTGACCCTCGATGAGAGACTGTGAGGCCTACGTTCAGATCTCCATCTCTTCGAGCGCGATCCCGCCAAGAGCCGTGAGCATGTGTTACTCGCGGTGCTCGCAGAGCGGCGGCTCGAACAAGGCCAAACCGCCGAGCTCGCCTCCCTGCTCGATGACGTGCTCAACCCACCCATCGAGCGCATCGGAGCGCTCGACGTGAACGACTTCTTGGCGCTGAAAGAGCGCAGGAACCTGGCGCCACCCTCAACACCCTGCTCGCCTCCCCACCTTCGCCAGCTGGCGCGAGGGCGCTTCCCTCGACATCCGGGAATGGCTCACCCCCAAAAACGGGCGCACGCCCGCGGTCATCGTCAGCGTCGCGCACTTGGACGACGATCAACGCACGCTCGTGCTCGGTGTATTGCTCGCAGAGATCCTCTCGTATACACGCTCCCTGCCCGGCTCGCGCCAGCTGCGGGCGCTGGTGGTCTTCGACGAGGTTTACGGTTTACTCCCACCCCACCCGGCTAAACCTCCCACCAAACGGCCCACGGTGGCGCTCAAGAAACAAGGCCGCGCCTTCGGCGTGGGCGTGCTGGTCGCGACACAGAACCCCATGGACCTCGACTACCGAGCCCTCTCCAACGCGGGCTTCTGGGCTGTCGGGCGCCTACAGACCGACGCCGACCGGGCGCGTGTCGTGGAGAGCCTCGCACACGCCAACCAAGCCGGCAGCTCGCCCGCGGAGATCTCGAACGTCTTGCGCCGGCTCGGGCCGCGCTGGTTCATGGTGCGCGACGTGCATGCGGAGACGCAGACGGTGTTGCTCAAGCCGCGCTGGGCGCTGAGCTATCTGCGGGGGCCGATGACCCAGAGTGAGCTGCGGCGGGCGCTGGGGAGGGGGCGGTTGCGGAAGCGGTGGCTTGAGGGCAGCCTCCGCTGGCCGTGCCGGCTAAAAGGGCCCGTCTATGCGCTCGGCCCATGACAGCGAGCTTCCTCAGGCCGACCGATAAGACGTCAGGCAAGGCGCGCTTCGCGACCTGGCTGGGTGCCGAATTTGACCTTCACTTGCCTTCAACTACGCTGTAGGTACAATGTATGGCTGGGCCTGAACTCCAGTTCGAATGGGACGACCGAAAGGAGGCGCTCAACCAACGCAAGCACAAGGTTGCGTTCGAGGAAGCGCGGACGTGGTGTGCCACTGCTATCGCAAAAGCGCCGAAGTGGTCAGAATCATCTCCGCCCGAAAGGCCAACAGGTCTGAGCGTACGGAGTACCAACGGAGATTGACACGATGAGGAAGAACTACGACTTTTCAGGCGCCCATAAGAATCCGTACGCCAAACGCTTGAAGAAGCAGGTCACGATTCGACTCGACCAAGACACCATTGAGTACTTCAAGGCTCTTGCCGAGGAGACCCAGATTCCATACCAAACGCTGATGAACCTATACCTTCGCGATTGTGCGGGTTCGGGTAAGGTACTCAAGTTGGACTGGAAGCCAAAGTCTACCAAGGGAGCGGCGTAGCTGATGAACGCCATCAAGATTGAAACCACCGTCGACGAAGCGACCGCACGCGCCATCCCGGCGCTGCGCCCTCTGCTAGGGCAGCGTGTCGAGCTCATCGCCCTCCAAACCGAAGGAGGACCAACGCAGGCTCCACAGGGAAAACTCACGCTAGACGATCTACTGGCAGCTCGGTTGACTCCTCGTCCTGGAATGGGTCCAATTTCGCTCGACGACATGGAGAAGGCCATCAAAAAGGGTGCGACTGGTGCAAGCGATTGACACGAATGTAGTCGTTCGCTTGATCGTGAACGACTCGTTGCTCGCCATTGGTCGAACCCAATTATCCTGATGACGCCGAAGCTGACGCGACCCGCAGCGTGAATTGCTAGAGGTGACGTAAACGTGGGAGGGTTCGTATTTGCAGCGCTGCTGCTGTTTGCCTTGGTCGCGACGGGTGAGCGGGCAGCGGGCGCGGCTGCTGCATTTGCGGTTCCTTGTTGGCCTCACGCTACCTGCAAACCATCTCACATGGCGAGAGGTATGCCTGGGTCGCGCTCACTGCCAGTCCGTGACCTGCTGCTGCCCGCAGCTGCTGCCGCGTTCGTCACGTTGGCAGCCCTACCACTCGTCAACGCGCTTGGTGACGCCCCCCAACGGGAACGCCGCACCATCGTCAGTCGTGATACGCACCGGCCTGGCAGCGGCAAGCGCGGGAGCTCGCATATCGGTAGCAGCGTTCGAGTGCTTCTGAGCAACCGCACCGCACACCGAGATCTGATCGTCAGAACTGGGGCAAGGGAATCGCCATCGGCTCGCAGCGCAGCCGGGTTGGCGATTGACCTTGGGGATACACGAAGACCAATCGGCGGTCGATGCTCTCCGCCGGCTCGAGCTCCGGCTCACGGTTCATTTCGCTGGCGTAACCGATGAGCATGTCGTGCGTCACCGTGCTCGGCACGACCGCTTGCGCGCCCATGTCCAGGTCGCAGCGATCGAAGTTGAACTTGCGCGGCTGTGGCTCATCGTTGCGGAGCGTAAGGGCCACCCAGATGAGTCGCTCGCCCTCCTTGGCCTTGAGGATAATGTCGCCTTCGTCGATGGAGTTCGGGCCGTCGGTGACCTTGCGGATCACGAGCGTCCACCCGTCACCGACGCGATTGATCGGGTGGTTGATGATCGTCCGCCCGCAGCCACTCAGGCTCAATACGAACGCCGACAGCAGGACCGCGATGGAATGGCTCACGCGGCAATGATATACAGGGGTCCGTGTCGACTACAAACCGGCGCCGAATTGTGCAGCGCGTAATTCTCTGTGTGCTGGGTGTGGTCGTGTCGTTTGGGCCCGGAGTGGCACGAGCGGCCGAGTTGGGTGACACGGTCTGGATACCCATGGTCGACCCCAACAAAGGCGTCGAGGAGACCTTCGAGCTGAACACCCTCGGCATGATTCGCAGCGGCGACGACGGCGACGCGGATTGGCGGATTTTTCGCGGCAAGTATCGAGAATCAGTTTCTCGCCGCGACTTCTTCGTCACAGTCGGGCGCCCCGATCTGGCCAACCGCGAGTCCTCACGACGAACAAAACGCAGCATATTGCTGTGGTGTGGCTACGGCGCAGCCGCGCTCGGCGCGGGGATGCTGTTGGCGACGTTTTCGGAGGGCGGTTGGGATCCTCATGTGGCAGTGGGCGGTGGATTTCTGGCCGGCGGGCTGGGCAGCGTCTGGATCAGCGACGTGTTCGCGGGACCGGATCTGAACGCAGACGAAGCCGAGAGCTTGATCCGCCGTTACAACGAGCACCTGCATGACCGCCTGATCGAACCGAGCAGTCGGGGCAAGCGCATCGACGTCGCGCAGTCGCTCGATCTCGCGCCGTGGCTCGTTCGGGGGGCAGGCGGTCTCGCCGTCACCGGCCGGTTCTGAAGGCGAACCTGCTTCTGCTTCGTCTTCAAGAAACGCACCAGCGGCCGCCGCGGCGGAGGCACCAGAGCGGCGAGTCGCTCCAAGAACTGCAGCGGCGTCATTAGTCGCACGCGATCTGTGTCTTTGATGCCCCCCCGACGGCACGTGCATGGAGACCCGCAGCACTCGCATGGAGTCCAACGGTAGCTGCGCGACGTGATCACCAGCACGTGTCCTACCCACCTGGGTGACAAGGCCCTCGTACCGGGCTGCAGCATCATCGGCAACGAGGTAGAGCTGAGCATCGATCCGGAGCTGGTTACGCTCTGGCGCGAGGTGCGAGCCGCCATGGATCGTATCGAGGCCCTCCACTCCCCGCAACGGACTCACGATGAATGCCCTCAAGATTGAAACGACCGTCGATGAAGCGACCGCACGTGCCATCCCGGCGCTGCGCCCTCTGCTCGGGCAGCGTGTCGAGCTCATCGCCCTCCAAACCGAAGGAGGACCGACGCAGGCTCCACAGCGGAAACTCACGCTAGACGATCTACTCGCAGCCCGGTTGACTCCTCGTCCTGGAACGGGTCCAATTTCGCTCGAGGACATGGAGAAGGCCATCGAGAAAGGTGCAACCGGTGCAAGCGATTGACACGAACGTGGTCGTTCGCTTGATCGTGCATGCCCAGCTCCAATCGGTTCAGCCATGAGCGCTGGGCGTTGAGCGCCCAGTACACATCCACCCCGCGGAGCGTCAGGCCCAGCCCCAGCACTGCGCTCGGCTGCCGCCGGACGATGGCCGTGTCGAGAAGCGTCTGACCGGCCATGTCGAACAGGCGCCCGCCAGTGGTGAGGGGCCCACGCTTTACCCGGGCTCGTCGCGGACGTGGGTGACTCACCGAAGGCTGACGCGCTGGCGTCCGGGCTTGGGACGGCCAGTTCCAACCCCACCCGAAGCTGCGCTTGCCTTGGGCGCACCGGCAGCACGCCGAGCCACGTTTTCGCGTGCGCACCCCGAGCCTTGACGAATCTAGTAGTCAGTACTAGACTACTCCAATGTCCGCCGTATCGGTAACCGAGCTCAATCAGCAAACCGCGAAGGTGCTCGAACGGGTCAAGGCAGGGGAATCGCTCGAGGTTCGAGAGCACGGTCGCCCCATCGCACGCATCGTCCCCGTTCTCGCCAACGCGTCGATCATCGATCGGCTCGTGAGTGAGGGGCGGGCCACCCCCGCGGCGAACCCCAGCGCACTGCTCGCATTGGTCCCTGGCCGTGCCGCGGGTGAGCCGACGCTCTCCGACGCGCTCGCTCGCGCGCGTGAGGCGGAGCGCTTTTGATGATCTATGTCGACACCTCGGCACTGGTAAAGCTCGTCGTACAAGAGGCGGAGACAGCCGCGCTCCAAGGCTGGATCAAGTTGCAAGAGGGCGAGACGTTTTTCGCGTCTCAACTGGCGCGAATCGAGCTCGTTCGAACGGTGGCGCGGGCCGCTCCTGATCGCATCGATCGGGCGCGAGAAGTCCTCCGAGGATTGGCCTTGTTGAAGCTAGACGACGAGATCGTCGAGGCCGCGGAGAAGCTCCCACCCGACATCTTGCGAAGCCTCGACGCGATTCACCTGGCGACGGCCAACTCGCTCAAAACCCACGTCAGCGCTTTCGTCACGTACGACTTTCGCCTGGCTCAAGCGGCGAAGGCGCTTGGGTTGAACGTGCATTCGCCTTGAGACCCGGATCGAACCGATCGAACCCCTTCAAAGCCTTCCCGGCATGGCGCTTCAACTACGCCCAGGGTGGCCGCGCAGCAACGGTCACGGATCACCGACATAGCTCGTAGAGCTCAGAGCGGAGCGCCGCGAACTCGGTATTGTCAGCTCTCATGCGAGCGATGTCGGCGGAATGCAGGACGAGGTCGTTGAGCGACCCCGCGCCGCCGTAGAGGCGGCGGATCTCGCCGCGCACGTCTTCGGTCGCTTGCCGCGCACCAAAGTCGCTCAGCGCATCCGCCCAGTCGCGCTTGTCGTAGGTGTTGAGGAGGTCGCGCATGCGCCCGAGCACCGCAAGCCTTCTGGCTGAATCCCGCGAACTTTGTGGGGTCATTTGAGGGGTGTCGATCCTACCACTTCCACGCCTTTGATGAGCCAGGGTTCCTTCACGATAATCTGCTGCGTGCCACCCACGAAGGCCCCGCCCTGGGCGCTCACCTCTCCAACATAGACCTTGGTGCCGGCCGGGATCCTGACTTCGAATGCCGTGTCGACGGGAGAGCGACCGCCGCCGGGCCACTGGGGCAGGACCGCTTGTCGATGCGCGTCTGGATCACGCCCTGGGGCGCCTCCCGGGAGAAGAACTGCCCGAGCGGTTGGGCTTCGGTGCCCGCTCGGTGCAACACCGTATCGGATTCGAGCACGATCTCTCGATAGCGACCTGCGGCGCCATGACCAGCGTCCCGATCGTGCCGAAGTGCGTGAAGAACGAGAGCTGGGTGACGGTCGTGACCGCCGGTGCAAACTCGGCAGTGCCCAGTTGCTGCGTAAGCGATCCACCGAACCCATCTTGCAAGGAGGGCGTTTCTGGGCATGGCCAGTCCGCAGGCATCACGCCTCGGGGATGGTGAACGAGCAAAGAGGCATGTCGAGCTCGTCAGAGCGAAGCTTGGCGCGCGTCGCCGTC
>JANOIG010000121.1:0-50284 GCA_031407405.1 Deltaproteobacteria bacterium
CGCTCGTGGGGCCCGCCCCGAGCTCGCTCGCTGCGCTTGGCTTGCTCGCTCGGACACAGGTACCCCTCCCACGAGCGGAAAAACAGAGCTGCGCTCACCGCCTCACGTGAGGCTCTAATCTATATTTATGCCTGGAACTTCCGTTCCAGGGCATTAGAGTCGCGGGCATGACCGCTAGCCTCATTCGAGTCGTTCGGCGCGCTTGGCGCGGGCCTTCTGTTCAATTCTTGCCGTCCGCGTGTCTCGCCGCGGCGCTGTCAGCGGTGCCGGTGAGCACGCTGGCCATCAGTACTTTGGCCATCAGTACTTTGGGGGTCGCGTGCGGCAAGCCGCCGCCGCCCACCACTGCCAACGTCAAGGCTGGGGATTTGCCAGCGGCTGGGGACTGGTCGGGCGTTTTCTACAGTCCGCTCTATGGCCATTTGCACCTGGTCAAAGAGGGTGGAAGCGTGAGCGGCAAGTGGCGCACCACGGGCGGCGACAAATGGGGTGAGTTGCACGGTGAGGTCACGGGCGATCTGCTCAAGTACAAATGGGTAGAGCACAAGATCGGCATGGTGGGCCCGGGCAGCACCGTCGAGGGCAGGGGGTACTTCAAGTACTACGTGCCGGCGGAAGAGAACGCCAACCATGAGATCAAGGGGGAGTGGGGCCTCGAACGCAGTGAAGTGGGCAACCCGTGGGAGGCCATCCGCCAGCGCAACATGCTGCCCGAGCCCGACTCGGTCGAGCCGGACGAGACGGAAAAGGTAAACATGCCGGATGAATGGGACTCCCAAGGCGGCAAGCCCAAAGCCGGTGACGTGCCATCCGACGATGCGGCGGAAGACTCGGAGAAGGGTGTCGACTCGGAAGCGGCCGGCTCCGAAGAGGAAAAGTGATCATCGCAGCCGATATCGGCGGCACCAAAACCAACGTAGCACTGCTCGAATCGCCGAAGGAAAGCTCGGACGCTGCACACACCTCGGTGCTGCTCCGTCGCTCCAAGTACCAGAGCTCCAAGTACCCGGGCCTCACGGCCATCCTGGGCGAATTTCTGGCTGCGCACGACATTGCACCCCGCAGCGTGAGCCGTGTCTGCGCGGGCATTGCAGGCCCTGTCGTCGAAGGCCACGTGGAGACGCCGAATCTGCCGTGGAGCGTGGATGCCGCGGAGCTGAAGCGCTCGCTCGGGGTCGGCGCGGTCACCTTGATCAATGATTTGGAGGCCACGGCGGAGCGCGCCGCGACCCTGACCGATGCGGATGTGTTCGTGCTCAACCGAGGCCGGCGTCCGAGTGGACCTCTCACCAACGGCGCGGTGGTGGCAGCGGGCACAGGCCTCGGCATGGCGCTCTTGCATCCGATCGACGGCGCTTGGTGGCCTGTCGCCTCCGAGGGCGGTCACGTGGATCTCGCGCCTCGCAATGAAGTCGAGGTGGAGCTGCTGCGGTTCTTGCTCAAGCGCCATCGCCGCGTCAGCATAGAGCGAGTCGTATCCGGGCCGGGTCTCGTGGCGTTATACGAGTTCTTCGCGCAGCGGGCCGACCACACGCCGAACGCAGAGGTGTTGGCGGAGCTCCGGGCGGTCGGTGCGGACGCGCCGCGCGTCGTGGCGGAAGCGGCGCTCGAGGGGCGCTGCCGAGTGGCGAGCAGCGCGCTCGATCTTTTCGTAGCGCAGTATGGCGCTGTCGCGGGCAACCTTGCGCTGATGGCGGTGTCGACCGGGGGTATGTTCGTGGGTGGAGGGATCGCGCCTAAAATATTGGCGCGCCTCGAGGGCGGGGCTTTCATGGACTCGTTCACGAACAAGGGTCGGCTCAGCCCGTTGCTCGAAAGCATGCCCGTGCAAGTGATCCTCGATGCAGACGCCGCCCTGATGGGAGCTGCACGGCGGGCCGTGAGGCTCGAGCTCGGCCTCGTGCGGGAGCGCTAGAAGCCATCCAGAGCTTTCGCGCGACACTACAGTTTGCTGCCCTCGACGTACCAATCCCAGCTGGGCAGCTGCTGAATCCTCCACACGGGTGCGGCGCCGGCTGACCCCGAGCGCGAGCGGTGCGATACTCAGCGGGACATGGGCCAGAGGACGAACGCCAGCTCGGGCTGGATCATCGCCGTGAGCATTGCACTTTCGAGTTGTGGCGCCAGCGGTGACGCGCGCTCGGGCAACCCGGAAATGACCCTGGGCGCTGCGAATGGCCGCGAGGGGCAGGGGGGCTCGTTGACGGGTGGCGGTAACGCGGCGCCGATTGTCGCCACGAACCCGCCGGCAAGTGTGGAGGAAATCGGCTCGACCTCTCCCTCGACTCCGCCCGTGACGAGCGGGCTACCCGGCGTCGACGTTCCGGACTTCTCCGGATTCAGCCCCGGGTCATCAGCGATGTCAGGGGCGAGCGGCTGTCAGCAAGCGCAGCGCGACTTCATTCCGCAGATCCCGACGGTGTTTCTCTTGGTCGATCGCTCGAACAGCATGTTCCTGCCGAACCCGCCGGGGTCGAACAGCAATGCCTGGGGCCCTCTGCGCACCGGTGTGCTGCAAGTCATCGAGGACTTACAGTCCGAGGTTCGCTTTGGCTTCGGCGCCTTCTCGGGTCAGGGCGCGACCTGTCCCGACATGCCGAGCGAAGCCGCCGACACCGACAATCACGCCGACATTGCCGAGCTGTACAACTCGCTCGAGCAATCCGCGTTCAAGGACACGCCCACCCTTCTGGCGCTCAGCGCGGTGGCCGAGGAGCTGTGGAACGATACGACCCCGGGCGCCAAGTACATCCTGTTCGTCACCGATGGTGAGCCGGACTACTGCGATGACGGCAACCTTCTGTGTCCGCCCGACTCGGTCGTCGGCCGCCTGCAGAAGCTGACGCTCGGCCTCGACGACACTGGCGCTCAGAACCCACCCATCCAGACCTTCGTGTTTGGAATCGACTCGGTGCTCTCTACGATTTCGACCGAGGTGCTGCAGGCATTTGCCAACGCTGGCGCGGGGCAGCCGGTGGCGCCGCTCACCCCTGACCCGAATGCTCTATTCGATCAATGCAACGGGGTACCGGGCTGGGCTGCTGACTTCGTCACCACGGGCAAACTGGCCGAGCGCGGGGCAAGCATCGGTGCCTACTCACCGGTGGGTGGCACGGCCACGCTCTACCGTCCCGATCCGACCGATCAAGCTCAGCTCATCGAGCAGATCCGTGCGGCGTTGGCCGGCGTGAAGAGTTGTACGTTCGATCTCGCGGCGGATGGCATCGAGGTCGACATATCTCGACCAGACCTCGGCAGCGCTGCGCGCGTATTGCTCGAGGGGAGCCCAGTGCCGTTCGATGCGGTCAACGGCTGGCACATGCTTTCGGGCACCACCGTTCAGCTCGAGGGTGCCGCCTGCGAGAGCTGGCGAGTGCCTGGAGCGACCTCACTCGATTTCGATTTCCCCTGCGACCTCATCATCATTCGCTGAAGCTCAGGCCCGGCGTGTGCAGAGTGCCCGCCGCTGCAGCCCCGGGTTTGATTTCGCTACCGTGGAGTCCGGCGGGGCTTGTCGGTTCTCGAGCTCGCGCTGGGCGCGCGCCAGCGCTCGCAAAGCAGCGGCGTGAGGCTTGCGCTCCAGCCCCCGGAGCCCCTGCTCGACATCCCAGAGGCCCATCTGGGTCCAACGCGGGCGGTCGTGCCATTCCGGCATGCCCAGGACCGGGTAGAGGCAGATGCCGGCGAGCGCGACACCTTCACTGAGCAATTCGAGCGCGCTCGAGGATAGCTCGTCAATCCATGGAGCACGCTCATCCCCCAGGGCGGCAGTCTCGGAGATCAGCACGTCGCCGCCATAGCGGCGCACGACTCTGCGAACCAGATCTCCGAGCGGCAGCTTGCGAGGATCGGAGGCGGCGAGAGGCTCATTCTCTTTGCCGATCTCCCACTGGTTCGTCCAGTAGTAGTTGATGCCGACGATGTCCAGGCAGTCGCGGCTACCCCCGAGCTCGGGCATCAAGCGCCCCGCCAGCATGTCCATGAACTGAAACACAGCATGCTGGTTGAAGTGCTCTGCGCCGGCGACCAAGTCAGAGGGTGCGCCGTGAGGAGGCACGACATGGCAAATCGGATCGACTGTGACGAGACGCGCCTCGGGGCAAGCTGCACGAATGGATTTCACTGCCGCCAGAGCGGCGCGCGCGAGGCACACCTTGAGCTCATGCCCTCGGCCCAGCGCATGCGGCGCAAAACGGCCCACCTCTCCGCCCGCCCAGGCAAAATAGGAGGCCTCGTTAATCGGGGTGAAGTAGTAGGGGCCGGGGAGCTCGCGACAGATGTGGCGGGCCGCGGCGCCACAATAGGCCGCAAAACGCTTTGCAAAGTCGCGGCCAAAGGGATCTGCGTCCACCGGGTAGCCGTAGTGAAAAAGGTCCCAAATCGGTTCCACGCGGAACCGGCGGGCTGCGCGCAGGAAGGGCTGGAGGGACGAGAAGTCATAGGCACCGTTGCGTTCGACCAGCGGCCAACGCACGGCTTCACGCAGGCTGCGAATCCCGACCTCGCCCAGCAGCGCGTAGTCCTTCTCGACCTGTTGGTCATGCTCTGTGGCCGCGATTTGGTCGATCCATTCGCCATGCATGTTGTAGCCCGTGGCGCATTCGAAGCCCGCCATGTAGAAGCTCTGGAACATTGGTCGGCTCCTCGTTATTTGCGGCCTGTGCCATTCTCCACGGCCAAAGTCTTTACGGATAAGCAACACCCGGTCCAGACCTGTCGGCCGCCAGTTGCTGATAGGCTGCCACGAGTGGCGTAGGCACCCGCTCGAGCTCACCCGTCGAGCTTGACCTGAGGTCCCACAGGCCCATTTGTTTCAAATAGGCCCCGGGTGGCTTTTTGCCCTGGCGGTAGGCCCAAGCAACGAGCGCAAACATGGGCCACCAAGTATAACCTAGCACCGGCACCCCGCGCTGACGTGCTTGGCCAACGGCGGCCAGTGAGGAGTCCAGCCAAGCCCGCCGCCGTCCCACGCTCCCGTCGGAGGCCGTCTCCGAGATCAGGATCGGCCGCCCATAGCGCCGATGGTACAGCTCGATCAGCTGTCCGACGATGTGGGCCGTTGCATAGGGCATGCTGACGCGCAGCCGACCGCCGACTCGTTTCAGGATTTTTCGCGAGAACAGCGGGTACAGATTGATGCCCACGACGTCCAGGGCCACGGCATGCTCCAAAAACCATTCGAGGCCGGCGGCGGGCACACCGTTCCCCAGCATCCAGGCGTGGAGCGGGTGATGCACATCGACGCGACCGCTGACCAGATCCAACGCCAGAAATCCGATCTGCTGACGTCGCTCCGCTTCACCGGCGAGCAGGGGGTCTGCTGCCTGGTAGACGTCGCCCGCGTCGACATGCACACTGACGCCCTCGGGCACCGCCCGCTTTAGCGCTTGCTCGGTGCGCACGATGCCCCGACACACGCCCACGAGGACGCTCAGAAAACCACGCCAGCCGCGCCGAAATGGTGGCCACCAACCGAGCTTCCCGGCGTACCAGGCGGTAATCCGCGGCTCGTTCAGCGGAGTAAAGCTCTGAATGCGGCCGCTGAAGCGTTCCGCGATCCGTTCCGCGTACTCGGCCACACGTTGATCATAATCCGGATTGAGGAACGCCTGCTCGATCCAGCTGGGCACGCCATAGTGCACGAGGTCCACGACCGGGTCGATGCCGAGCTCGAGCATGCGTTCGAGCGGTTGGTCAGCCCAAGAAAAATCCCAGAGCCCGGGTGCGGGATTCACCCGGTGCCAGGGAATGCCATACCGCATGGCACCCACCCCCAGCTCCGCCGCGAGAGCCAGATCGGCGCGGTAGGCCGCGTAGTGCCCCGTGAGCTCGTATTCGTCGAGCGTACGCCCGGTTTGAGGATGCGGGGCTGTGATGAAGGTGTCTTCGATGCCGGTGAGCCAGACAAACCCGCCACTTCGGGCAGCCTCAGCCATTGCGCCCAAACGCCGGCCGCCGAACGCGGATGTCATGCGTGCTCTGCCTCGACGAGCACCGCCTCGAGCAGCGCAGGCACTTCGCCGGGCAGACGCGGGCGTCGGCCCAAAGCATGCATGTGAACCGGGCAAGCATGCCTACCGAAAATAAACCGCCATTGATCGAGGATTACCTCGCCGACCCGTTCGTGTTTCGTCACGGTCGAACCTATTATACAGTCGGGACGGGCGGCGAGGAGGCCCGGGGCACCCGTGGGGAATCGACTGATGCGCGGGTCTTTCCGCTGTATTCCTCGGTGGACCTGAAAAACTGGGAGGCTCGCGGCCGCGCCCTCATGCGGCCCGACCCCGCATACGGCAATACCTTCTGGGCTCCCGAAGTGGCGTACCACCGGGGCGTGTTTTACATGTACTATTCGGTCGGCTTTGAAGACCGGCAGCACCACTTGCGCGTTGCCACTAGCGTCGATGCTCTGGGTCCCTATCGTGATGCAGGGGCCGCCCTCACGTCGCTCGAGAGTTGTCCATTTGCGATCGATCCTCATCCGTTCCAGGATGTCGATGGGCGTTGGTACTTGTTCCATGCCCGAGACTTCCTTACTGAACGAGATGAAAGCGGGACGCCCGTTCGGGCCGGCACCGCGCTCGTCGTGCACGAGCTCGAGTCGATGTTGGCATTGGCTCCGCTTGGAGAAACAGTGCTGCGGCCGTGCTGGGACTGGCAGCGCTTCCTTCTTGACCGGCCCATGTACGGGCAACGCTTTGACTGGCACACCCTCGAGGGGCCGTCGGTCATTCGGCATGCCGGGCGCTACTACTGTCTGTATAGCGCGGGCCGCTGGGATAGCGACACCTATGGCGTCGACTACACCGTCGCAGACAGGATTTTGGGGCCGTATGCGGCTGCGGGGGGCGCGGGCGGCCCTCGTCTGCTTCGAACCGTTCCAGGACATTTGATCGGGCCTGGCCATGTCTCGGTGGTGCTTGGCCCTGACGGCGTGACCGAGCATGTCGCCTATCACGCCTGGGATGCCAGCATGACGGCCCGCCGCTTGCACATCGCCACCCTCGAATGGACCGACGAAGGGCCGCGTTGCATTGTTTGAGGCGTGAGCGTTCACGGCTTCTCCTTGCATCGGCCGATGGGTGCAGACTAAGGGTTGCGCTTGATGCCCACGATGATGGTTGCATCTTCGTCATCACCGGGCGGCAGTATCGATTGAATGTGCATCGATTGAATATGCGTTTCTGGCGGCAGCTCGTTCTTGTCGACACCCAAGCTCGAGCCCGTGACGGCTTCGGCGATGATCTCGATGGCGACCTTCGGCGTGCGGTCCGCATGCAGTAGGCCATTCACCTCTTGGTAAGTGTCCGCAAACTGCGTGTAACAAAAGCCCGCCAGCAGGTCGAGCGAGCGTACCACCTCCATCAGCTCGCGAAAGCGCCCGATGAACTCCTGCACGCTGCTGCAGCTGGAGTACGCCCAGCACTCTTCTTTGGTGGCCACGACGGCAATGCCACCGAACTCACTCAACACGATCGGATGCTCGCCCTGCTGGTGGCCTTCGAGCACGAGTGCCCTGCCGCCGGGGCGCTCGTTCTTTAAGAGTGTGGGCACCTCACGAGTGAAATAGCGGCGAGCCATGCGTTGGGGTTGGTCGTCGTAGTCGTGAATGCCGATGATGTCCGTGGCTACGCTTTCCCAGCCGTCATTGCCCACCACGGGCCGTGTGGGGTCCTGGGTTTTAGTCAAGAAGTAAAGCGCGCGGATGTAGTTCCGCTCGGTCTGGCTGTTGGGCAGGTTGGGTACTCCCCACGATTCGTTGAACGGCACCCACGCCATGATGCACGGGTGGCTGGCGTCGCGCCGCATGGCTTCTAGCCACTGTCGCGTCAAGAGCTCGACCGAGCGACGTGTAAAACGATACGCGCTCGGCATTTCCTCCCACACGAGCAGGCCCATTCGGTCGGCCCAGTACATGTAGCGCGGCAGCTCTATCTTCTGGTGTTTGCGCACACCATTGAACCCCATTGATTTGGCGAGCTCCACGTCCAGGCGCAGGTCTGCGTCGGAGCGCGGGGTCATGCCGCTGTCGTGCCAGTAGCCTTGGTCGAGCACCAGCCGCAGTGGGTACGGCCGCCCATTCAGGATGAAACGATCACCCTGCACGGCAAAGGCCCGGAGCGCAGTATAGCTCTCGACCTGATCAATGCGCCGGGCGTCTTCATCGAGCAGCTCGAGCTCTGCTTCGATCAGCTTGGGGGACAGCGGGCTCCACAGCAGGTCATTGCGAAAGTCGTCGATTCCAGGGTCCGAGAGCGCGATGCGGCGATGCACCTCACCGGCCACGACCGTGTAGTGGTCGTGAGCCAGGGTCAGGTCATCCACGGACAGCTTGACGCCCAACCTCAGCTTGCGGTCGTGCGCCGCCATTATGAAAGCATCGATGCCAATTTCCCAGCGCTCGAGGTTGGCCGTCCATTGAATGCGAAGCAGGCGTGTAGCGGGCACACGTTCGAGCCACACGGTTTGCCAGATGCCGGTCGTGCGCGGGTACCAGATGGCGTGCGCGTCGAGCTGCCAATCCTGCTTTCCGCGGGGTTTCTCCAGGTCGCCCGGATCATCGTGGGCGCGCACGATCAGCTCGTGCGCTTCGACTCCGGGTCGCATGACATCGGTGATGTCGGCTTCGAACGGTGTGTAACCTCCTTCATGCTCGACCGCGAGCGTGCCATCCACCCAGACCATCGCGTGGTAGTCGACTGCTTCGAAGTGTAGGAGCAACCGCTCGTCGGGGCTCAGGCGCGGGGCTCGGAAGCGCAGCCGATACCACACGGCCTTGTATAACCCGGTATCGCCAATTCCGCTGGCCGCTGTCTCCGGTGCAAAGGGGACGCGAATCGTGCGATCCCAGCGCACCTCCTTGAGGTTCCACTCGGCTTCGGTGTCTATACCGAAGTCCCAGTTGCCATTCAGTGAGATCCAATCCTGGCGACGGAACTGTGGCCGCGGATAGCCGAGCGGCTCATGGCTCTCACTGACGGGCGGAGGCGGGGTGCCCGCTTGATAGCCGAGCTGCGCTCGGTGGCGAAACCGTGACACGGTCAGCTTCCTGTCGCGGCGAGTGACCTTTCCTCGCCTCGGGAACTTGGGCTCGGGCGGGTGTCTTTGGTGGCGCGTATTCTTTCGAACGTGGCCAGAGCTTGGCCCACGACCTGATCCATGTTGTAATATTTGTAGGTCGCCAGGCGTCCAACGAAATGAACGCTGGGTGTCGCATCGGCCAGCGCCTTGTACTTCTTGTAAATGTCAGCTGTCTCGGGCGACGGAATCGGGTAGTAGGGGTCCCCGTCGGCGGTCGGGAACTCGTACACGACGCTGGTCTTGTGGTGCTTCTGGCCCGTGAGGTGCTTGAACTCGGTGATGCGTGTGTAAGCGTGTTCGTTCGGGTAGTTCACCACTGCCACAGGCTGCAGCTGCTCACACTCGAACGTTTCGAACTTGAAGTCGAGCGACCGATACGGCAGCCGCCCATACCGGTAGTCGAAGAAGGCATCGATTGGGCCTGTGTAGATCAAGTGACGGCAGCGCAGCTGGTTTACGATCTCCCGATAGTCGGTGTTCAATAGGATGCGGATATTGCGATGAGACAGCATATTCTCAAATAGCCGAGTGTAGCCGTGCAGCGGCATCGCCTGAAACTCGTCCGTGAAGTAGCGATCGTCGCGGTTGAGGCGGGCGGGCACTCGTGCTGCCACCGAAGCATCCAATTGAGAGGGATCACGGCCCCATTGCTTTTTGGTGTAATTGCGAAACATCTTCTCATAGAGCTCGCGGCCAATTTTACTCACCACGATGTCTTCAGACGTGCGCGGGTGAGCGACCGGCTCCGCCTTCGACCGGAAGAAGGCCTCGGCGTCGTCCGCGCTAAATGCTCCGCCGTAGATCTTTTCGAGCGTCGTCAGGTTGATGGGGAAAGGGACTAGCTGGTCGTCGACCGACGCGAGTACCCGATGCTCGTACGGGCGAAACGCTGAAAACAGGCCCAGGTACCTGAAGATTTTCTCAGAGGCGGTGTGAAAGATATGAGGCCCATACTGATGAATGAGCACGCCGGCGTCATCGTATCGGTCATAGGCATTGCCGCCGATATGGGGCCGCTTGTCACAGATGAGCACTCGCTGGTCGAGCTGGGACGCCAAACGCTCGGCTAGAACGCTGCCCGCGAAGCCCGCGCCGACAATGAGATAGTCGAATGTATGACGCTCCATCACGCTACCTTGCTTTCAATCGTTGCCAGGCTCTGGTTGATGAGCAGGGACATGTTTGACCAGGTGTTGGCCCAGGACGTGCCGGCAATGAACGCGTCGACCTGTTCCAGTTTCTGGCCGAGGCCCCCTTCGGCGAGGGTTTGCTCCACCGCACTGACGAATGACGCAACATCCCCCGCAATTCGCACCAGCCCCCGGTCAGCGTAAGTGTTGACCACATCAGCAATCGGCGTGGATACCACCGGCACCCCACCGGCGAGGTATTCGAGAGTCTTCGTTGGGCTGATGAAGCGTGTCGATTCGTTGAGCGCAAACGGCATCAATGCCACTTGCCATCCCGAGAGGTAACTAGGGAGCTGCTCGTAGTGCTTCTGCCCGAGGTAGTGGATGTTGGGTCGTCGTGGTAACAGCTCCTGGTCGATCTTGATCACTGGCCCGAGCATGAGCAGTTGCCAATCGGGTCGGGCGCTGGCGACACCTTCGATGAGCGCGAGGTCCATCCGTTCGTCGATCACGCCGAAGAACCCTAGCCTTGGCCCTGGGATTCTGGCCTGGTCATCCGGATCGTGAGCCTTAGCACGTGCCCTCGCGAAGTGCGCCACGTCGACGCTGCTGGGAAACAAATAGACATTGGGGTTGAGGTGGCGCTTGGCCTCGAACAAGCTCTTGCCGCCTGTAAACACCAGATCCGCACGCGCAAACAGCTCCCGTTCGAGCTCCCGGAGCTGGGGTGGGGCGCCGTGAAACGCCGACAGCTCATCCATGCAATCGTAGACAGTGAGGGCCGACAGCATGTCTCGGCTGAACTCGAGAGCCATGGGCGTATAGAACCAAGTGATCGGCGCCTCGATGTCATACCGCTCGCAAAGCTCTCGAAGCGCCTTACGCTGCCCTTGAACCATGTCATGTTGAGCGCTGAGTCGTGGCGTCGCCACGTACAGGTTCGGCGATGCTTCCCGCACAGCGAGCTTCGGCGGCCCTTGCTCGATGACCGGCTCCTCGAAAAAGAAGACTCGGCGTTCACTGCTGCACGAGCTCATCAGATGGTTGGGTCGTTGGAAGACGAAGTTCCAACGCAGGTGAGAGAAGCAGATCAGGTCGGGCTCGTTCTTCATTCGGCACGTCTCCCTGCAAGGTCGATGAGATACGGATGCAAATAGAACGCGAGTGCAGGAGCCATGCCACGTGCGCCGGCCCGTCATACTCCCAAAATTCGTGAGTCAGCGTTCGTGTCCGGGTGCTCACGGGCGGACTGGTGGGACAACCAGCGCTGCCTCAGTGTGACAAGCGGCCCCCCTGGCGCGGGCCCGTCAGAGCGACGTTGCGGAACGTGCCCGAGCTAGCTCAATGATAGGTCAACGTGAGGAGCAGGCCCGGGCTCGTGACGACGACGTGCCACCAACGCACGTCGGAAACATCGCTACCGCTGACTACCGCCGCGGTCGTGCGTGCCAATACTCCGAGGCTCCATTCCTCGGCGACCCACCAATCGTAACCCGCACCCAGCATCAAGCCGCCGCCCGCCGCGAGGTACTCGCTTTGCTCGGTGCCCGAATGGCCGAAAACTCTCGGCGTGAGCGTGGCGATTCCCAGCGCGGCCTGAAAGTGAAAGCCCGCCGTCGGGTCTGGGTACCGATCAAAGAAGGGGCCGATGAGCGCGACATTGCGCAGCTCTGGATCGAGCTCGGTGGGGGGGAGCTGGGAGCTGTCCTCACCACTCTTGTAGGTCGTGGCCAGCACGTCTGCGCTGAAGATGCCGCCCCCCACGACCCAACCCCGGCCCAAGGTGCCGCCGATCGAGAGCTCGCCGAGAGTAGCCACGCCGCGGTTGCGACCTTCAATCTCCCCGGCGTAAGTCGCGCTGCTTCGCGAGCCAAGCCGTTCATCGTAGCCGCCGAAACCCGTACCGAAGCGTAGGTAAAATCCGTCGTGCACGTGCCCGCTGGGTTGTCCCGCAGCCGCAGCGTTCAGTTCTTCCGCCCTTTCTGGGGTGGGCAGGGCCAGGACCATTCTGCTGAACACCGACAAAACCGCCACACCGAACCCAGTGACCACGAGCTGCATGCAATGCACCATGCGTTAGCGTTGCGGTTTGGGCAATGGCCTTGAAGCGCCTGACCGGCCAACGGCTGAAAAGCAGGTCGATCCATGCGATAGGATTGTGAGTATTCGTGCGACATGCCCGGGAGCACGCGCGATCTGGCATCGCCATTGCAGTGCCCATTTGAGCAGAGCTGAACCCGGACGTGCCCACACCGTTGCCACCTCATCGGCGGCGGAGCGGCCACGTCCCACACGCGTTGAGATGGAGGCCTTCATGACGGAAGCGATCATTGTGGAACGACTCGATAGTCAAGTGGATCGGGTGCGTGATCACTCCGCTCAAATCGTCAATCGACGCATCATACGCGGGATCGAAGCGAGCGTGGCCCGTTGCATTCGCCAGGGGCGCGATGCGATCGTGCGGCGCCTGGCGGAGCTCGATCGGGAGTGGGACGTGGACCGCGTGTTGATGGCGAATTTCGCGATCATGGGGGGGGTCGCGTATGGAGTAGGCCTCGACAGGTACAGCTACCGCCCCTTGTTGGGTCGGCGCCGCACGGGTTGGTTGTATTTCTTTGGCGCGCAGCTGGCCTTCTTGCTCATGCATGCCAGCGCGGGCTGGTGCCCGCAGGCCGTGGTGTGGCGGCGCCTTGGGATTCGAACCAAGTCGGAAATCGAAGCAGAAAGATCCCTGTTGTTCACCGCGCTCGAGCCTGCACTGACTGCGGCTGATGCATTGAACGGTGGGCCGCGGAGCGTGCCCCAAGCGGCTTCCTGATCGATGCCACATGTGGCATTTCAGTCCGTGGCCGCTGAGCCTCAATCGCTGAGGCTCAATCTGGGGTGGGTGCTCCAGCATCCGGGGCATAGGAGGCCCGATCGTCCGCGGCCGGTTCCTCTGCCGGCGGCAGGGGCGGCGATACACGAGGGGCAGCCGACCGGTCACGGCAGTGGGCAGTCACCAACACGAGACTGCCCGCGCACAACAGGACCTGTATCGGTTGAAGCATGCCCCGCCGCAGCGGGCTCGGCCTTTCCGGGCAGGCCTGCGTAGCCCCTCGTGGCTGCAGCAGCTGTACTCTCTGGGGACGCATCGTAGTAGCTACTCGGCGGTTGGTGTCGATGTTGCTGCGACCACCGGAATGAGCTCGCGCGGGGAAGGTGGCGGCTCGTCGAGCCTGCGATAGGAGAGATCGCGCACTGCCGGGCCATCCAGGACTCGGCCATCGGTGCCAAAACGGGAACCATGACACGGGCAATCCCATGTCTTCTCCGCATGGTTGAATCTGACGTGGCATCCCAGGTGCGTGCAGACGGGTGAGACCGCGTGCAGGTCGTCGCTTGCGTCGCGATACACGGCCAGCCGCTCACCGTGTACACGAACACTCTTGCCGTCTCCCCGCTGGATCGCCTCCAGAGACTCGACCTCCGGCGGTTTGAGCACATCGCTGAGGAGGTGCAGTGGGTAGTCGATGTTTTCGCCGAGAAACGTCGCGATCGACTGGAAGGTCTCGAGGCGAGATGGCGCGTACAGCTCCGCATAGGGATTGGCGCGATCGAGACAGGCGTCACGCAATAGCATCGCCGCCAGCGTTCCAAACGTCATGCCGTTGCCACTGAAGCCTGTTGCCACGTACACGCGTTCTGATAAGGCATTTTTTCCTATCAGAGGTAGCCCATCGATCGGCTCGACCACCTGAGCGGACCAAAGCTCCTGAACCTCATGCAAACCCACCCGTGCCGCAAACTCGCAGAGTTGGGCGAACGGCTCCTCGTGCTTGGGTTCCTGTCCCGTTTTGTGATCGGCCCCGCCGACGATCCAGTGATAGTGAGCGCCGATGCGGTGGCGACGGACGTAGTGGTAAGGATCTTCCGTATCCCAGAACAACCCCGGTACCGATTGATGCGCCGGGCCGCTGACCACGTACGATCTGTATTGAGCCACCCGCGGCGTGAGTAGCAGCCTGTTCAATGGCACATGGGTTGCGAGTATCACTCGCTCTGCCGTGACCACCGCGCCGTGCTCGAGGTGCAGCCGACACGGCTCACCCTCGTCAACTGCCAGCACACGCGCCTGCTCGAATACATGACTTCCATCGCCAGGGATGCGTTTGACGAGCGCAGCCAAATAGTCGAGCGGATTGAATTGAGCTTGAGCCGGGAAGCAAATGCCGGCGCGGCTCACTAGCGGTAGCGCCACCTTTGAAAGCTCCACGAGTAGGCCCGCGCGCTGGGACGCTGCCAGCTCCCGCTGAATGTTGTCCACATCTTGCTCACGCTCTGTGTACAGATACCCGGGCACGCGTTCGAAGGCGCAATCTGCCCCAGTCTGCGCCGCGAGCTGTTCAATGAGGTCAATCGCTCGGCCACTCGACTCCGCGGCAAGCCGTGCAGCCTCGGTGCTAAATTTGGCCTCGATGTCATAGTAGCGGGTATCGAGGACCTGCGTTAAGTGCGCTGAGGTGGCTGACGTGACTCCGCTACCGATGGCACGCGCTTCGAGCACGGCCACCGATCGCCCGGCGTTCTTGAGCAACAGAGCGCTGGTGACGCCAGTGATGCCACCTCCCACCACCGCAACGTCTACATGAATGCCCTGCGGCTCGAGGCGCGGAAAGCGCAGTTTGGACGTCAGGGTGGTCCACAAAGAGCGAGTGCTATTCATGATCCTCGTTCGAGGTGCAATGCATGTGCCGATGGAAACGCGCGGGCAGGTTCCGAACGCCACAACGGGCTGAATTGACACACTATTGCCAAGCACGCCCAGCCGGCGGCACACCGTTGCCGGCACGCTCCGTGCAGACCAAGTGTTTCACGCGCGAGACGCATCGTCCCAACTCTAGCTTCGCGTGTTGGGCACGGGTACCCAAGGCTTGATGAAAAACAGGAGTGAGCATGGCAAACCAACAGCGGGTCACCAGCAAGGGCAAGACGGCAGGTGCGTCTCCGGTCAAGCGTCGGCCCGGCACCGGGAGTAGCGCCAGGCCGTCAGGCGCGACAATCGAGCGCGATGACACCTATGGGCTCATCAGCGTCATTTACCATGCGCTGCAGGGCGCCGACACGGTGAGTCAATACTTGGAAGATGCTCGGCGGGCCGGAAGCCATGAGCTGATGGCCTTTTTCGACGATTGCCGGAAGGAACACAACCAGCGCGCGCTCCGAGGGCGACGCCTGCTGGCGGCGCGCATCGAAGGACTGGACGACGAAGATGATGACGATGTGGGTGACGGCGACGGTGGACCACCGTCCAGCGACCCCGACGACGCATGATTTGCCGAAGGCCCGCCGCCTCAGACGGGACGAAAGCCCCAACGGTCCGGTACATGACGAGCCCACGCAGACGCATCGCTAGAGCCCTTCGCCTCGTCGGCACGGAGGTTGCCTGAAGGAGAGGCGCGGCAAGTGAGCGGTGTTTACAACTTACCCAGCCCCAAGGACATATCATGAAAGCCTGCGATACCTGTGGAGCGGGCCGGGGGGTCGTAGCTCGGAACATAGCTCAGAAGAACCTATACCCGACACTGAGGCCTACGACAGGTATCTTGATGTACCTCATGTAGTGGTCGTGCAACACGGCCTCGACGGTGGGTGCCGCCAGGCGTGTTAGCTCGGGGAAGGCAGCGATTTGAAGCGACGAACTGGAATCGAACGCTTGCATGTAACCCAGGCTTGCTCGAACCACGATGCGGTCGGCAATGAGCCAGCGCCAACCCGCAGCCACCGTCAGATGGTGAATTTGTGAGTCGAGGTTGACGTCCGCATCCCCGGTCTCGGTGTTCAGCCGCTCCCCGACCGCAGCGTTTACCAGAGGTATGATCTCAGCCGTGCTGCTAACGCCGTCCAGGGAGACATGGGCGTAACCCAGTCTGAGCTCGAAGCCCAGCTTGGCAAAGGGGCGGAAGCCAGCGCCCCAATGCCAAGTGGTAGAGCTTTGCAAGGCACTGTCGACCAGCGTCCCGACAGCCTCATCGTAAGCTCCAGCGTCCTCCAACGTACGGCTCAGCGTTCGGCTGTATACATCTGGCATCCAGCCCAGGTGAGCCTGTAATAGCACCCGGCCCGGCAACTCCACGCTTAGGTCCGGGCCGACCGACACGGGTGCCAAGGTGGAGAGTGCCAGATCGAGCGCGAAAGGATCGCGGAGGGGACGCGCCGAGGGTGCATCGACTGGAGCAGCAAGTGCGCTCGACTCGGTCAGCACCAGCGACAAGGTCAGCACCAGCAGCAAGCAATTTAGCTGACTCACCCGCGCGGCGCATGTCTTGAAATGCGAGTTCGTCGACAAACGGGGAGATTCCTTACTGCCGGTGCCGTGAGCGAGTTGACTAAATGCGTGGATGTCGGGAAGAGTCCGGCGACCGAGACGACGGGACGCCTTTTTCGCCCGCAGTCGCAATGTCCTTGGCGCCATTGCGCTCCAGAATCTCCTTGGCACGACTGCGCTCGTTTGAGTCTTCTACGTGGATGGAGAGCAGAATGTTCCCCTCCTTCAGCTTACCTTCGTACTGCTTCGCTTCAATTTCAGGAATGCCCATGCCGATCAAGGCGCCGCCAACGCCGCCGACGGCGGCCCCCGCCGCGGCGCCACTCAGCGCGGCCATGATCGGACCTGCAGCGATGAACGGCCCTAGGCCTGGGATGGCCAGAGCGCCAATACCCGCCAAGAGCCCGAGGGTACCGCCTATGGCTCCGCCAGCCCCGGCGCCGGCAACGGCGCCTTCGGGGGCTTTGGTGTGATGCTCGTGCGCAAAGTCTCGCGTCCCAGATTTGTCGGGAAACAATACCGACATGTCACTCCGAGAGAAGCGCGCTCGCTCGAGCTCGTTTAGAACCTTTTCCGCCTGCGAGACACTGCTGACGAGACCTATGACTGCTTTCTTCGATGCCATTTTGTTTTTCTCCTGAGTGTTCGGGTCACTTTTAGCGTTTGTCGTCGTCGCGGCTTGGCTCACTCGGGAGCACGCTGACTGACTTGTTTGCCCCCGCGATCTCCAGCTGGTCATTCACCCGTCGCACGCCTTCGATGCTGCTCACGTTCTGCACGATGGACAGCTTTTCTCGCTGCGAATCGACGGGGCCTCGCAAAGTGACGACGCCATCCTGAGTGATGATCTTGACGTTCTTCCCATTCAGCGAAAGGCCGTCTTGTTCCACGACACGCTGACGAGCCCGCTGCGTGATCGTGCGGTCGGCTTCGCTCTCGCCCTGATCCATGGGGGTGAGGGCGCTCACCGCGCGATCACGCTCATTCCGCTCCGTATTGTCTGCAGCCGGAGGATCTTTTTTCTCGCAGGCTACTAGGGCGAGTACAAATGCGATGGGGGTGATGCTTCTCATGCGGAGCTCCGTATTGGGTGAAGTGGACGACAGCAACGTTCGGCGACATTCAGCAAGAAGCGGGCCGTGCTCGCATTCCCGGCGCTCCACGCGGCCTATCTGTTTGGGATTAACAACGTGCGTGACTTCACGCCACAATCGGTGCGTTATTGCCAAGTGATCGCGTGCGGCTCGTGTATGTGCACGCTCCTGAACGCGAAGCAGATGAAGCGTGCGGCGGAGCATCAATCGGGGCCGGGCGGGGTGTCGCTGCCACGGGTGAAGCTCGGGTGTGATGGCGGGCGAGAGTGTCAAGGCGGTGAACGCGAGCACGACGCTCAGCCCCTTCAGGATGAAGGCGCCGACGCGCACGGAGATGCCGCCGCGCCCGATCGGCGACGCAGCATAGCCCGCGACGTGCACGAACCTTGCAGTGCCTGATCAGCATGCTCCGCCCTGCGGCCCCGGGCTTCTTGCCCGTTTCCGCTCATCCAGGCGGGGACAACAAACTCGCCGCACCGGGGCAAAATAGAACCCTTCGACGCTTGCACCATGTGCCCTCCTCACGAGCTTTCCGCAAGGCGGGCGCTTCACGTCCCGCAATAGCCGCTGGCATGCAGGATGCAACGCTGCTCGTCGTCAGGCGACCGGGGAGTGGGTTTCCGGTCAAGCAGAAGGAACCCCCGAACGTGGCGGTGGATGGAAAACGGGTCAGAGCCGGTCAGCAACCGTCGAGAGGTTTGGAAAACCTGAGGGCGGATTTGAGCGAGGGATGGACTCCTTGCCAGCTGTGGGACGGCTCTGGCGTGTCGCGTGCGGGTAGTAGAGGCACCGGAGAGTTATTCCCTGTGACGCCCGTTGCTTCGCTAAATCCTATTCTGTAAAGGGTACCGCTTGCGCAGAGAACCCATCCCCGAGTCGCCGACACCTACCAATCCGGGGTTCTACCCGGTCAGGCCTTTCATCATCCACTGGAGTCATCATCCACTAGAGCGGGCGTCGTTTCCCACGCCCAGCGCAGTTTTTGTTGCGCTGGGCGTGCGAGGCGAGGCAGCCGGTTTACGCCGCGGCGGACTTTGAGCTCTTCCTGCTGGTTTTCTTATTGAACGAGGCTTTTTTGGAGACGTCCGCTGACGTCTTGGACAAACCCTTGGGCACCGCTGCGTCGAAGCCCGCTGCGTAGACCTCATCGAAGCGTGCCTTCATGGCTTTGCCCAGCTGCTCCAGCGAGTCATCTCCCAACGCCTTTTCCACCTCCGGAAACAGCTCTTCCTCTTCCTCGGTCACATGGTGCTCGATGAGCTCTTTGAGCGCGGTGACCCGCGCCTTGAATGACTCTTCATCGGGCGCGGACAGCAGGCGTTTCAAGGCGACCTCGGCCAAGGCGTGCTCCTCGTAGCTCTCGTTGACGACGTCCTCGTCAACCTCTTTGATGGCCGGATAGAAAATCTCCTGCTCGATTGCCATGTGCGCGGCGAGGTTATTGGCAAGCTCTTCGAGCACCGGTTTAGGCTCCGAGCGGCCGCTTTCGAGCTTCTTGAAGAGGGCTTCTACTTTTCGGTGCTGATTCTCGAGCAGAGAGGTGGCCTTCATGGTGAGACTCCCGTTTGAGGTGATGCGTTTGGTTGCACGCTTTCGCTGCCAGGTTGCAAAAGTGGTGCCCATGCCGTCGGTGCCGGCTCTCACCGAGAAAAGGCGGGCACGCGCCGCTGTCGAGACGGCATGGGCAATGGCACCAATACTGCACTGGACGCCAAGCCCTCGATGGCAATGTACAGGAAGTGAAGGATTTCATGGCGGCATCAAGCAACACTTTGCACGAGTCCGGGCTACAACCCGAGACTGTGGACAGGCACCGCGCGATCGTGTCTCTCATGGAGGAGCTAGAGGCGGTCGATTGGTACGATCAAAGGGTTGAGGCTTCGACGAATGCCGAGTTGCGCGACGTGCTGGCACACAATCGTGACGAAGAGAAAGAGCACGCAGCGATGGTGCTCGAGTGGTTGCGGCGCAACGACCCAGGTTTTGATCGCTACCTGAAGGCCTACCTATTTACTACGGGGCCCATACGAGAGCGGAAGGGCGAGAGCGCCCCGGTCGAGGCAGCCCGTGACGAATCACTCGGCATTGGTAGCCTCAAGGGACTCGGGTGATGGACGACCTTTGGCGGGAGCTCGCCCCCATCTCCACTGCGGCCTGGCAGGCCATCGACGATGAAGCGCGCAATCACCTCAAGGTCACGCTGGCAGGGCGCCGTGTCGTCGACTTTGAGGGTCCACTGGGTTGGGCTGTGTCGGCAGTGGAGTTGGGTCAAACGCTGGCCCTTGCCAGCCTGCCTCATGAGGGGGTGAGTGCCGCGCTCCGGCGCGTGCAACGCATGGTCGAGCTGCGAGTCCCGTTCGAGCTCTCCCGCCGTGAGCTCGACTCGATCGAGCGTGGAGCCCGGGACGCCGACTTACAACCGGTCAGGTTGGCCGCGCGGGCCATGGGCATGGCCGAAGACCGGACGATCTTCCATGGTTATCCTGCGGCGGAGATTCAGGGCATTTGCGAAGCAGCTGCAGCGGCGTCGCTCACCCTGACGCGGGACTACCAGAGCTACCCCTTGGTGGTATCGCAGGCACTTTCCAGGCTGCGGACCAACGGTGTGGGTGGACCCTACGCCATCGCTCTCGGCCCTGATTGCTATGAAGGGCTCACCGGCACCGCAACCGCTGGCGGTTATCCGGTGCTCGAGCACGTCCAGCGCTTGATCGATGGCCCGGTGTTCTGGGCGCCGGCGGTTCAAGGCGCGCTCGTGGCTAGTTTGCGCGGTGGTGACTTCCAGCTCTCGGTGGGTCGCGATCTATCGATTGGATATCAGGAGCATACGGCAACCAAGGTGCGACTTTATCTGGAAGAGAGCCTCACGTTTCGAGTTCTCTCCCCGGAAGCCGCGGTTCCGCTGGTCTACCGGTAGAGGCCGCCCGCCCCAAGCGTATGTGTCAAAACCCCAACGCACACCTGGCGTGGCGGTGTGGCGTACGACGGGTCATCCTGCCACGGGCCGCTGCTGATTTTCAGTGCCTTCATCGGACCCTGATGGCCGGAGCTGCGTTACCCGGTCCCCTGGGCGTCGAATGGAACGGCTGATGCAAGGGGCTGTCGCAAAACACCCGCCTTACGACGGGGTCTAACGGAGGACACGTGAATATTCCAACAAACCAGGGGCTCTACGCCGGATTCATCACCTTCGCGGCCTTCGCGGCAGCGTGTGGCAGCAGCCAGCGGCCAGCAGAGTCGGCCATGGCTGACCCGGTGAGCTCCGAGGTGCGGTCGGCGACCGAGTCCATTGCCGAGTCTCGCTGTGCCCGCGAGGCGCGTTGTGAGAACATCGGCGCGGACAAGAAGTTTTCGTCGATGGACGACTGCATCATCCGCGTGCGCGCGGACTGGAAGGATGACTTGGACGCGCGCGAGTGTCCGTCGGGTGTCAATGAGATGCAGCTGAACGAGTGCCTGAACGAGGTGCGCGAGGAGGACTGTTCGAGCCCATTCGATACGCTCGAGCGCGTGGCGGCGTGTACAGCCGGTCAGATCTGCGCAGACTGACGCAACCGTTAGGGCGAGTCTCGAGATGCTGGAGGAGAATCCATGAATGTTGAAATCCAACATCAGTCGTTTGATCTGATGAAGATGGACCGCAAGATCGGCGCTCGCTCCCGAGCCCGGCGGGTCGCCAAAGTTGCCATGTGGGGAGGCCTCGCGGTGGTGGGTTTGCGGCGCGGTGGTTTGCTCGGGCTCCTGTTAGCGGCTTATAGCTTGCAGCGCGGCGCCTGCATTCTCACCGGCAACAAGAGCATGAAAGAGGTGTTCGGGCAGCTCGCTCAGCATCGTCACCCCGACACTCCAAAGTTCGGCGAGGGTACGCGGGACCGAGTCGACCAGGCCTCTTGGGAATCCTTTCCGGCGAGCGATCCACCCGGTATGGGAGGCTGAGCCGTGAGCGATGGTGCGCGGCGGAGGTCTGTATGCCCTGGCTGAGAAAGGTCTGCCAAATCGCCTGGATTCGCGTTCTCACGGACGACGAGGGGCGTTTCTACGTGCGCTGGTCCCGAACCGGTCGCATTCATCGGATCGCGGGTCGCGGGTCGTGAATTTTACGGCCCGGGCACATCCACGGGCGCAGGCAGCCTGAGCCTGCCGAGCTGGCGTCGCCGCAGCGAAGTCCCGATGGCTTCACGCGGACGTCGCGGCGGCGGAGAAGAACGCGTGCTGCAGCGAGATGCCTCGATGAGTCGTTTTGCACCAGGGGGCAGTCGCCTCAGCAGTGGCGGCATCGCGCCAGACTCGAGGCGCTGCGGTTTTGTCCGGACATTTACGGCCGAGGCTTCGCGCGCATTTTCCGGTACCACAATTTGGCGCCCTACAGTCCGAACGGCATGTCTCGTGCTTATCGGCGCCACATGCGAGCTGTGACAACCGAAGTCATGGTCATCGATGCCCCCGAAGGGGCGGCATGGGCGCTCGGCTCCTATCGACCGCAGCACGAGCGAACTCACCTGATTTGCCGATGGCCGGACGAGCTGGCACCGGCATTCGTGCGACGTGTTCTGAAACACCTGGCCAAAATTCGTTGCGGCGCAGAAGTCGCCGCGCTGACCCTGGTGCTCGGGAGCGACGGGGGGGTCAGCGGCCTGTTGGCAGAGGTCGGTCATGACCTGGCTTCTGCGGTCTCGCCTAGCGGTTCATTGACGCTGGTGGGTATCGGAGCTTCACAGCTGCACGTGGTCGAATGCGTAGAGCTGCTCAGAAATCTAGTTGCCCCCTCGGTGGCGCTGGGCGCCTGGTTCGGCCCCTGACGGCCGAGCCCGCCCGTTGCAGGCAGGCTATCGGCGCCGAGTGACGCGCCACCACGGCGGCTCAGGGTCGGCGGTGCGTCAGACGCCCGCCGACCCTTGCTGGCTACTCGAGCGAGTAGCCAGCCGATGTTGCCGTGCGCTCATCGAGGCGCGACGCGCAGCTCATGCCACGCTCGCACCTCGACTCCGAGTGCTAGATGGGAGCCCGTCGACCCATGACGAGGGCGACGATTGCAAGGATGATAAACAAGACAAACAACACTTTGGCGATACTAGCGGCGCCCGCAGCGATGCCGCCGAATCCAAACAGCGCGGCAATGAGGGCGATGACGAAAAAAACGGCTGCCCAATGCAACATAACTCCTCCACGAATGAGACAGGTTTCACCGCCCGATGCGGCCTAACGACCACAAAGCAGAGAGCATGCCAATCTAGGTCTCGTGACGCTTCCCGCGGGTTTCGTCGGGTTGTGCCCCGGAAAGGACCGCGTTACGCCTGCAAGGATCCAGGAGGCTCGGGCGGTCAAACAACCCCGCCACAGCCACTGCCACTGCGCCCGGCAAAGCTGCCACGCTGTGACTTAGCTCAATCCGTAGCAATGTTTGATTGCATGTGAGATCTGCCTCGAGTAAATTGCCCGACTGGTTGTCCAACCGAAGCACGGGCCAAATATCGACCGGACCCGATGACCCTTCTGAACAAAAACGATCCGGGCTACTCATGGCGGCACCCCCAATGACGTCCCCCGTTGCACCCTTGGACGAGCCGCTGCTCGAGCTGTTTGAGGCTCTACAGCACCACCAAGTGCGGAACGGAGTGGCGGAAGTTGCCGCGGCCATTGCGCACGCCCTGGGGACACCGCTCAACGTGATCAGTGGTCGAGCCGAGTTGATTCGGCAAGATCCAGGGAATGCCTTGGCCCAGGTCGTCCGCATCGAAGAGCAAGTCATGAAGGTGGCCGCCGGGCTGCGCCAGCTCGTGGACTACCTCGCCGTTCCCGATGCGTTGACGAGCGGCCGCCTAGCCCCCCAGGCTGGGGTCGCTGGCGAGTGGGGGCAGGCCGATGTGTCTGCCACACGCGTGCTCGAGGAGGTGTTGGCGCTGTTGGCGCCCACGATCAAGGCCCTGGGTGCTGAGGTCGTCGTTGATGTCGGCGCTCTGCAAACAGTAGCCGTCGACCGGTGGCACGCGCTGGGCGTGTTGACCACGCTCCTGTCCCTAGCCGTGAGGTGTGCCGGCTCCACCGGCAAGCGGCGTGTTGGTATCACGGGCTCAGTGGTACCCGGTTTTGCCGTATTCGAGCTGCACGTCCCCGGGCTCCCCGTCATGAATGGGTGGCATCTCGAACATTTCCAGACCCGGCCCCCAGCTACGGAGAGCGCCGAGCCGTATCGCGAGCTTTCCATTTGTGCGGCGGTCATTCGCGGCCGCGGGGGTAAGCTGCAAATTGAGGCCGCGCCGGGCGGAGCCGAGGCTGTGTGGAACGAGAATGTGTCGAACGAGGCTGTGTCGAACGAGGACGCTGCTTTGATTCGCTACTCGTATAAGACGTGATCGGCCTCGTCGCGCAGGCAGCGCCGATGTTCCAGCCCTGTGCGGAGGGCCGGTTCATCGGCACAGCCATGTACTGTGATCGAGGCGCCTGCCGACGCCCAGTTCGCTACCTTCGCTCCGAGGGATGCTTCAAATATCACGTGTTATAGGAAGATGCGGACTCGTTCTTGGTGCTTTCCCGGATCTGCTGAAGCATGGCGGGTGCCTGGCGTTTCACGTCGCGCAAGGCATCGACTGTCGCTTCCTTGACCCGGCCCAATTCCGAGGCCACGCGCTCCCGCGTCTCTACGCCGCTTGCCGGAGCAAACAACAGGGCAGCTCCGGCGCCCGCCAGGGCACCCAAGCCTACCAAGGCCAGGTTTTCCAGAAAGTAACTACGGTGTCGTGACAGGCCGACAACGCGCAGGACGTCGTCCGCTTGAAGGTGAGAAATGCTCTGAGCGAGCCGAGTGGCAGCCAGTGTGCTTCCGAGAGAAACGAGCAACTTCGTATTCATGAACAACCTACTTTCCCTAGAATTTGCGAACGGTGCGCAGTGCCGTGCAATTGCCGGGCCAGATCACGCGGTGAGTCATCGCGGTCTGAAAGACTGAAACCACGGGTGGCCTGGCTTCAGCCCTCATCGCCGCGTGGCGATGAGGGCCGTCGAGCGCGCCCCACGCAGGGCAATCTGTCACATCGTCGCAGGTGTCATAAACGCCCAAGGTTGACTCCGAGTGGCGTCGAAGCAGCAGAGTTCGGCGAGTTCTCGTGAGAATGTCTGCATGGTCCAGCCGGCCGTGCATGGCATGTTCAATGCAATGCTATATAATATCAACCTGCCCGTTTGAAGACTGGGGCTGCAGATGTTTGTCGGTGACCGCAAGAACACGGGAGACGGGCAGTGAAAAATGGTCTCGGAGCGCTGAGAGTCGGGAACGGGACGTCGGGGACGATGGCCTGCACACCGGGGCGAGAAACGTCGCGGGCATGGTTGGTGTGAGAGACAACGGCTAAGCCATGTGGTTGCGCGGCCTTCTTCCATCTCGACACGTGGCGTCAGCCGCGCGCGCCCCCGTGGCCCCTCCGCCGATGCCCGATGAAGACGCCACACAGCCGTCGGCTGGGGTGCAACGGCCCCCTCCCCCGCGCGCAGAAGCTGACGACGTCACGACGACTCCCGAAAGGCCTAAGGAAGTGGCGCTCGAAGGGGCGGACCTGCCCGAGCCGGGCGCCATCGTGGGAGGCACGTACCGTGTCATGTCGGAGATCGGTCGCGGGTCCATGGGCGTCGTGCTCTCGGCCTTCGATCAGAAGCTCGAGCGCACCGTAGCCATCAAGTTGATCCGCGCCGAGCTCCTCGATTCCGGTTTCCGACAGCGCTTCATGCACGAAGCTCGCGTCATGGCCCGGATCAATCATCCGAACGTGGTCTGCATCCATGCCTTCGGGGAGCACCGTTCGATGCCGTATTTCGTAATGGAGCTGGTCGAGGGCACCAATCTCGAGCAATGGCAGCGTCGGGCCCAGGGGCGCGCGGAGCTCGGGCTTTCGGTCAAAATCCTGAATGACGTTTGCCTGGGAATCTCCGCCATTCACGAGGCGGGTGCAGTCCACCGCGATCTGAAACCCAGCAACATTCTCCTCGACGCGCAGCTTCGAAGCCGCGTCGCAGATTTCGGTGTGTCGGCTCGTGCGGTCGGAAGTGATGGCTCTGAGGTCGTCGGAACACCTGGCTACATTCCACCGGAGGTCGTGCTGTGGCCCGACAAGGCAAAGCCCCCAGTCGCACAATCCGACGTCTACTCATTGGGCTGCATCGCGTATGAGTTACTCACGGGTGTCCATCCGTTTCGGCGCAAGGGTGAGCCGCTGTGGACAGTAGTCCCCCCAGCAACAGAAAAAATCCCAATCCCCAGCAGCATCCGTCCAGACCTGCCTGTGGCGTTTGATCGTGTCATCTTGCACGCGTTGCAGTGGGACATGGAGGCGCGGACGCCCTCGGTCGAAGCGTTCCGGCGCGCGCTTTTGGACGCCAATCAGAGTGAGGGGACTCCGGAGCGGATCGTGGTCGCAGAGGATGACGAAGACTTTCGCGACTTGATCGAGCTCCGCTTGCGACAGGAGTTTCCAGGCGTCGACATCGAGTGCGTTGGCAACGGCGTCGAGGCCCTGGCTGCGCTCGACCGCAAGCCGGCTTCCGTGGCGCTGATTGATCTTCAGATGCCCGACATGGATGGGGTGGCGCTTACAGAGCAGCTTCGAACGCGTGACGACTGCAGCTCAATGCCCATCATCGTTTTGACGGCGTCAGGTGGCGCTCGGGAATGGCAGCGCCTGTCCACGATGGGAGCGGACCGTTTCTTGGTCAAGCCGGTTCAGCTCGACGACGTCGTGACGTTCATTCGCCAAGCCGTTCGCGAGCGCGGCCGTCGAGCCCCGTCTACTCCGAGCGCGGCAGAGACGGCGGTTCGCTGCAGGTCCGGCGCTGCGAAGTAGAGCTCTGCTGAATCAGCTCATGGACGAACCGGAGCTTGCTTTGCGCCGAGGCCGACAGGACGAACGGGTACAGGTCTTTGACCCCCATGCTGCGGCTGACGCTATTGAGAGCGACCGTCACTGCTTGCCAACCCGCGCACAGGCTTTGGAATTCGCTGAACGCTAGCGTGTCTGTCGACACCCGTGCACTGTCGGTTTCCTTGCCAGGTATGCGCACTGCCAGCCCATGGCTCTTGGCGGTCTCGAGCGTATCGACCATGTGCATGTAGTGCGCCCATGTCTCGGCCCAATCCTCCCACGGGTGCATGGTCGCATAGGCGCTGACAAATGATTCGGACCAATCCGCAGGCGGCCCTTCCCGGTAGTGTCGCGCTACACTTTCCTCGTAGCTTTGCCGCTCATCTCCGAACAACACCCGGAATTGTTCTTGGGCGGCGGCACCACGCACCAGCCGGTCCCAGTAGTAGTGACCAATTTCATGGCGCAAGTGGCCAAGCACGGTGCGGTACGCCTCCCCGAGCGTCTCGCGCACATTTTCGCGAAATGATGCATTGGCCTCCGCGATGTCGAGGGTGATGAGCCCTTCGCTGTGCCCTGTCACGACCTTTTCGTCCGCGGTGCTGCGCAGAAACCTGAACGCAATTCCTGTCTCGGGGTGCTCTGCCTTGGAGAGTACCTGCAAACCTAGGGCGTAGAGCGTATACAGCAGGCGCCGTTTTGCCCGCTCAATTTCCACCCAAGCGTTGCGGTTGGATTCGTCCGTCAAATCAGGGATGACTTCAGTCAAGCGGCAAGAGTGGCAGTACGGCTTGTCGGCGTTGGCATCCACGAGCCAATTGCAGGCATCGTGTTCAATGAAGTTTCGGCAGCGAACAAAGCCCCGGCGCTCACCGGACAAGGTGACGACTGAATGAGGAGCCGTGGGATCGCCCGCCGCGGTGGGTACCCCGACGAGCTTTCCAGCCTCGACACAGTAAGCAACTCCCTGAGAGCAGCTCACGCAGCAACTATTCTCGAAGAATAATACCTGGCCGCAGACATCACAGGCGAACAGTCGCACTCCAGCTCAGGCCCCGCCCAAGACGAAGATGACGTGCACCCCTGCCTGCAGCCACTCGAATGCCTCACTATCTGAGCCGCCTGCGATCACGTTGTACGACCCCTGCAGGCCAATGTCCATCAAAGGAAGGACCGTGAAGTCGAGCGCCAAGCCCAGGTCACCCGCCAGGTTAGTGCGACTGTCACGTCCAGGGCCAACGAGCTCATCCAAGCGTAGGTGGCCGACGCCGACATGGGCGAAGACGCTCGGGCGAACGATAAAGCCGACACCCAATCGGCCCCCGCCAAGCACTCGGTAGACGGTGGGATCTAACGCGCCACCGAAATCGTGAAGGCCCCCGCTGAGCTCCGTCGTCAGTGTCAGGATGGCCAAGTCGAGCCGGGGTCCAAAATAGATGTCCACGCCCGCTCCGGAATCAGTTTCGGTCTGATCCGTGCCGTCATTGAAGGCGAGGTCGATGCCTAGCGTGGTCTGAGCCGAGGCGGCGCGCGGATACAGCATGAGCGCGCCAGTCAAGCCCAGCAGACACGCCCCGACTCGGAACCGCGAACCGGAGCGCCCAACTGGCGCCGGCGACTGAGCAAGCAATCGTATGTGTTTCATGGTCTAGCTTTCCGTTCTAGCCGCGCCTCGCCGTTCTTAGGGCTGTCACGCGCCTCGTCAGTTGACCCCGCCGTGGACGTATGCAGAACACGTGCCATTGACGCACTCGGCGAGTGCCACTGGTGAAAAATTGAAGTCCGTCGTCGACGCCCGGGCTGAGGGCGCGGCCGACCGACGCTCAGTTGGTCGCACCTTCGTAGCGCTCGAGCTTGCGATACAAAGTACGCCGATCGACGCCGAGTAGCTTCGCGGCCTGGGTCTTGTTGCCTTGGGCGGCCTTGAGCACCCGTTCGATGTAACGCTTCTCGAGCTGTTCCAGGGTCAACATGTGCTCCGAATCCACATCCCCCAACGTCACCCGAGACCCCTCATAACGGCTAATCCGCTCCGGCAGATCTTCAACAGTGATCTGCTCGAAACGCGTCAGCGTTACCGCACGCTCCATCGAGTTCTCGAGCTGGCGTACGTTGCCGGGCCAATCATACTCGACGAGCTTTTTGGCAGCTTCGCTCGAAATTCCCGCGACGCCCTTGCCCATTCGCTCTGCGAATTTCTTGACGAAGTGTTGGGCCAACACGAGCACGTCATTGCCGCGCGCACGTAACGGAGGAATGTGAATTTGCACCACGTTCAAGCGGTAGTAGAGATCCTCCCGGAAGCGCTGTTCTTCGACTTCACTCTCCAGATCTCGATTGGTCGCGGCAACGATTCGACAATCGACCGGAATTACCGTGTTACCCCCCACCGGCCGCACCTGCCGCTCTTGCAGGACCCGCAGCAGCTTGGGCTGCATCTCCAGAGGCATCTCGCCGATTTCATCGAGCAACAAGGTGCCGCCTTGGGCCTGCTCGAGCAAACCCTTGCGAGTATTCTTGGCGTCGGTGAATGCCCCCTTCATGTGACCGAAGAGCTCACTCTCGAGCAGGCTGGCGGGCACCGCCGCGCAGTTGATGGCGACGAAGGGCATTTCAGCCCGGCTGCTTTCGCTATGCAACGCGCGCGCGACCAGCTCTTTGCCGGTACCACTTTCACCACTCAGTAGGACGGTCGTGTCCGTATCAGCGACCCTGCGAATGAGGTCGTACACCTTGAGCATGGCCCGGCTTTCCCCGCTCAGGGACCCCATGCCGCGACCCCCCTTGGCTGCCTCGCTGGTGAGACGCTTGACCTCTTCCCGTAGGTGGCGATGCTGCATCGCCCGATCAATCACGTGCGCGAGTTGGGCGATGTCGAGCGGCTTATTGATGAAGTCATACGCGCCCGCCCGTATCGCTGCGATTGCGGAGGACATGTTTCCGAACGCGGTAATCACGATGACCGGTGTGTCAGGACGGTTCTCGGTGATATTTCTGCATAGGTCGTGGCCGCTCATGTTCTCGAGATTGACGTCGGTGATTACGACATCAAAATCCTTTTCCCGCACCAGCTCGAGCCCTTCGTCTCCGCGCACGCGCCATTCGACCTGCCAGCCGCTCCTCCCCAAGCTCTCTGCGATTAGCTCACACATGCTTTGATCGTCATCGATCACTAAAATACGTGTGCTCATACATTCACTTTCAGGCGTATGTCGGAGAGGCCACCCATCCTACAATGGGTGGTACCGTACCGAACGTCCAGCGCCCTTTCCAACTCGCCCGACTGGGGGACTGAAAAGGGCCATTTTCCCAAGAGTTGCGTGAAAAATAGTAGCGCGGGTTGACCCGCCGCTTTGGAGGGTGCCCCTCCAACGGTAAGCGACGAAGTTGAAGGCTGTGGCGAAATGGCGAGCCCTTTTGTGGCGGCCGCCGGTACCGCCAATGGGTGGCGGGGCTCCAACGCTGGCATGGAGTCTGCTTCATAAAAGGCAAAACCGAACGGACAGGCTCGTCGGAAATGCCCGCGGGCATCGCCGGCGTGCGCCCCTTCTAGAGGCCATTTCATCCATGGGGCCCGCTGGACCCAGGGGTGGTTTGCTTCGGCTCATTTGTGTGCCTGCCCCGATTCGCCTTTTTCCGAGCTCAAATGACATTTCAACAGTATCAGCCGATCATAAGTTGCCTGCAGAGTTGTGCAACAGCGTGCGAGAATTGCGCGACGCTAGCCACCCGTCAGGTCGTCGGGGCAGAGGAGTGCATCGTGGCTTGCCGCGACACGGCTGCCTTGTGCAGCTTGATAGCTGAGCTAATGGCTCGCGAATCCTCCTTGAGCAATTGGCTATTGCCGGTATGCGAGCTCGCCTGCGACAGTTGCGCGGACGAATGCGAGCTACATCGGGAGATGTTGTTCGGTGACTGCGCCCGGCAATGCCGAGAGCTCCATGTGGTGCTCGATGCCAGTGCCTGATTCTCTGTGTTGATGTGGTATTCAAGACAAAGCTCAAAGCGTCATCTGTCACCACGATGCACGCTTGGAGGTGTAAAACCACCCGACAGGTCAGCCCCGCTGTATTGCCGCAGTTCCTCATGCGCTACTCGAACGTGAGCATGAAGCGTGCCGGGCTCTTTCGCGGGCGGTCTGTGCAATATGCCCCTGCTTTGTCAGCTCGGTGGCGCCCTGCGTAGCGAAATGCTGCACATGGGGCGTAGTGGACAACCAAAGGCGTCGTGGCACCTTTGCGCCTATTGGCCGTTTAGAGCCGGCCACCGGACGGCGGCGCCGGAACTCGGCAGAAACCCCCTCATGACCACGCCGCACGTTCCCCCCCCCCCAGCATCGCCGAGCCCGTGAAACACTCCGCTCGTGACCCCATACTTTGTTCACAGCGTCCCGCGGCAGTCCCCGTCACAACCTCGCGCTGGGCGAGATGCAGCCAAGGGCCGGCGATAGGGCGAATTGTCAGCTGCGGAATCATCGCTTTCGATGGCCACCGGCCAGAGCCTCGGACCAAAGCTCAACATCCAGTATGGGTTCGTTGCCTCGGCCGGCACTTGATCAAGTGTCTGCGATCCGCAACTCCTCACTTTGCACGGCGGTGACCCCTGCCTGGTGCCGGGCGACACGCAGCGCGAGCAGCCAGTCCGCGCGACTTCGTACGCCGCCCGACAGAGTCACGGTGCCATTCGATGCCCGCACGCCAATGTTGCTGCTATCGAGCTCGGTAGCGTCAATGAGAGCGGCGCATACCGTTTGCTGCAGCTCTTCGTCCGCACTCAGATGGCCGAGGGCGCCGTGTTTGGGAGCTTCGGCATCGGGCGTTTCAGTGGCCGTTGCGTGAGGTTCTGACATTAGCGCATATCCTTAGCACTCCTGCTCGGCATTAGCGTTGGCTGTGCTCCGGGGGTGTTGGCGATGGCCCTCGCTTAGCCTGCCGTTCGGCTTCCTCCAGCTCCTCTTTTTCGTCGCCTTCCAGCGCCCTGCGCGCTTCCTTGGCGAGCTCTTCGGTGTTGTGCGTCTGAATATGCTGCTCGAGGTGCTCGTTGTAACGGCGCGTGGCGGTGTAGCTGCCTTCGCCTTCCACCGCCGTGCCCTTAGCCTGCTCCCCCGCTGCTGGTTTGCGGCCAGTTGATTTGTTCTTTTTCATGACGCTCCTGATTTTTTACGCGACTTGCCGGTGTGCCGCCACGGCGCTGCTCGCGCCCATGGGTCCGATGGGTCAGAGTAAGCAATGCGCGTGCCGGGAAGCACTGCGGTCAGTTCTGCTGGCAGTGTCGTCGGTCATCTTTGGCGGTGGGCGCCGGTGAGCGGGGCCCGCCCGTTTGGGTTGTGTCGGATTGCCCCAATGTGGAACTCTAGACGTGAGCGCTCGAGGATTGCGCGTCTGGCCCCGAATCTTCCTCGACTTCTTCCCGGTCCGCGGACGCAGCCCACCGCGACGCTTCACTGATCATCGACCCGGAATCAGCCGCTATTTCCGCTGGGTCGTTCACGTCGTCGAGACTCTGCATGTCGTCGGACTGAGTGGCTCGGGCCACCCACTGGGCGCCCAGATCATCGTTGTCCAACAACTGATCGGTATCAAACGCCTCGCGAGAGTCGGCCGGAAGCAGCGTGCGGTCGGTTTCATCGTCTGCTTGCAGCTCCAGCGCAGCGTCCCAGAAGGCCAACGGCAGGACCGTCTCGCGTAGCCCGCCTTTCTGCTGCGGTTCGAACGTACTCGGCCCGCGCCTGGGAGTAGTGTGACGCCACACGCGCTTTTCTTCGGTCTTCGTCCTGTCGAGTGCGGGGCGTGGGTTCGGCGACTCCCGACGCCCCAGGACGAAGCTAAAAACAGCGACGGCCACGCCAGCAGCCAGTATGGGTAGGACAATGACTTTGACGGACATGCGACGTGTTAGTGCAAGCGCTAGGCCAGCACCCTGGGGTCGTCCAGCGGGGCGGGCTGGGGCCTGTTGGGGGCTGGCCCCTCCAACAGGCGCGTGATGGCGCGTGCGACCTCCCAGGGGCCAATGGGTTTGATCAAATGCAACTCAAACCCTGCGGCCTTGCACAGCCGCGCATCCGCCTCGCTGGCGTAGCCCGTCAGCGCCACGGCTCGAAGAGATGGCCCGAGGTGACCGCGAGCACGAATCTCCTGCATGAGCGCCAGACCATCCTGGTCAGGTAGCCCCAAGTCGCTGACGAGCACATCGTAGCTGTGGTCGCACAATTTGCTCAAGGCGGCGGCGGCGCTCTGGACGGTGTCCACTCGCGCGCCCCGATGCTCCAGGGCATATCGCAACAATTCGAGCAGGTCCGCATCATCGTCGATGACCAAAATGCTCCGGTCATTGAGGCGTGATTCGATGCTGTGAACTTCTTCCGCGGAAGGCACCGGGCCGTTCACGCGAGGCAAGTGCACGGTAAAGGTCGCACCCAATCCAGGCCCCGGGCTAGCGACTCGGATCTGACCGCCGTGTGCCTCCACCAGCTGTTTGCTAATGCTCAGCCCCAGGCCTAGCCCGCCCTTGCGCCGGCTGCCCACGGGCTGGTGGAATGAATGGAAAATATTATCAATCTGATGCGCCGGGATGCCCGAGCCGGTGTCGGTGACCGTCAATGCAATGTGCCGGTCTGCCTGTTCAACTCGGATTTCGATCGTGCCGTCGCCTTCGGTAAACTTTACGGCATTGTCGAGCAGATTTGTGACGACCTGTTGGAGCCGCGTCGCGTCTCCCAGCACGCAAGAGTCTCCGTCGAGGAGAGGGCCGTGGCTGAGGTCGTCCTCAGTGATATTGGCCTTGATGTCGATGCCTTTGCGCACAGTCAACTTGCAAGCCGTTACGGCTGACAGCACCACCGCCTTGATGTCCACCACCTCAAATTCGAGGTGCAACTTCCCAGCGATGATGCGTGAAACGTCCAATAGCTCGGAAATGAGCTGCGCTTGCGCGCGGGCATTGCGCTCGATCGCTCTGACGGCCTTGCGCACGCCCGCATCCAAATCGGATCGCCCCGCCAAGATCTGAGCCCAGCCGAGCACGGTGTTGAGGGGTGATCGGAGCTCATGGCCCAGCACGGCCAAGAACCGGTCTTTGGCTGCATTCGCCTCTTCCGCAGCCTCGCGGGCTGCGCTCGCGCGCTCCGCCTGCTCGCGCTCCCTGAGGTCGAAGACCACGGCGCAACAGGTGGCCACCGCGCCGTACCAGAGAGGGCTCAGCGTGACCTGAATGGGAATGCTGCCATTGGCCCCGTTCAGTCGCAGTGTGTCCTTGCTCGTAGCCGCGCAACCCTGCTCCACGAGTCTGGCACAAGTGCTCTGATACTCGGGAGGCACGAACGAGCTAAACGGCGCCCCGAGGACCTCAGCCACAGGACGACCAATGAGCGCCGCGAAAAATGCGTTTGCATAGCGGATCGTGCCGTCCCGATCCAGCGTCAAGGCCCCCTCCTGCATGCCCTCGACGAACGTGCGAAACGGGTAGTCGGGGCTTTCGAGCGTGAAAATCTGCGGCCCGTTGGGCCCATTGACGACAACCGCGTCCACGCTATCGTTCTGGATTGCCTCCAAAGTGTGCTTGGCTTCATCCAGCTGGCGGCGAAGCTCGTCCAGCGGTACCAACCCTTCAGCTGACATCGATATTGCCATTACGCGATCCTGACTCCACAGCGGCGACCTACTGAGCGTGGCCTGCCGGTTTGACCTGCTGCCCGAGATCCAACCCTACGAGCGCGCGCTCCGCATTCGAAAGGTCACCGATGATCCGCTTCATCGGCTCCGGGATTTTGCGGATCAGCGTCGGCAAGGCGAGGATCTGATCCACCTTGGCCAGCTCGGGCCGCAGCTTCAGGTCCACCACTTCAATGTGGTACTTTCCCTCCAAGTACTTGTCACACAACCGTTGGAGGTTTGATAAGGCGGTTCTGGACTTGGGAGAGTCCCCCGCGACGTAGAGGCGTAGGTTCCACACGTCGGAAGCCACTCCTTTCGGATGCTCGGCAGGCAGCGGCTTGGGGCGCTGCTGCTTGCGAGTGACGTCTACGGGTCCGGAGCTCGGCCCCTGGCGTTGGCCCTTGACCTTGGAATATGCGCGCCTGCTGCGATTGGCCGTCATAGTGTACCCGAACGTTGCTTTCGTTGCGGCTGCTGCGCCCGGCCCCGGCTACGAATGGCGCCATTCTCTGCGGGCGCGGCCTGTCCGGAGATGCCTCGTGTCTGGCCGGCGCGCTCGCGCTCGGAGGCCCAGGCCAAGCGCGACGTGCTCGCCATCGCGAGCTGTTGCTCGATGTCGGCTTCTTCTGCGGCAAACTCGGCACGTAACGTCTCGATCTTCTGCTCCAACAAAGCTCGCTTGCGCTCCAGAAGGCGCGACTGACGCTCGTCGTCAACGCGCCGTGTTTCTTGAGCGAGCCGCTCGCGCAATTCTTGTGCAGCCCGTGCGGTCCCCGTCAACACGCCCTCCGGACCGATGTAAGGCTCCACCAGATCGATGCCATGGGGAGTGATCAGAAATTCCCGGACTTGATTCGAATGTGGCATGCCGCGAGACTTGAGTACGTACAGGCACCGGTTACGCTCGCCGTTGGTTTCCACGATTTTGAGCAGCAGCCAGGTGTCCACCATCGACGACACCGCGATACTGGTGTGTTCCAGCGCTTCGGCTGCGTGAGTCAAGCTCGACAGCATGACCGTCACGCCTCTCGCTTTGAGCAGGTCGATGAGGCGTACCAGCATGAGGTTGGCTTCCTCATCTGCCCCCGCGTTCAACAGTGTACCCACGGCGTCCAGGATGACCACCGCAGGCTCGAAATCATTCGCAAGCTTGTGAATGAGCGCTAGGTGCGCTTCGAACCCGTGGCTGGTCGAGCGTAGCGATAGGAAGCGCAGCAGCCCCTGTTCCTGCCAGGTGTGCAGCCCGAGCCCGATGGTGGCCATGTTGCGCTGAATCTGCTGCGGAGACTCCTCGTACGAGATGTACAGGCAGCGCTCTTTTGCGCGGCACACCGAGTCGGCGAAGTGTGCACAAACGCTGCTCTTGCCCGCGCCCGCGGTGCCAGAGACCAGAATGGTCGAGCCGCGGTAATAGCCCGACCCGCCCAGCATTGCATCGAGCTTGCCAATGCCCGATGTCAACCGCTGGCTAGAAACCGGGTGCTCTAACCCAACCGAGGTAATCGGCACGACCGTGATGCCGCTTTCGTCGATCAGAAACGGGTATTCATTGGTTTCGTGGCCCGTGCCGCGATATTTAACGACGCGTACCCGCCGGGTCGAGATCTGGTCTTTGACCCGGTGATCCAAGAGCACCACGCAATCCGACACGTACTCTTCCAAGCCGTGCCGCGTTAGCGCGCCTTCGCCACGTTCCGCCGTGATGATCGCCGTGACGTCGCGCTCTTTGAGCCAATGGAACAGCCGACGCAGCTCTGATCGGAGAATGGCATGGTTGGAAAAGGCGCCGAAGACCGTCTCCAGCGTGTCTATGACCACGCGCTTGGCACCCACCTGGGTGATGGCGGCGTCGAGTCGCAAAAACAGTCCCTCGAGATCGTACTCCCCGCTCTCTTCAATTTCGGACCGGTCCACATGAATGTGGTCGAGGGCGATCAGCTTACGTCCGACCAAATCATTCAAGTCGAAGCCGAGGGAGGCCACATTTTCAATCAGGTCTTGTTCACGCTCCTCGAAGGCAATGAAGACGCCGGGCTCCCCCTGCTCGGTCGCCCCGCGCACCAGGAAATGTAAGCCGAACAACGTCTTGCCGCAGCCCGCGCCGCCGCACAGCAGCGTAGGCCTTCCTTTGGGTAACCCCCCTCCAGTGATTTCGTCCAAGCCCGGAATCCCTGTCAGCACCTTCTGCAGCTGCGAGGGTTTCGTCGCTCGGCGTTCGCGTTTCGGAGCTGAACGGCGACTGACGACTGCCATCGGGCAGCTCATAGCATCATCAGCTGCAAATGGGATGGGGCTTGGACCTCGTGGTGGTCTCTGCGCAGCTGGGCCGGCACCTTCATCCCTCGCGGCCGGGATTGCGACGCCGTGACCCGGCCAGGCTTCGAGCGCTCCATTCCATCTGCCGAAGTGAGCGGGGTTGGGCTTCCGACCTTTGAGTCAGTCATTGCTACGACGCGCCGTTTGGAACGTACGAATATAGGTCGGCACTTCCGCGCGCGGCGGTTGTGTCCCACTGCGACAAAAATGCACATTCACCGCACCGCTCTTTGACGCAGCGCTCGCCAATCTGCCGCGACACGGCATGAGGGACGGCATCGGGACCTGGCATGACGGTTGCACAGGGCATAGCGGCGATTGCCGCTCCTGAGCGGCCTTGCCGCGCACTCCGGTAGGCGATGGATGGCACCCGGGGCGAGCTGGGAAAAAAGGGAATGGGTTATGCTCCGTAAGGAATGGTTTTATGCGCTGTGATATCGCTTCTCAGACCCTCGATGGTGATTGGGAGCGCGTGTCCGGCGCCACCCCCTGTCCAATTTGTGGTGGCGCGGATGAATGTCGCACGCATGCCGATGAAGCGTTTGCATGTTGCGTGCAGCAGCCTTCCGATTGGAGACTCAGTAATGGCGGTTGGCTGCACCGAATTCGGAGTAGCGACGTCGAGCTCCGGATGGCAGCGCCCGTCAGCGAGCGGCGACCACTCGATGGGCTGTCCGTCGGTGTCATCCCGTGAACCGGGAGGCCGACCATCACAGTCGCCCCTCGCTCCCGGCTATTTGCCCTGGCCTTAGTGCCAACAACCGCTGGGACGAGCCAGCTTACCTAAGAGGGGAGCTCTATAACGAAGAGCATCTGGTGGCACACGCCGCGGAGCTCGCCCATGCACACGGCCAGCCCATCACGCAGCTGACTCCGGGCCCCCTGAGGCGGCGCTTTACCCAAGCGCGCGATCGCATTTACGAGGCGTACCAGGTCCTGATGCGCGACGCGAAGAGTCGCCGTGAGCCTTCTCCAGCCGAAGAGTGGCTGCTCGACAACTCGAACATCGTCGAAGATCAGCTGCGAGAGATAGCTGAGGATTTGCCGTTCGGTTACCTGATTGAGCTACCGCGCTTGTCACACGGCGCCATGCGCGGCCACCCGCGCGTGTACGGGTTATGTCTCGACTACTTGCGGCACACCGACGTGCGTGTGGACCCGCAGACACTCGCGAGCTACGTCGTATCTTACCAGAGCGTCAATCGGCTCACCATCGGGGAGCTGTGGGCCGTTCCGATCATGCTCCGCTTGGGGCTGGTGCTCACGGTGGGAGCCTTGGCGGCTTCGGAGGCTGGAGCGCAAGACCGAGCCCGGGCTGATGCCTGGGCGGAACGTTTGCTCGCTGCGGGAGCCCATCCAGCCGAGATCGGCGTCCGTTTGCTGGAGCTGGAGAAGAGTCAGAAGGCCGCGACCCCGGCGTTCCTCGTGCAGCTCCTGCGGCGGCTGCGCGAGCACGACGCCGCTCTCGACGTAGCCCGCGAATGGGTTCGTGCCCGATGCGAGGCAATGGGCACCACACCGGAAGAGCTCACGCGTCGTGAGCATCTGAGACAAGCAGCGGACCAAGTCTCGGTAGGCAACGCCATCACCAGCATGCGCGCCGTTTCCGCTGTCGATTGGGAAGCGTTCTTTGCGCGAACCAGCGAAGTCGAGGCGGTTCTGCTCAGGGACCCTGCCGACGCCTACTCCAAGAGTGACAAGGCGACGCGCGATCGCTATCGCCACGCGGTGGAAGACCTGGCGCGACGCGGCCGGGTCGATGAAGTCAGCGTCGCGCAACTAGCGCTCGAACAGAGCGAGTCCGCGCGGTCGACCTCGGGCGCAAGGCCCGCGCTGAGCCACGTCGGGCACTATCTCGTTGACGACGGACGTGCCGAGATTGAACGCCTCGTCGACTATCGGCCGGGAATTCGGCGGCGCTTCGTCCGTGCCATTCGCTCCCGGCCGTCTCTGTTTTACTTCGGCGCGCTGCTGCTCATCACCGGAGCATTCGTAGTGGCTGCGGCACAAGTCTGGACCGACGTGCTACCCATTGGTGCTCTATTTTTCCTGACGCTGACGCTCTTTGCGCTGCTCGCGAGCGAGGTGGCGTTGGCCTTGGTCAATAGCTTGGTGGTTGCGATCTTGCCGCCACGGCTGCTGGCGAAGCTCGACTTTAGCGAAGGTATTCCCAGCCAGCATCGCACCCTGGTCGTCATTCCAGCGCTGCTCGACAGCGCGGAAGCCGTTGATCAATTGATCGATGACCTGGAAGTGCGCTCGCTGGGCAATCCAGATGCCAATCTGTATTTTGCTCTGCTCACTGATTTTACGGACGCCGCTGCGGAAACTAGCGCGGGTGACCGGGCTCTCATTCAACGAGCCCAGTCTGGAATCGTCGCGCTGAATGAACGACGCGGTAACGGTGTGCAGCGCTATTGGCTGTTGCACCGTCGGCGCGTGTCTAACCCGCGGGAGCGCTGCTTCATGGGCTGGGAGCGTAAACGCGGCAAGCTGGAAGAGCTGAATCGGCTACTGCGGGGCGATGAAGACACGACGTTTAGTGTGGTGTCTGCTCCCTTGGAGCTCCTGTCGAGCATTCGCTACGTCATCACCCTCGACGCGGATACCGAGCTACCGCGCGACGTAGGTCGCAAGCTGGTGGCCACACTGGCGCATCCGCTCAACCGCCCTCTGATAGATCCGAAAGAGCAGCGCGTGGTGCGCGGCCATGCGATCATTCAACCTCGAGTGGGGACCCTGCCGGGCAGCTCCCGGCGATCACGCTTTGCCGCGATAGCTACGGGGCCCGCGGGAATCGATCCGTATACGACGGCGGTGTCTGATAGCTATCAGGATCTGTTTGACGCGGGATCGTATGTGGGCAAGGGGATCTACGACGTCGACGCGTTTCAGCAGTGTTTGGCCGGGCGCGTGCCCGAAAATCAGCTGTTGAGCCACGATTTATTCGAAGGCCTCTTCGCGCGTTCCGCGCTGGCCACGGACGTCGAGGTGCTCGATGAACAGCCGCCCTCATACGATGTTCAGGTGGCCCGGCTGCACCGCTGGGTGCGTGGAGATTGGCAGTTGCTCCCCTGGCTGCTGGGCCGCGCACCGGGGCTGAACGGTACACGCAAGAGCGGCCTGCGTCTGCTGGACCGTTGGAAGATCTTCGACAACTTGCGCCGCAGCTTGTTGGCGCCCGGCTTGGTCGCGCTGGTGGTCACGAGTTGGTTCACGCATCATCGAGTGGCAGAGGCCGTAGCGGTGCTCGTCATCGCAGTTTTCATAGTTCCGCTCTGCGCTCGGCTGGTGTTGTCGTTGGTCCGTCAATCCCCCGGCTCGTCCCATCCGTTCATGGGCTCGCTCGGCGGAGACTTGCGCAACAACGCTCCCCAAGTCCTGCTCAATCTGGCTCTTACGTTGGATCAGGCTTGGGTCTCGCTGGATGCCATCACGCGCACGCTGTACCGGCTGCTCGTGTCTCGCAGGCGCCTGCTCGAGTGGACTACGATGCGGCAGTCGGCCCAGCTGCGGACGCGCTCTCAGGTCAGTCAGCGGTTATGGCTGGCGAGTGGGCTGTGCCTGGTGCTGTTGATTTCGGTCGGCCTGATAGCGCGCGAGGCGTTCGCCATGGCCGCTCCACTCTTGGTGCTCTGGGCAGCCGCGCCAGCTTTGAATTGGTGGATAGCTCGTCCCCTCTTGACAGCCCGGCCCATCGCGACCGTGTCCGCGGCGGATCGGCGCTTGCTCAGAGCGACGGCCCGAAAGACCTGGCGGTTCTTCGATGTGTTTGTGACCGACGAGGACAATTTCCTGCCTCCCGACAACTACCAGCAGGACCCCCGTGGTGTGTTCGCGCATCGAACGTCACCCACCAACATTGGCCTTTACCTGCTCAGCGTGGTGAGCGCGCGGGATCTGTCGTTCATCACCTTGAAAGCGGTCAAAGAGCGGCTGAACCAAACTCTGTCGACGCTCGAGAGTCTCGAGAAACACGACGGCCACGTGCTCAACTGGTACGACACCACGACGCTCAGGCCGTTGGAGCCTCAGTACGTGTCGACCGTGGATAGTGGAAACCTGGCCGCGTACCTTTGGACGCTCCGAGAAGCATGCGTCGATCTCGTGCAGGATCCAATCCTTGCTCCCAAAGTGCTCGACGCAGCGCAGGATGCCGTGCGGCTGGCACTGGGGGCAATGGTCGAGGCGGGTGACGACGGGCCAGCGAAGAATGGCCTGCGCGCCCTCGCCGAGCGCTTGCAAGGCCCGCGCGATACGCCGCCCACCGCGGCTGAGCCACTCCGCCGACTGTTGACGGCGATTGGAGCCATTTCAGAGGCGAGGGGCAGCGACTGGGGCCGAGCGTTGGCGGGGGAAGCTGGCTATTGGCTTGCGCAAGCCGAGCAGACCTTGACGGCCGCGCTGGAGGAGATCCGGGCGCTCGTGCCCGCGTGGGAGGTGTTGGCGGCACCCTCACGGCTTCGTTCCGTAGCCGCGGTGGCGGGGCTCGCCGAGCAGCTCGCGGCGTGCCTATTGAATGCCGTGAGCCCGGCTCGGGTCGTCGCCGCGCGAGCGCGGGCCATTCAGCTCTCCGAGGAGCTCCAAAGCGCCTTGACGGCTGCGCCACTCTTGCCCGAGGAACGGAGCGCATGTGAACGTGAGCTGGACATTCTGATCAAAGCCGTGGAGCTCGGCGCTGACAATTGCCACGAGCTCGTGCTCGCATTGAACGAGCTGGGGAGCCGCGCGGGAGCGTTGGCCGATGGCATGGACTTTCGCTTCCTGTTCGACCTGCAACGCGAGCTCTTTGCGATTGGATATAACGTCAGCAGTGCCCGCCTCGACAGCTCGCACTACGATTTGCTGGCGTCCGAGGCGCGGCTGGGAAGCCTGTTTTGCATTGCAAAGGGCGACGCTCCGCAGAACCACTGGTTCCGGCTCGGCCGGCCACGCGCGCGGATGCGCGGGGGGCGCGCTCTATTGTCCTGGAGCGGCTCTGCCTTTGAGTATCTGATGCCGCTCTTGGTGATGCGTAGCAATCCCGAGACTCTCCTCGATGAGGGTTACCACGCAGCCATCAAGCGTCACAGGCAGTATGCAGGGGAGCGTGGCGTGCCATGGGGCATCTCGGAGGGCGCCTATAACGTCATGGATCTGCGGCTCACCTACCAATACCGAGCGTTTGGCGTGCCAGGGCTTGGACTCAAGGCAGGGCTGGGTGAGGATCTGGTCATTACGCCGTACGCGACGGCCTTGGCTGGGCTGGTGAGGCCCGACCTCGTCGCCCCGAATTTTCGGGCGCTCGCGCAGGAAGGCCTCGACGGCCCTTATGGTTTCTACGAGTCGATCGACTACACACCGGAGCACGTGCCTCCGGGTCGTCGCGGCGTGGTGGTCAAGGCGTTCATGGCGCACCACCAGGGGATGACGCTGGTTGCGCTCGACAACATGCTCGAAGGGGCGCCGATGCAGCGCCGTTTCCATCGCGACCCTCGGATCAAGGCAACAGAGCTGCTGCTCGAGGAACGAGTGCCGGTTGGCGCACCCCCCATCAAGTCGCCCGCCACGGCAATGCCGACGGGTGTCCGCGCCGAGCCACGCGCTGACGTCGTGGAGCACGTGGGCCTGCGCGGCGCGGGCCCGATGCGGGTCCACCTGCTCGGGCATGGCGAGGTTTCTTCGTTGATTAGCTCCACGGGCGCCGGAGTGACGACGTGGAAAGGTTTGGACGTCAATCGGTTTCGCGAAGACCCGCTCCTGGAAGCTGGTGGGATCTACCTCTACATCAGGAACCGCACGGCAGGTCGGACCTGGTCTGCCGCTTACCAGCCGACGCGGGCGGAGCCGGATTTCTACAATGTGACCTTTTCCATCGACCGCGTCGAGTTTCATCGTCGGGACGGTGACGTGCAGACCGTGACCGAAATTGCGCTGGCGCCGGAGCACGCGGTGGAAGTGCGCCGTGTCACCCTCCATAACCAAGGATCGACCCCGTTAGACATCGAGCTCACTAGCTACAGCGAGGTCGTGCTGGCACCGCGCGAAGCGGACGTGTCCCACAGAACGTTTGGTAGCCTATTTGTGGAAACTGAAGCGCTGCCCGAACGCCATGCATTGCTGGCCAGGCGCCGCCCGCGGCACCCGGGGGACCCCGAGGTTTGGATGGTGCAGGTGCTGGTGGCCGAAACGGGTGGTTTTGGCGCGCTCGATTTTGACTGTTCGCGAGCCAGCTTTCTGGGCCGGGGGCGCGGCACCGAGGACCCCCGGGCATTGGCGACGGATGGCCCGCTGTCAAAACAGAGCGGCACGGTATTGGACCCCGTGCTGGCGCTGCGCCGTGGGATTCGGCTCGAGGCCGCTGCCACCGCGCGAATCACGCTGACCACGGGGCTCGCGGCGTCGCGCGAGGAGGCTCTGGTGCTGCTCGACATGTACTCAGATCCGCACAACATCGTGCGAGCCATCGAGCTGGGTTGGGCCGGGGTGCGCGTCGAACTGCGCCACCTCGGGATCAGCGCGACTGAAGTTCACCGCTTTCAGCGCTTGCTGTCGGCTACGATTTTCCCTCACCCCGCGCTGCGCGTGGGTGCCGAGCCCGTCATCGCCTCAAAACGGGGTCGAGCGGGTTTGTGGGCCCAGGGCATCTCGGGCGATTTGCCGATTGTGTTATGTCGCGTGGACCACACCGAGTTCGCCGATTTATGTCGAGACCTGTTGCTGGCCCACGAATTCTGGCACCTGAACGGTTTCACGAGTGACCTGGTCATCATCAATGACGAAACGAGCGGGTATTTGCAGCCCACGCAGGACACCGTACGGGACTTGAGCCGCCAGGCTCGCATCGACCAGCGCGGCGGTGTGTTCTTGCGCCGTTCGGACCAATTGACAGAGGAAGAGCGCGAGCTGCTCTGTTCCTCGGCCCGGGTCGTGCTTTGGGCATCGCAGGGGTCGTTGGCGCGGCAGCTGCGACGAGCGGCTACTGCACGCTCGTTGCCACCCGACCTCAGCGTGGCGCGCCAACCCTCGCTAGCGGCCTTGCCGTCCCCGCTTCCGGCGCGCCCGAAGCTGGCTTTCGACAACGGCCGTGGCGGTTTCAGTGATGACGGCCGAGAGTATGTGATCGTGCTTCCGCCCGGCGAGCATACCCCCGCCCCATGGTGCAACGTGATGGCCAACCCGAGCTTCGGCACCCTGGTCTCTGAAGTGGGCAGTACGTTTACCTGGTTCCGAAACAGCCAGCGGCAGCGCTTGACCCCATGGAGCAATGACATGGTCAGCGATCCATCGGGCGAAAATCTCTACGTTCGGGATGAAAACGACGGTTCGTTCTGGTCGCCCTTGCCTCAGCCGGCCGGGGGCGAAGCGCATTTTCTGGTCAGCCATGGCCAGGGCTATTCGCGCTTTGAGCACACACGGCGTGCCCTCGAGCACGAGGTCACGCTGTTCGTGAGCCCTGAGGATCCCGTCAAGTTTCTACACGTCCGGATCAAGAACCTTGGGCGGAATACGCGCCGGCTCTCGCTATTTGGCGTTGTCGAATGGGTGCTCGGCTCCAGCCGTGAAAACAGCCGGGTCTCGACCGCTTCGATTTGGAACGCCGAGCTACGCACGCTGTTCGCGTCAAATCCGCTCTCGTTGTTTCCTGCGCATCGGGCGTTTTTTACGATCACTAGGCCGGTCGACAGCTTCAGCGCCGACCGCGAGGAGTTCTATGGAGTCGCGGGGTCTCGGCGCAGCCCCGAGGCACTTCAGCGAACGGGCCTTTCGGGGGGCGCCGGGGCAGGGCTGGATCCGTGCGCTGCCCTGCAGGTGCGGCTGGAGCTGGCACCTGGACAAGACTGGGAGGCAGCGTTCGTGCTTGGCCAGGCCGAGTCCATCGAGGCCGCCGAGGTGCTCGTGGCCAAGTATTGGAAAACGGATGCTGTCACTCGAGCACTGCTTCAATCGAAGCAGGTCTGGGACGACATTTTGGGGGCCGTCCGCATCTCGACGCCCGATCCCGCGCTCGACCTGCTGCACAATCATTGGCTCCTGTACCAGTCGGTGAGCAGCCGTTTGTGGGGTCGAACGGGCTTCTATCAATCGAGCGGCGCCTATGGGTTCCGCGATCAGCTGCAAGACGTCATGGCGGTGCTGCACTCCCGCCCCGACCTAGCGCGCGAGCACCTGCTCCGCGCTGCGAGGCACCAATTCATGGAAGGCGACGTCCAACATTGGTGGCACGATGAGACCGGTGAGGGGCTGCGCACGCGTTGTTCGGATGACATGTTGTGGCTGCCCTATGTGGCTGCGGAGTACGTGAGAACGACCGGCGACCGGGCCGTGCTCGACGAGGTGCTTCCATTCCTGGCTGAGCGCGTCCTCGCTAGCGGAGAGGAAGACCTGTTCAGCATACCCGCGGTGTCGGAATCTCGAGCTTCCCTGTACGAGCATTGCACACGGGCCCTGGATGTTGGCGCGACCAGTGGCCCGCACGGCCTACCGACCATTCGAGGCGGCGACTGGAACGATGGTTTGAACCAGGTGGGGCCCGAAGGGCGGGGCGAGAGTGTTTGGCTCGCGTGGTTCTTGGCGAAGACCCTGCAGAGTTTCTTGCCGCTCGCTGTCGGTCGGGGTGACCGCGACCGCGCAGCGTGGTGCGAGCAGGAAGAAGGTCGATTGTCTCGAGCAGTGGAGCAGCACGCCTGGGACGGTGAGTGGTACCGGCGCGCCTATTTCGACGATGGCACGCCGCTGGGCTCTCGCCAGAGCTCGGAATGTTCGATCGACGCCATTGCGCAATCTTGGGCGGTGATCGCGGGCATTGGTGATCCCGCGCGTGCATCCATGGCGTTAGCAGCATCGGAGTCCTTGCTGGTGAGCGAAACGTGTCAGCTCATGAAGCTCTTGGATCCGCCTTTCCGGCACACCGCGCCTCACCCCGGGTACATTCAAGCCTATCCCCCCGGTATTCGCGAGAACGGCGGCCAGTACACCCACGGCGTGCTTTGGACTTTGCTGGCGCTGACGTTGGAGAAGGAAGGTGACCGGGCGGGAAGGTTGCTTTCATTATTGAACCCGGTTCGTCACGGCGATACTCCGGAAGCCATCGAGCGCTACCGGGTAGAGCCCTATGTGGTGGCGGCCGATGTCTACTCCGAGAGCGGGCATCCCGGGCGCGGCGGGTGGACCTGGTACACAGGGGCCGCAGGCTGGATGTACAGGATCGTGTTGGAGAACGTGATTGGCCTGCAGCGCCGTGGCAATTTGTTATCGATAGCACCGTGCATACCGAGCCATTGGGACTCGTTCCAGGTCGAGTACCGTTACGGACCCTCGAGGTATCGGATCCGGGTCGACAACCCCGCCAACGTTAGCCACGGTGTGGCTCGCATAGAAGTGGACGGCAAAGTAGCGCCTCAGGGCCAGGTGCGGCTCGTCGGTGACGGCGAGGCTCACGAAGTCCGAGTCACCCTCGGGCGCGTCCAGGTCTTGGTGCTCGAACGGGCCATGCCCCAAGGGCGTGTCGGCAGCTGAACGCAGCTTCGGCACGGCCGTTTTTGGCACCCGCCTTGCATTGATTTTCTTAAATGTCTTCTCGTCCGAGGCGGTTCGAGCTTTATGTGCGTGTGCCAGCGAGCGTGGTTGTCGTCATGTGCAGCGCATTGTGCGGCTGCGGAGAGGCCGCGGTCAGCCGTGGGGCGGAGTTCTACATGCAGCGGCGCTACATAGACGCCGCTCAGGTATTCGAGCAGGCCGAGCGCAGCCTGACCCACTATGGTGCCGAAGACCGCGCCCGATACGGCCTATACCGCGGTGCGACACTGTTTGCCTTGGGGTATACGGACAGCGCTCGCCATTGGCTGACCTACAGCTCCAAGAGTGCCACGAGCTCATTGTCCACGAGCGAGCGCTTGGCGCTGATCGAGTCGTTTCTAGCCTCTAGACGAGCGCAGCCTGTCGGGTCATCCCCCGCGGCTGTCGTATTGACGCAGGGTGACCCCCATCCCCGGTGACTGCCCGCGGGCTTGCCCGCCTCAGGTGCTCTTGGCGTCGCGAGCTTTGACCGTCAGCACCGGGCAGGCAGCAGCGCGCAAGACTCGTTCAGCGACCGAACCCATCAGTACGTGCTTTAGCCCGGTCCTGCCGTGTGTGCCCATCACGATCAAGTCAATGCTTTCGTGTTGGGAGAAATCCGCAATCTCCAGGGCTGCTGAGCCATGCAACAAACGCGCATCCACCCGAGACACACCCAGAGCTTCGACCTCGCGCTGGCTGGCCCGAAGCCGGTTCTCGAGCTCAGCGTTCAAGCGGCTCAACTGATCCGGCGTATACAGCACGTAACCTTCTGGCAGCGCGTAGTCCACGGGTTCGTGGACGTGCACGAGGCAGATCGATGCCGAATAGCGCTGGGCAATGTCACACGCCAGCCGCAACGCCTCCGCGGAATGGGGGGCGAAGTCGACGGGGACCAAAATCTTCTCAAATGGTTTCATGTGTACCTCCCGACGCCAAGGCTCGTTGGCGCAGAATCGAAATGCGATGACGCAGTCAGCGGCGGGCCTCGCCCGCTGTTTCGGCAGCCCGATAAGTGGCCGGCATGGCGAGCATCGAATCATCCACCGGGCCTGGAGAATATTCGACGAGCTCCAAGGAATAGAGCTCGTGCCCGCGAGCGTCCGCGACGGAAGCGCGCAGTGGCAACATTTGCTCATCTAGCAAGCGCTCGGCCCAAGCCGGTACGTCGACACCGCTCACCGTTTCGAACTTGCCCACATCAAAAGTTCCCGGCAGGGGGCTGACACAAGCCGAGATTCTCAAAGGCCCAGCGGTGATCTGGTACTGTTCACACATCACGCCCAAGATGCCGACTCGCTCACCGGTCTTCGTGATCTCGGTGTTGCTGTCGGGTCCGTCCGCTGGCTTCACTTGCTCGAGCACGCTCTTGCGGTACGTTCGCTGCTCGTGGTCGAGGACGGCGATATTTTTATCCCAGATCATGACGTCCAGGTTCGAGCCGGCCTTTGCCGGGGGCGCGTTGCCCGCTACGCGATCAACTTGCAGCCTAGCGGTATTGGCGCGCGTGAAGTAACGCAAGCTATGGTCTCCTGACGGCGCGCGCAGGCGCACGTTGAGGGTCCCCTGAAAGCCACGCCCCATGTCATTGCTGGGCCGCTGGTCGAGCACGGCCTCGGTCACCTGCGGTGCCCCGTTACCGGGTGCGGTGACGGCGGGCACGCCCGATGGCCGCGCACCGCTCGAGGTGACGGCAGGCAGGGCCTCGTCGGTGGGTGGGCGCGGATCAGCCTGGGGGGTGACGTCGGAGCTCGACTGGCAAGCCCACAGCGGCCAATACGCCACGGCCAAAACAGTGAGCGCGAAGTCGAAGGACCTTCCGTGGCTCATACGCTTACGCCTTTGTATCCCTTTCCACTCGGCGAGCGTCCATTTGACGCCCGTCCGGCAGCTGGTCAGCAAGTTGCGTGCCGGCTGTGGTTTCGGCCGCGACCGTTGCGCCTGGCTGCGCCTTTTTGCGAGCGGACCCGCCACAATGACCCGCTCGAGCCAGTTTGCCACGCAGCGGGCTGCCGGCCTTCCTACCAAGACGCTGACTGCGCCGCGCGCACGCACCGAGCGCGCTACCTGGCATGGGCGTTGCACCGCATCTGCCGGCTTGCTTTGTTCAACATGACGGCGAGCACGGAGTGAAAACAATGAATAAACTATGGCTCATCCCTGTCGCTTTGCTGCTCGCCTATGGTTGTGACGTCGACGACGCAATCGAAGCCGAGATTGACTGTAACGGTATCTGCCAACGTTATGCGGATTGCTTTGACGAGGACTACAATGTCTCGGCTTGTCGGGATCGCTGTGAAGACGATGTGGACCAAGGCGAAATCAGTCAGGATGAGGTCGATCAATGTGAAAACTGCATTGATGACCGGTCTTGCGCCGAGGGCACGTTGAGCTGTGCCACGGAATGTGTGGGCATCGTTCCTTAGGAAGGAGCTTTAGGGACCGACGAGGGGGGTCAGGGAGCTGACTTGGCAGGCGGCTCACCACGGCCCTGCGTCGGGCTCGGCAGGTCGGCCAAGCCACCCTGAGCCTCAGGCGGGGCGTGTGCGAGCGAGCTTCGAGCGGCGTCTTGCACGAGCTCTAGCTCGCGCTTTTCTTCGCCGCTCAACCCGTCCCCAAGCTCGCACGTGCACACATGCGTGAAAGCTCCGCCCAACAGGAACATCTGCGCTGAAAAGTACAGCCAAAGCAGCACCACGACGGCGGAGCCTGCGGCGCCGTATGCGGCGGTGACGCTGGCGCGCGCTAGATAGAGACCGACCAGCGCGTTGCCGATGTTGAACAACAGAGACGTCAGGGCCCCGCCCAGCAGGGTGTTCTTCCAACCCACCCGGGTGTCGGGCACGTACCTGAACACCACGGCCGACACGAGCGCTACTATCGTAAACGAAAGGGACAGCTGAAGAACCTGAATCGCCATCCCCTGCCACGGTGTGGACCCAAACAGTGTGCTGTGGAACCCGGTCAAGAGCGTGCGGGAGGTGAATACCACGAGCAGTAGCGGGCCAGCGGCGGCGACCAGCGCGAATGCGAAGACCCGCCGTTGTACGTAGTCCTTGACGGTGGACTTGAAACCTTCCGCCATGAAGACATCGATGTGCCAGATTTGATTGAGTGTCTCCTTCAGCGCAGTGCCCAAACGCGACGCCGTAAACAGCATCAGGCCAATGCCGACCACCGAGGCCACTTTGCCTCCTTCCGAGGCCTGGACGACCCACTCGTCTACGGTGGCAGCACCTTTGGCTCCTAGCGTGTCGCTGAGCAGCCGAGTGACCTCGGCGTGGGCGGCGCTTTCACCGAGGACGATGCCCGCGATGGCCACCGCGACGATGATGAGCGGAGCCATCGACAGCAGGGTATGAAACGCGAGAGCGGCGGCTAACAGATCAGCGCGAACCATGGAGAACTCGTCCACGGTTTTCATGGCGAGCTGCCAACCCCTCGCGAGCTTGAGCCGAATACGCTTCATACACATGACCAGAACCCCCGAGCCCTCGTCGTACCGGGACGACGAGGTTCAGGGAAGCGAAACTTGACCCAAGCAGCGGGCATGCCAGCGCCAACTATCAGGGGTCGTGTTCCACTGGTCGGCGCTCATGCTCATGGCAACGCGAGTGGGAGAGACGGCCAGACGCTCACGCTGCTCGACCAAGATTTGGGCAGCCGGCGCTCCGAAGAACCCGTGCTGTTGGAGCCCAGAGCTGACGACACGCTTCCTGGTGGGGCGCATTGGTAGGGTGGTGCAACACGCCCCATGGGTAGCGCTTGCCCAGCAACGATTTCTGTCAGTAGGCTACCGTCATTGCGTTGATTTCTCGCGCTGGACGTCGCGCCGACGACGAAACGGCATGGATACTGCAATGGCCGATGCAGACGCTACCATCAGGAGGTTCTGTCGATGCGCTATTTGTACGGACTTATTTTTGCCACTAGTTTGTGCGTAGTTCCCTCCCTCAGTCAGGCCGCTACCGCCACGAGCGGTCAAGCCACGGTTGTAACGCCTGCCGCCTCAAAGCAAGCCCAGCGCGAGAGCGCACAGGGCCAGGCCGCAGACCAGGCTGACGACAAGTCACGTTATGCTGAAAGAGAAGCCGAGTCTTCCGAAGCGCAGGACTATCGCGGAGGAGACACGGTGGTGATCGGCGCTTCGGCGGCAACTGCGATTCTCGCAGTACTCCTACTCATCGTGCTGATTTGAACCTGCTCATCTGCACTTTGTTGATGCTGTCGATGGCCCTGGGCTGCGCCTCTTATCAAGGCTCAGCCCGGGGCGTTTCCGAAAGCGCATTGGCTCACGAGGCGGGCTGGACCCGCCTCG
>JANOIG010000176.1:0-48719 GCA_031407405.1 Deltaproteobacteria bacterium
CGGCACCACGAGGGTCAAAGCCCGTGACACCTAGCACTCATCGTTTACGGCGTGGACTACCAGGGTATCTAATCCTGTTTGCTCCCCACGCTTTCGCGTCTCAGCGTCAGTCATCGTCCAGAAGGCCGCCTTCGCCGCAGGTGTTCTGCTTGATATCTACGAATTTCACCTCTACACCAAGCATTCCACCTTCCTCTCCGAGACTCAAGCGAAGCAGTTTCGGATGCGCTTCCACGGTTGAGCCGTGGGCTTTCACATCCGACTTGCCAAGCCGCCTACACGCGCTTTACGCCCAGTAAATCCGAACAACGTTTGCACCCTCTGTCTTACCGCGGCTGCTGGCACAGAGTTAGCCGGTGCTTGCTAAGGAGGTACCGTCATCAAACAGGGTATTTGCCTGTCCTTATTCTTTCCTCCCCACAGAGCTTTACAACCCGAAGGCCTTCATCGCTCACGCGGCGTCGCTCCGTCAGGCTTTCGCCCATTGCGGAAGATTCCCGACTGCTGCCTCCCGTAGGAGTCTGGACCGTGTCTCAGTTCCAGTGTGGCTGTTCATCCTCTCAGACCAGCTACCCGTCTTAGCCTTGGTGGGCCATTACCCCAACCAACTAGCTGATGGGCCGCAGGCTCATCCTCAAGCGCGAGCTTCCATGGAGAGGCCCGCTTTGGCCATTGCTGGCGTCATGCTGTATTAGCCCTCCTTTCGGAGGGTTGTCCACCACTCGAGGGTTGATGACCTACGTGTTACTCACCCGTGCGCCGCTTTACTGGGGCCGAAGCCCTTTCTCGCTCGACTTGCATGTCTTAGGCGCGCCGCTAACGTTCGTTCTGAGCCAGGATCAAACTCTCCAGTTAAATCCTGTAGCTCATCGAGGTGATCGTATGAGCTCCGGTTAGGAGCTCATGTCATTGGCATGCGATGCTGTTTAAGGCACCGCTACATCGCGAAGGCGCAAACCCACGCGGTGCAAGCCGCCGCTGACCTTTCCACCACTGACGTCACCGTCAGTTGAACTGGTAAAAACCAGGATGGTGCGAATCACTTCGACGCTTAATACTATTTGCTTCATTGTCTCACCCCAGGCTCGCTACATCATGATCACCTCACGAATGAGATGGCATGCGCAGAAGTCCAGAGTGGACAGGGACCCGCGATATCTATCGCGGGAATAGGACTCAGTTTTCAAGGACCGAGGAGCGGCAGAGGCGCCGTCCCGAGGGGCGTGGAAACTAGGCGCACGTGCCTCCCTTGTCAAACATGAATTCAAAATATTTTCCGAGTCATTCTGAGGGGTTCTCCGGCCGCAAACCGCGGAGCAGGCGTACAGTAGTTGTCGATGGGATGGGGCATCGGGTCACGCCGAGTGCAGGTGCTCAGCCCACCACAAACTAAACAAAGCCCGCGAAACGGGCCGTTGTGGGTCCCGTCAGTGAGGTGCAGCGCATTGCCGTCTCAACGGCCGCCCCCGCGCTGGGTGTGGCCCAAAAGGTGGCGCATCACTGCAGCGCAGCGCCGGGATCGGCGAACCATTGCGCAAGTGGCTCGCGCACCAAAGTGACTTCGGCGCCGCCCAGCAACCGGACATGGTAGCCAATCTCGTTCGGCAGCAGCTCTGGCCCCACCCAGCGCCCGAGCACTTCTACCGGCAGCCACTTGCGATTCACCCAAACGGATCGGGGCCGCCGCTGCGGCCCTGGCGCTTCGTTCACCTGCACGCGCATCCATTGCGCCGTCGCTTTGACGGAGTCATCCAAGCCAGCATTCTCGCAGATCTCCCGTACGGCCTCGGACAGCGCTCGTGGCGAGATACGAAAACAGCGAGGCAGCAGCTGCAGCACGAGCGCATAGCCGTCCGGCAACAACACCGCACCAAAGCTCTTGTTGACCCCGCGAATCATGACCTGCCGCGTCTCGCGCCACGGACTGTGCCTGCAGCGGCCGAGGCGCGTCAGAATGATGCGCCATTCCGCAGCGGCAACGCGGATGTCGAATGGAGAAACACGCCCCGCGTAGTCGACGGCCTCGCCATCGGCGTCGACCAGTGCGGCGCCCACTACGCCCGCCGATGAGCACAGCCGCCCGAGCGTGGGAGCGAAGCTGGACGGAGTCTGATCCCGACGCCCGAAGACGTATCGAAACGTCACGGAGGCTTCCCCAGCTGCTCCATCGAGCTCAGAGCAGAGCGCGCTTTTTCGGGCGCGAGCTGCCGGCGTTGCCGCTCGAGCAGCTCGCTTTGCAAGCGCCGCCCTCGCTGTTCCATGACCTCGCCATGCAGAAGCTGGCGGCGCTCGGCAAGTGTCGGCTGGCGTGACTCGATGACTTTCACCAGGTAAAGGACGTGGTAACCAAACCGAGTGCGCACCACCGGGCTCAACTGGCCTGCCCGCTCCAGGCGCTGCGCGGCTTCGACGAACACACCATCAAGGGTCTGCACGGGAGGACCATTCGGCGGTGGCCGGTCGGGGTCCAGGGCCCGACCGTCGGGCGCCACGGGAGCCAGCTGCTCGACCTTGACTGAGAGGCCATCGGCCCTGACCGCTTTGGCTAGCGTCTGAAATTCCGCGGACGTCTTGGCAGTTGCCACGCGAGCGGCGATGCGCTCGGCCAGCGCTCGAGCCGCTGGATTCTCCTCGGAGGACAACACCACGGCATGTGCGATTTGCACCATGCGGGGCCGGTCGAGCTCCCACCAACGCCGCTCGCTCAGCTCGGCGAGCTCGTCGTCACGCGGCGGGCCTTCTGCTTCCGCTTCCGCGCCGAGTGCCCTCAAGAGGGCACGCGCCAAAGCGATGCGCTCGACCCAACTCGCCAGCGGTGGATTGTCGCGACTGAGGTACGCTGCAAGCACGGCGTCCTCCGTCACGAGCTCTAACGCCCGCTTCGAAGGCAGCCCGGAGGCGCGCTCCACCTCTGCCACCAGGCTGCGATCTAGCTGCAGCTGACCGAGCGATTCGGCAGCCGCGGCAGGCGAGCCCTCGTGCGCTCCGGTCTCGAAACCGCCGCACGCACACAGCGCCGCACTCAGCGCACGTGCCCAAGCGTCAGCGCGCCGCAAGGAACCGCTCCCGATCGCTCGCGGCTGCGAGCGACAACGCGCCGAACACGAGCCAGTACAACGCAACCGCCTCGGAGCCGTCAGCCAGAGACCACACGCCGTAGCCCAGAGCAGCAGCCGCCGTCAGTACCAACAGCATGGATATCGCATCCGCGCTACGCGCCATGGATCTGCCACCTCGGTGCCCTCAGGCTACACCGAAACACGACTCATGACAGCCACACGAACACTCCTGCCCCAAACCAAAACACGAACAGCCAGAGCCAGAGGCGTGGCGCTGCCCCGCGTGCGACGGCCTTGGCAGTGAGTAGCACCCGCGAGCCAACGCTGAGCAGGGCAACGGAACCTGCCAGTGCAGCTGCATGCGCCAACAGCGCCACTCCTGCCCGTTCGACCCGCCAGGCCAACAGGGGTAGGGCCAACGCAGTGACCAGCAACGCGGAAAAAGCGAGGCCAAGCCCGACAGACAGCCGGTCCCGAGGGGGCAAACGCGCGGCCAAGAGCGCGTGCGGGTCATCTTCCGGGAGATGGGTCCTACCGGGAAAGCCTCCCCACCCCAGCGCGAATAGCCCCCAGGCCACGGCTCCCAACGCCGCCCGAACTGCATCCAGACGCGGAGCGCGCAGCTCGCTTTCCAGCGCCACCCAAGCAGCCGCCGACAGGCCGACAAACCCCAACACGCCAATGGAGCGACCGAGCGACAGCCGCCGGCGAGCAACCCAGGGCCCGCTCAGCAGTGCGAAGGCGGCCAGCGCGGCCGCCAGCCGGGCCACGGAGGATGACGAAGAAGCTGAAAATGCGGGCCAGGCGACGGTGGCGCCCCAGGCATACAGCCCAGGTAAAAGGATCGTTGCCAACCCTCGTGCCTCGAACGACCAGGACCGCGGTCCGCCCGTGACGAGCGACCGGTTAGTCAGCGGGTCCGAGCTGAGCTCAACCAAAAGATTCGACGAAGCTCACGAAGGTCAACACGGGATGCCCCGTCGCGCCTTTGGGGTAAGTGCCGCGCGCCCGATCCGCCACGACTGGCCCCGCGATATCGCAGTGGACCCAGGGCGTGTCTCCAACAAACTCCTGCAGGAACAAGGCGGCGGTAATCGAGCCGCCATAGCGCTCTCCAGTGTGCTTGAGATCTGCAATGTCGCTCTTGAGCTGCTCGCGCAAGTCCTCGAGCAACGGCAAGCGCCAGAATTGCTCACCCGCCGATTGCGCTGCATCCTCGAAACGTTTCGCGGTGCGGTTGTCCTCCACGTAGAAGGCCGAGCATGATTTACCGAGGGCCACGAGGCAGGCCCCGGTCAGTGTCGCAGCATCGATGATCAGGTCCGGTTTGAGGTTTCGAGCATAGGCCAGCGCATCCGCCAGCACGAGCCGGCCTTCGGCATCCGTGTTGATGATTTCCACGGTCTTGCCATCCAGCGACCCGAATACGTCGCCAGGCCGGTAGGCGCTAGCATCCGGCATGTTCTCTGCGGCGCCCACGATCACGTGAACCTCGACCTGCGGCTTGAGCGCCACCACGGCCTCCATCAGGCCGAGCACCGCGGCAGCACCGCCCATGTCGTTCTTCATCTCGCCCATGCCCTGGGCGGGCTTGATGCACAAGCCTCCCGAATCAAAGGTCAGACCCTTGCCTACGAAGACCAACTTGCGCTTGGGCTTGTTCGGCAAATAGGACAGATGAATGAAGCGCGGCTCGTTGGTGCTGCCCTGCCCAACCGCATAGTGCAACTTCATGTTCGCGGCCAAGATGCCCTTCTTGTCGAGCACTTTGAGCTTGAGCTTGCCGCGTTTGGCGATACCTCGGGCTAGCTCTGCCAAACCTTCCGGGGTGAGCTCATTGGGGGGCTCGTTGACCGCATCGCGGGCGAGGGCCACCGCCCCAGCAATGGTCAGCCCCGTTTGGAGCGCTTTGCTCTCCGCCGGGGTAGGGCGCCCCGGCCGCAGCACTTCCACCTGTTTCAGCTCCGAATCGGGTCGGCGCTTGCCGGTCAGGTACTTGATGAAACGGTAGGCACCGAGCCCAATGCCCTCCCCCACCGCGCGCAGCGCGGGCGCCCCCGACACCTTTTCAGGTAAGAGTAAAGTCAGCGACGCCGCAGAGATGGCCTGCCGCGCGGCGCAGGCGGCCAGCGTGCGCAAGGCCGGACCATCCGAGGCTCGCTTCACCTTTCCCATGCCGATCAGCACCACGCGAGACGCAGGCAACTGACCGAGCGTGGGTAGGTCCATGATTTGACCGCTGGCGCCAGTGAATTTCGTGCGCGCTGCGTGCCCGAGCAGCTTCTTCTGCAACGCCTCATCCAGCGCCACGAGCGCCTTTTGCTTGTTCAGAGCCGATTCGGTGACGCCGATCGCGATCACCTCGCTTTTGCTGTCGAGCAAAGATGAGGAAGAAAGCTTGAGGGCTAGGGGCATTCGAGAACTCTCCTTGGGAGCGCGCGGCAACGATGAGGAGCTGGGGACGGTAGACGGGATCGGGTAGCCTAGCAATGGGCCTGCCGACGGCCCAGCGCCTACCAATAGCTCTCGATCGTGACGTGGCCCGGCTTTCTGGGGCGGTGCTTGTGCAGGCCGCGTTGCCCGAGCACGGCTTGCACTTCGGCGATCATGGCCGGATTGCCGCAGATGAGGACGTGTGTGTTGGCTGGATCCATCGTCAAGCCGACGCACCGCTCCAGCTCACCTTGAGCGAGCAGCTGCGGCAGCCGCCCAAACAATGCTCCGGATGGGGCGGCCTCTCGGGTGATGAGCGGTAGATAGACGAACTGCTCGGGACGCAAGCGGGCCAAGCCAGCGAGCTCTGCCGCATACCCCAAGTGCTCGACTTTTCGCACCCCATGCACGAGCACGATGCGAGAGAATCGCTCCCAAACGGTGGGGCTCCTCAACATCGCGACGAAGGGTCCAAGCCCCGTGCCGGTCGCCAAGAGCCAGAGATTCTGTGTTGCCGGGACGTAGTCGAGCGTGAAGAAGCCGAGCGCACGGTCGTCGATCCATACCGCGTCACCCGGTTTGAGCTCGAACAGAGCGGGGGTCAGGGCGCCGTCCGAAACCTGCGTCAGATAGAACTCGCTCGGCTGCCCTGGCGCGGACGCCAGAGAGTACGAGCGCTTGACCCGCTCGCCGCGCAGATCGAGCGCCAAATTGACGAACTGACCCGGGACGTATGGGGAGGCGACGGCGCCGACACCGAGGGTGATCAAGCCCGGCGCCCAATCTTGCCGATGTATTATCTTGCTCTCTGTCCAAGCCATGGCGGTGTCGCTGCGCGACTTTTGCCTTACTACTACAGCCGACGGGCCGCGCCAGGGAGGGTGCAGTGCGTTGACACGTTCACGGCGCTAGGCCATGGAACTCGACCTCACATGAGCACACAGCCCAACATCGAGGCGAACATCGCGGCAGATCCCGAGACGCTGCCGCCGCCAGGTCCCCACCCCTACGCTGCTTTCCTCGAGTCCGTGGCGAAACCCGCCCGCTACCTCGGCGGGGAGCACGGTGAACGGCGCAAAGGCTGGCATTCTGTTCAGTCACGCTTCTGCCTGGCATTTCCCGACCTGTACGACATCGGGATGAGCCACCTCGGCTATCGCATCCTGTACAAGCTGCTGAACGACGATGACACCATTCTGGCTGAGCGCTGCTACACGCCGTGGAGCGACATGCAGGCTCAGCTCATGGCGCACGGCGAGCTGCTTCGGTCGCTCGAGAGCGCGCGTCCGTTGTGCGACTTCGACATCGTGGGTTTTTCGCTCCAATACGAGCTGACTTATACCAACGTGCTCACGATGCTGCAGCTGGGCGGCATCCCGCTGCGCTCGGCACAGCGCGGAGATCGAGATCCGCTGATCGTGGCGGGCGGGCCCGTCGCCACACACGCGGAGCCCCTGGCACCCTTCATCGATGCATTCGTGATTGGCGACGCGGAAGAGCTGGCTGGTGAAGTCGCCCACACTTGGGCCGCCGCGCGCCGTCAGCGCCTGCCGCGACGAGACTGCCTGAAGCAGCTCGCGAGGCTCCCTGGCGTGTACGTTCCCGAGCTCTACGTCATGCGCCCAGACCCGGAGACCGGCCTGGGCGTGGTGGAAGCGCTGCCCGGCAGCGATGCACCGGCATTGCCGATTCAACGGCGTCTGGTGGAAGACCTATCGCGCTTTCCCTTTCCTGATGATGGCCCTGTCGGTGGTCCTGAAGCGATCTTCGATCGGGTGAGCATCGAGGTAGCGCGGGGCTGCACCGAAGGTTGCCGCTTCTGCCAAGCAGGAATGATTTATCGCCCAGTACGGGAGCGAAAGCCTGAGGAGGTGGTTCAGACTGTGCTCCGCGCCCTCACGAAGACCGGGCATGACGAGGTCAGCCTGACGGCGCTGTCCACCGCCGACGTGAGCTGCATCTCACCGCTGATTCGCGAGCTGGTGGCGAAGACCGCACCGGAACGGGTGAGCCTGAGCGTGGCGTCGCTCCGCGCCTATGGGCTCGCAGATGATCTGCTCGATGAGATGAGGCGCGTTCGCGCCGGTGGCCTGACGTTCGCGCCGGAGGCCGGCACACAGCGCATGCGCGACGTAATCAACAAGAACGTCACCGAAGAGCAGCTCATGGAGACCGCCGAGCGCGTGTTCTCGAAGGGTTTCGACAGCATGAAGCTCTATTTCATGATCGGGCTGCCGACCGAGCAGGACGACGACGTGCGCGGTATCATCCAGGTCGCACGCAACGCGCTCGCCGTGGCCCGGCGCCTGAAGCGTCACCGCGCAAAAATTACTGTAAGCGTTTCCACACACGTGCCCAAGCCGCACACGCCATTTCAGTGGTGTGCACTGGATCCGTTGCCGGAAATCCGGCGCAAACAGGCGCTGTTACGCGAGGAATTGGGGCGGGAGCGCCAGATCACTCTGCGCTGCCACGAGGGCGCGACCAGCTATCTGGAGGGGATCTTCGCCCGCGGGGATCGCCGCCTCGCAGACGTGATCGAGCGGGCTTTCGCGCATGGCGCTAGCTTCGACTCCTGGGAAGAGAAGCTGCGCCTGGATATTTGGGAGGAAGCGTTCCAGTTTTTTGGGATCGACAGCGAGACCTATTTGGGTACGTTGCCGCTGTCGGGTCGGCTGCCGTGGGATCATTTCGATATCGGGCTCGAGCAAGGGTTTTTGGCTCGAGAATATCAAAAAGCGCTGAAGAACCGGCTGTCTCCCCCCTGCGGGAAGGCCGCGGGGATGTTCATTCACCACACCAATGTCGCGGAGGCGCGCGCCGACGAGCGCCGCTTGGTTTGCTACGATTGCGGCGTTGCTTGCGATATGAGCAAGATGCGCTCGGAACGCGTCGGCTTCTTGCAAGAAATGGGAGCTCTCGCTCCTGCCCGCAGCGAACGTCGCGAGCTGCCGGTTCTGGCGGCATCCGGCCCGGGCCCGAAGAAGGCGTGGCTTCCCGAGCACGACCGTCCCGCTCAACCCGGTGAACACCAGGAACGGTGGCGGCTCAGCTTCGAAAAGCTCGGGCCGAGCGCGCTGCTCGGGCATCTCGATTTCACCCGCGAGCTCGGCCGCGTCATACGGCGGGCAGGTCTGCGCCCAGTTTATAGCCAAGGTTACAACCCCAAACCCCGGTTCACTTTCGGACCCGCGCTGGCTCTAGGTGTCGCCAGCCTGGACGAAAAGATCGACGTGGACTTGATTGATCCGCCGGCAGATGGCGCATCAATGCTGGTCCGGCTCAATGCGTCGAGTGGCGCAGGCCTGAGGTTCGTGAGCGCACTGCCCCTGGAGCGGAAAGCTCCCTCACTCGGCGCCGCGGTCGTGGGCGCGCGCTACATCCTGGTGTTTGCCGACGTCACGAAACTAGACACGGCTGCTTTAGAAACCAAGATTGCTGCATTTCTGCAGCGTGACAAAATTATCATCAAACGCTCGGTGAAGGGGATTGGCCGGCTCATCGACGTGAAATCGCGCATTCGGGCATTGCGCGTGGGTGACGCAGAAACGAAAACTCGCATCCTCGCAGCAGGCCTCTGGGGTCGTCTGTCGAGCGTGGTGGCCGACGTAGTGCTCACGCCCGAAGGCTCGGTGAAACCTTGCGAAATCGTCGAGGCGCTGCTCGGAGATGCGGAAGTGCCACACCAAGCCATTCGGGATGCTCTGCTGATCGCAGACGCAGCGACCACGAAACCGGGCGAACGCGAACTTAACGATTCTGTCCTGATTTCTAGCGCCATCTAGGCTCTCGAGGAAGATCGCACCTGCCGAGCCGCGGCGTGCGGTGGCGCCCCAGGGTGAAACGCGGTGAGGCATGAAGCAACACCTTGCCTCGCCGCGGCCAGTAGATTTACAAGCTCGGATAAATCCACTACACAAACCTTGGGAGCGGGAAATGTTGGGGGAGCCTCTATTCTCGCGTCGCTAGTACGTTCGATGTTCCGCGAGGCGTTCGACTCGTGGGATGGTAAGTGTCCTATGGTGGAGACTACGGCTGTGGGGGGGGAATAAGGGAGCACCTCGCAGGTGATTGCTGCACCGCTACATTTGCGCGATGGCCCAGTAGGTTGGGCGCAAAGCGTGTAGCCAGACACGGATGAGATAACAGGATTCCAGAAACTCCCGCACCAATTACAGAGCGATGATGGCCCAGAGACGCAAGAGCAATTCAACAGACAAGAACATTCGCGAGCTGCCATGGCCCGATGCTTTCCTTCAAGCTCAGGCATTGACCACGAATGACAGTTACAAGGTGGGGCAGCTACTCGTGGAGCGGGTCTACGAGAGCCGACGCGACGCGAATCGATCTCCAAAGCCCTCGAGCTTGAGGAAAATCCAGTCGAACGCGCTGCCTGAAGTCAGTGTTTCTACGCTGCTCAGGTGCATCCAGGTGTACGAGACATGCCGCACGCTGGGCATGAAACCGCCCTGGACGTACGTGCGGGCCGGGCACCTTTTCCGCGTTGCCAACCTGACCAAGGTGCAGCAACGGCAGCTGCTCAGTCACGTGGAGAAGGAAGGTTGGACCGTGGCGCGGCTGCAGCAAGAAATCGACAAGCTGAAAGGCAGCCGCACGCCGGGCGGCCGCCGTCCGAGCGGCCGCCGTCGTTTGCCAGGGTTCGTCAAGGCGCTGCAAGCATTGTCCAAGCACAGTCTGCTCGACGGGCTGAAGCAAGCTGAAGAGCTAGACCCGGTGCGCCTTCGCCAGCTAGCCCGTCAGATTTCCCGCACGCAGACCGAGCTGGTCAAGCTGCAGGGGGCGCTCAACAAGCAGAGCAACTAGCCTCGACTTTTCCCGACTTTGAACCCCGGGGCTGCAGGCCAAGGGCCGCAGACGACGGGAGCTTTCGTCCGATGTGGCGCCGTAACGTGTCGAAATGCCCCGTAGTCTGCAGTCTGGAGCCCGAAGTCCGCCGGGGGAAGGCGACACCATCGCCCACCGAAGCGTCGAGATTCCCATCGCTTCGATGGACTCGGCCTACTAGTAGAGCTGCATGCGGGTGATGCAGGGTACTCCGGAGCCAATGCAACCGGGCTCCATCGGTGTGTTCGATTCCGGGTTTGGTGGGCTGACCGTGCTCGCCGCCTTGCGCGCCCGTCTGCCGGCCTACGACTACTTGTACCTGGGCGACAGCGCCCGTACCCCGTATGGCACCCGCAGCCCGGACGCGGTGTACGAGTTCACTCGCGAGGCCGTATTCGAGTTATTTGCCCGGGGTTGCCCGCTGGTCGTGATCGCGTGCAACACCGCGTCCGCGCGCGCCTTGCGCAGCATCCAACAGCTCGATCTCCCCGCACGCGCCCCGGACCGGAGCGTGCTCGGGGTGGTGCGCCCCTCCGCCGAGGCGCTCGCAGGCTTACCTCCCGGGGCGATGCCAGGCATCACTCCACCGGCAAACGTCACTGGGACCGTCGCGGTGCTAGGGACACCGGGCACCATCGCCTCGAACTCGTACGGGCTCGAGCTGGCGAAGCTCGCGCCGCTTTTGAAGCTGGTCCAGCAGGCATGCCGGCTCTGGGTGCCATTGGTCGAGGCGGGTGAAACAGACGGCGCCGGAGTAGATTATTTCTTGCGCAAGTACCTCGACCCGCTGTTTGCCCCCGGCGCTCCTGCTCCCTCGCGCATATTGCTGGGCTGTACGCACTACCCGCTACTATTAAAGGGCATTCGAGCGCACGTCCCCGCCGACGTCGAGGTGTTGCAGCAGGGGCCGCTGGTCGCGGAGCGACTCGCCGATTGGCTCGAGCGCCACCCCAGCATGAAGGCACGGCTGGGACGGGCCGGCGGCTGTAAAGTGCTGACCACCGATGACCCCGCGTGGTTCGAGGCCTTTGGCCAGCGCATTCTGGGCGCGCCGTTCGAGGTTACGAAAGTGCGTCTACAACCGATCGGTTGAGCCGCGGTTCGGGCGCTCGACTACAGAGCTAGCCAATAGCCCGCAAGGGCGCACCCCACCACCACGCCGGCAGTGAACTCCACTAGCCCAGCCGCGCGCCCGTGCGGCCGAGTCGCGTGAAAGTACACACTTTGCAGGGTGTGGCCCTCAGCGTCGACCAGCAGCACCCCGTCGACCGCGAAGGCTTCCCGATATTCGAGCAGCTGGCGGCGAGTGGGCCCGTGCCGTAGGTCGAGGCCCCGTTCACCGGTCTTCACCTCGGCCACCCAGCGTTGGCCGCGGCGCTTGACCAGATAGTCGGCGATCAGGTCGAACCGCACTTCTTCGCCATCGGCGATCAGCGCCCAGCTCTTGCGCACCTGTCGCCCCAAAACCTCGAATCCCCGAGCCTCGAGCAGCCCGGCCGCGTCGCGTTCCGCCCGTCGCGCACGGACGGCTCGCCGCCGGCGGGCGCGACGGTCCAGTTGGCGCGCAAACCAGAGCGTGAGCCAGACGCTGACCCCCACTAGCGCGAGGGCGCCAAGCAACCAAGCCGTCTGAAACGTTTCGAGTTTCATCCGAGGCGTCGTTTAGCATGTTCGCGAAAGCGTACCTCGGGCCGTAGGAAGACTGGCAGGCCCCGGCTCGAAAGTGATGGCGACTAGGGTCCGACGGCGGTGAGCCAAGCCGCGTGCTGTTGGGCTTGGCCGTGCACGACTTGCTGAAAGCGTGCCATCAGGCGTCGCGTCACCGGGCCGGGCTCCTCCAGGCCGATGCGGCGGCGGTCGAGCTCCACGATGGGCGTGATCTCCGCCGCCGTGCCGCAAAAGAACGCCTCGTCCGCCAAGTACACGTCGTCGCGCGTGAGCGAGCCCGTGTGCACATCGAGGTCGAGCTCGCTGGCCAGCACCCGCACGCTGTCCCGGGTGATGCCGGCCAGTGCGGAGGTCGGCTGTGGCTCGTATAACGCGCCCTGTTTGACCAAGAACAGGTTCTCGCCCGCGCCTTCCGCCACAAAGCCATGCACATCGAGCAACAATGCTTCGTCGTAGCCATCGGCCGTCGCTTCCTCGTGGGCGAGGATTGAGTTGGCGTACGCCGCGGCGAGCTTGGCACGTGGCAACATTGCATTGACCGGGGCCCGCGCAAACGAGGAGGTCTTGACGCGAATCCCGCGCGTGAAGGCCTCCGCACCGAGGTACGCTCCCCAGGGGAATGCGGCGATGGCGACGTGCACGCGAGCGCCCCGCGGGCTCAGCCCGAGCTTTTCAGGACCGTAAAACGCAAGCGAGCGCACGTAACAGGACTCGAGGCCATTCGCGCGCACCGCGTCCCGCTGAGCCTCCATCAACACATCTCGCGCATACGGCAGCGACATGCCATAGACATGCGCCGAGCCAACCAGCCGCGCGGTGTGATCAGCCAGGCGAAACAGCGCTGGCCCTGCCGAGGTGCCGTAGGCTCGTACGCCCTCGAACACCGCCAGGCCATAGTGAAGAGAATGGGTCAGGACGTGCGTCGTCGCCGAGCGCCACGGCACCAGCTCTCCGTCATACCAAATCAGACCATCACGATCGTGCACGCGGCACCTCCGGGGGGTTGTGGAATGGAGCAGCCTATTGGACTCATAAATCGGAATAAACTTGACTATTTATGACAATCTAATCGGTAATTACGAATAATGGACCGCCTGCAGGCCATGCGCGTCTTCGTCTGCGTCGCCGAGCTCAGCAGCTTCACACGCGCCGCCAGCGCGCTCTCGTTGTCGCGCGCCCGCGTGAGCGAAGCGGTGCTCGAGCTCGAGCGGGTCCTCGGGGCTCGGCTCGTTCATCGCACCACACGGCGCGTGTCGTTGAGCGACGACGGGCGCGCTTACTACGAGCGTGCGCGTCAGATCTTGGCCGATGTAGCGACTGCAGAGGCGGCGCTCTCCGGCTCGAGCTCGAGCGCTCGCGGGCGGCTGCGCGTGGCCATGCCAATGGCTCTGGCCCGCCTGTACGTCGTCCCGGCACTGCCGAGGCTGTTTGCCTCTCACCCCGAGCTGGCTCTCGAAGTCCGGCTCGAGAACCGCACGATCGATCTATTGGAAGAAGGCGTGGACTGCGCGCTCTCCTACGGCAAACCCACGGACGAGGAGTTGGTGGCGCGCAGCATTACGCAAACGCATCTGCTCACCTGCGCGGCGCCCACCTACCTGGCCCGGCACGGCGTGCCTCTCGCGCCAAGCGACCTGGCGCGCCACCGGTGCGTGAGCTTTCTGAGCTTGGCCGGTGCGCGCCCAGCCCAATGGCTGTTCGAATCTGACGGCCAAGCGCTTGCGCATCAACCCACGAGCCACCTGGGCTTCAACTCGATGGAGGCCTGCGTCGAAGCCGCGGCGGCCGGCCTCGGCGTCACGCAGGTGCTGTCGTCGCTCGCAGACCGCGCCATCCGCACGCGAAGGCTGCGCCCATTGCTCGGCAAGTATGCCGCGAGCGGACCTGACATCTACCTGGTCTACCCGCAGCATCGTCAGCTATCGGCCCGCCTGCGCGTGCTGCTCGATTTCTTGGCGGAGCTGTTCAAGAAACGCGAAATGACCACTCGGCGTGGCGAGCCTCGCGTAGAGCGCGCGACGAAATAGACTAGTAGGGCCGAGCGCAAAAGCACTAAGCTCTAGTGCCGATGGATCCTAAGCCTGAACAACCAGCGCACCGCGGCGCGAAGTTGGCCCACCTTGCTTACATCATCGTGTACACGGCGATTACCGTGCTGTTTGGCCTATGCGCGGCGACGCTGGTGGGTTTCGCCGGCATCGAGCTGTATCGGGGGCTCTTGGTTCTGGACAACCCGTCCGCCTCCGCGCGTGTAGGCTCAGTGCTCGAGGCCATCGGCCTGTTGACGATAGCGGTGGCGGCGCTCGAGCTCAGCCAAACCGTGTGGGAAGAAGAAGTCCAACGTCAGGCCTCGATGAGCGCTCCAACCCGAGTTCGGCGCTTCATTTCGCGGTTTCTCGTGGTGGTGGTGGTCGCGCTGGCGATTGAGGCACTGACGGCGGCTTTCCGTTTCGCGCATGAAGATCCGAAATTGCTGCCGTACGCTGCGACCGTCGCGTTCGGCGCGGCGTCGTTACTCATCGCGTGGGGCGTATTCATCCGGTTGAACCTGTCGGCGGAAGCGCTCGAGCCAGAGGCCATGGCTCGCGCCAAGCGTGAGGACCAGAAGCTCGACAACGGTCGCGAAGAGTAACCGACCGACGATAGCAGCGCGTCCCGCCCCAACGCTGAGCCGCTCCCCCCGGCCCGTGCCCCGAGTCGGGATTATCCTCTGCGCCACAAACGTCGTACAGAGTACTTCGGAGGTCATCCATTGCATCGAAGCCTAGCCCTCGTGATTCGTACTCGTCAGCTCGTTCTGGCCACTGGTCTCGCCTGGGGCGTGGGTTGCGCGACGGAGCCAGCTGACTCGGAGCCGTCCACGGGCGAAAACGCGGCGCCGGCCCAGGCCGAAGCCAAGGCCCATGGGGAGGTTACGACGAAGCTGACCGTCGCCCCCACGCTCGGCGGCAGTGTATTTGCCGTGGGTGACTACCAGACGGAGCTGGCCGTCTTCGAGGACGGCTGGGTCAAGGGTCTGGTATTTGACGCTCGAGGGCAAGCGGTCGCCCCTGCCTTGGTGACAAACTTCACGCTGGCGTTGAGTGCCCAGGGGGACGCGAAGCCGCGTGCCACATTACTTTGGAACGTTGATTGCAAGTGCTTTCAGGGCAAGGCGGAGGTCGCCGCAAGCCTTGTCGCCAAGCCCATTGACGTATCGTTCGAGGTGAGCGGCAAGGCGCAGGCGGGCGCGCTCGCGGCGTACACGCTCTTGCCCAAGCTGAACCTGAACGCGCAGGCGGACCTGAACGCCGCCGCCACAGCAGAGGTGCCCACCCCTGACGTCAACGCGAAGTTGGCAGCGGGTGCCAAGGCGAGCAACGACGCCAAAGCCGCCTCGAGCTCCAAGCTCGGGGCCACGGCGAAGGCGGGAGCAGGCGCCACTGCAAAAGCGACGGTGGCGATGCCAAAGCCAGTGGTGAAGGTCGAGGTGAAGAAGTCGGCGAGTGCCACCACGAAGCCAAACGCGGCCGTCAAAGCCAAGGCCAGCGCAGGCTTCAGCCTGGGCAGCAAGTAGCCGCTGTTGATCGCGTTCCGCCCCGGCGGCACCCGCAGCTGGCCGCATGCGCGCGGCGGCAGAGCGCGAACGCGATTGACATTCCGAAGTTGATTGAGCACGACCGGCTTCTCATGGCGAAACGAGCTGTCAAGGTCGTTGGGCTCGTTCTGTCTCATCTCTCCGCGTTCGTTCTCACGGCCGCGTGGGCCATTGGCCATAATAGTAGGGGCGCGTTCCAAGCCGCCTCGAAGGACCCGCTGTACCGGCTGGGCTTGCACTTCAACGCCCTCACGCCGGACACGGCCGCCGCCTTGCCGCCCTTCGAACAGGACTTGCAGGCGGTGGCCGGAACGCTCGGCGCACCCACCACCGAGGTGGTGCGATTGATGCGGCACCTTCGCGACGGGGAGCTCGCTCGAGCGGGCGAAGCCTGCGCGGCGCTGGCCTGGTCCCGCTGCGATTCGGCAACGCTAGTGGACATGCAGAAGGCCCTCGAGTGATGAAGGGCCGCTGGTGGCAGAGTCGGCCTGCACTGCTGGCAGCATCACACGCTCTGGTGGTGCTGTTGGGCTGGACGGCGGGCAGCGCATACTTTGGCATCACACGTGGATCCGTTCAGGCCGCCATCGATAGCATCGCGCGCCGGCCTCGAGCCAATGCCGCATACCTCGCCTTTCGCTTCGGAAGCGCCGACCAAGCACGCATTCTGCTCCGCCATGTGCCACCCGTCACCTCAGACAACGCCGTTGCTTCGGCGGACCTGATGCTGACCGAGCTTCGACTTGCGGTCCTCGACGGCGAACATGTGGAGGGCACCAACCCAACCCCACACCTCACGGCAGCGGCCAACGCCTGCACCCGTTTCCAGTCGAGCTGCGAGCTGACCCAACTGCGGGTCATGGCCACCAAGATCGCCACGCAGCGCGCCCATTCCCCGTAAGCAACCCAACGGCCGTTTGGCTCGAGTGCCGACTTCGAACAAACCCGCGGCACCTTGGGGTATTGAGCGTGGCGACCCGCCACTTCGGCCATGGCGATCGCCAGTGTCTTGGCTGACGCGAGGCCGAGACAGCGTCGCAGAAGCGACTCGATGGGAGTCATCGGCATGATTGTCGCTGACCCCGGGGCGCCATGCCCGACGCCCTGCAGAAAAAGTACCGGCAGCGACATCCAGAAACTACCCTCTTATATCGCGTCGTCCAGGAGCACTTGGAAAGCTTCCTGCTGCTGCGCACGAGAGCTCGGGCAAGCGCCTCCCGAAGTACGTGGAACAGGAATTCCGGCGTTACCTCGAGTGTGGTCAACACGCCCATGGTTTTGCCCGAGCCGTCTGTGAGACCTGCGGAGACGAACTTTTGTTGCCCTTCTCGTGCAAGTTGCGAGGTATCCGTCCATCGTGCAACACGCGACGCATGTCGAACACCGCGGCGCACTTGGTCGATCACGTCATGCTCCCGACGCAGCAAGCTGAGGCGCTGGGATTCGAGCGAGCCGAGTGCGCCGCAGTCTCGTTCTGTCAACGCTTTGGATCGAGCCTGAATTTGAACATTCACTGGCACGTCATCGCGTCGGATGCGCTCTCCGTGAGCGAGTGCGTCGACACGCTGAGGCACCGGGCTCCGGTCCGGCTCGATCTGGAAGAAATCGTGACGGCTGTTGCCACGCGCGCCGTGCGCTGGCTCGAAAAGCACGGCTACCTTCGCGATGACAGCTCAGACGAGTTTGCGGGGAGCTCGGAGGTGGAGTCCCCCTGGATGCGATGCCTGCGAGGCAGCTTGGGCGTGGGTGAGCTGCATCGCTCGGCAGGGCACGGCCACGTTGACGAGGGTGCAGAGCCCGGAGCCCGCACCCCTGGCCGTCCCCTGCCCAGGCCAAGTAAGGGTTTGGGAGCGAAGTACCTTCGGTTCAATCTACACGCTGGCGTCAGCGTTCCGGGAGGGCTGCTCGCCGAGCGCGAACGCTTACTCCGCTAATGCGCTCGACCCCCGCTTGCTCTCGAACGCCTCTCCCTGCTCGACGACGGTCGGATCAGCTATCGAATCAAGGACACCGAGCAGGTCCGGCTCATGACGCCGATGCAGTTCATGGCTCGCTGATGAGCGAACAGACTAGCGCCGCACTCGAGCGAACGCCTTTGAGTCGGCTGATTGGGGAACGAGGGCCGCTCACGGCCCTCGAAGTGTTCACGGCGATTGCTCCCAACAGCGATGTGCCTGTACAGATTGTCGCTTCACACGAAAAGGAAACCGAGCTGCTGGGCCGCGCGAGCCCGGAAATGCTCCACTTGGAGTTTGACGCCGAGGTTAGCGTGCCCAAATCAGTCGGGGTATGCCAGGGCTTCGTCTGGAGAGATCCAGGAAACTCAGGGGATTGGACCGGGAAGCGATTTCAGGAGAACCCGCATACCGCATCGGTTCAGTCGCGCACTGGCCGCTTCCTACCTCAGCGAGGCGAATCGACATCCGAACTAGATCAGAAATGACTACGACAAGTGACTACAGACCGCGGCCATGAATCGCGCTACAAACAATCCCCGAGCGTTCCCAGCAATGACCGGAATCCGCTTTGGCTGTGGATCGACTGTTGCGTAGTCTGGGCGTCATGTAACTCTGCTGAAGCGCTGCCCAGTCAGATCGCTTTGGAATACCTAGGCTCCAGCACGCTCGGGCCCGCCCGTCAAAAGCCTCCGAGCAGCCAAACCCCCGAGCGATCAGGCACAACTCTCAAACCGACGGGGCCAGGGGATTCCTGCGTCTGTTCTGAGCTCGAGCTGAACAATAGGTACAACGACAACCCTGCCGCAACAGCAGTCGTGGCCGTGAAAGCATCGGTGAGCACCGCAACCGTCTTCAACCGCGTGCGTGCCGCGGCGAGAGCGCCTGCGCGCACGGGAAAGTAGCCGAGCTCCCGGTCGAGCCGCTCGTCGGCATTGCGCGTCATCACCGCAAAGCCGACGGCGAGCCCGCCCGACACCGCGGTACCCGCGACGCCGAACCACAAGGCGGTATTGTCGCTCGCCGGGGCTCGAGCCTCCGCCGCCGGTTGTGGTGGCGGTGCAACGGTTGCGACCAGCGGGAGCTCGACCCGCGGCTTGTCTCCGCCGGCGACGATCAGCGTGTGCGTTGCCGATTGATAGCCCCGCTTCTCGATACGCACTCGACACACGCCCGAGTTGATGACTACCGAGCTTCTCAGCGGCAACGACTCGACTTGCGAGTCGTTGATCCACAGCTCGGCATCGTCCACGTTGCTCGAAACCCACAGCTCGGCCGTCCTCTGCCGCAGGGTCGCTAGGTCCCGGCTCACGTCTGCGCGGCGAGTTGGATCGATTTCGTCGCCTCCTTGCGTCAGGTACTTCTCGAGCAGGCCGATTGCGGCCACATAGTCATGCCGCTCCGCTTGAACTTGGCCCATGTTGTAAAGCAGCCGATAGTCGGAGGTGAGCTCGTACGCTCGGCTGAACTCGGCCGCGGCCGAATCGAAGTTGCCGTCGCGGTACAGCTCCACGCCACGCTGGAAGTGCTCCCGTCCCAGACTGGGTGCGCCAGCGGGTGCTTCCGCGGGCACCGCCGCTGCCTGCCAGGGCCACGCGAGCAGACTGATCAACACGAGCCCGTAAGTCCGTTTTTTCACTTTAGGATATCCTCGTCAATGTGGCGCGCCCATCGGAGTCGACGCAGGTCGCTGCCGGGCTCCAGGGAGAGGATGTTCGTCTCGGTGCCTTGTCCCCGCCCCTGCTGTGCGGGCTGCGCTGCAACGGCTGGCTGCGTCACTGACTCTGGCGCGGCGGTGCTGCGCCTAGCAACACGGGGGGGGCGCCTCGGCCGCTTTGAATTTGACGCAGGCCTTGGTGCAACGGCGGGGGGCTCGGGTTCCACGACAGGCTCGAGCGCGTGCGCCGGCTCGTTTGGAAGCTCGGTTTCTGGCGTCGTTGTTGGCGGTACGCTTTCGTTTTCCCTCGGAGCAAGGCTAGTGGCGTGGTCGGACTTGGCCGGCGCCTGAGCGGTTTGATCCGAGCCCGTCACCAATACGAGGCTCACCACCCCGATGCACAACACGCCCAGCGCAATCAGAGCCCACCAGCCCCGATGGCGCAGGGCGCCGGTGCCCGCTAAACGCCGCTGAGACACGTCGCCGCCGTCGTCCGTGAGAGACAAGCCCAGCTCCGACAAGCGGGAGCGGATCTCGCTGCGCGGCCCGTCCCTCCCATCAGCACAAACCCCCGCCAGCACCTGACCGATCACCGACTCGGGAACGAGCCCCAACCGATTGACGAGATAGCGCTCGAGGTCTTCCTGCATCGTTGCCGCCGTCGCGTAGCGCTCTTCCCGATCTGCAGCGAGTGCCTTGGCGCAAATTCGCTTCAGCTCGAAGTCGACATCCGGCGTCGCATCGAGCACGCTCGGGATGTCTCCCTTTAGTAAGCAGGACATGATTTCCGAGTCGCCGAGACCACCCCAAAATCGCCTGCGAGCCACGACTTCCCACAACATGACACCCACCGCGAACACATCCGCGCGCCGGTCCAAGAGGCCCATCAGCTGCTCCGGGGCCATGTAGCGAAGCTTGCCTCTGACAGCCACAGGTGGCGTTTGCTGTTCGGCCACGCGCAGGCTCGCAATGCCGAAGTCCACGAGCTTGACTTGGCCGTCGTACGTCACCATCACGTTGTGCGGCGACACGTCACGGTGCACCAGGTTCAGCGGTTCCCCGCTGAAGTCACAGAGAGAGTGGGCATGCTGGAGCCCAGCGAGCGTTTTCACCAAGATGCTGAGGTAGAAGGCGAGGCTGAGCTCCGGCCTTCCAAAGCCAGACTTCAGGATGGTCGCCAATGATTGACCGTCCAGATACTCCATGACGATCACGGGCAGATGGTTCTGCTCGAAGACTTCATACACCTGGACTACGTTGGGGTGGTTCATACGTGCGGACACTCGCGCCTCGTCCAAGAATTCCTTGGCCGCGCCGCTGGTCATGGCAATGTCCTGCCGCAGGGTCTTGAGGACGACCAACTTGCGAAAGCCCCCAATACCTTGGGCGATGGCTGCCGAAATGTTGGACGAACCGCCGTGCCCGAGCGCAGAAAGGACCGTGTACTTCCTAGTCGGCTCGCTCTCGACCTGGGGCGCTGGATGGGCAGACATCAGACGTAGATCCCGAACGCGACGATAGAAAAAGCCAACGCGCACAGGACCCAGAGGGCACGGAAGCGAGTGCGACGGGCGACGGGTCCGCGGGCCCTTTCCCCTCGGGCGAGATTCAAGAGCTCTTCAGGAACCTGGTAGGCGCGAGTGGCGCTGTCCGAGCTGTCGAATGCTCGCTCGATATCGAATCTGAATCTGGACGGATCGACTCTCAGGATCGCCTCCTCGTCAATCGAGGCAAAGGGGTTCGAGTCGGCTGCCGCTTGGCTGGTAGCGAGATCTCGCATTCGGGCGGCAGATTGGGCAGGTATCGAGGCTGGTCCCGATGGCTTCATGGCATGTCTTTGCAAGAGTTAGGGGGTAGGCGTCGGGCTAATGGGCACGTAACTGATGTAGTCGGGTCGGGCATAGAACCCCGCGACACCAATGAACTCACCCGTGGCAGCACGCCGGGCTTCCGCCGTTGCCTGGCCGACTGGTATCCAGGTCCAGCCACCCGCTCCTTGCTCATCGGTCTGCACGGCATCGAAGTCGGGTAGGCTGCCCTTGAAAAAATAGGGCAGCGTGAAATCGTCCCCGTCGCCCGTCGCGAGCACGACCCCAGACGCACGTTGATCCCGACAGTTGTTAGTCAGCATCACCGAGAAGCCGCGCTCGGGGTTGTAGGGGATGTTCACCGCTTCAGCGAGTGCGACAAAATCCGAGGCCTGCGTCAGCCGAAACACCTGTTCCTCTGGGGGCCACACCACCAGCGACGGCAGAAAGGCCAGCGTCGGCTTTAGGCCTGTAGCCTCTACCTCGAGAAAGCCGCGAAACGTCGGCTCGAGCTCGAGCGTCACGGACCCTGTTTCATCAGGCTGCGGGATCCCGGAGATCGGGTTCTCACATTTGTAGTCGTAACTGCTGCACAGCCGGATGAACAGATTGAGAGGGGGCACCCTGGGCTGCGTTGCCCGTTCGAAGCGCAAGCGGTACGGCACCAACTCATCCGCCGCGACACTGGGCGGCTGGAAGCCCTCCAGGCAGCCCCATTCAGGGTCGCTTGCTGCTTGCGGAGCCTGGCACAAATGATCCACGCACGATGCATTCTCGAAACCACGCGCACTGCAGTCGAGGTCAGTATCGCATTGAGCGCGTTCAGCATCGACGACGAGCGTGCATGATGCGGCCCCCGCAAGAATGAATACTAGCGGCAGCGCAAACCTCGGCGCTTTCGATAACTGCAACGACATCATCAGCTGGATCTGGGATGGCTGGCTTCGCGAGATGGCGCTCATGGCTTCCCGTGCCGCTGGCGACTAGCTCGCCATGCATGCCCAAGTACGAGCCTAGGGAACGTGAAGTCTGACCTTGCATCGGCCACTTGTCGAATGCACCTCTCATATCTGCGACAGCACACCGTTGCTCGATGTTGCACCAGGGCTACGAGCTTGGTCAATCGCAGGGGTTCTCTCCGTCCGGGGCTATCAAATTGGAGGAGAGGGTGGATCACCCGGGTAGTCACTGTAGTCGTTGGTGGGACAACACAGCTCCACGCACAGGCTGCTCGCAGCCGTCGCCTCGGCTGAGTTGTCAGAAACATGCCCGGCGCTTCGTCTCCAAACGCGATGCCGAGGTTGCGGGCGGTGAGTACGCGGTTTGGGCACGCCGATCGCGCGCGGCAGACCGGATGCAAACGGTCGAGCTCGGCATTGCTTACGAGACGGCGTTCCTGACTTGGCTCGATCAGCTCCGCATCCCGGACGGGGCGAAAACTCGACGGCGCCGGTCGTTTCCACGAACGGACCACCTTCTTCCTCGGGCACGGAGCCGCCGCCCGCGAAAGTCGAAGACAGCCGGCGGCCCGGTCGCCTCGCACAGAAACTCATTCTGAATCCAGGATTTGGATTCTCTCCAGCTATCGTCGACAAAGTATACATCCACCCGTCTCATGTCGCTGATCCTCAGGCGGCGGTTGGCGGCAGCGTGCACAGCTACGATGTCGCCCTGATCGACACGGAGCCCAACCAAACGCCAGCCATCCCCGCCGCCAACTCACCGTATTTTGGCCATATCACCGATGGAAATATCGGCGCGGTAGGGCCCGATGGTGGGAGGGGACTATTCGTTGGCTACGGCTGCAACCCCATCACGCCCAGCCTGCAGCGCCACAAGCAGTCGGCCCACTTTGCCGCCGCCAGCTGGCAGACATGGGACGCTGCCCCGTGCGAGGACTGCGACGTCGACGCCTTCGCGCTGTATACTCGCGAGATCTTGACACTAGAAACCGGCGCCCAACGTGAAGGCACGTGCAGCGGTGATTCTGGAGGTCCTTTGTTCCGCTACAGCCCCGTCAATGGCTACCGAGTGGTGGGGGTGTCTTCAACGGGTGTCAATGACGTTGCTGCAGCAACCCACATCGGCTCCGGCTTCACGCGGCTCAACAACGTCAGATTCTGGCTTGCACAGCCTGAAAAGCTGAACGTCATCGCCCATTCGAAACGGGATTTCTGCTGAACCGCGCACATCGGCGGTGCGCAGCCATCGCTGATGGAGGAGGCACGACCCTTTTTGAATGTGACGGCCGCAATGCGCCCGAGGATGACCAATACTGGCCACTGCTGCAGGTGCCGAGCACCAACTTCTTCCAAATCAGGAACGTGCTTCACGGAACCTGCCTATCCGCCGGCACAGGCTCCGTCAACGTCACCCAGGCTAGCTGTACCGCGGGAACGAATACGGCACTGGGCCTTTAGCGCACCGGGCGTTGCGAAGCAGATAAAGATCACCCATCGGATCCTGAATCTGTGCCTCACCGGTCAAGCGAACGTCTTCGATCCTTTGCGACGCACTACCTGCGATTCCAGCCAGCCCAGGACTGGTACTTCTTCCCTTGAGTCAGCTTAGGCCGTGGTCGGCGAGAGCTGCGGCCGCGCCGCTCCCAGTTCCGGTAGCTCCGTTTGCAGTTTGCCTATTGGTCTTATATGACTATAATAGTCAATAGTGACTAATAAACCCCCTGGAATTCCTCTTTCCATAGCAAAAGCAACACTTTCAGAGCTCATTCGGGGCGTCAACAAGAACGGGAAGGAGGTCCTCATTACCTTGGACGGTGAGCCGGCGGCTCGACTCGTTCCAGTGGCTCGGCCGGCGAACAGGCTGACGGCCTCGCAGGTCGCCACGGTCCGTGTGCTGATGGCCGGGCTCGCGCGAATTCCGCGGCCTTCTGAAGCATTCGACGCCGTATCTCTCGTGGCGGAGGGCCGCCGTTGATCGTCTCGGAGCTACCTGCCGGCGCCGAGGTCGTCCTCGACGCGTCGGTCCTCGTGGCCGCAATCTCTCCCAGCGAGGTCCATCACACTCGAGCCCGCGAGCTGTATGGCGCGGCGCCCGAAGATCAGGCCTTTCTGGTGCCGTCGCTATTTCGCGTGGAAGTGCTCGCCGCGCTGTCGCGCCGGGGCGAAGGGCGCGAGCTCCTCGACACTGTGGACGCCTTGGTATCTGGACCCCGCTTTCATGCGGTCGCGATCGAAGCGCTGCTGCTCGAACGCGCGGTGGCGGTGGCACGGACGGCACGCCTGCGCGCCTATGATGCGGTCTACGCCGCGTTGGCTCTCGCTCAGGGCGCTGTCCTCATGACCTTGGATGCTGAAGTCTGTTCAAGGCTGAACCCGGCGTTCCCTGAAATCGTCTTCGTCATCCGGGCATGACTGGTTCGAGCGGCTGTTACCTCGTCTGCACGACGACCGAGCGCAGTTGCGCGCACCCCAGGAACATGTCCTCTGAAACGCTACACTCCAATTTGGCATACTGTCTGGCCAGAGATGGGACCGTCTGCGGGCGATCGCGTACCCGCCGCCGCCTCGGGACCTTTGGTCCGGGCGGGCGCCTCTCCTTGCAAGCGATTCCTACTCTGGTAGGAAATGAACATGGGTCAGCCCGCTGCCAAGCTTTCGGTCAGCGTCCCAGCTAGAAGAGCAACTCGGGTCGCCATCCAAAGCAGAGCTGGCGCGTGCGCGGAAAGCATGGCCGAAGCGCTGATCCTCGACGCGGAAGCAGTCAGAGCTCTTGCATTCCCGACTGCCCGTAGAGTCCTAGCAGAGAGAGCGGCCGCCATTCTGCGCCTTGCCCACCAGAAGCGGGCTTTGGTTCGTATTCCGGCGCCTGTTCTCGCCGAGGTTTGCAGGGGCGTGAGATACGACTCAGCGGTCAATCATCTGCTCAACAATCCGGGTGTCGGAATATTGGAACTGACGCGAACGATCGCTCAACAAGCCGGACACCTGCTGAGTCGCTTCAAACTATCCTCGGTGCACGCAGTAGATGCCTTTGTTGTCGCGGCAGCGGCAGAATTCGATACTGCCGTGATCGCTACTGGCGATGCAGATGACATTCGGCGACTCGCCGCGCCGTTTCCTAGAGTCGGTGTCTTTTCTCTCTAGGGCCCTTGTCGGAGGCATAAGAAGGCTGCGGCGTGGTGGAGCACATGGAGGTAGACACGCTTTGGAGGCCGCTACTCGGGGGTGCCGTGATTGGCCTCTCAGCAGCGCTGCTCTGGTTGTTCAACGGTCGGGTGCTCGGGGTCAGTGGTATCCTGGGTGGGCTGATCGTCGCCCCCGTTTGCCAGCGGCTTTGGCGGGCCATGTTCCTGCTCGGGTTGCTCATGGGTGGGCTCGTGCTGGGGCAGGCAGCTCCAGCCGCCTTTGAGGCCATGGTGGCATCGAGCGGGGTGACGGTCTTGGCGGGGGTATTGGTCGGAGTCGGCTCCACGCTGGCGAATGGCCAGCAATGACCGGAATCCGCTTTGGCTGTGGATCGACTGTTGCGTAGTCTGGGCGTCCTGTAACTCTGCTGAAGCGCTGCCCAGTCAGATCGCTTTGGAATACCTAGGCTCCACGATGACGTGCCAGTGAATGTTCAGATTCCCCCACCGCGCCATCCATTGGTGCCGCTTTTACGGAGTGTGGGCGCCGCACAGCCGGTGGCGCAGCCAGGTCTTGACGAGACGGCGCCACCGCCAGACCCGAGCGGCGTCCCGTCCCTGTGCGAAACGCAGCGCAAGAGCTCCAGTCCCCAGGCCCCGTCAGCCGCGGCCCTGCCTCGAGCCGAGCCTGCGCATCTCGCTCCGGGGCGGTCCGGGTTGTCGCGTCGATTGGGCGATTGCGTCACCTTACCGAAGGCCTGACTTTTCGGATTGGCCGTAGGACGACGGCCAGCGATGTGACGGTGGCCAGCACTCCGAAAGCCCACACCGGGTGCGCGAAGATGTCGTCGACGATTTTTCCAAATGGATTCGGCCAACCGAGGGCGCGTTCGCCCGCCCAGAGAACGGCAGCACAGCCTCCGAACGCGGCTCCGGCTAGGCGAATTGGAGCCGCTCTGCGGCTCTGTGCGAGAAGGATAATCCACGGCGCCGTCACGGCCACGACGGCCAATTGCATGGCTTCGATCCCGAGATTGAACGCCAATAGGCTCAGGGCGAGATTGCCTCCACACAGGCCGAGCTCGGAGAGCACGCCGGAGAAAGCCAGCCCGTGAATGAGCCCAAAGCCGGCGGCAATCGCAAATTCGCGGCGCGGGAAAATAGGCACTACGGCGTGCACGGCGGATAACGCGATGGATGCGGCAATCAGGACCTCGACGGGCCGGCTCGGCAGGCGCAGAACCCCCGCAGCACCAAGGCCGAGGGTCAGCGAATGCCCCAGCGTGAACGCCGAGACGATGATGCCTATCTGCGCGGCGCTGGCTCGGAAAGAGCGCAGGGCCGACCAGCGGCGACCTTTGGCCACGAGCGGCGCGGGCAGCAACAAGATCAGCAAGAACAGGAGATGGTCGCTGCCTTCGGCAATGTGGCGTGCTCCGAGGCTGAACAGCGCCTGAAAGGCCTTCCAACGGCTCGCGTCGGAGCGATCGATGAGCAACGTTGCGTGCTGGTAGCGGAGCGTGCCGAGCGGCCGCGGGTCGCCATCGACGAGGCCGCGTTCAGCGTCGCGACGGGCGAGCACGAAGATCTTGTGCGTCACCACGCGATGGAGAATCACGTCATGACTCAGCATGAGTTGCTGAGACGAACCGCCGGGTGGGGCAGTGGCCCGGACTTCTGCGAGGACGTGATCGGCGTCGTCGATGCGGGAGAGGCCGATGGACTCGATGGCCAGCGCCCAATTGCTTCCACCAGGACTCGTCAGGCCCAAGTGCATGACCAAATAGCTCGCCAGCGCAGTCACCTCGGGCCCCGACAGGCCGCCTCCGGAGCGTTCGAGCGGCCTTTCCAAGGCCATCTCGAGCTGATCCACAGGCAGCTGCAGCTCGCCCTTGACCTCACCGGCAGTGAACTCGAGGTAAACTGCGGAGGAGAGTGCGGGGTGGGCGTGCGCTGGGGCTACCAAGAGAACGATGACGACCGAGAGGGCGCCGAGCAGCTGCACGAACCGCATGGAGCTTTACAGGCTGTTTCCGTAGTCCATGGCTTTGTCGCGAAAGATCGAGTGATAGTGCGTTTCACCCTGAATCACGATGCCTGACTGGCACGCTACCTCGATCCAGAAGCGCGGACCATCGATGCGGAAGTAAGTGCCCGCGACATCCGGATCCGGACCCGCCGCCTCGGTGCCGCCCCACGCAACGTAGGTGTCTCCGTACGCTGCGGTCGAGGTGTATTCGGCGAGCAGCGCATCTGCGATACTCGGATTGTAGTCTCCCACCCATTGTTGGATCGCGGCCGTCACCTCTGCCTGCCCAGCCGTCGAGAGGCTCGAGACGAGAATGCCGGTGCGATTCGCGCCCATTGGGTAGTCGGTGGGCGCGACGCCGCTGCCATCGTCCGGCCCGATCAGGACGTCAGCAAACGCCTGCCCCTGCAGATAGGCGCTCGAGAGTTGCGTGGCATCGAGGCTTCCAAAGAGCGCGACGAGGGCAGCTCCCTCTTCGGACATCGGTGCATACGTTTCGGAGTTCACCGTGAAGCTCGATTTCGGCTCGGCGCCGAGGTGGTGCGGCGTGGGATGGCCCGCCCCGGCCAGAAACGTGACGTTGTAGGCCATGTGGTGGCCGCCGATCTGCAGCATCCAGTTCCCCGTCTCGGACGGCGTACCGATAAACGCAACGTAGTAGTTGTCGGAGGAATAGCCGCCCCCGCCGGGGCCAGCTTGACCAGAGCCGCCTTGCGTCCCCAGATAATCGTCGGCAGCGAGCCCACCGACGAAATCGGCATGTCCGTCAGCACTGAGCACCGTCGCGGCAAGGTCCATCACCGCTGCGCGGCTCGCGTCGGTCAGATCGCCAAATTTGAGGCCGTTGCGAGTCGCATTAGGGAGATTGGACCAAGTCGTTTTGGCGCTCGCGTCGGAAAAGTCGTAGAGGAGAGTATCCTGCTCGGTCGACGATAAAGTGGCGGACAGTGCGTCTGCGGCGCAGACCACCTCTTCGATGTCGGTCGATGCGGAAGAGCAATCGACAGACGAAGTATCCCCACCAGTACCGCCGTTCACTGTGTTTCCCGCGTCCGAGCTCTCGCTGTCACGGCAGGCCGCCGTGTACGCGAAAAGAAATACCCACACCCTATTGGCGCGCATGAGAGTCCTGCTTTGGTTCATGGACCTGTCATACACGCGACTCCTTAAGAAAGTCTAACGACGCTCTCGTAGGTCGGCAGCTGGTTGCGCCTCGGGCATGCGCTCGAAGTGTTAGGCTGCGGCGGGCCTCCGCACGAGCTGGTCGCCCGGTAGGCGAAAGTTCCGCGAATGAAGATTCTGCGAGAAGACGAGGAGAAGTGCACCATCACGTGCACCTTGGATCGAGAGGAGGTCTGGCTCTTCGAGGCAACGCGAGCAGCTTGGAACCCACGGTCGAGAGGAACAGGTCGAAGCGTTGCTCGCGGAAGGGCAGGGCACGCTGCTCGCCGCATTGCCGCGGGGTTCCATCGATGCAGATGCACCTGGTGCCATCGGTTCGCTAGGGCCTAACTCACACGCTGGAGCAGGCCGAATCAGCGCAGCTCGGTGACGCAGCCGAACTGAAGCGTGATACCGCCATCCGAGCTCCGTACGCGCTCACACGTGCTCGGGCATAGCCGAATTTGGCGGGAGTCGTCCGAGTATTGCCAGCCTTCATCGCATGTAGTCTCGAGACTCTGACGGATCAGCTCCTGTGGCCCCGCCACTGGTTCGTAAAGCACGTTGACCTTGGCTGGGTCGAGCACGGCGCCCCCCCCCGGCTCTGGCACTTCGTAATCGCAGCTCACTGCCTGGCTCGAGACGACCGATAGAGCGTCATCGAGCCCAGCACCGAGGTCGATCTTCGCCGTCATGTCCAGGTGGCAATAGGTCGGCCCGACATTAGAGCATTGCGGACTTGCAGTGTCGCCGGCTTCCGCCATGCGGGACAAGCTCTCTCTCGCCCCTTCGCTGCCTGGAGAGCCGATGACAAACGTGCGCACGCCAAGCTCGAGCGCTGCCGCGGCCTCACCGATGAGCGGTGTCGGGTCGACGGTATCCCCCATTGCCCCGGTGCCCACGCAGCCGAGAGAAAAGGTGGGGACCCCGTCGGTGATGACCACGATGGTGCGCGCGCCGATGGCCGTGGTCGCTTGCAGCTCCGAAAGTCCATAGACATAGGCGTCGTGCGTGGGTGTTGCACCGTCCGGCGACTGCCTCTGAAAGGCTTGCTGGATGCGCTGGCGATGCGGAGACCCGGCGCCGCCGAGGGCGTCTATCGGCACCGCAGTGCTGCGATCGATGCAGCTATCGGCGCCATTGGTCATGCCGAAATTGCCCCCGAACGTCCCACCCCGTGGGAACGTAGACAGCTGCCCATTGAGATTGGGGTAAAAGACTACGCCCAGCGATAAGTCGGCGGGCAGACTGTCGATGGCATCGAGCACCGCCCGGCGGGTCACTGTCCACTTGGAGCCGCCCGCACCGGGAGCTGGTTCATTCATCGAGCCGCTGGTGTCGACGACCAGCAGCAGCACCGACGGGGTGGCCTGGGCCTCTGCGCTCGCCCCGGCGCAGGCCTGGCCTTCAAAATAACCCGACATGGCGCCCGACACAGGCTCGGGCTCCTGGCCAAAAAGTGGCCCCGAGCTCGTCCCATCCGGGCCCACGAGCTCAGACGGTGCCTTGGAGGAGCAGCCGAGCAACCCTGCTCCAAGCAGAGCCACACCGAGCGCGTTCATCACTACTGCACGGGTCATCACCACGGTCTGCATCCTGTCGACGGCGGCTCCAACCCGAGATAACTCGCATCGAACCGGTTGTGTCGACGTTGGGGGTTTCCGAACTACAAACGGATCAAGTCGGGCCGATTTTTGTTGGCACGCACCGGCGAGCCGACGGGCGCACGGTTCGCTGCTTCACGCACCTAACGTCGATCCTCCGCGAGGCGTTGTCGTGCGAGGCCGGCGTACGACGAGCGTGGGTATGCGCCGAGCAAGGCGAGCCAGCTCTGGCGTTCCCGCTCGCCATCTCCTAGACGCGCCCGGGTGAGAGCCCGACCCGCCATCGCCTGCTCGCGCAGGGAGCGGTCGCCCGCGGACAAGTAGGCCTCGAAGCTCGCGATGGCGCTCTCGGCATCACCCGTATCGAGCTGCATGCGTCCGAGGATGGCGAACGACAGCCGAGCCTCGGCGCTCTCCGGAAAGTGAGCCTGAAGCTCGCGATAGAGCGCTGCGGCCCCCTCCCTTCGGCGGCGCGCAGCGTTCGCGCGCTCGAACAGGATCGCGGCGCTGGTATCGGACTCGCTGCCTCGCACGGGTTTCGGCTTCAGCTCCGCGCCGAATGGCTCGAGCCGAGCGGAACCCGGGTCACGTGCAGGCGCGCGCTCTTGCTCGACGGTGCCAGGTTCGACGCGCTGCCGCGCGATGCGCGGAGAGCCCGACTCAAACCTTGCCGAGCGGCTTTTTCGTGAGCCAGGAGGCGATGCAGCAGAGGGAGCCGGCAACTCCGGTCTCGTCACATCGGTTCTTCTTACCAAAGTCGAGCTGGGTACTACATTGGAGCTCGGGACGGATGACGCCCATTCGGTTCGATCGGTAGGTGCGGCGCTCGCACGCGCCGGAGGGGCCGGCGCGTCTACGCGCCCTGCAGAGCTCACACCCAACCCGGCCCCGACACGCTCGCTGACAAAGTCGAGCGCCTGCCCCACGAGATCGGGCCGAGCCGCCGCCAGCCCCGTGGCGAGCGCCACACCCGCGGTGAGCAGTAGCTCTACGCGGCGCCTCGAACGCCGTACGGGGACGTCATGGCGGGTCGCCGTCCCGGGCTCGCCGCAAGCGTCCGAAGCTCGAGCCGCGTGCAGCGCACTGGCGACCAACGCTTGCAAGATGACGGGGGCCGTCCGGTTTCCGAGCTCCCGGTCGAAGTCGGCGCGCAGCTGGCGCTCGAGTCGGCAGCTCGCGCAACGGGCGACATGTGCGGCCAGCCAGCCTTCGTCGGGGGCGGAAAGCGCTCCCGCCATCTCGCGCTCGAGCAGGTCGTCGGGATGAACGTCGATGATGGTCACGGCCGCACTCCCAATTCTTCCGCGCAGCTCTCTCTCCTGCTTCTCGAGGATTCCAATGAGCAAGAGTGGGCGGCCGACGAGGAAAGGGATCACTTTGGAGCTCGATTTGCGTCGTCTCCACTAGAGAGTGATGGAGCGACAATCGGGTGCTCCGCTCAAAGTGTGGCGGATAGGTGATCCGTTTCTTCTCCACCCACACACACTCTAGCCGTGGCGAGCGCACATCCGATGGGCGCCATTCCCAACGCCGCGGAGACGATGACCATGAAGCTTAATTCGAAATACACGGGGATCTATTGGGTGGTTGCAGCGACGGCGCTGGCGTGCGGGGGCGACGAGGGTGCAACCGGAACTAGCATAGGCAACGCTGGCACCGCGAGCGGTGGCAGTCCTGGCGCCTCGGCGGGGGCGACATCCGGGTCGGGCCAGGGGACAGGAGGCACGGGGTCGGGCACCAACTCTGAGGGACAGCCGAACGTTTCGGGCGGTGTCGATGACAACAATGGCAGCAACGCCGGAAATTCAGGCGGCAGCGCTGGGAGCCCCGCCATGCTCGGAAATGGCGGCGCTCCGGCCACCCCGGCTTGCACTGTGAGCGCGTGTCCGGCGGTCGATGTGAACGCGGATGGGGCGCCGGAGCCTGGGTGTTGCACCATGGCCGGTGCCTGCGGAGGAGAGATAGCGGCCATGGGAACCACGTTCTGCGCCGGCGCAGGCGGCGGCGCGGCTCCGGGCATGGCCCCGTTCGGGCCGGAACCCATCGTGACAGACCCGCGCTGCGTAGAGCAGACCGTGAACGGCATAACTCTGCCGGGTTGTTGCGACAACTCGGGTGTCTGCGGCATCAGCACGGCTCCGGTCGCGAGTGACGCAGGGGGTGTTCCGACCGCGTGTCTCACTCCGGCCGACCTCGCGGGTTTCGGCGTGGCCGGCGACGCTGGAGCCGTCGCTGACGTCAGCTGTCAGTAAACCATGCAACCCGGAGCTCGCAAGCTCGCCGGGGGGATATTCATCGCGGCGACTCTTTAGCCGCGGTCAGCGGCTCAAACCGGTACTGGCGCCCAACCGTCGCGAGCCGAGCGCCGGCGTCGTGCTGGCCGTGCTGCGTTCTCGCACACGACCTGCGCCGCCCGTGCACTGCAAGAACCCTCCCCGCCTGCTCAACAACCCGGATGATTTTTCGGACGTGCCGGGCTTGAGGCTCCTCGCGTGGTGAGGGCGTTCCACACAGGCGCTGCCTTGGAGAGGACAAACCAAGGCCGTTCGGCTCAGCTGCCGACTTCGAACAAACCCGCTGCGCCCATGCCGCCCCCGATGCACATGGAGACGACACCAAACTTACCACCGCGACGGCGCAGCTCGTAAAGGAGCGACGCCGTCAGTTTGGCTCCGGTGCAGCCCAGCGGGTGGCCGAGCGCAATGGCACCGCCATTCACGTTGAGCTTCTCATCGGAAATCCCCAGCTCACGCTGGCAGTAGGCGGCTTGTGCAGCAAACGCTTCGTTGATCTCGAACAGGTCGATGTCGGCGATGCTGAGGCCGGTTTGCTCGAGCAGCTTTCGGATGGCCGGCACGGGCCCAATACCCATGATGTCGGGGTCCACACCTGCAACCGCAAAACCACGCAACCGCCCCAGTGGGCTAACGGAGAGGTCCTTCGCCTTGCGTTCGGAGAGCAGCACGACGGCGGCCGCGCCGTCGCTCAGCGGCGAGCTGTTACCGGCCGTCACGCTGCCCCCTTGAGTAAAGGCGGGCGGAAGCTTGGCCAAAACTTGCACCGTCGTGCCGGCGCGCGGGCACTCGTCAGCCGTAAAGTCGCGTGTCGAGAATGTGCCACCTTCGATCACCCGAGCGGGCACGCTGATCGTCTCATCCTTGAAGCGACCAGCGCTCACGGCTGCGGCCGCCCGCTCATGCGAGCGTACGGCGAACTCATCCTGTGCCTGCCGGCTGACGGAAAACCGAGCGGCAACGCGTTCCGCCGTGTGCCCCATCGAGATATACGCCTCCGGATACCTGTGCATGAGCCCTGGGTTCAAGCTGACCTTGTTGCCGCTCATCGGCACCATGGACATGGACTCGACGCCACCCGCGAGCACCACGTCCTGTAACCCCACTTGCACCGCGAGGCCGCCGGTCACTATCGCCTGAAGCCCACTCGAGCAAAAGCGATTGATGGTCTGTGCGCTGACGCTATTCGGAAGCCCCGCCAAAAACACCGCGTTGCGAGCAATGTTCAGGCCCTGCTCGGCTTCAGGCATGGCACAACCGAGCACCACGTCCTGTACGTCCTCGCTGCGCAAGCCGGGCACGCGCCGCACGGCGGCAGCCAGCACCAAACCCGCCAAATCATCGGGGCGAGTATCCTTCAGGCTGCCCTTTACGCCGCGCCCCACGGGGGTCCGGAGCGCGCTGGCGATGATCACGTTCAAAGGAAATGAAGGCATGATGGATCTCAATTCCTGAGGGGTTTGTTGTTCTTCAACATGTATTCGATACGGGCGACGCTCTTCTCCTCGCCGCACAGCGACAGGAACGCCTCGAACTCCAGATCGAGGTAATCTTGCTCGGTGCGTGGCGTGCCGGCGGCGACATTGCCGCCGCACAGGACGTGGGCCACCTTGTTCGCCAAGAGCGCGTCATGCGGGCTGGCCCACTTACCCTCCACCATACCCCAGATCCGCGCGCCGATAGTGCTGGCGGCGTCGTGACCCGCGGCCGAGAGCAGGCGGGGCAGAGGCGGACGGTAACCGGCACGCGCCAACCCGAGCGCGCGTTGCTTGGCATGATAGAGCTGATGGCTTCGGTTTAGAGAGATGCCGTCTTCCGGCTGCAATAGCCTGAGCATCTTGGCTTCGTGTGCCGAGGTCGACACCTTGGCCATGGCGATGGTCATCGAAGCCTGGCCCATCAACGGCAAAAGATCCGCTCCTTCGACACCCTGCAGGTGAGCGGTATGCCGTTCCACCATGCGCAGGCAGCCGCTGCCGGCCGGGATCAGGCCTACGCCAAGCTCGACCAGGCCCATGTACGTTTCCGCGTGGGCCTGGATCTGGTCTGCCGCCATCGCCAGCTCGGCGCCGCCGCCGAGCGTGTACTGAAAGGGTGCGGCCACCACCGGCACCTTGGCATAACGCAGGCCCTGCAACGCCCCCTGCAAGCCGCGGATGACGGTGCCAATCTGGTCCCACTGCTTCTGCTGCGCGGCAGCGAAGATCATGAACAGGTTCGCTCCAGCACCAAAATGCTGCCCGTCGTTGCCAATGACCAGAGCCTCGAAGTTCTTTTCTGCCTCTTGCACGCCGAGGGTGAGCATCGCGATGACGTCGCCGTCGATCGTATTCATCTTGGTGTGCACCTCGACACACAGCGCGCCATCACCGAGATCGACCAGTGAGGCTCCGAGGTTCTTCTTGACCACGCGGCTCGGCTGGCTCTTCAGCACCTCGAGCTCTAGCTGTTTCGGATCCCGCGGTACGGGCCGGTACTGACGCTGGCCCAGCTCAAAATAGCTCCGCTCCGAGGCAATGCCCGCATAGAAGCTGCCCTTTCCACGCACGACACCGGAGCTCACCCAGTCGGGCACGGCCACTCCCTCCCGCTGCATGCGTTCGACCGACTCCGCCACGCCAATGGCGTCCCAGGCCTCGAAGGGCCCGAGCTCCCAATTAAAGCCCCAACGCATGGCGCGATCGATGCTGACCACATCGTCGGCTATCTCCCCAACCAGGGCCGCGCTATATGCCAGCGTGCCAGCGAGCAGCTTCCAGGCAAAGGCGGCGGCTTCGTCAGTGCCCTTGACCAGCTGCGCCAAACGCGCCTTGGGATCCTCGATGTTGCGCACGGCGCCGATCGAAGCGAAGCGCACCTTCTCCGCGGGGCGATATTCCCCGCTCGTGTAGTCGAGGACCAGGATGTCCTCACCGACCTTCTTGTAAAAGCCGGCCCCCGACTTGCGGCCCAACCTGCCTTCTTTGACCAGCCGAGTCACGAACTCGGGGATGCGAAAGACGTCCCGCGCCGGGTCGTTCGGCAAGCTGTCGTAACAGTTGGTGGCCACGTGGACCAGCGTGTCCAGCCCCACGATGTCCCCGGTCTTGAAGGTCGCCCCGGCGGAGCGCGCCATGGGTTTGCCAGTGATCGTGTCCACCGCATCGATGCCCAGCCCGACTTCGAGCATGGACTGCACGGTCGACATCATGCCGTACACGCCAATGCGGTTCGCGATGAAATTGGTCGTGTCCTTCGCGTAGACGATGCCCTTGCCCAAAAACTCGCCGAAGCGCGCCGCCCGCTCCAGCACGCGAGGATCCGTGTTCGGCCCTGCCGCGATCTCGAGCAGCTGCATGTAACGGACCGGGTTGAAGAAATGCATCACCACGAAGCGGCGCCGCGCGCTCTCCGGCAACGTCTGGCTCATGGCCGAGATCGACAAGCCACTCGTATTGGACGCGATGATGGCGTGCTCGGCGAGGTGCGGCGCGATTTTTTGAAACAGTTGCTTCTTGATGTCGAGGTTCTCGACGATGGCCTCGATGACGAGATCGCAGCCCTCGAGCCTACCCAGGTGGTCTTCGAGGTTCCCCGTCGTGATGAGCCGGGCCATGTCGGGCACGTAGAAGGCGGCCGGCTTGCCCTTGAGAGTGCGGGCTAACGCCTCGTCGGCAATGCGATTTCTGGCCCGTGGATTGGCCTCGCTACCGGGCGCCAAGTCGCGCGGCACGATGTCGAGCAGGTGAGTCCGAATCCCGGCACCGGCGAACAAGGCGGCGATGGCGCTGCCCATGACACCCGAACCAATCACCGCGGCAGTGCTGATGCCTTCCGACATGCTGTCTCCTTACTCTTTCGATGCACGCTCGTGCCTGAAACGGACGTTTTCGGCGCTGTGAGGCCGGATTTGGGCTGGCTCACAAGCTTCGTCTCACCTTAGCAGATCCCGACGCTCAGCCCGGGTTACGGGTACTACGACCGTTCGCCCGATCTCTTTTGCCGGGCCCTTCAATAGGCGCGCGACCCGACAAGGCCTGGTAGCTGTCGAGATCCGCGACTAGACTGCAGACGCTTCCGGGCGGCCGGGATCTGCGGCGTCCAGACATGATGCGTTCTGTCCGAGCTTTTCTCCTGATTGCGGGCGTGCTCGCGTCCTATGCATGCCAATGGTTGCTGGTCAGGCTGACCCTGGGCCGGCTCTTTCGTGGGCGCTGGCCTACCGTTCACGCCGCAAACGCACGCCGTCTTGCCGCTGGGTTCACGCGCCTGCGGGGCGTCTTCATAAAGCTCGGCCAGGTCATCAGCGTGCTCGGTGGCTTCTTGCCTCCCGAGTACCGAGCTGCGCTGGAGAAGCTGCAAGATCAGGTTCCTGCGCGGCCCTTCGCTGAAGTCGTGGGCAGGCTCGAGGAAGCCTTTGGCCGCGGCGCGCTGGAACATTTCCCAAAGTTTGAGCGCACCCCGCTCGCCGCCGCATCTCTGGCGCAGGTGCACAAGGCAACGCTCGCGGACGGTCGCGAGGTGGCCGTGAAGGTGCTCTACCCCGGCATCGAGCAGCTCATTTCGCGCGATCTGTTCGTGCTAAGCCTGTTTCTCCCCATCATCAATCGGGTCTTTCCCATCGTGCGCTTTGAGCGAGTGCTCGCTCAGCTCGGCGCGATGCTGCGGCGGGAAACGGACTACGCCAACGAGTACCGTAACATGGAGCGTCTGCGCGGCATTTTTGCGTCGCGGCCCGACGTGGTGGTGCCGACCGTCGTGGCAGAAATGACGCAGAAAGGCGTCCTGACCATGAGCTTCGAGCACGGCCTGCGCATCAGCGAAGTGATCCGGCAGCCGGCACAGGGCATGGTACCTTCGGAGGTCGCTCGCTTGATCACCGATTGCTACTTTACGATGCTGTTCGAGCATCGGGTGCTGCACGCCGACCCGCATCCCGGCAACTTCCTGGTGCGCCCCGGCCCGGTCCTGGTGATCCTCGACTACGGCGCCGTGGAAGAGGTGAGCGACGCGCTGGCGCGTGGTCTCGAGACCGTCATTCTCGGCGCGCTCACCCGCAACGCGGATCAGGTCCTCGGGGGCGCCGAGCAAATGGGATTCATCGCACCCGGCGGCGATCGGGAGCTGCTGCGCGCCGTCGGGCGGGAATATTTGAAGACACTGGCCACGCTAAAGGTCACTGATTTTTCCAATTTCGATCGGAGCGAGATGCACAGATTGTCAGGCTACGCTCTGGTTCGTGGGCGGCTGCGCGAGGTGATGCGAAGCGTGGAATACCCAGATGGATACTTTTATCTAGAGCGCACGTTGGCACTCCTCTTCGGTTTGGTGGGGCAGCTGGAGCCAGAGCGTGGCCTGCCCGGCGTCGCCGCGCCGCTGGCCTCGAAGATGATGCTGCGCAGATTGGCGCAGCCCGAGTCCCGGCAGCCGAGCCCCGCCGGTCGCCAGCGCTGACATTGGCCCGGCCGGTCCAAACCCGCAGAAATGCCGCGATCTTCGCTGGCTTCGGCGCGGCCATGAGCGTTCGCCCGCGACTCGCGATAGGCTCTAGTGCCCTGTGACTGCCATTCATCCCAGCCTCGGCCCCAAATCGTTCGCCCCGCGGCGAGACCCCGGGCGCTGGGTCGCGCGCGTCTTGTGCGTCTTTTTTGCGCTCATCGGGCTGATACCCCCGAGCGCGGGCGCGCTCACGCGCTGGGCACCGGTACGCGACTGGGCGGCGCGCGAAACGGCGCGCGTCTTGAATGAGCAGCTGGGGCTGACAGCCGATTATCAGGTCGACATCTCGCTCTGGCCGCTCGGTCTCGAGCTGCGCAACGTGACGTTGCATTCGAGCGATGGCGGCGCTCCAGCGCTGATCGCTCCACGCGTCGCGCTCAAGCCTCGCCTGTTTTCACTCTTGGCGGGTCGCATCGATGCCGGTCAAATTTCAGTCGAGGAGCCGCAGCTGCGGGTCATCGTCAAGGAGGGTGCCCTAGCAAACTTGAATGTCCGGCTGCCAACCGGAGGGGGCGGGCAAGAGTTTCGCGCCGCCTCCATCGCCATCACCGACGCTCAGCTATCGGCGGAGGTCGACGGGATCAAGCTCGAGAGCCAAGCCTTCGATTTGGACGTATTCGCAGAAGGCACCGAAATTTTCGAGGTTGCGCTGCGGGCCGCTACCACGTCCATCGTCCGGGAGCGGAAAACGCCAGGCGCCGCGCGCGAGAGCGCGCTCGACGAGGACGTCTTATGCCAGTTGGACGCGCGCGTACGCGTCGAAAAAAGCGAGCTCTTGGTGAGGCGTCTGTCTTTGCTCGGTGTCATCGATGCGAGCCCGGAAAGCGGCACCGAGCCAGTCTGCGAGCTGGAGGGCATCCGTCAGGATCCGCGCCGTGTGCTCATGCGGCTGTCGGGGCTACGCATCGAGCATGACGCCGGCACACCACGACAGGTGACGGGGCACGTGCTGCTCCAAGCCCCACTCGACATCACCAGCAGATACATGGCCCTTGGACCGTTGACCGGCTGGGTTCAAGTGAGCGGGGAATTGGACGTCAGCCCGCGCACCACGCTCCCGGAGTTCCACGGCAAGATTCGCACCGGGCGAATTGGCCTGAAGGGTTACACGCTCGTAGCCCAGGCCGAAGGCGAGCTGCACCTCATCCGTGACCGCCTGCTGGTGAGCGCTTTTCGCGCCGGTTATGCGGATGGCAATGTGTTGTTGGAAGACATCAGCGTCGACCTGCTCGGCCCCGGCATGCCGCTTCACGTCCGGCATGGCGTGGCGACCTCACTGACCTTCCCCGGGTTGATGCGCGATGTCGATGTGACCCCGAACACGATCGTCAACTGGGACCTCAGTCGAGTTCTCATCGAAGATTTCAAGGGCACCCTCGACCCCCCGACGCTCTCGGGGCGCTTGAGCGCCGAAACCCGCAATTTCGAGGTTTTCGACCGTGCCGTGCACGATGGCGCTCGGCGCCACATGATCGGCGTGCCGCGCGCGAAGCTGAACGGAACTTTCGGCGTGTACGGCAGCTCGGTGCGCTTCGACAACATGCGCGCGGAGTTCGGCAAGAGTGTGCTCACGACCAGCGTACAGATCGGCTACGACAACTCCATCGTGCTGTCTGTGCCCGAGGGCTCTGTCCTCGAGCTCGGCGACGTCAGCCCGCTGATTGACATCCCGATGGCGGGCCAAGCGCGGCTCGACGTGCGCATGGCGGGCGATATGTCCGATCCGGTCCTCACCGGGTCCCTCGGCATCTCCGACCTGTGGTTTGCCGGCTTTCCGATCGGTAATTTGGCGACGCAGAGCCTGCGCTTCGTGCCGCTCGTGGTCGAGCTGGAAAGAGCGGTATTGACCAAGGGCACGAGCGAGTTTCAGTTGAGCCAGGCCCGCCTCGACTTCGACAACGACGCGACGATTGCGGCCTCGGCGCTGGTCAAGAGCCCACGCATCGATCTGCGGGATTTTTTTGCGATGTGGCACTTCGACCAAGACCCACGTTGGGACAGCATCTCAGGCAAGGGCACGGTCGAGGGACGGGTCAGTTACGTCCTGGGGGGGCAAGAAGACGCCTGCAAGGGCGGAAACCTGTATGTCAGGGGCGACCTGGACCTGTCCGCCTCTAGCTTGTTCGCGGAAGACTACTCGGGCGTTTCGGCGAGCTTCGACTTCAATTGGTTCGACGTCGAGGCAAGCTACCTTGGAATGCGCCTGAACGTGCCCAGCCTGACTCTACACAAGGGTGCAGGCACGCTGCTCGGTTCGGTCAGGGTCACGGGGGGCGGCCACGTCAATGGGGAGCTCCTCGCGAGCCTCGTGCCGCTCTCGGCGGTGCAAGGCCTAGGTCCGCTCGGCAAACACGCGGTCGGTACGGTGAGCGCGGAGGCCGAGGTCAGTGGCACGCTCGACGCGCTCGCCGCGCGCGTTCAAGCGCGCATCAGCCCACTACGTATCGGACGCTCCGAGCTGCCCGCGTCCGCACTCTCGATCGCGCTCGAGCCCATCGCAGGAGCGCCCGACCGCATCGGCACGAGCGGCTGCGGGGCGCCGCAGTACGCAGCCTTCAATCGGGCCGACTACGACGCTGACCGTCCACTCGGGGTGTTTCGCGTGACAGGTCAGCTGTTCGGCGAGCAAATACGGCTCAACCAGTTCGAGATCACCCGGCAAAGCGCCAAACACGTGCGCGGCCGCGTCCAGTTTCAAGCCCTGGACTTGGTGGCGCTCTCGAACCTCTCGCCCGCGCTCGCGCTCTTGGATCCACAGCCCACGGGGCAGCTCGACGCCCAGCCCACGGGGCAGCTCGACGCCCAGCTGGATATTCAGGATCTGGCGCTCGAGCGCCCGCTGGCGGCCACGGCGTCGCTCCACCTGACCCACCTGTCGCTCGATTACGCGGATACTCACATCGAAGCGGCCGACCCGACCCGGCTCAGGCTCGAAGGCGGCAACCTGGAGATGCCCGCGTTCACCGTGCACGCCAGGGCCAAGAGCGGCCAAACCGGTGTGTTCGACCTCGGCGGTCGGCTGCGCAATCTGTCCGAACAGCCCAGCGTGGATCTGCGCTTTACTTTGCGCCCGACGGCCCTCGACGGCTTCGTCGGATTGATCCCGGGTGCCGAGCGGGCACGCGGCATGCTGGGCGGTCAGATCGCGGTGAGTGGTCCGCTCTCTGCACCGGTGTATCGCGGGGGCTTTTCACTCACCAACGGCGCCGTCTACTTGCGCGGCTCACCCCAGTCGATCACCGAGCTAGATCTGAAGTTGGCCGTCGCCCCCGGCGAGCTCATCATCGAAAACGGCGCGTTCTCCTACGGAGGTGGCCGCGTCACGCTGCGCGGCAACGCACCGCTCACCGGTTTTCGGTTGGGTGAGCTCCGGACATTCATCACGGCGCGTAACGTCAGCTTGCCCCTGGCTTCGGGGGTGCGAGCCACCGCGGATGCCGATCTGCGGGCGAGCTGGCAGCCCGCGGGCGCCCAGGGCGGCTTGCGAAAACAAGGTCTGCCGCAGCTCGTGGGCAACGTGGTTCTGAGCTCTTTCGCCTACTCCCGGCCGGTCAAGATGTCCGCCAACATCACAGATTTAGCCCAGCGCGGCAAACGCACGGAATTTGATTCCTACCAGCCCGAAGGCGATCTGGTCAGCTTCGACGTAAACGTCCGGTCCACCAAGCCGCTGGCTCTAGAGAACAACCTGATCGATGCTAGCTTGATCATCGAAGACGACGTGCTCACGCTGGCGGGAACAAACCAACGCTTTGGTATCCGCGGCGCTCTTCGCATCGTGCCCGGCGGCCGCGTCCGGCTGACGCGGAACGAATTCGAGATCCAACAGGGGCGCGTGCGTTTCGAAGATCCTACTCGCATCGCGCCGCTCGTCGACGTGACGGCGGTGACCGATTTCCGGCGCTCTGGCGGCGGCTTCGAGGTGAACACCTCGCCGTCGAGCAACAGCGCGGCGACCTCGGGCGACTGGAAAGTCACCATGCACGCCCACGGCGACGCGGAAACACTACGCATCGATCTGTCGAGCCAGCCTCAGCTGTCGCAGGACGACATTTTCCTCTTGCTCACGCTGGGCCTGACCCGCGCGGAGCTCGACCAGGTGCAATCGTCGAGCCTCGGTGAGAGCGTGGCGCTCGAAGCGCTAGGCGCCTTCACCGGAGCGGATCAAGTGGTGACGGATGCAATTCCGGTCATCGACGAGTTTCGCCTCGGCAGCTTCTCGTCGCGCTCGGGCCGCACCGAGCCGGCCATCACCATCGGCAAGCGCCTCAGCGAGCGCATCCGCGCCTACGTGACGAGCGGCCTCAGTGAATCACGCGATGTACGCTCCAACGTAGAGGTCAAGCTCAACCGCAAGGTGAGCATCGAGGGCTCGTACGACAACGTCAATGACGTGTCGAGCTCGACGCTCGGTAACTTGGGTGCAGATATCCGGTGGCGCCTGGATTTCGAGTGAAAGCCATTAAACATGCGTAAGTATTGACTTTATTGTTCTTCATCGGGGTGAGAGGCGTGCCCCGAATTGACGGCCGCGCAGACAGGCATCATGATGCCTAAATGCGAACCACCTTGACGCTCGAGCCCGACGTGGCGCGGCTCATCGAGGAAGAGGCTCACCGCCAGCGAAAGTCCATCAAGCAAGTCGTCAACGAGGCGCTGCGAAAGGGCCTCTCTCCGAGAGCCGCAGACCGGCCGCACCAGCGTTACCGGGTCCGGCCGCATCAAACCACATTGAGGCCTGGGATCGACATCGGGTCTCTCAATCAGCTGGTGGACGAGCTCGAGGACGAAGCGACCATCGAAAAAGTCCGGTCCGGCCGATGATCGTGCCCGACGTCAACTTGCTGCTCTATGCCGAAATCGACGCGCATCCGCTGCACGCAGCGGCGCGACAATGGTGGGAAGATGCGCTCAATGGCCAAGAGTCGATTGGGCTCCCTCCGGTGTGCGTGTTTGGGTTTCTCCGCATCAGCACCAATCGGCGCGTGTTCACTGATCCATTGCCCGTCGAGGACGCCATCCTCCGCGTGCAGCGCTGGCTCGAGCAAGAACCGGTCATGTTGCTGGCCGCCGGTAGCCGCCACCTCGAGACTGCGTTTCGGCTTCTGAAACAGCTCGGTACCGGAGCCAACCTCACCACCGACGTGCAAATCGCCGCACACGCCGTGGAGAACAACGGCGAAGTGCACTCGAACGATCGCGACTTCGGCCGTTTCGACGGTGTGCGCTGGGTCAACCCACTTTCGGAATAGGTCGGCGATACTTCGTACACGTCATGGCGACCCAGCGAGGCTCCCGGCGGTCGGACGCCGACTCCGCGGCCACTCGAGCCAGCAGCAGCGAACTCACGGCTGAAGAGCACGAGATCGCGCTGCTGAGCGAACAGATCCGCCATCACGAACGCGCGTATCGCGACGGTGTGCCGGAGATTAGCGACGCCGCCTTTGATGACTTGGCCGAGCGTTATGCCGCGCTCGCGGACAGCCTGGGCTTGACCAGCACGGAGCGCCTGGATGCCCGCCCGGGCGCAGACCACACCGAGGGCTTCCAAACGGTGGAGCACCGGGTCCCCATGCTGTCGCTCGAGAAATTGAGCCCCGCGCGCCGCGACAGCAAGGGCGCGGCCCTCTCGATGGGCGACCAACTTCGGGCCTGGTACGAGCGCCGGCGGAAGGAGCTCGAGCTCGAGCCCGCCCGGCCTCTGCCCGTCGTGGTGGAGCCGAAGATCGACGGCATCAGTGTCTCGCTCACTTATGAGCAGGGCCATTTGCGGCGCGCGGTCACGCGCGGCGACGGGCGGCGGGGGGACGACATCACTCGCCAGGTGCAGGAGTCGGGGGCGATCCCCGCGCGGCTCAGCGGTGTGACAGGCGAAGTCGAAATCCGCGGGGAGCTGTATTGGCCTCACAGCGCCTTCGCGCGGTATAATGAGAAGCTCCGCGCCGCCGGCGAGAAGCCGATCGTCAACCCGCGCAACGGTTGTGCGGGCCTGATGAAGCGCAAAGACCCTACCGGGCTGGCAGACGCGGGGGTCCGCGCTTTTCTCTACCAGGTGGCCTGGGCCAAGGGCACGCGTCCCCTCGGTCGGCAATCGGAGGTGCTCGAGTGGCTCGAGCAAGCCGGTGCTCCGGTGTATCGAGACGAGGTCTGCATCGCAGAAGGCGTGGAGCACGCCCTCGCGTTTTGCGAGCAGTACCAAAGCCGCCGGCAAGAGCTCGACTTCGACATCGATGGCATGGTGATCAAAGTCGAAGAGCTCGGGTTCTACGATCGGCTGGGCTCGACGGGCCATCACCCACACTGGGGCATTGCCTACAAGTTCCCCCCTGAGCAGAAGCCGACAAAGCTCACGGGCATTTTGGTGCAAGTGGGCAAATCGGGGAAGCTGACCCCGGTGGCCGAGCTCGAGCCAGTGTTCGTCGCCGGTACCGTGGTGTCGCGCGCCTCGCTCCACAATTTCGTGGAGCTGGAACGCAAGGACGTGCGGGTGGGAGACACCGTGCTGGTGGAAAAAGCCGGCGAAATCATCCCTCAAGTCGTGGCGGTGGAGCTTGGCTTACGGCCCGCTGCGACAGAGCGCTTTGAGCGACCGAGCACCTGCCCGGCATGCGGCACAGCGGTGCTGGCCGAAGAGATCTTCGTCTATTGCCCCAACCCGGCCTGCCCTGCGCAGGTCCGTGAACGCCTCCAGCATTTCGCCAGTCGCCGGGCCATGGACATCGATGGCATGGGCAGCGCCTTGATCGAACAGTTGACCACGGAGCTCTCCGTGCGTTCACCCGAGCAACTGTTCGAGCTCGAGGCCGCGCAACTCGCCGCGCTAGAGCGCATGGGGAAAAAAAGCGCCGACAACGTGATTACCGCGCTAGAGCGCGCCAAAGGCCGCGGGTTGTCACGCGTGCTCGTGGGGCTGGCCATCCACCACGTGGGGGAAACCATGGCCGAGGATCTGGCGCGCTACTTTGGCAGCGCGGACGCCTTGCTGGAGTTTGCACGGCGTTACGTGGCAGCGGAGCCAGAGGCGGTGCAAGCGTTAGCGCCCGACAAGGGGTCGGGCGCCATCGACGGGCTGGCGCGCAAGACAGCCGATAGCATTTTCGCAGAGCTCGATTCCCAAGCCGTGAGGGCGGTGTTTGACGGCCTCGGGCGAGCGGGGGTGTCGCTCAGCGCGGCCAGCGCACGGCGCGAAGCGGTGCCAGGCGTGGCGGGCAAGACCTTTGTGCTGACCGGGACACTGCCCACGCTGACGCGGAACGAAGCGGCGGAGCGCATCAAACAAGCGGGCGGCAAGGTGAGCGGCTCGGTGTCGAAGCAGACCGACTATGTCGTGGCGGGCGAGGACGCCGGCTCCAAGCTCGTCAAGGCCCAGACCCTCGGGGTGGCGGTCCTCGACGAAGCCGGGCTGCTGACTCTGTTAGGTGCGTCGGAATGAGCCAACCGCTGGCGCGGTAGGGTGCGGGTGACCGCCGACCGCAGGGCTGCGCACGGAGCTGGTAGCGGCGCCGGATCGGTGCGACCCTTCACCCCATGACTTTTCGCGCCCGCGGGCCAGCTCGAGCCATGGCTGGGCTACTTGCCAGTGCGGTGGCAGCGGCCTGCAGCCCTGACAGCGGGCCTGCCCGCACTGCGCAAGCCACTGCCGGTAGCGCCAATGGCGGCGGCGCTGCCGGCAGCTCGGCGGCGGCAGGCAACGGCTCCGGCGGTTCCAGCGCAGGCCGCGGCGGCGGAGCCGGTGGGGTCCGCGGGGGCGCTGGCGGAACGCTGGCGGGTGGCGCCTCAGGCACCGGCAGTGGCGGTGGCGGGCAAGCCGGGGGATCGAGCGTAGCTCCGACGGGAACGCCATACGTCTTCGTCGGATCCGCCAACGGCTTTCTGAGGGCCTTCAGCATGGATGCCGCGGACGGCTCTTTGGAAGCGGCGGGCGAGCTGGACACCGGCAACAATCTCGACTTCGTCGCGCTCGGCCCCGACGATCGCACGGTGTTCATCAGCCAGGGGTCCACGGTGAGAGCCTACGCGTACGATCGCGGCGCCGAGAGCTTCAGCTTGCTCGATCAAGAGGCCACCGCGGGCAGCGGCACACACGTCGCGGTCGACCCCAGCGGCCGCTTCGTGTTCGTGGCGCACTACGACGAGGGTGAGCTGTCGTTCCTCAGCTACTCCGAGCCGGGTGGGTTTGGCACCGCCCAGGTGCTCGCCCCCGGCGAAAACACGCATCAGACGCGGCTCGACGCGAGCGGTGTTCACGTTTACGTGCCGTGCCTCGGGAGCAACACGGTTGCGCAGTACGATCTGAACCCGACCAGCGGAGCGCTCACGCCCGCCGCCACCGCAAATGCTGAAGCGACCGGCGGCCCTCGTCACCTCGACTTTCACCCCACTTTGCCGGTCGCCTACGTGCTCACGGAAAATGGCAGCCAATTGCATGTTTATGACATCAATGCGGCCACCGGCTCGCTCCAGCTCCGCAGCAATGGCTCGCTCGGCACCGCCGCGGACGGACAAGATCACTGGAGTAGCGACGTTCACGTCAGCCCAGACGGGCGCTTCGTCTACGCCGTCAATCGCGATCCGCCGGAGGTCGTGCGCTTCCAGATCGACGGCAACGGCGCGTTGACGCGGCTCGGTGCCGACGCTCTGGGCGCGGTCGTGCGCGAGTTTGCCATGGATCCGGCGGGTCGCTACATCCAAATCGGCGGCACCGACGGCAACCTCGTCGCCTACCGCATCGACGCGGCCAGCGGCGCGCTCACTCGAACGACCACGCAGCCCGGATTGGGCAGCATCTACGCCACCTCGATCATTTACCTGGCCAACCCGTAAAGCATGATGATGGGGGCCGCGCCTCCGCCACACGTCGATTTACTGCACCTCGGGGCCCTGCGCTCTCAAGCCCATGTTCATCACCTTCAATCGTCGCGCTGCTCTGCTCGGCAGCGCCGTGCTCTTGCCCTCCATCTTGGCAGCGGTGCGCGCTTCGGCCGGTGTCTCGGCTGCGAAACAGCCCGCGGCTGAACGGCTAAAGGAGCTGGAAAGGGCCAGTGGGGGGCGCCTGGGCGTTGCCATGCTCGATACCGCGAGCGGCGCACGGCTCGGGCATCGGCAAGACGAACGGTTTCCGTTCTGCAGCACGTTCAAGCTCCTCTTGGCTGCAGCAGTGCTCGGCCGAGTCGACCGCCAAGAAGAGCGGCTCGACCAGCGTGTCCCCTTCAGCGCGGCTGATCTGCTCGAGTATGCACCCGTGACGAGGGCGAGGCTGGGGGAAGGCAGCCTGACGCTGGACGAGCTGTGCGAAGCAGCCGTCACGGTGAGTGACAATACCGCGGCGAACCTGCTGCTCGCGAGGCTCGGCGGCCCGGTCGCTTTTACCGCGTATCTTCGCAGCCTCGGTGACCGAGTCACGCGACTCGATCGGACCGAGCCCATGCTGAACGAAGCGATCTCGAGCGACCCGCGGGACACGACCACACCCGCGGCGATGCTGGGCAACGTGCAGGTGCTGCTGACGGGAACAGCGCTATCGAAAGCGTCACGCGAAAGGTTGACGACATGGTTGGTCAAAAGCACTACAGGCTACAAACGGCTGCGCGCCGGCGTGCCGAAAACTTGGCGAGTCGGTGACAAGACGGGCTCTGGCCAACACGGCACGACCAACGACGTGGCGGTCCTTTGGCCGCCCAATCGCAAGCCGATCCTGCTCGCCGCGTATCTCACCAGCACGGTGGCGGCGCCAGAGGTGCGCGACACGGTGCTCGCCGACGTGGCGCGGCTCGTAGCAACTATCATCTAGGTCAATGTCGCAGGTGACAGCAGCCCGAGGTGCCGCTCTCGCGCCCGCTTCGCGTGAGCCCGGCCCCTCAAACACTTCGACAGCTCAGCGTCCGGTCACCGGCAATATTTCCGATTCATGGGCCTTTCTCGCGGCGGATATGGGACATCAACTCGAGGCAGCCTTGACGACACCGCCATCTCATGGCTAGATATAGCCATGAAGCGGGTGAAGATTGCCGAGCTCAAAGATCGCCTATCGGAGCACCTGCGCGCGGTCGAGCAAGGGGCTGAAGTGATTGTTACCGATCGGAATCGGCCTATCGCTCGCATCATTCCGGCAGCACCCACGGGTCACGGTCTGACGCTGGTGCCGCCCCAAGTCGCCTTTGTGACGATTCGCAAGAACAAATGGCGAGCTGCGGGCTGGACGGCTCGCTCTGAAAAGCTTCTCGAGGAGGAGCGAGCGGACCGGTGAAGGCTTATGTCGACACGTCGGTGATCCTGCGTGTCGTGTTGGGTGAGCCCAACGCCCTGCGTGAGTGGCGGTCGATTGACATCGCGGTCAGCAGTGAGCTCGCGCGGGTGGAAGCACTGCGCACCATCGATCGAGCTCGCATCCAACTACAGCTCTCCGACGACGAGATCGCGGAACGACGTCAGGGAGTTCTGCAAACTCTAACCGGCTTTCATATCGCGCATGTGGATGCCGCAGTGCTCGAGCGTGCCGCCGACCCGTTTCCCACTCTGGTACGCACGCTCGACGCGATCCACCTGGCGACGGCTCTGTTGGTTCGAATCGAACATGAGAGCCTCGTGTTCGCAACACATGATCGGCAGCTCGCCACCGCAGCGCGTGCCGTCGGCTTCAAGGTGATCGGAGCCAGTTGACCCGGCGGTGCGGGCGCTGCGCTACTCCAGCGGGCCGTCCACGAACACCCCCTCGACGACCTCGCCCTCCGCCGCACCTTGCGCCTGGGTCACCCGCACGCCCGAGTGTGCGACATCGCTCGACGCGCCGGCCCAGTTCTGCTGATCGTGGGGGAACCCGCTCCAGCGCTCTGCCAGACGCAGCGGTGTGAAGACGTCGCGCTGCAGAAATTTTGCGGCGGCCGACGCAAAGCTGGTGGCGGCGATCGACGCTACGACCGCCGTACCCCAACCGAGTGGCCCGAGCGGCCGGCAACCGAAGAAATGGCTCAAACCGGGGGTCTGAATCACGCCGACGAGCGCTGCCGCGGACAACAAGCTGGTCGTGACCACGGGCGTGCTGAGGCCGCCCGAACGCAGGGTTTG
>JANOIG010000162.1:0-10620 GCA_031407405.1 Deltaproteobacteria bacterium
CTTTTGTGGCACCGGACAAGCGGCCCCGCCGCCGCCGTGAAAAATTCTACCCCCGGCACCCGACGGGGCCGCTCGTAGGCAGCGCGCGAAGATTCGGCTAGATCGCCGCTCATGCACAGTCGGTACTCGCACTTCACCCCACCTTCAGCGGACGTCGAACGGCGCATTCAGGGGCTCATCGATCGACTCGGTGTGTCGGAAAAGATACTTTTGCTGGGCGGCAAGCCTGGCCAAGGCGGCGCGCAGGCGAATAGCGCGACCTTTGCCCTCGACGCGATTGGGCTGCCGGAGCTGCGCATGGCGGATGGCCCGATGGGCGTGCACTGGTGGTGTGACGCCTCGACCGCATATCCAGCGCTGATCGCCGCGGCCGCCAGCTGGGACCCGGAGCTCTGGTACCAGCTGGGTGCCGCGCTCGGGCGAGATTGCCGGGCGCGGGGCGTGCACATCCTGCTCGCGCCGGGCGTGAACATCTACCGCTCGGCTTTGTGCGGGCGAAATTTCGAGTACGCGGGTGAAGACCCCTTCCTCTCGTCGCGCTTTGCGGTGGCCTACGTGCGCGGCGTGCAGGACCAGGGGGTCAGCGCGACCATCAAGCACTTTGCCGTAAATTACCAGGAATACGGGCGGCACACGGTGAGCTCGGACGTGGACGAGCGGACCTTGCACGAGGTGTACTTGCCGGCCTTCAAAGCCGCCGTGACGGAGGGGGGATGTGGGGCGTTGATGACCGCGTACAACCTCGTCAACGGCGTGCACTGCTCCGAGCACCCCGGCCTGATCATGGACACGCTCAAAGGCGAGTGGAAGTTCGACGGCGTGGTGATGTCCGACTGGCTGTCTACCTACAGTGTCGCCCCCGCCGCCAATGCAGGGCTCGACCTCGAAATGCCGACGGCAGAGCAGTTCACGCCCGAGCACCTGTTGCCCGTGCTCGAAAACGGCGAGGTCAGTCAGGCGACCCTCGACGACAAAGTGCGCCGGGTGTTGCGCCTGGCCGCTTGTTTTGGCTGGCTCGACCACGAACAGAAGGACGCCAGCATCCCGTACCAAGACGCCGCCACCGCACAGGTGGCGCTCGAGCTGGCACGCGCCGGCATCGTCTTGCTCAAGAATGATCGCCACCTGCTGCCGCTCGACCGCGCTCGGGTGAAAACCATGGCGGTGCTAGGCCCTTACGCTCACCCGGCGGTTTTCGGTGGCGGGGGCAGCTCCTTCACGCCGCCGCACCGGGCTACCAGCTTGCTCGAAGGGCTTCGGGCGTTGGCTCCGGGCATCGAAATTCTGCACGCGGCAGGCCCGGACCCGAACCCTCAGCGCGGTGTGTTTGCCTCGAGCCTCTTCGGCAGCGCTCACGGCGCTGGCCTTTGGGGAGAGTACTTCGACAACAACGAGCTCTCGGGCGAGCCACGGTCAAGCCGGCTCGATGAGCGCGTCGATTTCGCATGGGGAGTCCGGCCCCCCGCCGAGGGCATTACCGAAAAACAGTTCTCGATTCGTTGGACGGGCTTTCTGCGCCCGGAGCACAGCGGCTTGCACAGCTTTTACTCGCGCTCCCACGACAGCCAGTACCGCATCTGGGTGGGCGGCAAGCTGGTGATCGACACCTGGACGTTGGCGCAAAACGGTCCGCACCGTGGCGACTTGCAGCTGAAGGCGGGCCAAGAGTACTCAGTCAAAATCGAGTACAAAAAGACCCGTTTCTTCAGCGGCATGCAATTTGGTTGGCAGCACTCCGATGGCGGCGCCGCGGCCACCGCCCAATGCGTGGCACTGGCAGAGCGCGCGGATGTGGCCATCGTCACGGCCGGTTGGGACAACGTGAGCGAAGCCGAGGGTTTCGACCGTGCTTTCGCCATGAACCCGGAGATCGAAAACATGTTGGTGCAGGTGGCTGAGGCCCAACCGAACACGGTCGTGGTGCTGACCGCCGGTGGGAACCTGGACATGTCTCGCTGGGTCGAGCGCACACCTGCGGTGCTACATGCCTTCTACCCCGGTGAGGCGGGCGGCCAGGCCTTGGCCGAGATTGTCTTCGGGCTCGTCAACCCCTCCGCAAAGTTGCCGGCCAGCTTCGAGGCACGAGCCGAGGACCGCTCGTCGTTTGCCTCGTACCACGACCACGACGGCGATGGCCGGGTCGTGCTCGAGGACGGCATCTTCACCGGATATCGCCACTTCGACCAGAGTGGCATCCAGCCGCGCTTCCCGTTCGGATTTGGCTTGAGCTACACGGCGTTCCAATACTCGGGGCTCGTGCTGTCGCAGGCTGACCTGGCTCCCGGACAAATGCTCGAAGTGAGGTTGCAAGTCACGAACGTGGGCCAGCGGCAGGGAGCGGAGGTGGTGCAGGTTTACTTGCGCGACGTGCAGTCGCGCTTGCCTCGGCCCATGAAGGAGCTGAAGGGCTTTGCGCGCGTGACGCTGGAGCCGGGGGAGTCACGCCAGGCGCGCATTCTACTGTCGGAAGACGCTTTCAAATACTACGACCCCGACCAAAAGCGCTGGCTGCTCGAGCCGGGAGAATTCGAGGTGCTCGTGGGTGCTTCGGCCGCGGACATTCGCTTGCGGGGGACTTTCCACGCTGGGGTTTGACGGCTTTGCCCGACAGCGGCTCAGCGAATTCCAGGGGTACGTCGGCGACGAGTTACTGGCACGCAAGTTGCTCTTTCCGTTGCATGGGCGCTGTTAGAATGAGTTGGCACAGCTTGACACAGTTTGCGTCGCTTCTATCCATCGCCGCGTGCGGCGGTCATAGTGAAAAAACAGAGACGATGCCGGCGACTCCAGAGCGCAGCGAGGAGGGCGTGGACGCCCGAGGCGCCGACCCTTTGGAGACGCTGATTCGCGTGAGCAATGGCTCAGCTGGGGTTCGCTCACGATACTCGTCGTGTTCAGGCAGCCCATACCAAATTGGCGTGCGTCCGGCTAGTGCCGAAACCGTTGCCTCCCCTCCGACGTGTTCACCCATCGACTGCGCTACCCTTGCTCCAAACGCAAACGTGCCTGTCGATTCAGAGTGCGCTGCACCCGCTTGCGCGGACATTCGCATCGACTTCGACCCCGGCACTTCGGATCAAGACTATGTCTGGGAAGGCGTCTATGCCTCCCTTACGGAGCGCAACTGCTATGACTCTCGCGTCATGCCTCGGGGAACCCCCATGTTGGCCAGGATTTGTTTTGGCGAACCGGGTGACGACCTGTACAGCATGAAGAATTTCGAGTGCGAGGATCATCCGTTTGACTATGGAGACGCAGTTTTGGACATTGCGTTGCAGTAGCGAGTGGCACGGTCTACAGCGCGGCGTCGGCGGCCCTCCTGTTGCGGCAGCCGGCGAAACGCTACATGGCTAGCTCGCCCCTGAGTCTGACTTTCATCCATTGCGCGTGAGCTCGGTACATTCGGGCATGGTTCTCGAGCGCGGAGTCTCCGCTTTTCATGGCATGGTTCGCCGTCCACGCGGCAGCCGCCTCGAGGCGTGCCATCGCGGTGTCGATGACGATGTCGCGGCTGTAGCGTAGCTCGGCGCTGTTTGCCGCGTAAGCGGCCAGGAAGGTGTGTAGCCGTGAGCCGATTTCGGCCACGTTGAAGGGGGAGCGCTCGCGGCCGCCGTCGGGCACGTCGGCATCAGCGGGCGGCATCAGCGGGACGTAGCGGTACGCGGTGTAGACGAGGTCCCAAAGCCGCGGACCCGGTGAGCAGAAGTCAAAGTCGATAGCCCCGACAAAACGGCCTTCGCGAAAGACGCAGTTGTACGGCGCGAAATCGTTGTGGCAGATCACTTCAGCTGGCTGGTGAACGTCAAAGCTCCAAATGGCGCCGGCGCTGTCGAAGCTGCAGCTGGCGTCGTGCCACTGGCGCAATGCCCGCGCAACCTCGGTCAGCACGATCTCCGACCACACCCATTCTGGCATTTCATGCGGCACATCGCCTGGGATGAACGAGAGGACCTCGCGCCCCAATGGGTCATAGCCACGTGGCTCAGGCACCCAGCTGACTCCGCGCTGGCGCGCGTGGGAGAGTAGACGGTGGACTGTTGGTGTCCATGCGCCGACGGACCTTCGCACAGTGTCCCCGACGCGCACGACCGTGTTCACGAACCCGCCGCGGAGTGGCTCCTCCTCGGAATCGAGAATGCCGGTGCCCATCAGAGTCGACGTCCGACATGCTGGAGCACGAACTTTTCGGCCACGAGGACGCCAGCCTCGGCCTGCGCCAATTGGATGTCAATGGTCGAGATTTCAGCTGAACCAAGATCCGAAGTCATGCGTTCGTGGGTGGGGTCACAGGCTCGAATGTTCCAGAGCGGCTCTGGCCCTTTCCGTCCAGCTCTAGCCAGGTCAGCATGGCTGCGACCTCTCGAGCCAAGAGCCCGCTCGACTCGATCAGAGCATCCATGGTCCAGCCGCCACGCCGACCCATGACCTCGAGCAGCTGCGAGGGCGGTGCGAGCGAACCCTCAGGCTGGACTTTCCGCACGACACGACATTTTGCCATGTCTCGAGGTGGGTCGCGACCGTTGCCACGGCCACAATCGGTCGGCCACCTGCATCACAAAAGCTCAGGTTGTCTCGTCGCTGGGCAATTCGGTCTGCCAAGTCGGCCAAGTAGCGGCAGATCAGCCGCTCGCCGCGACGCTGCATAGCGAACAATCCACGGAGCTCCGCGATCAGCTCCGTACCCGACAGTTCAGATTGATACGTAGTCCATCGGCGCCAAAATTGATGGCGTCGTCCCAAACCATGGCCTGAACCGCGGAGTGCCCGAGAGTTTGCATGAACGACGCATACCACGCGAAATTTCGTGCCCCAGATTGGCGTCCAGAGTGCGGATCATGAGGGCAATCGCGACGCGCATGATGCTGAGCCGAAAGCCGCTCTGGCGTGCTAGCTAGCGTGTCGGCGGGTCTAATTCTTGCGAGCGTGGCGAGGAGCGATCGAGCATACCGAAAATGCCGTCTTATCCGGCCAATTTTACCGGGACGAGCGTTGTCGGACAGCGCTGAGATGCTTTTTGATTTGGGCTTGGAGGCGCCGAATTCGTTTCAAGAGGAGACTGGTTTTGACGGAATCGAGGCCATCGTCCTGGCTTCTCTTTTGGACGAAGCGGACGAGATCGGAGAGTTGAGCGAGCGGGTCGGAGCCGGAAGGAGAGCTGGGACTAGCTGGCGCGGGGTAGCGAGTGGAGTTTCGAAGGAGCGCTTCGGTGTACTCGGTGATGACGGTCTCGTCGGTGATGGCGGCGTAGCGCAGGGTCATGTGGTAGTCGCGATGGCCGAGCAAGCGCATGATGGCGACAAGACTCATCCCGCCCGCGAGCAGGGTAGTGGCATACGTGTGCCGCAAACGGTGAGAGGTGATGGGTTCGGGTGTCGAGAGTCCCTTAGAGGCTTTTAGGAGTGCCGCTCGGAGCATGTCGTACCGAACGGGCTTTCCCCGAGCTTGAAGCAAGAACGGTCGATGACCCAAGCCGTTGCGCTGCAGCCGTCGCACGAGGCGAAGAGTCTTGGGGTCGAGAGGGACGAGCCTTTCGTTGTTCAGCTTCCCCAAAGGCACCTTGAGGAGGCTATTGCCGTGGGCATCGGTCCGAATGCAGCGGTGGGAAAGGTGGATGAGCTCGCCGATGCGGAGCCCTGTGTTGCGCATGAGCAGCAGGCCCAGTTGAAGGGTATCGCGGGAAGAACGGAGGCGCTTTTGCAGCTGTGCGTCGATTTCTGGCGGAATGGGTCGAGGGAGATACTGAGGCAACTTGGGCAAATCAGAGCTGCGCAGCAAGAAGTCGGCGGGTAGTGTCAGCTCGCCCTGCTCCTCCAACCAAATGAGATAGGCTCGCAGTTGAACGATATGATTTGTGCGTGACTGGGGCTGCAGCCCTCGCTTGAAAAGCCACTGCAACCACGCATCGAAGTCATCGCGCGCGAGGTCATGGAGGTTTCGGCCGCGCGCAGCTAACCAGACATGGAATTGCTGAAGACAGCTCCGATAGCTGCCGACGGTGGAGGCCTTGAGGGTTGGCTCGAGGGTGGCAAGAAAGCGCAGGGCAAGTGCAGGAAGATCGGCAGCAAACGTCGGAGCGATCGCGCTGAGCGGGTGTGACAGCAGCTGCCGCTGATGGAGCCATCGAAAGTAGCGCAGCACCGAGAAGCGGTGACGCGTCCGGGTCGCCTTGCCCAAAGGGAGAGACGCGAGGATGGCGAGGAACTGTTGGAGCTCAGGCGGGGTGAGTTGTTTGATGGGGCGATGGGTCCTCTGTAGCCAAACGTGGAAGCGCTGTACGCCGACCGCATCGTTGGGGTGAAGCGTCGAGTATTCCAAAGCAAACGGCGGCAGAGGTGGTCGTGGTGACTTGCGGGTCATTGCGATCACTTCCGCCCGTACCGCTGGTCGAGCTCGGCGACCGCGCGCTGGTACTCTTCAGCGATATCCGCCATGGAAAGCTGAATATATTGGAGCGTGGTCTTGGCATCCGCATGACCCATCATCTTCTGCAGCACAGGCAGTCGCACGCCGGCTCGGGCCATGTCGGTCCCAAAGGTATGGCGAAAGCGATGCGCGTTGGCCGAAGCGAGCAAGGCCGTGAGGCGACGATGACGGAACAGACTACGTAGCCCGGCGGCGCTCATGGGGAAGCCCCGGCGTGGCCCTTGAATCACGACAAACAATCGGTCGAGCTCGCAGCGCTTGGGTCGCTCGACCTGGAGGTACTGATGGAGCACGAGTGCGAGCGTGTCCGGCAAAGGAAGCACGCGCTCGCGTTCCCCTTTGCCCTGGATACGAAGCTGCCGGTCGCCGAACACGACATCGTGCACGGCGAGACGAATGACCTCACAGGAGCGAAGACCGCAGAACAGCATGAGATGGACGATGGCGAGATCTCGATAGCGCGTGAGGCGACCCAGGAACGCTTTGACTTGGTCGGGCGTGAGCGGCTCCACGAGTTTCTGAGGCTCCTTCACGCGAAGTTGCAGTGAGCGGCGTTTGCGAAGCCGGTGCAGGCCGAGAACATGGTCGCGCCCGGGACCCTTGTAGTGAGGCACTGGCAAGCTGACTCGGTCTTGATCAACGTCGACGCTACAGTGAAAGCGGTAGAGCAAACGTGCGGTACTCAGTCGCCGATTGATGGACCGCGGATCAGCAGCGGCCTTGCGTTGCTCGCCAATGAACTCGAGCAGCCGCGCCGCCGTCAGCTCGCGAAGTATCGTGCCATTGGCCCGAAGCCATCGATAGAGCACGACTAGATCGTAGGCGTACGCACGTACGGTCAAAGGGGACAAGCCACGCAGCTTCAGCGCACGCAGATACTCGTTGGCTTCTTGGATGGGCGCATCGTCTTCGAGCAACGAGTAGAGTCCCTCGATGCACTCGGCCCGTATACCCATCAACGGGTTGCTTCCTGCTCGGCATTACGGCGGAGATCGCGCAGCTTGCCGAGCCCGCGCAACCGGGTGCCGCGCCGACGGTCGCCGGGAAGCACGAGGTCGACCTCGAAGTGGAATGTGCCGAGCCCAAAGAGTAACCCGTCGACGAGGCCTGACGACAACGCGATCTCCGGGGACTCCGCATATAAGACAACTCGGACCCTGGTCTTGAACCATAGGGCCAGGCCGTGCATCAGTCGCGGCAAGGCCTGCCGATGCGCACTGCGGACCGGCGCCAACCTCGCGATCAGGACTTCGTCGGGGCCCTCCCGAACGATCATCCGCGTCTGAGTGCTCGCCGCCCTGATTGTTACCGTAATGCCGGTGTCCATCATCGAGAACCACGCTGCCCGAGATGGCCAAGTCTTTGACAGACTGATCCCCCACGCCGCGAAGCCGCTTGCGTCGCTCTCGCTCGTGGTCTCGGCGGTCGAGTCGCCCCTCCTCGCTGCCGCGGTGCTTTAGCCGTGCGCGCGTGCACGAGGCACGTCGCGCTTCCGTACGGCACTCGTCAGAGCAATAGCGATGAACTGTATGGCGACGGCAGACCCAACCACGTCTCGGGCACCACCCACATGCAAATCTCCAGAGAACCTGCACCGCCGCTCCGGCGAACGCGCGGAAAATTTGCAGGGTCAATCAGGCTCATGCCATACGCCACCCGTCGGCGCGCTTCGCTTCGCCCGATGAGAAGGCCTGGGTTACTACCCCGGGCCTTCGGTTTTCTGTCTGCCGCACTTCGCTACGTTTGAGCGTTACTGAGCTAAGCCCCCGCGGACCAACTCTCGGCTCCGAAATTGGCCGGTTAGATCCGTCAAGTGATTTGACAAATCTTCGAGATTCCGAGGCTCGAGACTTCGGGCCAGGGGCTGTCCCGTCGGAAACACTTGAATGGCGGGACGTCTAGTCGTTGGGGCACGAGACTTGCTTGAGCTTAGGGGCGCGGCTCGACGCCGAGCGATTTAGCGCCAATTCCTAGCTTTGGCACAGCTTTGGCACAGTTCGCAGCGCAGTGGCGGATGGATCAGTATGCTCAGAACCAACATCGAAGTCTGGAGAATCAGTCTACTGATGAGCCTCGGCTGGAGCGCCGCGAGCTGCGGCGGAGCGGCGCACGATGGTGGCATCACGGACGAGCCGAGCGGGAGCGATGCCACGGACGATGCGCCTGGGGGCGATGTCGCGGACGATCCAGTGGAAGGAACTGGGATGGGTCCGGTTTACACGTTCGCGCCTCCACAGAGCACGCCATCCGCCGTCGCCGACCACCTGCGCTGCAACGGCGCACGGCCTCTCGAGGCCGATTCCAGACTCATGCAGTGCGACAACGGCATCGTGTATCGCCCGTTGCCACCCAATTGCTTTGGAGACTGCGCTGCAACCGATTTCAGCTCGACCAGCTACGATTTGTGCGGCTCGAGCTCGACGTGCAACGCCGGGACGCTTTGCATTCAGTCGTTCGACTATTTGGGATGCTCAGCCATGCTCGGCTCGTACTTTGCCTGCCAAACGCCGAACGACACTTGCGGCTCGGACGAGCAGTGCTCCGTGCCGGGCGAACGCTGTCTGGTCGTGCGCGGCGAGCACCATTGCCGAGTTCCCGTCCCGGTCATGTGCGTTCCGGGCCGCCCATTCTTGGTCGAAGGTGTCGCCCGGACCGCCTCCCTGCGCACGCGCTCGGATTGGTGCGGGACAAAAAACGCTTCACTGTGTGGGCTCTCGCCGCGGGCGAGGGCCGCGGCTGCTGCGCACTGGCAAGCCGCGGCACTGCTCGAGCACGCCTCCATCGCGGCGTTCGCGCGGTTCGCGCTACAATTGCTAGAGCTTGGCGCGCCGTTCGAGCTCTGCCGGCGCAGCCAGCAGGCCATGCTCGACGAGACCGAGCATGCGCGCTTGTGCTTCGCGCTAGCTTCGCGCTACGCGGGTCGAGAGCTCGGCCCTACGAAGCTGGCGCTCGACGGCGCGCTCGCCGGTGAGTCCCTCTCGAGCGTCGTTCGGCTCACCTTCCGCGAGGGTTGCGTCGGCGAGACGTGCGCGGCGCTGGAGGCGGCCGAGGCGCTCGCGGCCGCGACGGATCCTGCGGTGCGCGCAGCGCTCGAGCGCATCAGCCGCGACGAGCAAAGTCACGCCGAGCTCGCCTTCCGCTTCGTGGCGTGGGCGCTCGAGACCGACACGACGGGTGAGCTTCGAGCAGTATTGAGGTTGGAGCTGGCAACGCTGCGGCAAGAGCAAGACCTCGGGCTACGCCAGCGCTGCAACAGTTTCGATCACGCAAAGCTCGGCATCGGGCGCTCGAAGCTAGAACTCCACGGAGTACTCGGCGCGACCAGGAGCCGCGCGCTGCGACACGCGGCGGTCGACCGCGTCGTGCTGCCCTGCGCCGAGCGCATGCTGACCCGAGCGGACGAGCAGCGCGCCGTGTCTGACCATGGCCAAGGCCTTCGAGCCCAGGGCGAGTGCCTTCACAGCTGAGGCATGGGCCACCTCTGACCGAGACTCAGTTGGACGAGCTAAATTCCCGCTACACCTGCACCCAACCGTCCTCGAGAGGCCCGCTGAACCAGATGTTCGACGTGGGGCACAGGCTCTCGAGGTCTGAACTCGGTCACCCGGTGTTCATCGGGCTTCATCCATACCAGCACATAGTCATTCGCCCGCAGGCAGCCGTCGACAATGCGTGCCGTGCCGGTAAACTGGGCGTTGCCATGCCCGTCGGGCTGGTTGAAAAAGGTCCACACGCCGTCGATGTGAGCAAACTCGATGGTGGCGGGATCGCGCGCCGGGACCTGCGAGACTTCCGTGGGAGGCTCGGTCGCCGGGTCCGCTGGTGAGGGATTCATGCCGTCGCTGCACGCGACGACCACCAGAGTCAGTGACAGCTGGATCGGTGCCCTCATACATCAAGGCTAGCGCGCTTCGGGGCTTCTGACCAAGCGCCGTTCGATTTGGGATTTGCGCGTGATGCTGCGGTGTTGGCGAGGGCTTCTCCCAACGCCGCTCGGTATCTACGGTTTTTCGTCGCCGCTCACATCCGCTTCGTCGGGAGCTTCCTGCGCTGCGTCCGGAGCTTCCTGCGCTGCAGGCTCCGGCTCGGCTCTTTGCGGCTCTTTTGGCTTGGCTTCCGCTTCGCCGCCGAAGATCTTGTAGCTGAAAGCGTGCACGAACCCGATCCCGAAACCGATGGTGTCGGCACCGGGGGCAA
>JANOIG010000210.1:0-11461 GCA_031407405.1 Deltaproteobacteria bacterium
CGCGGCGGCAACCATGCCAGGTGCGCTCGGCGGTGCGCCCACGGGGCCCGGCGCGCCCACAGCCGGTGGAGCCCCCATGGCGCTTGCAGCCCCCCCCATGGCTCCTGCAGCTCCCATGGCTCCTGCAGCCATGGCTGCTGGAGCGCCGGTGGCTGGTGCAACGCTTGGCGGATGATGTGCGGCATGATCCACCTGTGCGCGAGGCGAACCGGACGCAAGCATCCCCAATGCCAAGGCGGCAGCTCGCGTAAGTTTCAGAGGATGGTCCAAATTGTCCAGCTCGGCTAAGCCGGCGCGTCGATTGAAGTGACGCGAACCAGCTTTTTGTTTACGAACTCCTGGATGCCCAGGCTGGAGAGCTCGCGCCCGTAGCCCGAGTTCTTGATGCCGCCAAACGGCAAGTCCGGTGTCGTCCAGGTCGGGTGATTGACGAACATCATGCCGGTGTCCACTCGGTTTGCGACGCGTCTGCCGCGCGCAATATCCTGAGTGAAGACCGAACCCCCGAGCCCGAACTCCGAGTCATTGGCGAGCGCCACTGCTTCATCCTCGCTCTGGACTCGGAAGAAAAGCGCGACGGGACCGAAGAATTCCTCCCTGAAGGCAGGATTGTCGCGCTTGAGATCCGTCAGAATCGTCGGCTTCATAAAAGATCCCGGTCGCTCTATGCGCTTGCCGCCCATCACCAGCGTGGCACCTTTGGCGACTGCCCGTTTGACCTGGTCCAAGAGCCCGAGCAGCGCGGCCTCCGTAGACAGGGGACCGAGCGTCGTCGCTTCCTTCATCGGATCTCCTGGCTCGAGTGCCGCCAACGCCGTCTGGAATTTCTCGAGAAAGCGGTCCGCTAGTTCTTCCAGGACGATGAAACGCTTGGCCGCGACACAGCACTGGCCCGTGTTGTTCATCTTGGCCCAGACCGCCCACTTGACCGTCTTGTCGAGGTCTGCATCCTCGAGCACGATGAAGGCGTCGCTGCCGCCCAATTCCATGGTCGACTTCTTGAGGTTCTGCCCAGCTCTCGCGGCGACGGCTTTTCCGGCTTCCACGCTGCCGGTCAAGGCTACACCTTTGATCCGAGGATCGTCGATCACGCGGTTCACCTGATCATACGAGATGAGAAGGTTGGTGTACGCGCCCGCGGGCGCCCCCGCCTCTCGCCACAGCTTCTCAAAGGCGATGGCGCATTGGGGGACGCAGCCCGCGTGCTTCACCATCACGACATTGCCCGCCATCAGGTTGGGTGCCGCAAAGCGCGCGAGCTGGTAGTAGGGGAAATTCCAGGGCTGAACACCGAAGAGCACGCCGAAGGGGCAGCTTTCGACCACTGCCTCGCCCGAGCTCGGCTCGAGCCGCTGTGGTGCGAGGAAGCGCTCAGCGTTTTTAGCATAGTAGTCGATGATGCTTGCGCTGAGCAGCACCTCGCCGCGAGCCTGGTCGATGAGCTTGCCCATCTCGAGCGTCACCGGGCGAGCAAACTCGTCCACGCGCTCGCGCAGGATGGCTGCGGCTTTTGCCAGCACCGTGGCCCGCTCTGTGAAACTCGTATGCCGCCAAGCATCGAAACAGGTCGCTGCGGTCTCGAGCGCGGTCTCGAGCTGCTTGTCGGTGAGTTCCTCGAACGTCCTCAGAACTTTGCCGTCATAGGGGTTGACGCTTTGATAGGTCATCGGTTCTGTCCGCTTTCAACGCTGTTGTGGGGGACCGGGATGATCCTTCGAGTGCTCCGGCATTGGGTGGTTGGGCGGATGGCCCCCTGCGCCGTCATGCTTGTGACCCTGCATCGGCATCCCGGGCTTCATTTCGTCAGCCGCCGTTGTTGTCGTGGAAGGTTTCGGAGCCGGACTCGGGCTGGGCGCGGCGGCGGTCGTGCTCGTAGGCGTTGCGGTGGCGGGCGCAGAGCTTGTGGTCGACATACCCGGATCGGACGTTTCGCACGCGCCGAGGACCAGAGCCGCCGTGTAGAGCGCCAAGCGAGAGATCATGGTTTGTTTGCCATTTTCCGGCACTCCTCAGCGCACTTCTGGCAGGCGCGAGCGCATTGCTGGCAATGCTCCGCCTTGTGTTTGGCGCATTCGTCGGCGCACGCTTGACAGATCTCGGCGCACAACCCGCACAGTTTCGCCGCATAGACTGAGCCACGTGACATGAACTGAGCGGCCAGACTGCAAATGTCGGCGCAGTCCCGGTCGAGCTCGATGCATTCGGCCATCATCTTGACGTCGTGCTCCCGCAAACAAGATGTCGCGCAAGTCTCGCATGCTGTGACGCATTCGTTGCACGCCGCGATGCAGCTTTCCGATTTCCAATTTTTCATGCGTATTCCTACTTCCAATTTCCCATAGGGAATTAACGTTGCCCAAGCTGGGCTTGGGCGACCCTTTTCGAAGGCTCTCAGGCCTTCGGAGCTATTCGTGTTGCATGGGTGGATCGCTCGGCGTCGGGGCGGGCGCATCGGCGGCCGGCGGCATCCCTTGATCCTGAGCGGGCATGCTCATCGGCTTCTTCTTCATGGGCGCGCTTTTCTTCTTGCTCATGCCAGGACCTGCCATGCAACACATCTCGTCGCTCGCCTCCATCATCATGCCGCCCATCTCCATCATCTTCCCGGGCTGCATGCCGCCCATGGCGTCATCCATCATCATGCCGCCCATCCCCATCATCTCGCTTCCCATCTCCATCATCTTCTTGGGGGCCATGCCGCCCATCGCACTTCCTGACGGCGGTTGACCCATTGATGTTTTTCCAGCGCCGTTCATGGCCTGGCCCTGGCTGCGCATCTTCATGCCCATTTCCTTCATCTTCGCGCCCATTTCCTTCATCTTTGCTGGCTCCATGCCGCCCATCGCGGCGCCGGCTGCGGGCTTGGCATGCGCCGTCTTGCCTTCGGCGTGCACGGCGCCGCCCTTGCTCTGCATCTTGGTGGCCATCGCCTTCAATTGGGCCCCTAACTCCTGCATCTGGGCGGCCATCTCCTTCGAATCTTCCCGCGCCGCGGGCGGCTGGGAGCCTTGCATCGGGACGCTCGATCCAGTGCCGTGACCGGGCTGGTCCGCGGCTGCCGCCGACTGCGGCTTGTCGCCGGAGTGATCGACGACGGCCGCGTTCAGGTTAGCATCACGCTCACTCGGAGCGCGGAGGTCCGGGCCGCTCTGTTCGCCAGGCGGCGGCATGCTGGGTTGATTTGCGTCCATCGCCATCGGCTCGCCGCCGCCCGGGCGACACGCGAAGGCAAGCGGCGCCGAGACGAGGAGAACGGACAGGAGGCTGGGGGTCGTTTTCATGGCAGATAACCACTTTCGGTGTTGAGAATGGAGGCCCGATCGTCAAAGAGCGGGTTAACTACGGTTTCAAAGGTCCCCACGAGGAAGAGCTTGGCGGAGTGGACCTGATCCTCGCCGAAGATGCGAGGCAGAGTGCCGTCCGCCTGCCGGTACTGGTACTGCAGACCGACGTCCACGGTCTGGCCCAGCGCGTAGGCCACGTTGGCGAGCACGCTCATCTGGTCGACGTCCTGCTCGAGATAGCGCCGGTACCCGCCCCCGACGTTGCCGCGCCAGGTGGGCAAGAGCGAGCGCCGGTAGGTGTAGCCGACGGAGCTGAACGTAGAGACGCTGCGCGCCCGAAAGGAGCCCGTGGGCGTCGTGGGATCGGCGCCCGGCACGCCGCCGGCATATGCGACCTGCGCTCGCCAATCGACGGTGTGCACGGGATCGACGAGGAGGTTCAGCCAGCTGCCAGCCAGAGCGTCGAAGCTCCACTCACGTTCGGGGAGGTCCACGTGGTAAGCGTTTGCTCCAACGCCCAAGAGCCGGAGGACCGAAAGCGTCGTCTGGGAGGGGAGCTGCCGGTATCCGAGCGTCACACCGAGCGAGTTGAGCTCGAACGCGGACAGGCTCTCGGACGCGAGCACGGAGTTCGACAGGTTCTCGACGTGGAGGTCCGCGTACAGGGTGGGCGTCGGCCAGATCGTCAAGTCCGCGACGTTGCCATATTGATGATCCGCAGTGCTCTCACCATCCGAGAACGGGTTTTGGAGCTCGGCAAAACGGATGAGGTCGTCATCACGAAATGCGGGCGTCGGAACGATGTGATTTTTTAGGCTCCCACGACCGAGGCGGAAGAACAGCCAGCGATTTTCGAGAAACATGTGCGCGTCCGCAACGAACAGCGTGCCCGGCTGCTCGTAGGCATCGGGGAACGTAAGGCCAAACTGAGCACCGGCGCGAAGCTCACGTGACACCGTCAGCGGTACGCGCGGGCGGAGATAGATGAGGCTGTCCGAAAAATCGATGGCGGTCCTGCTACCTCGCCCCTCATGCTCGGCCACGGCCACAGAGGTGACCCCACGCAGCCCCAGCGACCATTCGACCCACGGCTCGCTACGTGCGGGGTCTTCTGGTGCATCCTCCGGATCGACCTGCTGCGCGGCGACTTCGCGGGCGCCGCAGATGAGAGCGAGGGAGGCGAGTAGGCGAGCGACTTTGGATGTAAACCGGGTCATGAAGTTGCGCCTATTCGTCCAGCGACACGCTTGGCGTGTAGCTGCCCTTGAATCCCTCGTACTCGACGTGGGTCATCGCGCCGCCAGGATACACTCCGTTGTTCGTCGTGTGCGTCACATCATGATCATGCAACGCCCAGAGCCCGGGGTTATCCGCGAGGAACACCACATCCTGCGTGCTGCCGGGGTCGATGCGAATCGTGTTCAATCGCACCGGGGCGGGGAGCGGCGCTCCGTCACTGCACACCCAATAGAAGTCGTGCCCGTGCAAGTGCATCGAGAAGCCTACGTTACCGGCGTTGATGAATCGGAGCCGGGTCCATTCGCCTTCGCGCACCCGGATCGGCTCTGTCGCTGGATACGCCTTGCCGTTGATGGTGAAGAAGTTGGGGCGCGGCGGCTCGGCGGCGGCGCGTGCCGCCATGTACGGCGGGGTGTAGCCTTCGGCGATTGCCCGGCGGAGCATGTCCTTGCCGGAGTACAGCCCGGGAGTGAAAACGGCCTGCGTCCAGGCGTCGAGTCCCCCGCGAGAGGCTAGTGCGTCCCGCTGCCTCATTCGCGCGAACATCGCGTTGAGCTGTTGGCGGACGAAGACGGTATCGATGGACGAGAGGATGAGCGTGTAGTCTTGCGTGTAAGGATATTTGGCGTGCACTGGATCATCGCGGCGTTCGATGATGAACGCGCCGTACATCCCGGCTTGCATGTGCATGCTCGTACCGAAGTGACAGTGATAGAAATGAGTCCCGTACGGCTCCGCGCGGAACACATACCGGTAGCTCTCACCGCGCATGACCGGGTCCTGCGTGAGATATGGAACCCCGTCCATCCGATAGTTCAGAATGAGGCCGTGCCAGTGGATGGTGTGCATCTCGTCGTTGAGATTGGTAAAATCCACCCAAACCCAGTCCCCCTCTTGCACGCGGAAGGTCGGCCCGGGCACGGAGCCGTCGTAGCCGAGCATGTGCGTGACGATGCCGGGCACGATCTCGTGCTGAATGACTTTGAGCTCGAGCGCAAAGCGCTTGTAGAGCGGGCTGCCCTCGGGGGGCGCACCCTTGGGCAGCGGCGCGGGGCTCATCGACATGCCCCCCTGGGGCTTTGTCCCTGGAACGGCGGGCGGCATCGGCATCCCTCCGTGTCCACCCTGTTGCTGGCCCATCACCGTGCGCGCGGAGAGCAGCGCGGCGCCGCCCGCCGCAGCTCCGACGATCGTCTTGAGAAACCCGCGGCGTGCTTCGACAGCGGTGGCTTCTTCGCCATTGGGGAGGGACACTGTTTCCTGACGAGTTTTCTCGAGTGGCATGGCTCTCTCAAGGGTCGGTTGCACCGCCACTGAGCAAGTCGCGTGCCGCGACCCACCAGACCCCGCGGAGGCCCCTCGCGCGCAAAAGGTGCGAACCGATGCGAGTAAACGCAATGGGTGCGCCACCACGATGCGCAGCGCCTCCGCGCCTGACTTGCGGCACTTTCACTGGTAAAATTAGGCCGCCCGCAGTACCCATGAGGTCAGCTCTCCGGAGGGCTAGCCCTACGTTTGCATTCGGCAAATGGGTCCGCGCAATCTGCAAAAGCGAGCTCGTGTCCGCGCCATCAACGGAGCGCACGCGTAGTTCTTGCTCGTGTGTGACCGAACAGGTCACAGCGCGCCGAAGACCATCATTTCGCCAGTCGTGCTGCTCCTGGACGCAAACTGCCGTAGGCACGGGGGACACCGTTGCGCCACGTTTGAACCGCTTCGCTACGTAACCTAAGCGGTTACAATAACATCACCGATGGAGCCTTGTTTGCTCCTGCGGTCGCAGGAGGCCCAATGTTAGTCGTTAGAGACGTTAGCATGGTTGATTGCTCACCTGCGACGGAGCTCATGTGCCTGCGGTCGCGATACTGCGGTCGCGGCATGACTATTGCTCAGGGTCCACGCCGGAGACCCCAAGCGAGACGCTTTGTGCGTCGCCTCCGAAAGGATCCGCCCATGCCCGCCCATTCATCAAATCGTGCCAGCGACTCTGGCCCTTCCGCAACTTTCGACGCCAGCCGGGTCACGGACCGCGCCAGCTGGGTGGCCATCAGGAAGCGTTGGCCGTTCTACAGCTCCGATCGTCGTATGTGGCCGGCGCTCGTCGTGAGCTCACTTGCCGCCTTGGTTGGGTGTGACAAGGACAAGACCGAAGAGGAGAAGGCTGCTCTAAAGCCGGCCATCGCGGTATCGCAGGCCGAAGCAGCGCAGTCCGCTCTTACTGCCGCACAAGCCTCACAAGGCACCCACGCTGTCATGCCGACGCCCGGCAACGTTGGAGGCGCGCCAGCGGCATCGAAGCCCGCGACCGATGGGGCACCCATGAACATGGGAGATCCCATGGCCGCGGGAAGGACCCGCCTGCTCGGGCAAGCCCCCGAGGTGGGCGCCGCGGGTGAACTTCCACCGGCGGCCGGCGCGCCGCACCTCTATCACCTTGGGGCGGAGAATTTTTTCATCGAGCGCGCAGTGGCATTGGGGTTCACCACCCAACAGGAAGCGCAGCTCAGTGCTATCAAGGAGAAGGCGGAGCGCACCTACGGGGCGACCCAGCAGGAGATCGACCAGGCCGAGCGGGACTTGTGGACTCTCACGTCTGCTGAAAAGCCCAACGCTGGGAGAATTTCCGACAAAATCTCTGAGATCGCGCGGCTCGGCGCGCAGCAGAGGATGGACTATGTGCGCGCGGTCGGCAGCGCCGTTGCCGTCCTCAACGACGCTCAGCGCGAGGCCGTCATTGCATCGGCTCCGGCTGCCATGCCTGCAGCCGGAACCGCTCCGGCCGGCGGTGGAATGAAGATGGGGGACCGCCCAATGACCCAGGGGGGCGCGGGCGGAGCGATGGCGATGGGCACATCCGCGGGGGGCGGAACGAGCGGAATGGGGAAAATGAAAATGCACGAGGACGACGATATGCCGATGAAGCCCAAGGGAATGACGGCACCCAACAGCGGGATGGCTGGCGCGTCCTCTCAGGACATGGGGCACATGTGAAATACGACCAACGTGGCTCGCTCTGGCGCGCCACTTTCGCGTCTCACGCTCTCACAGGCCGTCACGCAGCGGTTCGGGCCACGACAACGATAAGAGGTCGACGATGAAAGCTCTCATTTATCTCGGGCCGGGAAAGAAGGCCTTAGAAGAACGTCCCCAGCCGGACATCCAAGCGCCCACGGACGCTATCGTCAAGATAACCAAAACCACCATCTGCGGGACAGACCTGCACATTCTCAAAGGTGACGTTCCGAGCTGTCAGCCGGGTCGCATTCTGGGCCACGAGGGGGTAGGCATCATAGAAAAGGTTGGCCCAGCCGTCACTGAATTCAAGCGGGGAGACCGGGTCCTGATCTCCTGCATCAGTGCTTGTGGCAAATGCGCTTATTGCCGCAAGCTCATGTATTCGCACTGCGCAACCGGTGGTTGGATTCTCGGCAACAGCATCGACGGCACACAGGCCGAGTTCGTCCGCATCCCTCACGCGGACACGAGCCTCTATCACATTCCCGAGGGAGCGGACGAAGAAGCGCTGGTGATGCTCAGCGACATTCTGCCGACGGGCTTCGAGTGCGGCGTGCTCAATGGCAAGGTTCAGCCGGGAAGCAGCGTTGCGATCGTCGGTGCGGGGCCGATTGGGCTCGCCACGCTGCTGACCGCCCAGTTCTATTCGCCGGCCGTCATCATCATGATCGATATCGACGACCATCGCCTCGAAGTTGCGAAAAGCTTCGGTGCCACTGCGGTCATTAACAGCGCTGACGGCAAGGCCAAGGGGAGGGTCATGAAGATGACCGCCGGGCACGGCGTCGACACCGCGATCGAGGCGGTCGGCATTCCGGCCACCTTCGAGCTTTGCCAACAGATTATCGCCCCGGGAGGCACCATCGCCAACATCGGCGTGCATGGAACGAAGGTGGACCTGCATCTGGAGCAGCTCTGGGACCGCAACATCAGCATCACCGCGCGATTGGTTGACACCGTCAGCACTCCGATGCTCCTCAACGTTTTGGGGTCTCGCAAGATCGACGCCCAACGCCTGGTTACTCATCGCTTCGAGCTCGGTCGCATCCTCGATGCTTACGATACCTTCGCTCGAGCGGCCGAGACGCGAGCACTCAAAGTGATCATCGCAGCCTAGCACATCCAACGCGTCAAGCCCGCGCACGGGGCCGCCAACACGCGCTCATCCAAGGACCCAGTCAATCCATGCATTTACCTGCGAACGGAACTTCATCATGAACACAGGCCCACTCATCGAGCATTCTGGACTGTGGGGACTGGGGATCATCATGATCGTCCTCCTCTCCTGGTTTCTGTACCGCTATCTCGCCCCTCGCAACTGGAGGGAGTGGGCGAGCGCAGGCGTAGTTCAGGCTTTCATCATTGCCCTGTATGCAGAAATGTACGGCTTTCCGCTCACCATCTATCTACTTGTCCGGTTTTTTGGGCTCGACCGAACGTACTTGAGTGCCAATCTCTGGTCGACGCTGTTCGGAGTGGGAGAAACCGGCATGATGGTGGCCATGCTGCTCGGCTACGGCCTGGCGATCATCGGCATAGGGCTGTTCGGTGCTGGTTGGCGCGCGGTGTACAGGGCGCGGAAGGAGGAGCGGCTGGTGACCGATGGCCTCTATGGCTTCGTGCGCCACCCCCAGTATCTGGGACTGTTCATTGGCCTGTTCGGCGAGGGCGTCGTGCACTGGCCCACCGTCTTCTCGGTGGGCCTGCTACCGGTCATTGTGGTCATCTATTACCTCCTCGGGCGGCGCGAAGAGCGTGTCATGCTCGCGCGGTTCGGTGCCGAGTATCGGGCCTACGCGGAGCGGGTCCCGATGTTCATCCCCCGCTGGGGTCAGTGGCGGTCCGTGGTGAGAGAATCGGGAAGCGCTGCTGGACCGTGAGCGGTAGCGCGACATCCTGATCGTGGGCGGCTACGGCGTGATCGGTGGGCGCGTCGCCGCCCAGCTCGCGGTTCGCTTCCCAGACCGAGTGTTGATCGCGGGCCGACTATAGGGAATCACCGATACAAGGGATTAGCGCTGAGATGCTCAAAGAGCATCTTCACGCCGAGCCCGATGAGCACGAGTACTCCCGGGACGTCGAGATGCTTGCCTAGCGCGGCCCCGAACCGCCGACCTACGAACAGGCCAAGCACGCCCAACGCTGCTGAAGTTAGCCCGATGGTGAGCAACGAGGTCGCGAACGGAGCGTTCAGCATGGGAGCGTGATGCCTACCGCGAATGCGTCGATACTCGCGGCAACAGCCAACACCAGCATGATGCGCGGACCAAAAGGATCCTTCCGAAGTGGCCCGAGCACCGCATCGGGGATCCCAGTGCTTCCGAGCGTACTCGCGGATACGCCTCGCCCACCATGCTCGTCGACGGCCGTGACGCGCGGGACTCGAGCCATCTGCCGAGGTCTGCTGTCGGACAGGCGGGCCGCCCATGATGTCAGTTGGCTCGTGCGTGGTAGGGGAAACGGAAGGGCGCTGACGTGATCGGTAAACACCTGTTTGCACTTCTCGCCTGCCTCTTCGTCGTCATGATCGGCCTGGGCATTACGATGCCGGTGCTTCCATTCTACGTCGAGCGGCTCGCGCTGGCAGAAGGCGAATCGCGCGAAGCGTTGGTGATGCACGTAGGTTTGTTGACCGACGTGTACGCACTGAGTCAGCTGATCTTCGCGCCAGTTTGGGGGCGCCTTGTCGGATCGAACGGGAAGAAGACCCCATTTTACTTGGCATTGCGGGCTACGCCATCGCGCAGGTTCTTTTCGGGCTGGCCACATCGCTATGGCTGCTCTACGCGGGCGCGCATTCTCGGAGACATTCTGTCCTCAGCAACATTGCCAGTCTCCGCAGCTTATGTTGCCGACATGACGACTGATGAGGAGCGCGCTAAGGGGATGGCGTGGTTCGGCACGGCGGTGAGCCTCGGTTTCGGAGTCGGTCCGGCGCTCGGCGGAACATTGTCTCGCAGAGACGTGCATTTCACCGCGCGTTATGGGCACTTCATGATTGATAGTTTCTCACTCCCGTTCTTCGCGGCAGCCTTCTTGGGTCTGCTCGCGCTTGTTGGGGCCCTGCGCTGGCTGCCGGAGTCGCGGCGCGACCAGGCGCCGCGTGCCGCGGGCGAAGGGACGGGGACCGGTGGGCTAGGACTAGCGCGACGTCTCGGCCCGCTTCTCGGTCTGGCGTTCGTCGGACAATTCGGGCTTGCGCTCTTCGAGGCGACGTTCGCGCTCTATGCGCAGGCGAAGCTCAACTACGGCCCGAGTGCAGTCGGAGCCGTCTTCGTGGTGTGCGGATTGGTAGTGGCCGTCTTTCAAGGGCCGGCCGCTTTCGCCACGACGCGCGTTCGCGAGATTTACCAGATCGGTGCGGGCTTCGGCTTGATGGGGACGAGCCTCGCGCTACTGGTTATGGCCCGCACAATGTTCCCGGTCTTTGCCCTTGTCGGGCTGCTCGCTCTAGGGATGGCTCTCATATCGCCGAACCTCGGAGCTTTGATTTCGAAGCGCGGTGGTACTCGCGTCGGTGCAGCGCTCGGTGTGCAAAATGCAGCCCACAGTCTCGGGCAAGCGAGCGGCCCGCTGGTGGGTGGAGTGTTGTTCATTTGGCAGAGGAACGCTCCGTACTTGCTCACCGGGGCATTGTTGATCGCGGTCGCCTTAGTCATCGGTTGGCAAGCGGTGGACCGGCAGCGCGAGGGCGGAGCTCTTTGATGAAAGGCGCCACTGTAACGACAGAAATCGACTTGGGAGTTGAGCCTCTGTTGCGCGCAGCGCATCGTTGGACTGAAACCCGGTGAGAACATGAGCAGCACCAAACTATCCGTCGATGCCGAGCTGGAAAGGTTGCAGCGCGAAACATTCGGCTATTTCTTGCACGAAACGAATCCCGCCAACGGGCTGGTGGTCGACAGGACAGCTCCGGATTGGCC
>JANOIG010000254.1:0-22625 GCA_031407405.1 Deltaproteobacteria bacterium
AGCGGCTCTTGTCACAGGGCGCGACTGACTTCGAGCGGCAATTATTGCGCTCGGTCATGGACGAGCGTCCGTCTGCACTGCTCAGGTCACGCATGCAGCGCGGGCTAGGGCTAGTGGGGCCGCTGGCTTGGGCGGGCAACGTCAAAGCGATGTTTGCCGCGCTCACGACCAAAGGAGTGAGCGTAGCGGTGGCAGGAGCCGTAGCAGCGGGTGGGATCGCCACCGGTGCGGGTTTGGTGCCGGGCTTGCGGGGCGATGTTTTCGAGGGCCGCGATGTTTTCGAGGGTCGGAACGGCGCCGAGACGCAGGCTCCGGAGCGCGTCGTGCGGCAAGCTCCCACGCTGGATGCACGCGTGGCGCCTGCAGCCGTGTCGCCTGCACCCGAGGCCGATGCCGAGCTGAGCTCTGCCGAGCTAGCCCGCGCCAACAGCCAGCTGCGGGAGGAAATCGCACTGATTGACTCCGCGCGCGCCGACGTGCAGCGCGGCGCGTCCAACCGGGCTCTGTCGACTCTGGATGGATACCGGAAGCGCTTTCCGGACGGAATTCTGAGTCGAGAAGCCAGCCTGCTGCGGCGCCAAGCGGGCTCTCGCAAGACGACGGCAAGCGGGGCCGCGCGACGTCGTGACTGAAAGCGCCGCTCGCTCGGCGAGGGAGGCGGTCGGGCTTTCCCGCTCGAGGTGCATCCCGGTGTGCCTGAGGCGCTTGGCCCTGGGCTGCGCCATGTCATGGGGCTGCGCCATGTCGTGGGGCTGCGCCACGGTAATTCAAGAAGAGCCCCCTTCCAACCTCGAGCCTGGAGCGATAGGAGGCGGCAGTGGTGGGGCGCGTAGCGGAGGTGCGGGTGGCGCGCCGGGAACGGGCGGCAGGGCCGTAGGGGGTAACAGCAGCGTGGGGGGTGCGTCCGCGGGCGGTTTTGGCAATCCCAGCGCGGGGCGTGGCGGGCAGTCTACCGCTGGTACGGGGGGAGCGCCGACCGGCAGCGCTGGGAGTCCGCCTGTGGACACCACACCGCAGTTTCCATCTGGAACGGTGCTCATAGACGAAACATTCGAGGCCGGCGACGCGGAGTGGACCGCAGCCCCGGGCAGCATCTGGACCATTGCCACCGACGGCGATTTCGACGGCAATGTCTACAGCCAGACCAGCATCGACGGCGAGCAGCTGACCTCCTCTGGCGAGGTGAGCTGGACCAATGTCATCGTCGAAGCCGACATCAAGGTCCTCGACTTCTCCGGCCAGTCCACGTCGTATTTGGCGGGGCTGTGCGTTCGGTTTACCAGTGCCGAGAATTTCTATCTCGTGGGCTTGCGCAGCGACGGCAGGGTGGGCCTTCGGGTGTTCACGGACGGCGGGAGCAACATCGCCGCCTCGGATGCAGACCTGGTCGCGGAGGGCGTCCGATACAATCTAAAGGTCATCGTTCAAGGCGCTACCATTACTGCCTTCCTGGACGGTACCGAGGTGTTTAGCGTATCGGACACCACGCATCCTGTGGGTGGCGTCGGACTGTGTACCGTGGAAGCGGCGGCTGTGTTCGACAACATTAAAGTCACGGCACCTTGATCTCGACCGCTAAGCTTTCGGCTGAGCACAACACAATCGTCAGCGAGCGCGGGCCGTGCGCCCCTACGACTAGCGCTTGCTCGATGTCCGCCGTCTTGGACGGCCCGGAAATGAAGCACCCGTAACCGCCCAGGCTCAGAGCCGCGCCGATCCGCTCGTACGCTTGATGGAGATTGTCCACGATCTCCGCACGCGGCAAGAGCACCACCAGGTGTTGCGCCAAGAACAAGGCGGCGCGCACCTTCACCGCGCCTGTGCCGATCCATACGGCGCCGTTTTCGGCCACACCGAGCTCCGCCGCCACGATCAACACATCCACATGTCGAAACGCGTGCGGATCAGTCGAGCCCGCGAAGTTTCCCTGCACGCCGCTCACGAGCGAGCAGCGCACCATGGCCTGCCGTACGACGTCCAATTCGGAGATCACTTGGGTCACGTCCGCAGACGCGCTGACTGGCACGACGCTGCCCGCAGCCTGACCGACAGCGGCGCAGAATTGCTCGACCGGATCGGTGTAACGCACCCACTCGCCCGTGAGCGGCGGAAGCGCAACTGGATCCACCACCTGCGCTCTGAGCCCCGCGAGAATCGCATCACGAGCGTTCACTGTCCAGGACCTCTGGAAGGGCGTCCACTCGCTCGGGGCAGGCGCGCCTGGCGCCTGGCATATTCCTCGTGGAAGCTCCGCAGTGGCAAGGCCGGCAAGCTGCGTGTTTTCGACCAGCGCCCGAGCGGCCCAAGCCGCATCAAAGCAGGAAACCGGTGGCCCAGAAAGCGCACGGCCACGCCGAGCCAAGCCGTGCGCCAAGAGCTCGCGAGCACCCAGCCGGCGAGCGCGGTAAAAGTGCGTTTGAGGGTCGATGCGCGATAGGCCGTGCCATTGAGCTCCAACAGAGCGGGCCCATCGACTTGCCGGCGGCGCAACGTCAGCAGCTGCTCGTGCAGATCAATACCGACGGGGCAGACCGCCGTGCACGAGCCGCAGAGGGTGCAGGCATGGGGCAAGCTCTGATGCTCGGTGGGCTTTCGCAGCGGGGCGAGGATGGAACCGATCGGCCCCGGCACGTGTGCCGCATAGCTGTGCCCGCCGCTGCGGCGGAACACGGGACACGTATTCATGCAAGCTCCGCAGCGGATGCAATATAGCGAGCTGCGGTGCTCCGGCTCCGCCCGCAATTGGCTGCGGCCATTGTCCACGATGACGATGTGCAGCTCACCTCCCGGACGCGGGCCGTGGTAGTGAGAGGTGTACGCGGTGATGGCTTGCCCCGTGGCGGAGCGCGCCAGAAGACGCAAAAATACCGGCAAATCAGCGGCTCGAGGGATGAGCTTCTCCATGCCCATGCAGGCAATGTGCAACGCCGGTAGCGACGTGCCGAGGTCGGCGTTGCCCTCATTGGTGCAGACCACGATGCCGCCGGTCTCCGCTACCGCAAAATTGACGCCCGTGATGCCGGCCTCCGCCGCCAGAAACTTGGCGCGCAGGTGCTGCCGAGCGAACTCGGTCAAGCTCTGCGCATCGCTGAGCGGCGGGGCACCGAGGACACGCGAAAACGTCTGGGCCACGTCTTCCTTGCGCAGGTGGATGGCGGGTAGCACGATATGGCTCGGCGGCTCGCGCCTGAGCTGAACGATGAGCTCTCCCAGGTCGGTGTCAGTCACCTCCAGGCCGTGATGCTCCAGCCAGGGGTTGAGGCGACACTCTTCCGTCAGCATGCTCTTGCTCTTCACGACCCGGGTAATCCCGCGAGACCTGAGCAGGTCGAGGACGATGCGATTGTGCTCGGCAGCGTCACGCGCGAAGTGCACTTCTGCACCGTGCCGACGCGCATTCGCTTCAAAGCTCGTGAGGTACTCCGGCAGCTCACTCAGCGTGTGGGCCTTGATGCGCCCAGCGAGCGCCCGTAGCGCCTCCCATTCGGGTAGGGCTCGAGCGCGTTGGTCCCGGCGGCCACGAATCTGCCACAACGCATTGTCATGCCAGCCCGAGCGGTCGGGGTCGGCCAGAAACACGGCAGCGCGGCTTGGGTGATCGGATCCGGACACGGTCACCGACCTGCTCCGGTCCCAGGCTCGCCTGTGCCTGGAATCGGACGCCCCACTAGGACTTGAGCAATGTGCATCACGGCGAGAGGGCGGCGTTGCGCCGCCATCAAGCTTGCCAGATGCATCAAACAGGACATGTCCCCGGACGTGATGATCTGAGCCCCGCTGCGTTCAAAATCATCAATCCGGTCCGTGCCCATGCGCGCCGAGACATCCGGCTCGACGATGCAAAAACTGCCCCCAAACCCGCAGCACTCGTCGGCACGTTCGGGTTCCACCAACGTCAGCCGGCGCACACCTTCCAGCAGTTGGCGTCCCGGGTTTGGCTTGGGGACAAAGCCAGCGCCCATCTCACTCGGCCGCCCGAGGCCCAACTCGCGCAGCCCGTGGCAGCTTTCATGTAGGGCGACGCGGTGCGGGAAGTCGACATCGACGTGCTCGACACCCAGCACCTGGACCAGAAACTGACACAGCTCGAGGACCCGGCCAGACGCCCCCGCCGGCTGCCCCCCCAACAGGTGGGGATGCCGGCGCAGGGTCGCGGCGCAACTCCCCGACGGGCATACGATATGTTCGTATTCGCCAAACGTCGACTCGAAGCGCTCCGCCAAAGGCCGGGCGGCGGCGACCGCCCCGGTGTTGATCAGGGGCTGCCCGCAGCACGTCTGCTGCGGTGGCACCTCGACCCGCACCCCATGTGCCTCCAAAAGCTCGAGCGTGGCCATCCCCACGTCGGGATAGAGCTGGTCGATGTAACACGGGACGAACAGGGCAACCCGAGGATTGGGGTGATCGATACGCACCAGCCAAGCATAATGCCTTGGAACTCCAGCGGGAAACCACGCTGTGCACCGCGCTCCACCGTTTTTTACGCCACGACGCCGCAGAATCGAGCCATTGGTCTGGGCTCTCGGTCTGGCGACGCTGGTTTGCGGCCTGCTTCGGCCTGCGCCGGCCAGCGCCAAACCCGCAGCCGTCGTCGGCGTGGTCGAGGTCCAGGCGGGCCGCTTCGAGCGCCGGGACACCACGGCTTGGGTCCAGCTGCCTCCCGCCCTCGTCGGGCAGCCACTGGAGCTGCTCGGCACCGACGGGAGCCGTCAGCCCATGCAGGTCGACAGCGGCGGGGCCGGAGCCTTTGTCGTTCGTACTCTGGGCAAGGGACAGCGCGGCAGCTACCGCCTGACCAAGGCTGACAATGCTTCGGCCCAGCGCGAAGGGGTGAGCGTCGAACGCGACCCGAATGGGCTGTGGCTGGGCATCGGCAAGCAACGGATCTTGCGGTATCAGGCCCTCGGAGTCGCCCCTCGGCCGGATGTGGCTCAGCACTTCGTCCGCGGGGGTTACCTCCACCCGGTGCTGACCCCCGGCGGTGCCCTGGTCACTGGCGACTACCCTCCCGAGGAAGAGCACCACCATGGGATCTGGACGGCATGGACCTCCACCACCTACCAGGGGCGCACACCGGACTTCTGGAACATGGGCAAAGGTAGCGCACGCAAGGACCACGTGGCCATCGACAGGGTGTATGCCGGCCCCGTCTTCGGCGGCTTCATTGCACGTCTCACGTCCACGGACCTTGGTACCACGCCGCCGACGCCCGTGCTCCAAGAAAGCTGGGGCGTGGCGGTGTATCGGACGCATGCCGGCAAAGCGCCCTACCATTTGTTCGATCTCACGACGTCCGAACAGGTGGTGGGCAAGGATCCGCTGATATTGCCGGAGTACCGTTATGGCGGGCTCGGCGTGCGGGGCGCTAGCGCTTGGTCAGGGGCAGACGGCGCTCAATTCTTGACGTCCGAGGGCAAAGGGCGACTGGATGGCGAAAATACGCGCGTGCGCTGGTGCCACCTCGGCGGCCTGTTACAGGGAAAGCACGCAGGCGTAGCCGTCCTGATTCACCCTCAGAACTTCCGCGCGCCTCAGCCGGTCAGGCTGCATCCCAAAGATCCCTACTTTAGCGTGGCGCCGGTGAAAGCCGGAGCCTTTTCGCTAGAGCCAGGGCACCTGTATGCTTCGCGCTATCGCGTGGTGGTGAGCGATGGCGCGCCCGACCCCGCCCTGCTCGAGCGCTTGTGGAACGACTTCGCCGAGCCGCCCACCGCCAGCTTCAGCGCCGCTGTCGACGCGAGGTGACACGCCTAGGATTCCTCAGCGTAGGATACCTCAGCGCAGGATAATCGTGCCACACGACGTAAAACGCAACGTCGTGTCTACGCGAAAGTTCGAGCCCGCAGCGTGACGCTCGGCGTGGAAGAAGTCGAGCGGATAAGTCCCTCCCACCTGCAGGCCGAACGCGGCCGCCTCTCTGTCGAGGTCGATGGTCTCGGTTTGCACGCTGTGGATTCCACCCAGATCGATGGCGAGCTGGCCATTGATGAAGACCCACAGATCGTCGTCACCGGCGAAGGTGAACTTCTCCCCGCCGCGGTAAGCAAACTCGGTGTGCAGCTCGAAAGTGAAGTGGAAGTTGTGTTCCTGGTACTCGTTGCCGAAGAACTGACTATCGAGGGGGAAAAAGGCGGTGTTGTCATACGTCGACACCCCGTTCCCTCGGTCGACGAAGCTCAGGCTGTACTCCAACGACTGATTTACCCCCGGTGTATCGCGATACCATTGGTTGAAATTGGCCGCGCCGCTGGTGGTCACGGTGGTGGTCGCGGAAGCGTAGACTGGCTTGCGATCTGGCCCGAGCTGCCGCTGCACCATGCCGCGATCATCGGCCACGATATCTCCAAAGTCCGGATGGGCCGTTTGAAAGTCACGCAAGACTCCGGTCAGATTGGGGCCACACCCGCCAGCGGTTGCGGCCGGCGTCGAGCCATCATCGAAGAAGCCGTCGGCTGCGGGGGAGGGCCCGGCGCTGGGGACGCTGGGGCCGGATCCCTGAAGGTTACCCATGAACTGCCCGGGCCCGCTCTCTCCGGGGTCCGTGTCGCCACCGCCGACCCCGCTGCACCCCAGGCTAACGGAAATGAGGACACCGCCGGCAGAGCATTGCGACAGCAGGGCGAAGCCAGCGCGCGGCTTCAGTACACGCCTGACACGTAACATCGCCTAAAGCGTACAACGTCTTTCGGGCCGTCACACTGGGCAGATCCGCTCGGTTTTCTCAGGTCTGCCGCAGCTCAAACCTTGGCGGCTCGAGAGCGGGCCAGTAAATACTCCCCATTGCCGATTCCAGAGCTGCTTATTTCTGCTGCTAGCGCCCTAACCGCCCTGGCCGTCGTGTACAGGTTGGCGCGAGGCGCGAGGGGTGCCCTCGGGGTCATGGCTGCGGCGGCGGCGCTGTTCAGCGCGCTGCTCTGGACATGGCGACCCGGCGAGCGCCGCACAGACATCCCGGGCACCATCGCCATCGCGACGCCGTCCGATACCTACGTCTCCTCCGGCGCCTGCCGCAGTTGCCACCCGTCCGAGTACCAAAGCTGGCACGACAGCCACCACCGCAGCATGACCGAGGTCGCGACGACACACAGCGTGAGAGCCCCGAGAGTCGACGCGGACCTCGAGTGGCAGGGGCGCGCCTATCGGCTGTCTTGGCGCGAGGATCAGCTCTGGGCACGCCTCCCGGATCCCGATCGGGCCGCAGCAGACGCTCGCCGGGGGCTGCTCGATGACACCCTGCCCGAGGTCGAACGACGCGTGGTGATGACGACGGGCTCTCATCACTATCAAGCCTATTGGCTGCCCGGGGCCCGTGGCAACGAGCTCTGGCAGTTCCCCTTTGTTTACCACTTCGAAAGCCAGCGCTTCATCCCACGCCACGACGCGTTCTTACAACCCCCGGATGATCCACCGCACTGGGCCCGCTGGAACTCGAACTGCATCCAATGTCATAGCGTAGCGGGTGAGCCTCGGCACGACGCCAGCACCGACCGTTTCGACACTCGCGTGGCCGAGCTCGGGATCGCGTGCGAAGCCTGCCACGGCCCTGGAGCAGAGCACGTGAGCCGCCATCAAGATCCCATCACGCGCTACCGAGAACGGCAGAGCGGCTCCGCGGACTCGAGCATCGTCAACCCGGCCCGGCTCGACGCCGAGCGGGCCTCCGAAGTGTGTGGGCAGTGCCACGCCTACTTCGTCCCGAACGACCCGGACCGCTGGTGGCAGAGCGGCTTCGCTCAGAGTTACCGTCCCGGGGATGCTCTGTCGGGGTCGCGCCAGGTGCTCGATCATGAAGCCGATTTGGCGCCTGAACATGCGGCGATCAACGCTGACATGAACAGCCTATTTTACGCCGACGGCACGATTCGTGTCGGAGGACGAGAATGGAACGGCCTCCGGCAATCGGCCTGCTTCACGAAGGGACGCGGCGCGAAGCAGCTGAGCTGCCTGTCGTGCCACCAGATGCATGGCAGGAAACCGGACGATCAACTCAAGGCCGAAGGTGAAACCAATGCCGCTTGCAAGAGCTGTCATGAAGCTGAGGCCGAGCGTCTCAGCGAGCACACCCATCATCTGGCCAACTCCAGCGGCAGCCAGTGTGTCAATTGCCACATGCCCTACAACACGTATGCGTTGTTCAAAGGCATCCGCTCGCACCGCATCACGCGGCCCACTGTCCACCTGGGGGGCCAGGGTCACGCGCCAAACGCCTGCAATCTGTGCCATCAGGATCAGAGCCTGGCTTGGACATCAGACTGGCAAGACCGCTGGTACGGCGCGAGGGATCCGGATCCGTCAGCCCCCAACGACGCTGGAGCCTCGCCCTCCGAGCCTGCATCGGAGAGCCCCCCTGACCACTGGTCGGCCGCGGCCGCGGGGTTGCTCAGCGGTGACGCCGCGACACGGGTGATTCTCGCGTATCAGCTGGGGTGGGCAACGGCACACGAGGCTTCGGGGCAAGGCTGGCAAGCGCAGCTGCTGGCCGAGGCGCTCGATGACCCTTACGCGGCGGTGCGCTTCGTCGCCCATCGCTCGCTCCTGGCGTTGCCCGGCTTTGAAGGCTATTTGTATGACTTCATCGCACCACGCCCCAAACGCCTCGACATGCAACGTGAAGCGCGCCGCCTCGCCCAAGCCAATGCCGGCGGTCGCATGGCGCATGGCCCCCTCGGTGCCCCGGCCCTGCCCCTCGACGCCAGTGGCAACATCGACCCTGACTTTGTCGCTCGCCTCTCGAGCGCGAGGGACTCCCGGCCCATTCGGATCTCGGAATGAACGATCCCAACGCCCTCGGCCGGCGGCACCTCGCGTTTGGCTGGTACGCCTTGCTGTGTTTCGCGAGCCTAGGTGCGGCGCTCGAGCTCCTGCACGCGTTCAAGGTCGGCCTCTACGTCGATGTGGACGCGGAGACTCGGCGCCTGATGTGGCGCTTGGCGCACGCACACGGGGCGCTGCTCGCGCTCGTCAACATTGGATTCTCCTCAACGCTGCCGCACACGCCGCTCGGCAACCGACCGCGGCTCGAGTTGGCGTCCAGCTGTCTGATCGTCGCCGCGCTGCTCTTGCCCTTGGGCTTTTTCCTGGGTGGCGTTTTCGCCAGCGCGGGTGACCCAGGTCTACCCGTGCTGCTCGTGCCGGTGGGCGCCCTGCTTCTCGTCGTCGGAATCGCCATCACCGCCCGCAGCCTGCACTGAAAAACTCGGCTGCTCAGGCTCGAGCCGGGGGAAACGGCGCGCCTTCGGGCCAGCGTCGGGCGCTGCGGTGGCCCAAAAGGGGTTGCCTTTCTCGATGCTCGTTGGCCCCTGGCCTTGCCGCCGGAGGTGCGGCCGCGTATGGTTAATGAGTGTTAACGTGGTCCCGAGTCCCTCTGGCCCTCGGAGCGCTGCTCGTTGGGTGCGGGGCCAACGAAGCTCCGTTAGCGGTCGACGTCGCTGTGGCAGCGCCCTTCGCCGACACCGGATTGATGGTGGAGGCCCGCCAAGCTTGGCAACTCGTGGTCGAGCAGATCAACGAAGGCGGCGGGATCAATGGCAAGCCGCTGAGGGTCCACGAACGGGACACCCCGATGTGGGATGCGGAAGATCTGAGGCCCGTGGCCGAAGGCTTCGTGGACCTTACCGCGGAAGGCTACAAGTACATCATCTCGCTCATCTCCGGCGCTGCGGTGACTCCGATGATGGATGCGGCAATGCCCCGAGGTGTGCTGGCCATGAGCATCACCTCGGAAGACTCCGCGCTCGACTGGCCCGCGTACGACGGCATGTTGCTGCGCGCGATACTGCCCACCGAGCGCCTGATCAAAATGCAGGCCAGTGCCATGCAAGCCGAAGGCTTCAACTCCATCGCCATCGTTGGCGAGACGGTGGCTGGGGTACCCGACGCACGTCAGTCGGCGATGCAGGCCGCCTATGCGGACTGCAGCAAATGCACGGTCACGCACGTCACCTATCCCTCAGAAGCCGACCTGTACCGCTACGATTGGCAGAGTGTCGGTGAGGACGTCAGGTCAGGGGCCCCCGATGTCGTATTTCTGACCAGCACCAACCTGCCCGCGCTCCTCGACACGATTTATTGGATTGAAGACTTCGGGTACAGCGGCCTGTATTATTTCGCGTACGGCGCCTACATGGGCTCGCTCGTCCCAGCTTTGCCGGGGTCGCATGCGCCCGAGCGGTTCCGCTCCTATGATCTGGCGCTTCCACCGAGCGCTCGGCTGGATCAGTTCCTGGCTGCGTATCAAGCACGGTACGCTGACTCATTTGTACCTGAGCCGCGCCTGATGGCCTTCGTGGACTACCTCGCGCTGCTGTCACTGGCGATGACCCAGGTGGGGGATGACGACCCCTACCGCGTGTCGGCTGCCCTGAAGGAAATCGCCGGCCCTCCGGGCGATGAGTATGGTCCCATGGACTACGTGAAGGCGGTCACCGCCTTGCGCCAGGGCCGCGACATCAATTTCGTCGGACTGTCAGGGCCGCTGGATTTCGACGCGCGCGGCGAGGTTTCGGACGGCTTCATCCAGGAATATGGCGTCAGCCCTACGGGAGAGGTGGCCGAGGTTCACTGAACGGCTAGTGCCTCGATTCTACTGAATCGAGGGCACCCAAATGCCTTTGCTGCCTGCGGCTGGTGGTTCGTTTATTTGGCAATGGGCCTGGAGGGCCGCATACTTCCAGCATGGACCGTACGAGTTTCTTTGACGCCCTGTGGAGAGACTTTTCAGCCATCGCTCCGCAAGCTGCTGCCATCCATCAACGGCTGGAGAAGCACGGGGAGCGGGTTCGAAACGACCACGTCGCCTTTCGAACCTTCAATCGCTCACCGGTGAGCTTGGAGGAGCTGGAGCCGCACGTGCTAAAGCTTGGGTACACACCGCTCGACGAGTACCATTTCAACGACAAACACCTGCGAGCGCGGGCGTACGTGTGCCCGGAGTCACCGCGCATTTTCTTGAGCGAGCTCTTATGTGGCGAGCTCAGCGGCTGGGCACGACAGACCATCGACGAGTTGGTGTCACAGATCCCCGCCGGGCTCGGTACCGGCCCCGAGATTTTCTGGGCAGGTCGGCTTTGGGCTGCGCTGCGTTTCGATGCTTATGAGCGCCTGAGCAACGAGAGCGAATACGCTGGGTGGGTAGGGGCGCTAGGCCTCAGGCCCAACCACTTCACCGTGTCCATCAACCACTTGACCCAACTGACCAGCGTGGATCGAGTGCTCGACTTCGTGGCAGCCGCCGGCTACCGCATCAATGAAGCCGGCGGTCGGGTCAAGGGCTCACGCGACGTCCTGCTCGAGCAAGGCGCCACACTCGCGGATCGGGTGACGGTGGATTTCGCCGACGGACCACGCGTCATCCCGACCTGCTATTACGAGTTTGCGCTCCGGCATCGAGATCGATCCGGCAAGTTGTACGAAGGTTTCGTGCCTACGAGCGCGGATCGTATCTTCGAGAGCACGCACCGGAGCACCGGCTGACAAATGGCCTCGCTATAGGTTGGCCCCGCTATAGATTCTTGTACTTCACGCTGCAGCCGTACGGTTTGGTCTCGGCCGGGGTCACCTTGGCCCCGCCTCGAACGGCAGCAATGGCGCCCTCTACATAGTTGACCAACTTGCCGCCTTCCGGAGACTGACCCTCGCCATCGGGCGAGTTGTCGATTGCGCCCCGATACACCAATATGCCTTCGGCGTTGATGACGAACATGTGCGGCGTCCGTTCAGCGCCGTAGAGTTGGCCCACGCTTCCGGACTCGTCGACCAGCACCGGATATGGCATGCCGAACTGGCTTTGCGCCTTGCGATTGGCGTCCGTGTCATAGCCCTGCTTGCCCGAGCCCGCCGAGTTGATCGCCAACCAGACGACGCCCTCCGCGCTCTGCTTTGCCCCGAGGCCTTTGAGCGAGCCCGCCGTGTGTGCGGCGCGCACGAACGGGCAGCCCGGATTGAACCATTCCAAGACGACCACTTTGCCCCGGAGCTGGCTCAGGGTGACCGCCTTTCCATCCAGATCCGACAATGTGAAGTCCGGAGCTGGTTGCCCCACCGAAGCCGTGCCAGTGGGCTCGGCCAAAGCCGGAGCCGGAGCCGCTGCCGGAGGAGAGCTCTCGGTGTTGGCAGATTCTACCGCGGCACTCGGCGGCTTGTTGCATGCCGCCAGGCTGAGCACCAGAACGCAACCTCCCATCGTGCCACCCAGGAACCGACGCCAGGAGCCCAGTGAAAACACCGCTGCGGTCTCTTCAATATTTTCGCACCTCATGAGACTAACCTTTCGTTCGAGTGGGCGGCGCCAGACTTGGAGTGACGCTCCCGAAATGGCACTGTCCTGCCAATGGCTGCGCGTGTCCAGTCGCGTGTGACGCGCAGCTCATGGCCCCGCGCCAAAGGAGGCAGAAGCTGCTTCAGCCGACGCCCGCGTCAGGGCCGGCACCACGTCGGCAGGCTGGGTGATAGGCGAGAGACAGCTAAAATTCCGACACACATACAAGGCCGGGGCTCCCTCGACCAGCACCTTGTCCCGAGCCAGCGGCGAGCCTCCGGCCGGCAGTGCCGACTGCGGCACGACCACCGCACGCGCGGCGTTGGGCAAATACACCTTGGCGACCTCGCCCAACAGCGCTTCGAGCGCAGGGTCTCCAGGCCGCCCCACCGCGACGATCTCGATCGCAGCCTCGCGGCACAGCTCTAGCACGTTTAGACTGGTGGCGAACGCGCGCGGCACTCGCTGCATGCCAGAGCCGTGCGCTTCTAGAGCACGCACCGCCAGGTCGAGCCAGCCCCCGCGATCAAAGTGACGGCTCAAGCGTGCAAGCACCCGCGCGGCGACCGCATTGGCGCTAGGCAGCGCGCCATCGTGGCCATCTCGCGTTCGCAATAGCAATGGCTCGTGCTGATGGGCTGTAGAGTAGAAAGCCCCATCCTCGGCCGCAAAATCGCGGACCATGCGCTCGGCCAGGGTTTGAGCGCAGAGCAGGAACTCACTGGGGTCGCTCACGGAAAGCACGCGGCCCGCCGCTTCGTAAAGGCTGATTAACCCGTCGGCTAGAAACGCATAGTCTTCTAGGTAGGCGTCCAACTTCGCCTGGCCCGCTCGAAATGCACGGTACAGGCCCCCGTCCGGACGCTCCAGGGTGCCCAGCGCGAAACGGGCCGCTCGTTCAGCGGAATACGCATAACGTTGCGCACCCAGGACCCGTGCACCTTCCGCCATGGCTCCGATCATCAAGCCATTCCAACTGGTCAGTACCTTGTCATCCAGGAGCGGCGGTACCCGGGCCAGGCGTGCTTGATACATGCGCTGCCGAGCGACCTCGAGCAGGGATGCCGCTTCCGCCGCCGCCAAGCCCAATCCAGCGGCTACCTCGGGCAGCGGCCGTGGGGTGTTCAAGATGCTGTGCCCCTCCCAGTTACCCATCGGGGTCACGTCGTAGTAGGCGCAAAACAGTTGAGCCTGGCGTGGCTCGAGCAGAGAGTGAACCTGCTCGGGGGCAAACACGAAGAACTTACCCTCGACGCCTTCGCTGTCTGCATCGGTGGATGAGTAGTAACCGCCGTCGGGCGCCTGCATCTCTCGGATCACGTAGTCGAGGGTTGCGCCCGCAACCCGAGCATATTCGGCGCTACCGGTGACTTGAAATGCCTCGAGATACACACTCGCGAGCTGGGCGTTGTCGTACAGCATTTTTTCGAAGTGCGGGACCAGCCAGCGCTCATCCGTAGAGTAGCGGGCAAAACCGCCCGCGAGGTGATCCTGCATGCCACCATTTTTCATGCCGTCCAACGTCTTCTGCGCCATCTCGAGCAGGGCCACGTCACCACTACGGCGGTAGGCTCGAAGCAAGAGGGACAGCGCCGCGCTAGGCGGGAACTTGGGCGCTCCGCCAAAGCCCCCGTGCACTGGGTCGAAGGCTCCTTTCAAATCTGCCACGGCCTGCCAGACCAAATCGTCGGAGATGGCGGTCGGCGCCCGCTGCTCCGCCTGAGCGCGCAGATGACCCGTGAGCTGGCTGGCTTGCGCCTGGAGGTCGGCACGCTGACTTTGCCATAACTCTCCGATGCGGGTGAGGAGCAGACGAAATCCGACCGAGCCACCTCGGCTCTCCCGCGGGAAATAGGTCCCCGCGAAAAAGGGTTCTTGCTCCGGGGTCATGAACACGGTCATGGGCCACCCCCCGCTGCCGCTCAGCGCCGTGGTCGCCGCCATGTAGATGTCGTCGAGGTCCGGCCGCTCCTCGCGGTCCACCTTGATGCAGACGAAATGGGCGTTCATCAACCGAGCGATGTCTCGATCCTCAAACGACTCTCGCTCCATCACGTGGCACCAGTGGCACGCCGCATAGCCAATGCTCAGCAGAATGGGCTTGTCCTCAGCCTTGGCGTGCTCCAATGCCTCGCGGCCCCACGGGTACCAGTCCACGGGGTTGTGCGCGTGCTGAAGCAGGTAAGGGCTGGTCTCCCCCGCCAAGCGGTTCGCCCCGGGCGTCAAGGCCATGCTCGACTAGTACGCCGATTCCATTGAAGTGATGGGTATTTGCTGCCGGTCTGAATCGGCTACCTCAATTTCATTTGTGCCATCGAATCAATAGAATCGAGGCGCTAGGGAGTGAAAAGGATCTCTTGCTCGGTGTCCACGTTGAGCAAAGTACCCGTTGAAACCGGCTGCCCCCAGTCGACCCCATCCACGCTCACAAAGAACCGGTAGTCGGCGACGCGCCCATCCAATGCGGCGTCCTGGCGCGCGAGGTAACGGAAGCCGCTGATCTCGTGAGCCTGACCCATGTCGATCTGGAGAAAATGAGGATGAGGCGGCGGCACGACCTCAAACCAGGCCGTGTGCCACATGCTGGCCGACGCCCCATCAATGGCCAGCGACGCCAGCGCAACACCTCCGGGAAACACCAGCTCCTCACTGTCGGCTTCAGCAATCCACATCGAACGATCGATGGGCTCGCCCAGGTCGCCGAGCACGTTGAATTCGGCGACCGACGTCAGTGGGCCTAGGGTCACGTCCGAATCAGCCATGAAGCGAACGAAACGAAACTGAGACGGCGGCGCTGGCTCGCTGGGGGGCTCCTCTTCGGCCGGAGGTTCCTCGACGGGAACCCCCACCCCCATGCCGCCAGAATTCGGTGCCCCGCCGGCCCCCGCGACCCCGCCCGCGAACATTACGGGCGGCGCCGACTCCCCTGCCCCAGCCCCTCCGCCCGCCGCTCCCGATTCTGGAAGCGTTTCCGGGACCACTGCATCGCCGCTGCCGCCGCCAATTCCCGGGTTATCCGGGTTGGACATGCCCGACAGACCATCCGAATAGGACGCCAGGTCTTCGGAGGGAATACAGCCAAGCCCGAAGATTGTGAGCACTGTGAGCGCGCGTGCACGCATTTGTCGCACTCTACCTCACTGGTTGGCCAGCAGCCAGGGTGAAGCAAAGAGCAACAGCGGCAGTCGAGCACGTAAGTCGAATGTAAGGGCGCGCCTGCAGCGCAGCAGCACTCGGTTCAACCACCCACGACCGTTCGTTAGCGACAGGCCACGTAGCTACTGAACCCACCTTGACCCACTGCTCTAGAATTCCTGGCGCGTCGAAAGAAACAAATCGGGGTATACTCGCCAGCATTGAAGAAATGGGGGACATGATGGGCACCAAAGGGCTGTCAACCAAAGTCGAACCACTCAACATTCTCGTCATCGACGATGACGCCGACCTGAGAAATCTATTCGCGCGCCTGTTGAACGGCGAACAGCACCAAGTCGTGCTGACAGAATCTGCAGAAGAGGGCCTGCACCTCTTGCCGCACTGGACCTTTCACATCGCCTTCGTCGATCACAACTTGCCGGGCATGGAGGGCCTCGTCCTAGGCGAATACCTACGCCGCAACAACCCCGACATGAGCATCGTAATGATGACAGGTTCGGACGACCCGCGCATCGAACGACGCAGCCGGGACCTTTCCTTGAAGTTCTTGCCCAAACCTTTTGGCATTCGCGATGTCCTCGGCACGATTGAAGAGTACGTGGTGACCGCTCGCGAACGGGAGACCCGAAGGCGGCACAGCGTCGATCCTGCGTTCGATCCGCCGCTGGGGACCTTCACGGATGAGCTCGCCGAGAGCTTCGCGCTGCCCAAGGTTTCCGACCGAGTCGAGGAAGGGCTGGCGCAAACCATCAAGCGCTGCCTGAACAACCTGACCACCGCCGCCAGGTATAACGAGCGCGATCGGGTCATGGCGCTTTCCGGCTTGCTCACCGCACGCGTGCTCGGGGTGAGCTTGCCCCGAGCCAAGAGCGGCATCACGTTGTTTGAAGAATACGACCGACTGATGCTCGAGCGGGGTCGCCGACCGGAGTTCCTGGCCAGCTGATTCTTCAGCTTGTTTGCGCTGCCGGCTGAACACCCTTACCCAGTCGCCCTCGTGCATCTTGACGGCCCAAAAAACGGACACACGTTGATCTGAGTCAGACTGGTGAGCAAACCCCAGAGTGCTCTCCAGCTCAGTCGTTCCGCGGTGATCGCTCGTGCGCTCCGCCACGCCTGATCCCTGTAGTGCGCGCAGCGCGCCATTGTCACGCGTCCCGTACCCCCGAGAGGCCATGTCCGAAAGCATCAAAATACCTGTACTACCCATGCGGGGCACGGTGGTTTTCCCTGGCCCCACGGTGCCCGTGGCGGTCAGCCGGGCGGGTACTTCACGCGCCATCGATGAGGCGTTGAGCGGGGATCGACGAGTGTTCGTAGTGGCCCAACGCGAAAACGCAGAGCACGTTTCCAAAGATGGGTTGCAACCCATGGGCGTCATCGCTCGCATTGGTCCCGTTCAACGCGGCATCAATGGGATGCAGCTGCTCATCACGGGTGAAACCCGCGCCGTGGCCCTCGACTATGAGGTCGAGGGGGATTTCATTCGCGCTAGGGTCATGCCCGTCAAATCGCTCGGCCCGACACACGCGGAGGACCTCGCGTTTACGGCGCTGTACAAGGAGCTTCGCCAGCGTGCCACCGAGTTCGGCCGCCAACGTGGACTGAGCGAGGAGATTCTGGAATCGGTGGTGAATGCCGTTCAGGATCCCGGTCAGTTTACCGACCTAATTGCCAGTCAGCTCGAGCTGCCCATCCCGGACCAACAAGCGCTGCTCGAGACATTGAGCGTCGAGGAACGCATGCGCAAGGCGCTGGTTCACCTGCAGCGCCAGATTGACGTCCACAGCTCCCAGAAGCTGATCCAGAAGCAGGTCAGCGACGAGCTGCAAGGCCGCCAGAAGGAGATGTACCTACGCGAACAGTTGAAAGCGATCCAGAAGGAGCTCGGCACAGACGACGACGACAACGAAGTCGCTGAGCTGCGCGAGAAGATCGCTACTTTGAACCTACCCAAGGAGGCGCGTGAAGAGGCCGAGCGAGAGCTGGGGCGTTTGGAACGTTCCGGCCCACAGTCCACAGAGTCTCAGGTCATTCGCACCTACTTGCAGTGGATGGTCGAGCTGCCATGGAACCGCCGCTCGGAAGAAACTCTCGACTTGGGGCGTGCCGAGCAGGTGCTGGAAGAAGACCACTTTGGGCTCGGTGACGTGAAAGACCGCGTGCTGGAGTTTCTAAGCGTGCGGCAGCTGCAGGCGCGCGCGCGCAGCCATGGCACCAAGGACAGCGCTGCTCGCGGGGAAGAGCCCGTGTCCGAGGTGAACGGCACGCGAGACGACAGCGCGCCCTTGGACGGCCAGGGTGAAGTGCGCTCCAAAGGTCCAATCCTGCTATTTACCGGCCCCCCCGGCGTCGGTAAGACGAGTATTGCCAAAAGCATCGCTCGCGCCTTGGGTCGTGAGTACGTCCGCATTGCGCTGGGTGGTGCACGTGACGAAGCAGACATTCGAGGCCATCGGCGCACCTACGTGGGGGCGATGCCCGGGCGCCTGATTCAAGGGCTCAAGCGCGCAGGCACGAAGAACCCGGTGGTGCTCCTCGACGAGGTCGACAAGCTCGGGATGTCTTTGCAGGGTGACCCATCGAGCGCGCTGCTCGAGGTGCTCGACCCAGCCCAGAACTACCAGTTTACCGACCACTACCTGAACGTACCCTTCGATTTGAGCGAGGTGCTATTCATTGCAACCGCAAACGTCACCCACACGATCCCCGCGCCCCTGCTGGATCGCATGGAAATCGTGGATTTTTCAGGCTACACGGAGCAAGAAAAGCTGCAGATCGCCAAGCGCTACCTGGTGCCACGGCAGCTGCAGGAGTCGGGCCTGCTGCAAATGTCGCCGCAACCGACCTTCACCGACGACGCCCTCTCGACCCTCATCAGCGGCTACACCCGCGAAAGCGGGGTTCGCAAGCTCGAGCATCAGATCGCAGCCATCTCGCGCAAGCTCGCTCGAGGTTACGCCACCGAGCAGAGCCCTGACCCAGTCGTTACGCCCACCCGAGTGGAGGCACTTTTGGGCCGCCCCCGCGTCCACCCGGAGCGTGTAGCACCCGACGATCAGGTGGGTGTTGCCACCGGCATGTATTTCACGCCCATGGGCGGCGACATCATGTTTGTCGAGGCTGCCGTGCGCAGTATCAGCAGCACGCGTATCCCACAAGGCGCCGATGGCGCGGGTGAGACAGAAGTACACGGTTGGGGCAGTGTGTCGTTGATCTTGACGGGACAACTGGGCGACGTAATGCGGGAAAGTGCCCGCGCCGCGCTCACCTACGCCGCCACTCATGCCTTCCAGCTGCAGATCCCCCGCGGTCGAGTGGGGTCGAGCGAGGTGCACGTACACGTGCCGGCAGGTGCCATCCCCAAGGATGGCCCGAGCGCAGGCGTCACCATCGCGACAGCCCTGGTTTCTGCCATGTCAGGGCGCCCCGTGCGTCGGGACCTGGCCATGACCGGCGAGATTACCCTGACCGGGCGGGTGCTCCCGATCGGCGGAGTGAAGGAGAAGGTGCTCGGCGCCCACCGCGCTGGGGTGCGTCACGTCATATTGCCGAGGCGCAACGCCGCAGATCTGGACGACGTGCCGCGCGAAATCCGCGACACGCTTCAGTTTCACTTCGCCGACACCCTCGACGACGTGTTCAGGGTGGCGCTCTTGGACAGCGCAGCGAGCGAAGAGTGGGAAGCACCGGCGCCCGGTTCGAGCGGTGAGCGCGGCCACCTCTCCAAGCGTCGTAGTGTGGTCGAGGGCTTTGCCTGAGCGAAGCAGTGCCGCCCGGCCCTCACGCCACTGAAGGCGGCAACCGACGTGCGCAGGAAGGCGTTCCACTGGCACAGTGTCGCACAAGAAGCAGGGTGCGAAAGGGCTCCAGCGTGAAAGCAAAATCACCCGTGGGGTGAATCGCAAAGCTGACCGTATTGAGCGTGGTCCAGCGGACTGTCCCACGTGCCGGCTCGGCCGTGCACCATTCGGAATGAGGTTTGCCCTTGCCCGCGCGTTCCCGCCAGCGAATTGCTTTCATCACCGACGGCCTGCTCGACGTTTATCAAAGTGAGCTGCGCAAGGCCTTCGAGCGGGCGGCGCTGCGCGAGGGCTTCGATCTGCTCGTCGTGATGGGCCGAGGCCTCGGCCACGTGAACCCCGCGGAACGAGCCCAGAACGCAGTGTATGACTGGCTGACACCGGAGGCAGTGGATGGCGCGGTGCTACTCTCCGGAGCGCTGATGAACTTTCTTGGCAGTGCTTCGCTCGAGGCGCTGGTCGAGCGATTGGGCGCAATTCCGAAGGTCAGCATCGGGGTGGAGCTGGCGAAGTTGCCCTATGTCACGGTCGACAACCGTGCGGGGATGCGCGCCTCGGTGGAACACTTGATTCGAGTGCATGGCTGCCGGCGCATGGTTTACCTCGCCGGCCCCAGCGACAACCAAGAATCCAAGGCGCGGCTAGAGGGCTACCGCTATGCGCTCGAAGCGCACCTCCTGCCCTTTGATCCGCAGCTGGTCGAGCATGGCCCGTTCACCCTCGAGGGCGGGATCGCCGCCATGCAGGCTCTGATCGGGCGTGGGCGGAGGTTCGACGCCGTGGTCGCGGCCAATGACACCCTGGCCATCGGTGCGCGACAGGTCCTCACCGCCCATGGGCTTTCCGTGCCCGGTGGAGTACGCCTGATCGGGTTTGACGATAGTCCGCTGGCGGCATCCGCCCGTCTGTCCAGCGTCGCCCAGCCCTTCAACCAGCTGGCGCTGCACGCGCTCGAGGCGCTGAGAGGGGCGATGCAGGGTCGCTCCCCACATCGAATCGCGTTTTGTCCCAGGCTAGCCTTGCGCGACTCGTGCGGTTGCGGGGAGGCCGCCTCTCTCGCCGACCTACCAGCCGTCAGGGTCGGGCAGGAGGTGAGCGAATACATGGCTACGCACCGGCTGGCGATGGCGGAAACTCTGCAAGTTGCCAATGCCGCGTCCTTCGACTGGTGGTCGACGCGGGTGGAACGCTTGCTACGCAGCCTGGAGTCCGCGGTGGCGGGCAAGGAAGAGCTGTTCTTGCAGACGCTCGACGAGCTCGCCGTGGAGGCGTTCGCGGATGGTCTCCCCGTGGAGCAGATCGGGCGCAACGTGACACGCTTGCAACGTCACTTCCAGGGGGCGAAGGCCCACGGCCTGAGCCGAGCGCAGCTCGATGGCCTGTGGAGCCGAGCGCTGACACGGCTCAGTGCCATGCTGGGGGACGCCGACAGGAAGAAACGCATCGAGATGTTTGAACGCTCGGTGGCATTGCGGGATGCAAGCATGAACTTGTGGGGCGCCGAGGATGAGGCCCAGCTCGGTCGCCGGCTCGCGAGCGAGTTCGCCAAGTTGGGTGTGCACCGGGCCTATCTGGGCGTCGTGTGCGGGGCCCGACGCGACTGTTTCCAGCCCTTGCTCCAGCTCGAGACGACCGGCGCCATGCGTTGCGACGGCGCGCCTTACGACCGCCGCCAGCTCTTGCCACCCGGTTTTCCCTCAGGCGAAACGCCATCGACGCTGCTGGTCGCCAGCATCAACTTTGGTAGCCAGGTGACCGGCATATGGGCCTGTGATGGGGGCACGGACATCTTCGTCTTCGAACAGCTACGCACCGAGCTCGGCGCCATCTTCGAGCTCTTCGCCTTGCGCCGCGCCCTTTTGACTCGCGACTCGGCGGGCGTTCCACCCCCTCGGCACATCACGGAGCCCGCGCTCTCGGCCGCAGTCGTGCCCGCCCCAGCCATCGACGAGGACGAGCGCACGCGCAAGTACCAGCACCGGCGCTAGCGCCCTACAGCGGCGAGAAGCGCCAACTAGATCTCGCCCGGGGGTAGCGGTTTTGCTGAATGGACCGGTCGAAGCGCGAGCTCTTGCTCAGCCGCCAGTGGTGCCGGTACGAGCAATTGCCAAATCCGTTGCGCCAGGACGTCGCCGCTGAACGGTTTGGCAAGGAAGTCGTCGACCAGCTCGAGTGGAAGCGAGACTTCCTCGGGGGTGTATCCCGAGCAGACGAGAACACGGCCCACTTGATGAGCGGCCCGAAACCCCTCGACGAGCTGCTTCATGGACGGGCCCGGCTCCCAATGGGCTCGCGCAGGATCACGCCCTGACGGTGCAGCAACGACACTCCGAAAATGGTGGCCGCCACGACCGCCACGCTGAACAGGCCAAAGCCCCTGCCCCGCACCAACGTCGTCACGACCACCAGCAGACCGAGCGCGAAAAAAGCGTTCGGCGTATAACCACGAAGCGCAATGGCGTCGGTCGCCGCCGCGTAGAGGGCAAGCACCAACACGCCCAAGCGCAACCAGAGTGGCCGCCGTCGCGCCAGCGCCGCGCACAACACCAGGCACGAGCAGCTCACGAACACGACCTGCGATAGCGCCGGCAACCCCTCGATGAGCAGCCACGGCGTCGCAATACCGAAGGCCGCCGTGGTCGACCACGCTACACCGGAGAGCACACGTTCGCGCGCTCGATCGTGCTCACTCCGCGGGTGGTCCACCGCTGCCGCACCCCTGCTAGACAAGCTCGACGCCATTGCCCTTTTTGCCCCCTTGAAACGTCAAGCTCTCGGCGGACCCGTGTGGACGTCTCCAGCTGGTCCTAGCGTGTTCGAGGCGGTGACGCGAGAAGGCGGCTTGGGTCCGACAGGCAAGCCCGCTGGCGGCGCCGGTCATGCCCGGTTTACGACGTGCATCCGCAAGCCACATCCATGGCTGACCCCGTTACTGGCCCTTGCCGTAAGACAATGTCAGCCACGAAGCCGGAGACGGGCCGACGTCAGCGTCGGCCTGACGGCAAACCAAACGCAGCGACGGGTAACGGCTCACAGCTTGGGCCAGGTGCGGGCCAAACTGCCCAGTCCCCCTGGCCCTCATTGCGCCCAACTCCCCAGAATCGTTGCGCGGCGGACGGGACTTGAACCCGCGGCCTCCGGCGTGACAGGCCCCAATCAAGAGACATCGACCCCCGGAGATGGGGCTTTTTCTGCTGGTTTATCAATCGCTGACCAGGAGGAAACTCTAGAAAAAGAGGGTCAACGGCAAAACCCAGCGGCAAAACCCAACCCACTGTTTGACGCGCATTTAGCCGATGCCCTGCTCGGGTTCGCGCTGCGCGGGCTTGCTGGTCGTCTAGCTATCACGGCACTCTCGACGCCGGCCGGCCCATTGGCGAACTGCTCCGGTGACGCCGCGGGAGGCGCTT
>JANOIG010000301.1:0-18905 GCA_031407405.1 Deltaproteobacteria bacterium
GCAGATGAAGAGCACCTCTCGTCTAATGCCACCCGTCGAAGGGTGCGGCTCGGGCTCGGAAGGTTCGCAAAGCGAGCTAATTGCGAGCCTGTCAACCTCGCCAAACTCCCGCATGACAGGCGTCCCGCGGCGCTGAGCCAGCCTCGGCGCCGGCATCCGCAGCGGGGGCGATGGTCGCAGGTCGGATGACGCTCGAGATCACGTCGGCGCAGTTACCATCGGACGCGCGCAGTTGCGGATTGCTTCGCGGCAAGCTCTGCGGTGGGGGAGGGGCGCTCAGCGGCTTGCCGGCAAGCTCAGATCTCGCGCCGCGAGGCCAATTGGGGCCGATTTCTGCCCTGATTTGGGCGGGTCGGGCTCGGGGCATCAGCCGCTTGCATTTGTGTATATACTGTTGTATATACTTTGGGTGACGACTCGAGCGAAGCTCTTTCAGAATGGTGGCAGCCAAGCGGTGCGTTTGCCCCAATCCTTCCGCTTCCCCGACGGGGCAACCGAAGTCGCAGTGCACCGGGAGGGCAGCCGCATCATCCTCGAGCCGGTGGACGAATGGTCCGACGAGTTCTTAGCCGCCTTGGGCGCCTGGGACGAGGGAGATATCCCGCGTCCCGAGCCCGATCCCTTGCCACGGCGAGATCCGTTCGAATGACCCTCGCCTTCATGCTCGATACGAACGCCGTGAGCTACGCCCTGCGCGGTGAGGGTCAGGTAGCTTCTCACCTCCGCTCTCACGTACCCTCCGAGCTATGCGTCAGCGCCATCACGGTGGCCGAGCTGCGTTACGGGGCCGACAGGCGCGGCTCAGCCAAGCTCCATGCCTTGATCGACGCCTTCGTGGGGGCCGTCTCCGTCCAGCCCTTCGGGGCTGTCGAGGCCTCCCGGTACGGCAAACTCTCCGCCGGTCTCGCCGCTGTAGGCACCCCATCGGGCAGTTTGACACCCTGATTGCCGCGCACGCTCTCACGCTCCGACTCACCCTGGTCACCAGCAACACGCGGCACTTCTCCGCCGTCTCGGAGCTACGGATCGTCGACTGGTTCTGACGGCCCGGGAGACTCAATTGCCGGGCGGAGCAAGGCTGCGACCAGAGCTCGTGATGCCTGGTGGTCATCATTGGAGATGGCGGTGTCTCCGCGAGGATGTTTCCGGTGACCTGTTGTTGCGCATCGACGGCGAGTGGTGATCTGGGAGCGACATTTGCGACATGAACATTTCGCGTCACGAGCACTTCCGGAATCCTCCAGGCCCGGCGCCGCGTCCCGTTGGGTACGAAGCCCGGAATTGGCGGATGATGGATGGGGCGTTTCGCATGTGCGCGGCGACTCATAGAGGCCGAGGGGTGGTGGGCCGGGCCCGCTCCGCGCGGCAGAGCCCGGCACATCGGGGCTCACAACGGCGCTGACGGCGCGGAGGTGAGCCGCTAAGCTCGTGCCCATGAGGCTTTCGATGCATCGAGACGGGGCGTTTCTGTTCGCATGCTCAGTCATCGCCTGTGGCGGTCGTTCGCTGAGCACCGGCGAATCCGACGAGCGTCGCCAGTTAGAGCCGGCTCCGAGCCCGCGTGACGAGCCTGCCGGGTCGGTCTGCACTGCCGAGCGTTGCAGCGATGATAATGCGTCGGGCGCGGGCTATGCCGGTTCGGAAGGCTCGGCAGGCGCGGCGAACACCAGCGCCGGTGCGGGCGGCGCGGCGAACACCAGCGCCGGTGCGGGCGGCGTGGCTAGCGGGAGCGCGGGTCTTGGCGGTACGAGGCCGTATGAGCCCTACCCGGGCGGCAGCGGCGCGCCGCCGATCGGGGGCAATGGCGGCAGCAACAGCGTCGACCCGGAGTTTCCGTCGCTGAGCCGTTATTTGCCGGGAGCCACGGCCCTGGTGAGCGACCCGCTGCGCACGCGCTTCTACGTCGCCATGGGCACGTCCGCGCCGAGCTTTCCGGACAGCATCGTCACATTCGACGCAGCGCTGGCGCACGTCATCGGCACGATAAGCGTGGGCGCGAACCCCGACACCCTCGCCATTTCCGATGATGGCACGACGCTCTGGGCGGGCCTCCACGACAATTCCAGCCTCGTGAAGCTCGACGTCCAGGGCGACACACCCGTGCTGCTGGCGGCGCATCCATTGCCTGCGCTTGCTCCGGAGGAATTCGCGCCGCGGCCTCACGTTGCAGGGCCGATGGTCGTGCTGCCGGGCACGACCTCGAGCTTGGCCGTCACGCTCCACATCGACAATCTCAGTCCCAGCCTCGTCGGTGTGGTCGTGCTCGACGATGGCGTGCCGCGCCCGGCGCGAGTGCCCGGCGGCAGAGGCCCCGCCCGCCTCACACGCGGCCCGAACCCATACCTGATGGGCTTCAACAACATGGATGGCGCGTTCGGCGTGTACACGATCGAAGTCACCGCAGACGGTTTGCACGAGGCCGAGCACCGGGCCTCATGGCCGGGTTCGAAACGGACATCGTTTACGACTCGGGTTACCTCTTTGGCACCGATGGCTCCGTCATCGACGTGCAGAACGCGGCGGCCCCATTCCGCGCCGGCGACTTGCCCACACGGGGTCCCGTGGTGCCAAGAGTTGCGGACGGTGTGGCCTGGGTGCTGGAGGGTGCCGAGTCGCACGCCTATCCAGCGCTGCTCTCATTGGTCGTTGTGAGCCTGCAAACGTTCGAGGTGCTCGGGCGCAACCCCCTCGCCGATGAAGTGCTCATGCCGCGACATGTCGTGGCCAGCCCCGGCTACATCATGGCTTTCATCGCGGACGATCCAGAACAGACTCCGACGGGCTTCGAGTTCGAGAGCGGCGTGTACATGATGCGTTAGGAGCGGGTCACTGACACACCGGATCGGGCGGGGTGGTTGGGCCGGGCTTCAACCGGGCGGCGAAGGGCGGCACTTCGGGGCTTTGGCGTGACCAATACCGGTTTTACAGCGCCTCGCTGGACCGATGCTTGTCACGCCACCGACGCGAGGTTCTTTCGGATCATGTTCGGGTCCCGAGCAGCGATCCGGAGCAGAGCGAGCCCGGGGCCGTCCGGAGTCACGCGGTCCTGCTCCCAGTTCTGCAGCGTGCGCACGCTGATGCCGAGTGCTTCGGCGAACTGCTCCTGCGTGAGCTGTACGAAACGCCGCAACGCTCCGACGTCACCCGGCTCGAGATGGCCGGCCATGATGCGCTGGCGCTGGTCGCCGCGCAGCGCGCGCTCGAAATCCTCGCGCGTCAACTCGGGGGGATCGTCGATGGGTTCGGCTGGTTCCGGTTGCCGTTCGGGCCGCGTCTTCTTCATCTTTTTCTTCATGGGATCCCTTTCACAAATTCGCGCCAAAGCCTGCGTTCGCCCCGGCTCGCGAAGCGCGCGCTGATGATGCGGACCACATTCTCGTAGCGCTCCGTCCAGACCAGGAGCACGACACCGCGTGCGATGGGCCCCACCCGGAGAAACCGCACCTCGCTATGCCTGAAGTCCCTAAATTCCATGACCACGGCCTCATCCGCGAAGACCTCGCGTGCCTCTTCGAAAGGTGACGCCGTGTAGAGCCGCGTTGCTGGCAGCCTTCTTCGGGTCCCATTCGAAGCGCATTACATCTACTACGCTATAAGCGTAGGTTTGTCAAGGTGGAGGGTTGCGCGATTTCAACCCCAGGGCCATCTAGGCGGATGCCTTCATTACCGCGAGCGTCTCCAGGTCGGCGACGGGCACCTTCAGGGTGCCGAGCTCGATCATCACTGGACAAGCCTCGACTTTCGAATACCGGAGAAGGCTCGTCTCGAGTGTGCCGTAAAATGCCCTCACGGTGTCGGGCCAGACTGCACGATGTCAGTAGGCTTGAGGGGCAACAACGGCAATGCCTTAGCCAGTTGCTCTCCGTCGAACGGGTGTGCGGTGAACCAATCTAAATCGCGGGAGAGCCGATGACCCAAGTGCAGCGCAAGCGCAGTGCCGCCCGCCAAGTAGAATTTGCCCTTCGCCACGACCGGAGCCTGCGCAGCTGCCGCTTCACGCTTTGCCTCATCGAGGACTTCGGCGGGCTTCAGCCGCGCCATGGAATGGCTCGGAAGGGCCGACGCGGCACGTCTCGTTCGGTCAACCCCATCTTTTCTCGCAAGACCGCTCTCCCGGCGTCGTCACATCCAGCGCCGCCAAAAGAGCGCCATCGCCCTTGCCCGGGCTCGAGGGTGTTGGGCCGAGCCTCCAGCGTACGACGCTGCTCGAATCCTCGGTGCGCGATGCGGCTGGTTTCTTGTTGACTGGCACCTTTAAGGTGCCGTATTGAATCGAGGTGGAGAAGGCGTAAGCCTCACTACGACCTGGGAACCATCCAAGCGACGTTCTGTGAGGCCAAGGCACTTCGCATCACCCGCACGGCCCTGAAATTCGCTGAAGGGCGGGGCATGACTCGTAGTGACATTGTCCTCTGTGTCCAGGCGATCACTCGCACGCAATTCTACAAATCAATGACCAGTGTGGCCGACAGCCGCATCTGGCAGGACGTCTACCACGTGCCGTTCCAAGGCATCGTGCTGTATGTGAAATTCACGACCGACCCCGAGGGCTACTTGCTCATTTCGTTCAAGGAGCGCTGACCCATGTCCAAGAAAAAGAAAAGCCAACCGTGCCCTGAGTGTGGGGGCGACATGCACTACGAGACGCGCCCCGACACCATCGAGTACAAGGGCCACCAGCGTCCAATCGAAATGCTTGCCTGGTGGTGCACCGAGTGTGATGAGGCGATCTTCGCCGGACCACCCCTAGAGGAGCGGGAGAAGGTATTTCTCGTGTTGAAGGCAGAGGTCGACGGGGTTATGTCTCCTTCCGAGGTGGCCGCAGTGCGCTCGAAGCTCGGCCTGAGTCAACGCAAGGCCAGTGAGCTGCTGGGTGGAGGGCCTCGCGCGTTTCAGAAATACGAGTCGGGGACTCAGGCTGTGTCGACCGCCATGAGCCACCTTCTGAGGTTACTTGCCAATGACCCCTCTCGCTTAACCGAGCTGATGCAGATGAAAAGCACCCCTCGTCTGATGCCACCGTCGAAGGGTCCGGCTCGGGCTCGCAAGGTTCGCAAAGCCAGCTAACGGTGAGCCTCTTGAGCTTGCGCCGTCGTCGAGCTAGCCGCAGTTCCATACGGCCTTGTTCGCTCGAGTGGCTCGTGCCAGTGTGGGTTTCATGTTTGGGTTGAGGCTGTCTCTCGTGCGGCTCGCATGGATGGGCGCGTTCACGTGGGCGCTGACCTCCAATGCCCGTTCCCCGAGCTGCGAAACTACCGAACGCCTGACGTTGAAAAATGGAATCGAGGTTGTGCTGAGCGTCGATCCCGCTGCGGCAACCGTGGCGGTAGTCTCGTCGGTGCACGCTGGCTCGCGGCACGATCCGCCGGGCTACGAGGGTCTTGCGCACTTCGTAGAGCACTTGACGTTCCGCAAGGCCGTCTCATTCGCCTCGCCGCTAGAGTTGTACGCGGAAGCGGGGGCTACGGGGGTGAACGGCACGACGAGTAGAGACACCACCAACTACGTTGCGGTCGTGCCCGCTTCCCAGCTGGAAAGGGCGCTCTGGATCGAGGCACGGCGCCTGGGGGCAGGCCTCGACCTGGTCGACGAAGAGTCGGCCATCCTGGAAAGAAACGTCGTGCTGCGCGAGCACCTGTTGCGCATTGAAGGGCCGATCGAAACCGGGCTCAACGCCATCGTCAAGGCGCTCTTTCCCGTGGGTCATCCCTATCAGTCAGTGGCGGACTCGAGAGGCAGCATCGGGCGACTGGCGCTGAGCGACGCACGTAATTTCTTCGCGCAGTACTATCGGCCGGAGCGCGTCCGGTTGGCGCTGGTGGGCAACTTCGACGTCGCGCATGCCAAGCAGCTCATCGACCGCCATTGGGCAGGGCTCAAAGCAAGCAACGGCGGCGCGCCCTATACGGCGGCCATGGAATGCAGTTGGGCGAAGCGGACCCAGCTGCCTTCGGTCCCTCGGCTCGTCGTGCGGTCTCGTTTGATGAACGAGCACATGGAATTCTATTGGCCTGTCGGCAGCGGGGAGGACGTCGAGCGGGAGCGCGGAATCTTTTCGGTGTTTGCACGTCGCCTTTCCGAAGCCGCCGAGGAGCTCGGGGTCGCCCATGGGCTGTCGGCGGGTCTCGGCGAGCTGGAGCTCTCGGATTACTGGCGTCTCAGCCTCGATATCTTTCCTGGGCAAGCACTGGACAACGCCGAGCCGCTGGTTCGAGCGACCCTCGAGGAGCTGCAGGGCGCGAGCCTGGAGGCGGGCATATTGAGCGCCGAACGGCAGGCCTTCGAACGCTCCGAGCACCTCGCCTCCATTCGCCCGCTCGATCGCGCCTTGCAGCTCGTGCGCCGAGAATGCGTGCCATCGGCTTGCGTCGATGCGGCTCAGTATTTGACGCCTTCGGCTTTCGTCGGGCTGAGCCGCTTCGACCCGGGCCGAGCACTGATCGTGGAGTGGCGGCATCATCGGAAAGCTCCCGACGACGGAGCCGTCGAGGAGTTGCCATGAAGTATTGGGCTGGGGTCGTGGCTCTGGTCGTGGCCAGCGCCTGTGGCGCAGGGGGTGCGCCGCTGCCGGCTGCGCCGCCGCGGAAGAGTCTCGTGGAGCTTCAGGCATGGCTCCGGCCGCCTACGTTACAGCCCGAAGCACACGTTGATCTGAGTTGGAATACCCAGCGCGTTCAGCTCGAGAACGGCGTCGGCGTCACCATCGTCGCGCGGCCGAACACGGCGCTAACCGCCGTGCAACTCTGGGTTCCTTCCGCCGGCGATCGCAGCGAAGGAGCGGTGGCCGTAATGGGCGACTTGCTCCGGGCGGGTACCCAGGTCACTGCGGATTCAGTTTTGATCAATCCCAAGCTGGGCAATGTGCCCGTCGCGGTGTGGACAGGACCGACCGGGACCGCATTCTCATGGCAAGTTCTCGCCCGCGCATCCCGGCCCGCCGTGGAGCTCCTGGCAGCGTTCGTGCTGCGCCCCGCGTTCCAGGAGCAAGAGGTCCAGATTCGTCTCAAACAGGTGCTCGCGGCGATACAGCGGCACTCGCTGAGTGCGGACCAAGTCGCGCTTGCGGCGAGTGGCGCCATCCCCGGCTTCGAAGCACCCAGCTCCAAGCAGGACGCGCAGGGCGCGCTCGGAATGGACCGAGGGATGTTGCGAGAGGTGCATCGCTGCAGGATGCACCCGAGAGGCGCGGAATTGGTCATCGTCGGGCCGGTTGTGGCGGAACACGTGGTGGCATGGGCGCGCGCAGCTTTTGGGAGCTGGCAAGCGACGCCGAGCGGGGCCGAGCCTGGCTGTGAGCGCTGGCGCAATCCATTCGCTGATTCGAAAGCCGGTCAGCTCGAACGGCCCCTGATCCAAAACATCGATGCGGGTTACATCGAGCCCAAGCTGGCCTTGGTCGTTCCTGGGCCATCGCCAGAATCAGAGGAGTATCTTCCCTTCACTCTGCTCATGAATGTGATTCAGAATAGGGAGGCAGGGTCTGTTCAAAAATTGCGGCACATGGGGGCGACGTATGGGATTCGTGGCTGGGTGAACGATCGCTTCAGGGACGGTAGCCTACTGCAGTTGGCAGGCCAGATCGAAGCGGGCAACGTTCAAGAGGTCCTCCGCTCGGTGGTCGAAGACATCCGAGGTCTGTCGAAGAGTCTGACGGAGCAGGAGCTCGACCTGGCCAAGCGGTACCGCCGGACCGAGTTCGTGGACGCCTTCGCGAGCAACGCGGCCGTGGCAGGCGCCACCCTTTGGCAGCTGAGCCACGGGCTGCCAGCAACACGTGTTCAGAGCTGGCCTGACGAGGTGATGGCCGTCGACCTCGGGAAATGCCGGCAGGTTGCGGAGCGCTGGCTAATTAACGCTCAACCCTCCATCGCCGTTGCCGGACGATCCGTCAGGATCGACGCACATCTCGGTCTGGATGCCCGGGTCGTCAAACTGCATTGGACGACGGCGGCTCCAGACTGAAGCTCTGGCGGCTCGCTCGAACGGAAGCATTACTGTCCCGGGACCCAGTCGGCGGGCAGCTTACAAGCCTTCAACTCCCTCCCGATGTACGCGCCCGAGATACGCGCCGTGCCGCTTTCGGCGCGGCTTATCATCACTTGGGTCACCTTGAGGCGCTTGGCCAGCGCCGCCTGAGTCAGGCCGGCATGCTCGCGCGCGAGCTGCATGCGTTTGCCCATCTCGGCAACGACTGCCCCCTTGGCGTTGGCCCGCTGCAGCCCCTCGGGCGCATCACCCCCGCAGAGCCGCAGATACTCGGCGCGAGGGATGATCACGTAGTCGCCTTCGGCGAGGTGCAGGTACACGGGTTCAGTCTTCATAGATGTCCTTTTCGGTTGGCCACGCCCACGACGAGCACTTCCGCCCCCTGAACACGAAACCGATTCGCCAGTCGCCAACATGCAACCGGAAGTGTCCCGCCAAGTTGCCGCTAAGCGGCTTTGCTCCAGAACATTGGGCCACTCATCGAGGCGGTCGAAGGCCTTCAGCACGCGCGGCAGCATGCCCGCAGGAACGCGAGACAAGTCGCGAGAAGCCGAACGGGCATGACCAAACCTGATCGGACCAGCTTCACTGCGTCCGCCTTGAACTCCGGTGGAAAGAATCTTCGCGCTCGTCTTGCCATGAACTACTCCTCGCGCATCTTCGCGCATCTTGGGGTGTCCACGGAAGTGGGGGATCTTCAAACGCCACCGGCTATCGAAGCTCGATGATGAAGTATGGTGGTGCTTTTTACCTCGGCGTACACAAGGCGACCCTCGGCGGCGCGAGCGTGGCGCCGCCCGCGCGCGTCAAGGTCAGCATCGAGCTGGATGACGTTTTGGGCGAGAGCGTCACTCTCGTGCAGAAGTATGCAAGTCGCTTCGGCCTCTGATGCCCGGTCGTCGATGACGACAGCTGGCGCAAATAGTCGCGCGACTAGGTTGCTCAACGGAACCGAGAGCACCTGTTCTCACCCTCGCAGGGTAGAGCTTCGATAAGTCGCCGTTGCCTGCAAAGGACGCACCTACTCGAGCCCCCGCCCTCAACTGCCCCTCCCGAGCGCGGGGGATGGTATCTTGCTCACCGGAGACCTCGATCTATGCAATTCGACCAGCAGATCCAGCTCGCGGAGCTATTCCTTGTTGCCAGTACGATCTTTACGGTCGCATTGGCTGATTGTTATCGCGCATGCAGCTCGCCGGATCTGCATGCGCGATAACACTTGCGAGCGGGCATCGAGAGTTACTCGATCAAAGAGCTCGAGCGGTTCTACGCTTACGAACGGCGAACGAACTTGAGAGCGGCGTCTCAAGCGCGCAGACTCTTCGAGCTCAACCGGGAGACAGCCCACGTCGAGGACATTCCCGAGGTGGTCCCGACGGTAGAGGCTTACAACCGAGAAGACTGCGAATCCACGCTGTACCTGCAGCGTTGGCTCGAAGGGCTGCGTAGTGCCCTGATTGCAGAGGGAAAGGTCATTCCGCGACCGGAGCCGAAGAGCGAAGGTCCGAACGAACTCGCCACGAAATGGATTCTTCGGGTGGTCGCCATTCGAGAGCGGCTCTTGCAAGGGCTCCCTCCAGACCCTGAACCGCGTGCGCCCGGGGAGGGCGCGCGGCAGTTGCTTGCAGACGTGGTGGATTGGCACCGGCGCGACGCGAAGCCCGCCTGGCGAGAGTATTTTCGTGTGCGTGGGCTGACCGAAGAGGAGCTCGTCGACGAATCGATCCCTATTGGTGGGCTCGGCAGCGAAGTCTGCAGGGGGCGTATCCAGGAGCCGCGGTCGAGGAGCGACCGCTACGAGTATGCATTTCCGGCGCAAGAGTACGGCATCACGGTGGACGATGCCGTGGAGTGTCCCATTACCGGGCAAGTGCTCGGTACTGTCATCGAGATCGACCGCGATGCCAATGTGGTGGCGGTCAAGCGGACGAACGCTCTCGAAGTGCCTCCGCGCGCCATGGCGAAAAGGAACAAAGACCCCGATGTGAAGGTGCTCCAGAACGCCTTGGCAGAGGTCGCCGAGGCCTTGGCTCCGGACTTCGGCATACCGAGGACTGAGGAGGAACAATGTGCCGCCGAAGTGTCATTCCCGGCAGCTCGGGAGCTGCTCCTTCGAAGTGCTCCCCGCCTTGAGCATGGCGTCGTGCTCCAGATGGACGGTGAATCCGCGGGCGAAGCCATGAAACGCATAGGGCCTCATTTGTCCCGCACCGCATTGGCGGTCCAAGGCCCGCCTGGCGCGGGCAAGACCTACGCGGGCAGCCGGATGATTGTCGAGTTGGTGCGTGCTGGAAAAAGAGTCGGCATTACCGCCACAAGCCACACGGTTATCAGCAACTTGCTCGAAGCCGTTTACGAGGCCGCCCAGGAGGCTCGCGACGCTGGCGCCCCAGTGAGCTTGTTCTCCATCCAAAAGCCGAAGACCAACACCTCGCAGTTCGAGCATCCGCACAACGAAAAGGGCGACAGCGCTGCCAAGATCGCCAGCAGCCTCGCATCGGGGGCGGTACAGGTCGCGGCGGGCACCCAGTGGTTGTGGTGCGACGAAAAACTCCGCAACAGCGTGGATGTGCTGGTCGTGGATGAGGCCGGGCAATTCTCTCTCGCCAGCGCGCTCGCCGTCTCCGTGGCGGCCAAGAGCCTGGTGCTCCTTGGCGATCCGCAGCAACTCTCCCAGCCCTCTGCGGGAAGCTATCCGCTCGGTGCCGAGGTGTCAGCGCTAGAACACGTTCTGGGCGGCGACGCGACCATTCCGAAAGGAAAGGGACTGTTCATGGAGAGGACGTGGCGACTGCCACCCGCAATTGCTGGCTTCACGTCGGAGTACTTCTACGGCGGCCGCCTGCAGGCGCACCCCGATTGCAGAAAACAGGTATTGCGCCTCCCCGGATCGGCCCATCGCTTCTCGGGGGCCGGCTTATTCTTTGAACCGATCGAGCATCGGGGCAATGTGAACTCGAGCGCGGAAGAGGCCGAGCGCATCGGAGAGATTGTCGCCGAGATCCTGGTGCCGGGAGCCATGTGGATCAATCGGGACGGCGAAGAGCAGGACTTGACGCTGCAGGATGTGCTGGTTGTCGCTCCTTACAACGCCCAGGTACAGCTCATTGCGGAGCGGCTTGCGGCGGGTGGTTATCCAAACGCTCGCGTGGGGACGGTGGACAAGTTTCAGGGGCAAGAGGCACCTGTCGTTTTGTATTCGATGGCCACGTCCAATCCCGAGGATGCTCCCCGCGGATTCGACTTCTTGTTCAGCCTAAACCGCCTCAACGTGGCGACCTCGCGCTCCCAGGCGATTGTGATCTTGATCGCCAGTCCGCGCCTGCTCGAGGCGCAGTGCAATACGCCGAGCTGGTGAATGCATTTTGTGGGGCGGTGAGCGCGTGTGAAGGGAGTGGTTCGTTGCGCAGCTCTGTGACCACCCGAGTCGGAAGCTGACTCTCGGAGCGATTCTAAATCGACCGTCTCCACTCGGCGGCCATGACGTGGACAGCTGCCGCCGCCCCAGGTGAGCGTCGTCGTGGCGTTTCCGATCAGGTTCCGCGCTCGGGCTAATGTGTCGCGCCAAAGTGGTCGCTTTCGGCGATCTTTCAGCCCCGATGTCGAAGTCCGAAGATGGTCTAACTAGTGATAATTGTACATTATCGATAGTTGAATACGCGAATGCGCGTTCGGGGGCGGCCTGGTCGCCCAGGTCAAGCACAGCTGAGGACGGGCGCCAGTGTGCCATCGATGCTTTGATATGTGGGTACCCACTCGGCTGGCGGCCACGAACCACTAACGTGCGGCCGCCCCCAGCGCAGCTTCACAGGTGCCGCGTCTCGCCCTCGAGCGGTGTCGCCCAGTCGTCAGCTTGACCGTTGAAGTAGCGGATGGGTGAGCTCACCAGCTCCTCGACGCTCACGTCGTCCAGGCACGCCAGGCTTACCGCGTAAAACGCGGCGCCGAGCGCCGGCAAGAAGCCGCCCCTGCTGAAGGCCCGCACCCCGCAGCGCCCGCAGAACAGCAGGTGGAGGAACGGCTCTGTCCTACCGGGTGCCGTGTGCTGGTAGTCGACCAGCGCTTCGCCACCGGCCAGCAGCCGAAAGGCGTCGACCTTCGCGAGCGCCATCCAAAAGCGGTTCTTGCGGCAGAACGAGCAATTGCAGCGGTTAGTGCCCTGAGCGAGGTCGAGCTCACATTCGAAACGGACGGCGCCGCAGTGGCAGCTGCCGGAGTAAGTCTTTTGCATGCCCAGTCAGAGTGGGCGACGCCCCAAAAGTCATCGCTCGGGCAGCAGAAATCGACGGTACAGCGCAGGGTCCAAAAACCCCGTCAATTCCGCTATCTTCTCAGCGCGCAGGGTGATGACGTTCAGGGCGCCGAGCCGAAACTCTGGACCCTGGTAGCAGGCAAATGCCAGCTGGCCGCTCGCCCGCATGGGACGCAGCCGCCAGGGCGTGGCGAAGACGCGCTCGGCGAAGAACCGCACGACGTCCTCTCGGCCATTGAACCAATTGGGGATGGGCGGCATGCTGAACTTGACATCCTCGGTGAACAAACTGAGCAGCGCCGTGGGGTTCGCGCTCTGCCACGCTTCGACGTAGCGCGTCACCAGCTCGCGCTCCGCCTTCTCCCCCAAATCGCGCAGGGTGGCTTGCTGGCTGCGCGCCGGCACGCGCTCCTCGACCGCTTTGCGGGCACGCTGCAGCGCGCTTTCGATCGACGGCGCGCTGGTTTCCAGTAGCTCCGCCACCTCCAGCGCCGAAAGGCCGACGACCTCGCGCAAGATCAGCGCCGCGCGCTGCGTGGCGGGCAAATGCTGCAAGGCCGCCACGAACGCCAGCTCGACGTTTTCGCGCAGTTCGAAGGTCGCTGCCGGATCTTCTGGGTACGGCTCCAGCCACAGCGGGCCTTCCATCATCGGTGCCAGCGCGCTGTCGGGCGCCGTCGCCGGCGCGTGCTCGAACGGCAACTGTCGACGCGGCCGCGCGGCTAACAGTTGAAAACAAGCGTTGGTGGCGATCCGGTACAGCCACGAGCGCAGCGAGCTCCGCCCCTCGAACCCCGCAAAACCCCGCCAGGCGCCCAGCAAAGCTTCTTGCAGCGCGTCGTCGGCGTCCGCCACCGAACCGAGCATGCGGTAACAGTGGGCATGCAATTCGCGCCGGTGCGGCGCCACCAACTGTTCGAACTCGCCTTCGTCGACCTTCGCTGCCACGCGGCGCACACTAGCAAACCAGGGCACGCTGGCTAGCGCGTCGCTTTCTCTCAGCTACCCGAGCGAGACCTCGTAGGCCTCTTTCAGATACGGCTGAAGCGCTTTCAGCTCCGTTTTGGTCTGCAACTTGGTCACGGCCGTCACCTTCTTGCCATCGTTCACGACCTTGAAGAACATCGCATCGTCGACCTTCCGGCGCAGGTGCACCGCGACCCGCAACGCGTCCGCCATGATCACCAGGTCCGCAAAGATGCGCACGCTGCGCAGCAGCACGTAGCGTTCGCGCGCCACGATCTCGATCGGCCCCAGCGACTTGGCGAACGCCTCCAGCGCGCCGTAAAGCTGCACCAGCGCTTCGGGCCGGTTGCGCCAGCACTTGGCTGCGTCGCCGGTGCCGCAAGCGTGCCGCTGATTCTCTCGCGTAAAGGAACGGCGACAGCGCGGGCATTTCCAAGCCACCCGAGGACGCTACCACGCCAGCAATGACCGGAATCCGTCAGGGTTGTAGCGCGACTTGTCAAGGAGTTGCGTAGATTGAGCGTTACGCTACCTTATCGAAGCCCTGTCCCGCCCAGATCGCGTTGGAATACCTAGACTCAACGTGATGTACCTGGCGAAGGTGGTCCAAATGCTCATCCAGGACGGCGCCTACGGCGATTATCGGCTGTATTCGCCGGGTTTCCTGCCGAAGCTGTGGCCGCAGCGCATCGCAGACCATGCGCCGGATGTCGCCGACAAGACACAAGAATGGGGCATTGGTTTCACGTGGATGACGGGGCCAGGCGATCGCGCGAAGTCACCGCTCGGACCGAATGTGGTGGGGCACGGAGCGGCGTCAGGAAGCGTCTGGGGATCGCACTCGATCATCAGCTCGTCATGGTCGTGGGCAGAAATGAGTTCAACAATTGGGGGACAACGAGGCGTGGACGGAGAAGCTCGCCGCTCGCGTCGCCGAGAACCTCCAGCGTTGAGCCCAAACATCGTTCGGCTTCATATTAACGCTCTTGTCATTGCGCGATCGTGTTGCACCGTTCATGTTGACGGGATCATTTTACGCCGGGAAAGGGAGCAACGATGGTCGGGAGAGATGCGGGGAAGCTGCTACTGGTGTTTGCGCTTGCCCATTGTGGCAGTGAATCCCAGATCGAAGGACTGAGTTTAGCGCCAGTTCAGGCGCTCGAGACGGACATCGGGAGCGGGGCTCGCCACGCCGTGGACGCGCCGGAGCCTGCTGTGCAGGCGCCTTCCGCACCCGACCTTCCCAGCTCAGAGTGGCAGACGACCGTCGCACGGCGCATCGCGGCATCGAGCTTCGCGATCGAGCGGCAAGGAGAGCGCTTTGAAGCTCGGAACGCGCAGCACGGCTTCAGGGCGGCATTCGACGCGCGTGGCGTACGGCTCGAGCCGAAGGCAGAAGGCTCGAGCCGCCTTCGCATCGGCGGCTCCGCGCTGGGCCGTGGGCAGAATCGCACAGCGCTCGAGCCGGCTTCGCTAAAGCTCGGTGCCTGTCGCTCCGACGGTGCGCTCGACGCCATGGGCAAATGCTTGCAGCGCCTCGAGGGCACGCGCGGCAAGTTGACGGAGCTGTGGGAAAATCGCGAGGATGGTCTCGAGCACAGCTTCATCGTGCACGAGCGCACGACAGGAGAAGGCGAGCTCTCGGTCTGGGTCGCCGTCGAAAACGCGAAGGTCACCGTAGACGCCGGCGGCACGTCGGCTCGCATCGCCGATTTCGGCACCGGGCAATCCTACCGTTACGCGGGGCTTCGGGCGTGGGATGCGAACGGCGTGGCGCTCTCCGCGCGCATGCAGGCGCAGCCCGGAGGGCTCTCGCTCATGGTTGACGATGCGAACGCCGCGTACCCCATCACGATCGATCCCGTGCTCGCAATGCCGTCGTGGGCGACCCAAGGTAGCACGCCCTGTAGTAATTATGGCATTTCCGTCTCCGGCGCGGGCGATGTGAACGGCGATGGCTTCGACGACGTGATCGTCGGCTCTACGGAGATAGCGGGTACCCTGGGTAGCGCGTATTTATACTATGGAAGCGTATCCGGGCTGCGGCCGATCGCCGCTTGGCGGCCGACGCCGAACGACGGAACCGACATCAGCACGATGACGATCGTCGGGCCCGCGGGCGATGTGAACGGCGACGGCTTCGACGACATCATCATCGGGTTACCTGAGTACGCCAACGGCCAGACCAACGAGGGTCGCGTGCTCATGTTTCATGGCGGCGCGGCAGGCCCATCCGAGTTTCCGGTGTGGAGCGTGGAGAGCAACAGCGTCGGGGCTTTCATGGGCGAGCAGGTGACGGGAGCCGGCGACGTCAATGCCGACGGCTTCGATGACGTGATCATCGGGGCTCCCCTCTTTCGGGACCTGCCCATGCCGGGCGACATAGGAGTCACCTTTGTGTATCACGGGAGCGCTGCTGGTCTCGCGGCGAGCCCTGCTTGGACGAGCGCGGGGGCCCAGTTTCGGCAAGCCTTCGAGCCGGCGGCAGCCGGCGACGTCAATGGCGACGGATTTGACGATTTGATGTTCGGACGGTCGGGTTTGGACTCGAAGCCCTCCGAATCAGGCGTCGAGGGGCGTGTCGTGGTGTTCTACGGCAGCGCTCAGGGTCTTTCGCTCTCGGTGAGCTCGTTCGTGGACGGCATAGGAGACGTTTCTCTTGGCTCGGATGTGGCAGGAGCAGGCGACGTGAATGGCGACGGCTTCGATGACGTCATCGCGACCACTTCGGAGGTCGATCTGCCGGACTACCTCTGGGTCTTCTTCGGCAGCCCGACGGGTCTCAACATGACGAGAAGCAATAACCTCGTTTTGCATGCCTTCCCTGGGCTGCGAGACCTTGCACGCGCGGGCGACGTGAACGGGGACGGCTTTGACGACATCATCGTCGGCGACAGTCCTTCTGGGCCAAACGGAATGGCCACCGTTTATCATGGCAGCGCGAGTGGGCTGATCACCTCGCCGACGTGGAACGGCAGTTACGCGCATATGGGCGTGGCAGACAATTACGGCCGCTCCGTCGCCAGCGCGGGAGATACCGACGGTGACGGTTTTGACGACATCATCGTCGGGGCGTACTTTGCCGGGCCCCTTGGATCCAATTGCATCGCCGGACCCGGCATGGCTTTCTTGCACACGGGCAGTCCCTTCGGGCTCCAAGGACCCACGCTATCGACGGTGGAGGGCAATCAAGCGAGCTCGCGATTTGGCGTTTCGGTGGCATACGCGGGCGACGTGAACGCCGACGGCTTCGGCGACGTCATCGTCGGCGCCACGCTCTTCGACGACGGGCAGAGCAACGAAGGCCGCGTCTTCGTCTACCACGGAACGGCGACGGGCATCGGCCCGAACGCCGTGTGGACCACGGATGGCAACCAAACGAACGCCCAGCTCGGTTATGCCGTGGCCGGTGCCGGTGACGTGAACGGCGATGGTTTCGACGACATCATCATCGGCTCCCCGCTCTTCGACAACGGGCAGACGAACGAAGGCCGTGTCTGGGTGTATCACGGCGGCCCCTTCGGGCTCGGGTCGTCGGCCGCGTGGACCAAGGAGATCAACCAAGCCGATGCTCGCTTCGGCGCGGCCGTCGCGAGCGCGGGCGACGTGAATGGTGACGGTTTCGACGACGTCATTGTCGGCGCCACCCGCTTCGACAACGGGCAGTCGGACGAGGGCCGTGCCTACGTCTATGCCGGCAGAGCCACGGGGATCAGCCCGACGTCGACTCTATGGACGGCCGAGAGCAATCAAGCCGACGCGAACTTTGGCGTCTCCGTGGCGAGCGCAGGCGACGTGAACGGCGACGGCTTCGGTGACGTGCTCGTTGGGGCCGACCATTGGGATAACGGCCAGATCGACGAAGGTCGCGCCTACTACTATCCAGGAAGCGCGATAGGCCCGGCCACCACACCCGCGTGGACCAAGGAAAGCAACCAGGCAGACTCGCGGTGGGGCATCGCGGTGGCAGGCGTGGGCGATTTCAACGGCGACCTCTTCGATGACATCGTCGTCGCGGCTCCACACTACAATTCGAACGCGGGTAGGGTCGCGGTCTATTTCGGCGGGAGCTTGGGCCCAGCCAGCTCAGCTCGCATACTATCCGGCCCACGAGCGAACACCTATTTCGGAATCAGCGTTGCGGGCGCCGGCGATCTCAACGGTGACGGCTACGACGATATGGTCATTGGCGCCTATGGGTGGTTCAGTGGCGGGAGCCAAATCGACGAAGGAGCCGCATTCGTGTACGCCGGAGCGCAAGGCGTTACCGTGACGGGACCTGCCTTCATGCTGCAGTCCAACCAAGAAGGTGGGAGCCTCGGCGTCTCTGTCTCCGGTGGCGACCTGAACGGGGACGGTCTCAGCGACCTCATCTTGGGCGCCCATTATTTCGACAATGGGCAGACCGACGAAGGCCGCGTGTACTTCGTCTACTAGAACACATCGAGATGCGCTCTAGCAGCGACCCGTAAGGCGTAGTGTCCGAAAACTCGTCGCGACCCGTCACGCCGCCTCCCGATGGTAGAAATTGAGTACTCCGCCGAGACGTGACCGGCATCCGATCGCGCCGAGCCGCGCGTTGTCGTTGCTCGGCTCAGCTCGGGCCTGGATGAGTTGGCTGCCGATCCCTTGGTGATAGCGCTCGGCCTGGTAGTGCTCGACAAACTGATGAACCAGGTACCGCAGGTGGCGCTCCCCGAAGATCACGAAGTGGTCGAGACACTCGACTCGAATGGTCCTCACGAATCGCTCCGCGTAGCAGTTGCAGTTCGGACTCTGCGCCGGTATCGGCACGCACTTGACGCCGCTCGACTCGAGCAGCTCCGTCCAAGCCCTCGTGAACAGCGGATCCCGATCATGGATCAAGTAGCTCGCGTTCCGCAGGAAACCGTCCATCGGATCGAGCAGATTGCGGGCCACTTGTGCCATCCAGGCTCCGTCCGGGGCGATGCGGATCCCGGCGATCTGCACCGCGCGGGACTTCAGCTCGATGACGAAGAACACCAGGTAGCGGACCGTGCCGAACAGGCCGAGAGTCTCGACGCTGAGGAAATCGCAGGCGTAGAGCGTCTCCCAGTGGTTGCTGAGAAACTGCTTCCATGTCCGCTTGCGGCTGCGCTCCGGCGCTGGTTCGGTGCCCGCTTCTGCCAGCACGTTCGCCACCGTCGTCCGACCGATATCGATCTTCAAGCCACGTAGCGCGTCGCGGAGCTTGGTGTAGCCCCAGCCCGGGTTGGCGCGCGCCAGCTCGAGCACGAGTTCGCGGATGTCCGCCGCTTTGCGCGGACGCCCTGCCCTGCGTGTCTTCGAGCTGTCGTATTTCCTGGCCGCAAGCTGCCGAAACCACGCCAGGATCGTCGCCGGGCGAACGATCTGACAGCAGGACTCGCGCTCGTCCGGCGTCAACGCCTTCCCTTTGAGCGCCAGGCGCCGTCGCTGGTCGGGCGTGAACGCGATCTTCGTCTTCCCCGTCGCGCTGGCAAGGGCCTCCTGGAGCACCCGCACTTCCTCCTGCAGGTACTCGATCCTGCGCGCCATCCGCTCGTTGAGCGCGTGGGCCATCATCGCGATGATGAACTGGAGCGTCACCGGCTGCATGGATGAACGCCAGAATGCCCGCGCCTCCGCACCCTTTCCAGTCTGCTATTTCGCCGGAAATCATGCGACAATTCGCCGCTCCGAGTTTCTGGACACTACGGGT
>JANOIG010000342.1:0-6067 GCA_031407405.1 Deltaproteobacteria bacterium
GGTCCAACCCGCCTCGAGCGCGCACAGCGCCGAGCAGCCGTCGCCATCGGTGATATTGCCGTCGTCACACAGCTCGGCACCGGAGATGCGGCGATCGCCACATGCCACCGACGACACGCAAGGCTCACCCGGTACCGGACAGGCGAAGTCCGCCTCTAGTTGGCAATTCGTTGCACAGCCGTCGCCGCCGTCGACGTTGCCGTCGTCGCAGCCCTCGTCCAAGATCTGCAACCCGTCACCGCAGATGGCCGCCAGCGCGCACGCTGAGCCCGGCATGGCGCAGGCGTAACCTTGCTCGACGACCAGGCAATTGGCGGAGCAACCGTCACCCGCGTCCGTGTTGGCGTCGTCGCACTGCTCGTCATCGTTGAGCGAGCCATCTCCACAAAAGGGCGGGGGCGGCGCCTCGACGAGCACCAAATCCTCTTTGGTGGCCCTGCGTACGGGCGCGCGGTCGTCGGTTTCGTCCCGCGGCACATCGTCTGGCATTTCGGTCCTGATGACCGTGTTCTCTCCCTCCACGGCCCTGCCCGGCGTGCAGGTGCTCAGCCCTGCGATTATCAGCACGAGCCATGCGAGCACGCCGCCCGATAAACCACGACTCGAGCGGGCTGACGCGTTTCTGCTTCTGGACTGGAGGAGGGATATTCCCATGAGGTTCTTAGATAACGAAAAAAGCTGAGGTCGTCGCGTGGACCTCGCCCGAGGCAAAGCCGTTGCTCGCGGGTGGCGCGCCGACGACTCCGCAAGATTAGTCGCAAATCCGCTGCGTAGCCATCGCTTCCGCCGGACTCGAGCGGCGGACGCTTCGGAACGGTACGCTCGAGGCCCGGGCAGGCGCGAGGATCAGCGAGATACGTGCGCCGCAATTAGTCATCAATTAGCGCAACCGGAGCATGTTTTGGGCGCCGCGCGGCCTCCCGCCCAGCGGGTATCCTGCGGGGGCTGGCTCGCAATCAGCTTCTTTCGTGAGCCAAGGCAGCGCCGTGCCGGCCCGTTGATGGGGAGCCGGCTTGACCATGAGCAACAATGCAAAACCGAATTTTGACCGACGCCGATATCGGGCACTTCATCCAGCGCGGCTTCGTTCGTCTCACGGAGTGCTTCAGCCGAGAGCTGGCGCGCGATTTGACCGCACGCGCTTGCGAGAGGCTGCATTGTTCCATCGACGATCCGTCGACCTGGCCTAGCGGGCGCATGCGTCCACCGGAAACGCAGCGCGTCAGCTTCGAAAGCATTGCCCCCAAGGCTTGGCAGGCAGCGTGTGAGCTCGTCGGGGGTGCCGAGCGAGTATTGCAACCGTGCAGCTGGGGTGATGGCTTCATCATAAATTTTGGTCGCCAGCAGGAGCTCGAATGGCACCCGCCCTCGCAGATCCGGCGTGAGTGGCAGAACTGGCACAAGGATGGCGACTTCTTTCGGCACTTTCTCGACTCTCCGGAGCAAGGCTTGCTCGTGATCGGCGTTTTCTCCGATATCGAGTCGCGAGGTGGCGGCACCTTTCTGGCGTGTGATTCGGTGGGCCACATCGCGCGTTATCTCGCAGAGCACCCCGAAGGGGTCTTGCCGCGCGGGACGCCGGCATCCGACATCGTGGGCCGCTGCGAGGATTTCGTCGAAGTCACGGGGGCTGTCGGCGACGTGCTGCTGATGCACCCGTTCATGCTGCACAGCCAGTCCGTCAACGTGAGCGATCGAGCTCGATTCATCGTCAACCCGCCCGTCAAACTGCTCGAGCCCATGTGTTTCTCGCGGGCCAACCCCAACGACCACTCACCGGTGGAGCGCGCGGTGTTGAGGGCGCTCGGGGTCGACCGTTACGAGTTCGTGCCCACTCACCCGCGTGAAGCCATCGTGCCCGAACGCCTGGCTCGTGAAAAACAAATTTGGGAGGAACGAGCCCGCCAGGCTGCCCAGGCCCAGGGTAGCTAGAGGCGTGGAACGAAAGCCGTGCTCAGCGCCCGACGAAGCTGGGTGGTTGCTTCTGCTTGAAAGCCTCGATGGCCCGTTTCACGTCTTCCGTACCGAAATTGGCGGCCTGGCACGCGGCCTCGCGCGGTAGTGCCGCTGCCAGAAGCGAGCGCAGCGGAGCGCGCAACGTCTCGGTGGTGTCCCGTACGGCCAGCGGTGCCGCGCTGGCCAATGTGTTGGCGACGCGATCGGCGCTTGCCGTGAGCTCTTCGAGCGGTACGACTCGAGTCAACAGACCTAGCGCAGCCGCTTGCTCCCCATTCAGCACCTCACCCGTCAAGAGCAGCTGGCGCGCTCGCGCGCTTCCCAAGAGGTGGGGGAGTAACGCGGTGGCCCCCATGCCCGGGTGCAGCCCGAGGCGTACGAAGTTGACGCTCAAGCGAGCCGAGGCACTGCCCAGGCGCAGGTCGCAGGCGAGCGCTAGGCACAGGCCGGCGCCGATGGCGCTACCGTGTAACACGGCCAAGGTCGGCACGGGTAAGTCCACGATACTCAGATACATCTGGTAGAAGCGCAGCATCCGAGCCCGGACCTGCTCCGCCTCCAGGCGCGTGTTCTCCTCGATGAAGGCGAAGTCGCCGCCCGAACAGAAGTGCTGACCACTTCCACCGAGCATCACGACGCGCACGTCCTCGCATCGCTGGATGCGTGACACAGCCTCTTCCAAGGCTTGCCCCATCTCCCAATCCAGCGCATTGGCCTGCGCCGGCCGGTTTAGCGTCAGCCGGGTGATCTCCCCGAGCTCGAGGAGCACCAGCGGTGCGGCGCCCAAGGCGGATTCAGTCATGTGGTCAAGTGTACGTCGCGCCGCCGCCAGTTTCGAGCACGGTCGGTCTCGAGAGCTTCGCTGGTACGGCGCAGCGCGCCAAGCACATTCAAAGTCTGGAACGGTGAATCGTCTGCTCGTGGCGGTGCTCGAGGCCGCTTCGGACCGCGCTGAGGTTTCAGCACGCCGACACGTCGCGTCGAACAGCTGTGCTCGCGTTTTCTGGGCAGAGCAACTTTCGTCACGGTTGATGCACGCTGGGCGCCGCGTAGCTTCGCAGGATGAGTTCGACAAGCATTCTAGCGCTTTCCGTGTCCATCCTTCACGCTTGGCGCGGGGCCACTTCAGTCTGGAAACGATACCATGTCGATGCAGCGTTGCGCTGTGTTGTGCAGCTTGCTCACAGCGTCGCCCCGCAGCGTGCTCGTCATCGATGGGAGCATCATGCGCAGCAATGCGAGCAGTGCTTGACGTAATCGAATCGTCCAACTACCGATGACACCGGCGAACGGTGCATGTGTGGTGCGCCTTGCATGCCGCGGCTTTGGGTCAACGCGTCGTAAGACGGGTAACGAGCAAGAGGTAGAATGACTGTGGTCAATCTGGATAGCACGGGTCGTAGCAGCAGCCAGCAGTTGGTGTCGCCCCGCCGGCGCGTCCTGCGTGCGCTCGGGTCGATGCTCGGAGGTGTCGGTCTAGTGCTCATCGCCAGCGCCGCCCGAGCCCAAGCTCCGGCGCCTCCAGCAGAAGCAGCGCCTGCCGAGCCGCCCGCTGCCGAAGCCCCTGCCGAGCCGCCCGCTGCCGAAGCGCCTCCTCCGCCGCCCGCGGCACCCGCCCCTGCCGAAGCGACGTCCGCGGAAGACGCGGCTGCTCTCGAGGCGGCCGCGCCAGTCGCGGAAGAGGTGCCCATGGATGCGGATGTCCCGGTACCCGACGAAGGCCTGGACGAAGTGGTGGTGACCGTCGATCGCCGCAAGAAGGACCTTCAAGACTACTCGGGGACGGCGTCAGCGTTTACCGAGAAGCAGATGTCCCGAGTCGGGGTCACCAGCGTGCAGGGCCTTTCCACCCTTGTGCCTGGCCTACAAATCGGATCGCAAGAGGGCAACACCGAAGTGTACATCCGCGGCGTCGGTAACGACAACAACGCGGAGCACGGCGACATGGGCGTGGCGCTACACCTCGACGGCGTGTATCTGCCGCGTCCACGCGGAGTTGGCGCTCTGTTTTACGACATCGAGCGCGTCGAGGTGAATAGCGGCCCGCAAGGCACGCTGCGCGGCCGCAACGCCCAAGGTGGCTCGGTCATCATCGTTACCAACAAGCCCAAGCTCGGCGAGTTTGGAGCCAATGCCGAGGCCACGTTCGGTACCTTCGCCGAGCGGCGTTACCAGGGTATGGTCAACATTCCGCTCGGTGACGTGTTCGCCGTGCGCTTCGCGGGCTTCTCGAGCGTGCATGATCCGCATTGGGAAAATGGAGGTCCGATTTATGACCTCAGGGCTCCGCAAGACGAGGATACCTACGCATTCCGCGGGCAGCTCAAATGGCAGCCGGTGACACCACTGACGATCGTCGCGGGCTACGATTTCGTGGCCGAGCGGGGCACCGGGTATATCGGCGCAAACCACAACACGCCGCTCAACAACATGAACAACAACGGGACGCCCGGCAATACGACCGACGATTTCCCGGACACCATCCCGCCAGATGCCATCGACAATCCCCGGCGCATCTATCAGATCGGCGCGCAGCCCCACGTCGACATGAAGCACCAGGGTGCGCGGCTCGAAATCAGCTACGACGCGGGCCCTGTAATTGTCGAGGCGCTCGGCAGCTACCGCGACCTCGTTTATAAGCAGGTCAACGGCGGCAGTGCTGGGGTCATCTACCCAGGGTTCAACTTCGCGACTCAGGGCTCGGACTTCTTTGGAACGGCCTACTGGGACACGCGGTCTCAAGCCACCGTCGCCGAGTTGCGGTTCTTGGCGCCGGACACGGCCCGGCTACGCTGGACGGTGGGCGGCTTCATGCTCTACGAGGACCAGCAAGTCGTCCTCTACCAGACTAGTGATCCGGCGAACGGTTACGGCGGTGCCGAGTTCAACATGCCGGATGTGTACGGCGACTCCATGGCCGCCTACGCGGACGCTACCTTTGATGTCGTCGAATCGTTCCGAGTGCTGGGCGGCGTGCGCTTGACCACCGAAACCAAAGGCCGCAGTAACGGCCTGGCCATGCAGCGCGGCGGGTTCCCCCAAGCAGGGCGCTTCGGCACCGAAGGGTTCAGGCCTGCTTATCACGACCGCCCCACTTTCGTGCTGCCGCCCAATTCCACGGTAGAGGATCGGGTCAATCTCTTCCTCGATGGTATCGGTAGCTTCGGTGCCCGAGACGAATTGCCGCAGGCCATCTGTAACGATCCGCCCGCGCCCGCGCCGGGGTCCGGGGACCCGCAGCAGCCGCGCATTGCCATCGACCCGACGACGGGGACGTTTCGCTGTACGGCGGGCGTGGACGATGCATTGGTAGCAGGGAACGGCTTTAACATCAGCGCGGTACCGCAGAACTCCGAGGTCACCAATGCGTTCCTCGACTATCGCGCGGGCGTCGAATACGACCTTGCAAAGGACAACTTGCTCTACGCTACCGTCAGCACCGCCCACAAGGCAGCGGGGTACAACGATACGGTGTATCGCCCTGACGGCGTCGAGGTGTTCAACGAGTACTACGACCCGGAATCGGTGACCGCTTTCGAGCTCGGCACCAAGAACCTGCTGCTCGACCGCAAGCTCAAGGCCAACGCGTCGGCGTTTTTTTACATCTACAACGATCAAGTGTTCCAGCAGATCGTGCAGATTGCGCCCAGCAATCCCGATTCGAATGTGGGCACGAACGTGACCTCGCAGCGCCAGAACGCGGCATCTTCAAACCTGTATGGTCTGGATCTGGACATAGCCTATGCGCTACCTGCGGGGTTCGAGGTCGAGGTGCATGCGCTAATCCTCGACGCGCGCTACGGCAAACGGACGCTCGTCACTGATGGTCGCCTCGATTACGACGTTCAGGACTACCAGGTCGATATCGATGGCCATTGGTTGCCGCGCGCGTCGCCATATACGCTGAACTACGCTCTGTCACAGCTCATCTTCACCACCTCGGGTTCCTTCAACTGGGTCATCCAGGGCCAAACCGTGGGCAAACACTACATGACAGTGTTCAACGGTGAAGGTAACCTGTTGCCCGAGGCGAATGGGAATGTCCCGGTGGGCGTTGCTCGGTACGATGCTCTCGTCCAGGATGCCTCTCGTTTGACCGATGTAGTGCAGT
>JANOIG010000373.1:0-14939 GCA_031407405.1 Deltaproteobacteria bacterium
CGGGCCCACCACCTCAATCGCCGAAATACTCATTCCAACTCCTCGAGAATAGCCCTTGGTGTCGCTCGACGACGCGCTGAATGCGTTGAATCTCGCTTCGCCCAAAACCACCGGTGGACGGTTTCGGGGCCGACGGGCCCCGGATCTTTGCCATGGGTGCAGCGCCAGGTGATGCGAGCCGGGTTGCTGCCGAGCTCACGCCGACAGCGCGAAGTGTTCGCTTGACTGCTACCAGGGCGTTACCTGAGCGTGTCGTCCGGTGCAGGCCCCGCTGTGGGGAGACGTGTGCAGCTCGTCGTGGCTCAGCCGTCGTGAGCCACAGGGTGAGGTCAGACCTTTGTAGTGCTGTTCGGCCGTCCATGAGGCGTAGTAGTCTCGCCCGATGGATTGGGCTGGGATGCGTTCGGTCGGTGGGTATGAGCTGGTGTCGCGTTTGGGCCGAGGCGGCCACGGAGAAGTGTACCGTGCCGTGCAGACCTCGACGGGGCAGGCCGTAGCGGTAAAAATCCTGCAAATTCGCACCGGGCCGCACGCGCCTTCGCGCGCGAATCAAGTGGAGCGGTTCCGGCGTGAAATGGCGGCCTGCGCGGCGTTGCAACATCCCAACATCGTGCGCGCCATCGACGCCGGCACCACGGAAGACGGGCTGCTGTATTCGGTGTTCGAGTATGTGCCGGGCCCCACCTTGCGCGCGGTGTTGCAAGAGCACCGGGCCCTACCCATCCGGCGCTTGCGCGAGTTCATGCTGCAGACGCTGGACGCGCTCGTGTGCGCTCACGCGCGCGGCATCATTCACCGCGACTTCAAGCCCGAGAACATCGTGGTCTCGACCACCGGCGCGCGCCCCAACTTCAAGGTGCTCGATTTTGGCATCAGCGCCTTCTTTGGCGACTTCGAGCTGGCCGAAGCGGTGCGCTTGACGGCGACCGACGAGGCCGTGGGCACGCCGGCGTACGCCGCGCCCGAGCAGCTGCGCGGTGAGGCGCCCACGCTCAAGACCGATCTGTACGCCTGGGGCCTGGTGTCGCTCGAGTGCCTGACGGGCCGCCCGGCGATCGAAGGGCTGTCCGTCGCCGAGGTACACTTTCAGCAACTCTCGCCGCAGGAGATTCGCATTCCGAAGGAGCTCGAGCACCACCCGCTCGGGCAGCTTTTACAGTGGGTGCTGTTCAAACAGTATGAGCGGCGCGCGTCCGAGGCCTCGGCGGTGTACGCCAAGCTCGAGACAATTCCGTTCGAAGAGCTGGGCAGTGACGAGGGCTACTTCTGTCGTGAGCCCGCGCCGCGGTCCGCACAGCCGCCCCCTTTGACGGAGGACCTGGTGCTGGGCCCGCGCGGTGAGCGGCGCTTGCTGACGGCCGTGAGCCTGCGCTTCAGCGTGGCCGAGGTGGATTCCACGAGTGCAGAGACGAACGCCCGTGCGACCACGGTGGACGGCTTACTGCAAGACCAGCGCCTGCGCTGCCACCAGGCGTTGCAGAGCGCCGGGGGACAACTGGTGGCATTCACGGGCAACCGGGCGCTGGGCGTGTTCGGTTTCCCGCAATCTCACGAACACGACGCACGGCATGCAGCGCGCTTCGCCCTGGACGTGCATCAGGCGGTCAGCCTGCAAAGTCACTCGCTGCGCGCACGCCTGGGCCTCGAATTGCGCGTCAGCGGCGGGCTGCACACCGGGCTCGTGACGCTGCGCGGCGACGAGGTGTCTGCCGACCAAGTTGCCGGCTTGGTGCTAGCGCAAGCCATCGATCTTGCTGACGAAGCCAAGCCGGGAGAGATCCTGGTCAGCGCCGCGAGTGAATTGCCAGTGCGCCGCGACTTGGATTTTCAAGCCGCAGGCGACGTGACGGTGGCCACGTCAGGGCAGAAATGGCCGGTTTTCCGCCTGATTGGTGAACGCGATGCATTTGCCGCCTCGGGCGCGTCGGTCGAAAAGACTGCCTTGCTCGGACGAGCTTCCGAGCTGCAGCGCCTCCATCAGCAGTTCCAGCAATCCGCGTCCAACAAGGCGGGTCGCAGCATGTGGTTGGAGGGGGAACCGGGCGTCGGAAAATCGTACTTGGTCGAACACTTCAGGGCTGTGCTCGCGCCCGCGGGGGGCCGTTGGCTACACGTGCGATGTTTGCCCGAAGCGCGACAAGTGGCACTGCATCCCGTCCTCCAATTGGTGCGCCAGCAACTCGGTCTGGCCGACCTGCAACCGGAGGCCGCCGTCACTCAGCTTGAGCAACAACTCGACCGCCTCGGCCTCGACTCCGCGTCGACGGCGTCGCTGTTGTGCCCCTGGCTACAGCTGCCGCTGAACGACCCGCGCCCGCCGCGCTTTGCGCCCCAGCGCATGCGCGAGATGTCGATTGAGCTGCTCGCGGAGGTGGTGGTCAAGCTGCTCGGTGACGAACCGGCAGTGTTTGCGGTCGAAGATGCGCACTGGTGTGACGCGACGACGCGTGAATGGCTGGGCGTTTTGAGGACGGCGCTGAAGAGCCGTCCGGTGCTCATGCTCACTACGACGCGGCCTGGCTTTGATGCGCCGGTGAAGGCGGCGTGCGCGCCCGATGATGAGATACAGCTGCGCGGGTTGGAAGCGGCAGATTCGGAAGCGCTGATCATGCAGCTTGCCGGTGATCATTCGATTGAGCCGGCCTTGGCTGCAGAGATGATCAAGCGGGCGGACGGTGTGCCGCTTTTCCTCGAAGAGCTGACGCGATATGTGATCAGCCATCGCATCGTGAGCGGCGGCAGTATCGAGATTCCGCACAGCTTGCGCGAGTTGCTCGGCGCGCGCCTTGATCAGCTGGGTCCGGCGAAAGCGACGGCACAGGTGGCGGCCGTGATCGGGCGAGAATTTGATTTGGATTTGTTACAGCGCGTCGCCCAAAGGGATACGGCGGCGTTGCTCGGAGATGTGGAGCAGCTGGTGTCGGCGGGGTTGGCACAGCGGGAACGTCGGGTCGGCGCGCCTCGGTATCGGTTTCATCACGCTTTGATTCAGGCGACGGCGTATGACGGCTTGGTTGCGGCTTCGCGCGAGCTGATTCATCGGCGCGTTGCCCAAACCATTGAAGCGGAGTTTCCGGAGGTGGTGCGCACGGAGCCGCAGGTGTTGGCGCAACATTGGGCGGGGGCGGGAGACGTAGAGCGGGCGCTGGGGTACGCTAAGCGGGCCTCGATGGATTTGTTGATGCGGTCTTCGCATCTCGACCTGGTCGACCAATCGCGGTTGGCACTATCGTGGGTCAAAAATGTGCCGAATGAGCAGGCGCGGGTGGACCTTGAGCTCGACTTGACATGGCCTCATCTGTTTGGGGTGATGTCCACGCGCGGCTATGCTGAAGAGTCTGTTTCAGTTATCGTGTTACGGGCGGAAGAGCTGCTGGAACAATCGCCTAGGTACAATTCCGCATTCAACCTGCTGCTCGCGCTGTGGATTTTCTACTACACGCGCGGTGTCGAGCACACGCGGGCGTTGCACGCTGCGGAACGGCTTGTGCGACTGAGCGATGCTGGCCCTGAACGCAAAACACTAAGCGTATTCGCGGGGGCCGCCCTGGCGAGCTCCCACTACGTGGACGGGGAAGTTGGGCTGGCGCAGGAGGTCGTGGAGCGGGTTTGCACGGAGTATGAGCCGGGTTTTCACGGTCCTATGGCATGGCAATTCGGCTTTGATCCTTGGGTCTCGGTGATGGGTATCGGCGCAATCATGGATTGGATGTCCGGCGATTTGGAGAGAAGTCACCTACGACTAGAGAACCTTAAGACATATGCTGGTCGGCTAGGTCATCCCGAAAGCCTCGCGCACACCCTTTTTACTGCATGCGTTTTGGCGCATTGCCATCGCAATCAGGAGAAACTTGCTCAAGAGAGTGAGGAGCTGGGTCGACTTGCTCGAGAGCATCGCCTTCGCGTGTTCGGCGAATACTCCAATCTATTTAGAGCCTACCTTGCACGAGACATCGAAGCCTGCTGCGCTGCGGTTGGTCGGCTGAGCTCCGCAGGTCACGTTGCTAGCTCTTCCTACCAGTTATCATTGCTCGCGGAGGTAGAACTTGGTCATGGTCACCTTTCCGGTGCAGCGGAGCACCTAGCGAAGGCAATTGAACACTGCCAGTCGTCGGGCGAGCGCTTCTGGTTGCCGCGACTGCTGCGCCAACGGGCCATTCTGGCCCAAAGGCTTGGCCAGGGTTCAATCGCTATTGAAAGCGACATCGACGCTGCGGTTCACGAGGCGAATAAGCGTGGCATGTCTATGTTCGAGTTAGAGGCAAGTCTGGAATACTCGCAGCTACTGGCGAACAGCCCGTCTCTGCCGTCCTGGTTGGCGGGTGACCGATCGAGGGTCGATCGAGCCTTGGTACTGGAGGCGCTAGAGAACAGTAGACAATTCAACTCGGCTCAACGTTCTGAAGTTTGAGCAGAAAGGATGCGGAGGATGCCCAAAGTAGTTCAAAATGAGATCCAATACGGCCTCGGGGACCCAGATGTGTTCGGCGACGAGGAAAACCTCTGGGGAATAGAGAAAAATCTGGATTGGCGGCTGGCCTGGCAGCGCGCCGTAGCGAGGGCGTGGATTGACCCAACAGGATACGGGAGCGAATTGAAGAGCAATCCCAAGGCCGCACTGAAGAAGGTCGGTTGGGAGGTCCCAGAAGGCCTCAAGATCCTGATTGAAGATCCGCTTCATCCTATCGCCTGGGATCCGACCGTTCGAACCTTTACCTGGACGAAGGAAGTGGAAGTCAAGAAAGGTGGAAAGCCCGCGGTTAAGACCAAGGAGATAGCGGCAAATGGCTGGGCCTGTAGCCCCCGGCCGCCTTTCGATCGACGGGCAGAAGTTCTGAAGGCGCTCGAAACCACCTTAGTTCTCCGGCTTCCCCCCCGACCGGCAGATATGGACTTGGCTTCACTTGCACTAGCCGACTACGACGGACTATCGAGAGCCTACCCGTTCACGTGCGCGGTTTGTTGCTGACGAAGCGTACGGATTGGATGGCTCAGGGGCGCTCAAGGGTGCCCAGACTCGACCACTCGACTGGGTATCTCCGTTAGGTCTGCTGCACGACGCCCGGATCAAAGATGCTTGTCGTGGTTGTGGGAGCCGGGGCCGCCGGTCTGACGGCGGCCGCGCGTCTTCAAGAAGCGGGTGTGGACGTAGTCGTGCTAGAGGCGGCTGATCGAATTGGAGGACGCATCCAGACCGTCGAGCTTGCACCAGGGTGGTATTCTGACAAGGGAGCCCACGCCTTCATGTCCGATGCAAGTCGGACTCTCGCGCTTTCGAAGGGCTTGGAGCTCGGGGCGATTGTCCCATGGCCGTGGTCGACTCCGGATTTGGTTTTTGGCGGGAAGAGATACGTATCTCCTTTTGCAGGACCGGATCACGCCGATCGACTGGGGTTTCCGCCCAACTGGTACCACCGCTTGGTCGAGTGGGCCTCGACTGCACCACGGGACCCGTATTCTCCGACTTCGGACAATCGTGACGCAGCTACGGCGCTTGAGGAGGTGGTTGGGGCTCGCGCCGCAAAGTGCATATACCATTCGATCGACTACGCAGTGGGTTGGCCGCTCACTGAGCTTTCTGCTTGCCATGTGCAAGCATTGTTCCGAACGGATCCTTCACTTGTGTCTGTCTACCCGCGGGAAGGGATGATTGCGCCTTTTCGGCGCTTGGCGGAAAAGCTCGACGTACGTACCGGTGTCACCGTCCGGCGCGTAGCGCCTGGCCATGTGGACCCATTCGGTGAGGTGGAAGCGACGATCGTGGCCGTTCCCGCGCCCATCGCCGCCCAACTGGTGGTCGCGGGGGCCCCGGGTAGGCCTAGCTGGATCGATGACGTCCCATACTGTGCAGAGGTGGCGATCCTCGCGTACCGCAAATGCGACCAGACGACCGCGTGGTCCGACGTCGTCGATGTTGATGCGGGTGACGGTGTCGAGCGCGTTGCCCTCATGCCCGCCGGGCATTGGTGGACTCCGGCAGGCTTTCAAGGCGCCTGCATCACCGCCTCGCGTCCGTTGTCAAAGCGCCTCGCAGAGGCCGGCTCCGATAAGGAGATCATTAACCTCCTCTTTTCACTGGGAAAGAAGCTGGAGCCGCGTCTCTTCAATGCCGAAGAGGCCGAGGTCGTGTCCGTCATCTGCCACCGTGATGCCTGGCCTCGGTGGTCCCCCACACACGCATCGCGGGTGGCGGCCTGGAGGCAGCGTCCTCCCATTGTCTTTGCAGGCGATTGGACCTGGCACCCTTTCGTCGAAGGCGCCGTTCGGTCCGGAGAACGTGCGGCAGCTATGGTGCTCGGCATGGAGCTTTGAAAGGCCGGCGTGTTGTAAACCGAGGATGTGAATGGCCTCACTCCGTTCGCTAGAATCAGGTACAAGCTTCCGGTTAACGAGTTAAGAACAGTCTCGCCCGCCGCCGAACAATTCTTCATCTTCCTACGCATCGCAACATGGCTCAGCATGCCATCGGGGAGTTCCCGGTGGAGCTGCCCGGAAAGGCAAGCCATGACGTCATCCAAAGAGAGTGGGCAGCAGAATCGGACGATGGGGCTCAGTGACCCCGACGTGTTTGGGGATGAAGAGCAGAGTTGGGGCATGGAGAAGAGCCTCGACTGGCGTCTGGCGTGGCAGCGCGCGGTGGCGAAGGCGTGGGCCATGCCGGCATACAAGGCCAGGCTGCTGGAGCAGCCCGCGGCGGCACTGAAGGAAGTAGGCTGGGAGGTCCCGAAGGGTCTCGAGCTGAAGATCGAGCTAGCGGGCGAAGGCATCGCTTGGGATCCGCGGGTGCACGAAGGTGCTTTGGATTCCGGGGCGACCGAAGGCCACATCGCTGCGAACGGCTGGGCTTCGCGGCTGGAGACGACGACCGAGGGAGCGAAGCTGCGTGATCGCCGGACGGAATTGCTCAAGGCGTTGAGGACGACCGTGGTTCTTCGGCTGCCCCCGGCACCGCAGGACGATAAGTTTTCGGCGCTCGCAGTGGCGGACTACGATGGTCTGTCGCGCGCGTATCCGTTCACGTGCTTTACCTGCTGACGGCGGAGATATCGTCGACAATCGCGAATGGGGTCAGGCTCCCTGACCCCACGCGGGGAAGAGTCCCGACAAGGTGACGTGCGTGTCCGTGTGGTGTGAGTCGGCCCCAGCTAAATCGAACGAGCCACGACGGCGCGAGCCCTTGATCCAAAGTGGTCGTGATCGTTCGCGGTTGCCTGATGGGTCCGCTCGACGTCATCGCCCTTTGCCGCTCCGCGTCGCGCGGCGCACACCGACAGACGCTGACGGGTATCGCTCAGCCCTCGAACAGCTCGTCGGCGCTGTGGACCACCATGGCGCGGCGTAGCCAGTGCTGCAGCTCCTAGAGCTGGGTGGAGGTTTGAATGCGCTCGAGAACGTTGGCAGAAAGGGGGACGCCACGGGCATCGAGAACAGAGAGGACGGCGTCGGCTTGGCCTTTCGTGCGGCTTCACCGAGCGCGTCGTCGATGACGTCGGAGTATAGCACGCGCAGATCTTCTTCCAGCTCGGCCGTCGCCCGTAGTGCGACGAGCGCGATTTTTACGCCTCCCCGCCCGTTGAGCCAGGACGGAGAGGACGGTAAGCTCCGGGTCTCGTTTCGCTTGCTCGAGGTCGGTAACGATCGGTACGCCCTCGGGGCCGATGACCCACGGGACGAGCTGGCTGCCGGGACCCGTGACAATGGGCTGCAGTGCCCATTGTGCGATGGAGGTCGATGGGGTGATGACGAGCAGGCAACAGGGGCACTCGAGGCGTGCGCCTCGGCGGCCGCGCAGAGCTGATCGACGTGCATGCGGACGCCGTCGGCCACCGCGAGTGAGCCTTCGGCGGCCGCCTGGAGCGTCCAGTGCCCTGGCTTCTGCGGTGAGCTTTCGTACCTTGAAAATTGAAAGTTAAACTGGCATATTTCAATGCATGCCAGCCATCGCGCGGCGCCTGCATCTGCAACGGGTCGAGCTCCTCCTCCGTCAATCTCCGGTCGTTGCGCTGCTGGGGGCACGGCAAATCGGCAAGACCACGCTGGCCCGAGAGCTGACTGGCCGCCGTAAGGGTACCGTGCGGTTTTTCGATCTCGAAGATGCTCGCGATGTCGCCGAGCTCGAAACGCCGATGCTTACGCTCGAGCCGTTGCGTGGCCTGGTGGTGCTGGACGAAGTGCAGCTCCGGCCGGGTCTCTTTCCCACGCTGCGCGTGCTCGCGGATCGGCCGCGGACACCCGCTCGATTTCTGGTGCTCGGCAGCGCCACTCCAGAGCTCTTGCGTCAAGGGTCGGAAACGTTGGCCGGGCGAATCGCCTTTCACGAGCTTCCAGGCTTCGACCTCGCCGAGGTCGGTTTGCCGAGGCTCGACCGCCTGTGGTTTCGAGGTGGTTTTCCGCGCTCCTATCTGGCTCGTACACATTCGGCGAGCTCGGATTGGCGCCGAGACTTCATTCGCACATTTCTGGCGCGGGACATTCCGAGCTTTGGCACGAGCATTCCGGCAGCCACGTTGGAGCGCTTCTGGGCGATGCTCGCGCACTATCACGGGCAGCTCTGGAATGGCTCCGAGCTCGGGCGCTCTTTCGGCGTTTCACACACGACGGTCCGCTCGTATCTCGACCTTCTATCGGGAGCCTACGTGGTCGAGCAGCTGCAGCCGTGGGCCGAGAACGTGGGCAAGCGCATCGTCAAATCTCCGAAGCTCTACATTGCCGACAGCGGGCTTGCCCACACTCTGCTCGGAATCGAGACGCCCCGTGACCTGTATCGCCACCCGAAGCTTGGGGCAAGCTGGGAAGGCTTCCTGATCGGACAGATCAGGCGGCGGCTGGCTGCCCGTCGCGAGGAATGTTTTTTCTGGGCGACCCACGCTGGGGCCGAGCTCGACCTGTTGGTCGTAAGAGGGCGGGTGCGTCTTGGCTTCCAGATAAAACGCACGGATACGCCGGCGGTGACGCCTTCCATGCGGAGCGCGCTCGAGTCGCTGCGCCTCGAGCGGCTCGACGTCGTTCACGCAGGGACAAAAAGCTTTCCACTTGCGGCGCGGATTCGCGCGGTGGCCGCGCGCGAGTTGCTGTCGGCCATCGACTGGTCATGATGCCCTTCTCGCGCGTATCGGTTCGCTTTGCCGGTCTCTTGGCCGATGACCCTGGATTGGCGCCAGTCCACCACCCATTGCGCATCCGCGTGCTAGCTTCGATCAGCATCGATGACGAACATTGCGCACCGTCGCCAGTATTCCTTCTCGGACCTCGGGGCTGCGGAGGAGAAGGCTCGAAAGGGTCGTGCGTTGCCGGCGCTGGAGCGCTAAACTAGAATGGGATGCCTGAAATACCTTGAAGGTCCTGGATGGAACAATCCCAACACGGGTTCTGGCGCTGGTGCTCGAATGGGTTTCATTACACCGTGACGAGCTGGGTGCGAATTGGCAACGAGCGGTCGCCAAAGAGCCGTTGGCTGCCATCGAGCCCCTAGAGTAACGCAAGATGCTCGTTGATGTCGTCAGTGTTGCCGTTCTCGAGCACTTTCGTCTCAAACTGCGGTTCGAGGACGGGCTAGAGGGGGTCTTTGACGTTGCCGAAAAGGTGGGTTTTGGCGGTGTCTTTGAGCCGTTGCGCGATCCTGCGTACTTCGCCAGGGTCGTCGTCGATCCTGAGCTCGGAACCGTGGTTTGGCCCAACGGAGCGGATCTGGATCCCGTGGTTCTCCACGCCGCCATCGAAGGCCGCTCGATCCGCGTGGCGTAGGGTTCGATTCGAACGAACTGACTGCGGCCTTCAGGGAATAAGTATTAGGACGCCGAAGAGGATTCCAGCTTGGAGCTCAGAGTCAGCCTGACAGGCGGCTGCAGCGGCGTTACATAGGTCGTCGTGCACCCCCGGAAGCATACCCCGCGTGGGGTGCCGGACAAAGTGAGGGTGCCAGGGATCGGGGGTAGCCCGTCTACGGCCGATGGCGCCTGTGGCGCTGGCTCTGAGTGCCAAACGAGGCGGCGGGGGAGCTCTGCCGTCGCCCGGAATGCCGTGAGAGCCACACCCTGTGGACAAGTCACGAGCGATGCACAAAACGCGCGCGAAGCCGCGTCCGTCCGTCCGTCCGTCCGTCCGTCCGCACGCGCCATCTATCCCCATTGACGAACGCGGGCCGCTTGCTTACACGCGAGATCGGTGCACGGTTCCCGAGTCAAGCCGGGGCAGTTTGCGACGCCTGCAGCATTTCGCAAACAGTTCGTGGACGCGAGCGAGCCGACCTCGCCGCGGAACCGAGAACGTCTGCGAGCCTTGTTACAAGAGGTCATGGTGCGGCCGATGGCGCTTTAGGGACAGCGGGGGCAAGAGTTCCGAGGTGGCGCGCGTTTCCGTGGGGTGCGAGCTCGGCCCAACCGAATGAGCCACGAAGCTCAATCAAAAAAGTGCGCACGTCGAGTCAAGTGAGACCCTCGGCGGCCGCGTAGAGCTGATCGACGTCGATGCTGACGCCGTCGGCCACCGCGAGCGAGCCTTCGACCGCAGTCTGGAGCGTCCAGCTGCCCTTGCTGCGCCGGTGGACTTCCACACGTTTCTCACGGTGCGAGACGATGACCACGGCGTGCACCGAGAGCATCGTTCGGTAATGGCCGAGCTTTGCTCCCCGGTCTTTTTTCTCACTGCTCTTGCTGGTGACTTCGCAGACGACGAAGGGGTTGACGACGATGTTGGGTTCACCCGGGTGTTTCTCGATTGCGCCACACACGACCGATGCATCGGCGTAGGTGGTCATGCCGGTCTCCAGGCTGCCGAGCCACAGATCGGAGCTGAAGACACGGCAGGGGCCACGGAACTGTGCTCGGAGCTGCCCGACGAGCTCCGCACCGAGAGCGGCGTGACGGGCGGTGCCACCAGCCATGGCCACGATCTCTCGATCGACAAACTCGTGTTTGACGCCGTCCACCTGGCCCTTCTCGAGCGCGACGTACTCGGCGAACGTATATTCATTCCACGGGTGAGAAACCATCGATGTGCCTCAACGATGGAGCTTACGCTCGCCTCGCTTCCCGGGAAGCACAAAGAGGCGGCTCGCTGGCCGATGAGGCGTGCCGAGACTGCCGCACCTCCGGGTTCGGCTTGGGCCCGCGCTCTTTCGTGGTCCCTCGCGTGGCACGAATGCATCCGTTCGCTCAAATCTCTCGCCACGACGTGACGGCAAAGTCGTCGTGTTCGAAGGAGGCATCGCCGCCGTAGATCAGCTGGCCACCGGGGTGCTCTTGCAGGGCGTTGAAATAGCGAAGGCCTGCGGTGAAGCTGGGGTCGAAGGTCGCGCCGGATTTGATCTCGATCGGCTCGAGCACGGTGCCTCGGTCGATCAGGAGGTCGACCTCGTGTCCCTTGGTGTCGCGCCAGAAGTAGAGGGGCGGCTCCTGTCCGGCGTTCGAGAAGGATTTGATACGCTCGCTGACCACCCAATTTTCGAAGATGGCGCCGCGCAGCGGATGGGAGAAGAGCTGCTCGGGCGCCGTGATACGGAGTAGGTAACACAAGAGCCCGGTGTCGTAGAAGTAAGGCTTCGGACTCTTGATCAGCCGCTTGCTGAAGTTTTTGAAGTGAGGCTCGAGGGTCAGGCAGATGTAGCTGGTCTTCAAAATCGACAGCCACGCCGCGGCGGTGGGCTGAGAAATCCCACAGTCGTTGCCGAGGGAGGAGAGATTGAGCAGCTGGCCCGTGCGCCCAGCAAGCAGCCGCAAGCAGCGATCAAACAGATCGAGATTGTTAATCGCAGAGAGGGAGCGCACGTCGCGCTCGACGTAGGTGGCATAGTATTGAGCGAGCCACTCGCTGGGGTCCAGCTGCCTGTCGTAGATGCGCGGGTAGCCGCCGCGATACAACCTGTCCTCCAGGCGATCCTCAGGGCAGACGCCGTTCATCACGAGCTCGCGTTGTGACAGGGGTAGGAGCGAGAAGATTCGGGTCCTGCCCGCCAGGGTCTGTGAGACGCGCTCCGCAAGCAGCAGGTTCTGGGAGCCGGTCAGGATGAAGCGCCGCTCGGAGCGAGGATCATCGAGCATCGCTTGCAGGTAGGACAACAGGTCCGGCGCCCGCTGCACCTCATCGAGGATGAGCGACTGAGGGGACTCCGAAAGGAGCCCTCTGGGGTCGGAAAGTGCGCGCTGGCGCAAATCCGGGTCCTCCAGCGAGAGGTAGCGGAAGTCCGGGAACAGGCTGCGGGCCAGCGTCGTCTTGCCGGACTGCCGGGGCCCGAGCAGCACGATGCCGCGGTATTTCAGCGCGGCAGCCTGGATGCCAGAGGTAAGCGCACGGCTGTACATGTTGGTAACAATTGCACAATCATGCGATAGTGTCGATTCAAAGTCAGATTTTGAATCGTGCCCGGGGCTGGGCGCGGAGCCGGTCGAGCAAACGGCGGGACTCGCAGCCGTGCGCTCACCCGAGGGGGCCATTGTGCACGCCTGACGGGGGACCCAGAAGTCAGGCCCGGAAATGGGCGGACACAATCCGCGGCGGGTCCGCGTAGGTCGCGCCGCTGTCGCGCCATTCGACGAGGCCGAGCAACGTCAACCCTGCGCGGATGCCGCCGTTCACATGCTCTCTGCTTGCTCGGCGAGCCACAACGTGTTCTGCCCCGTGCCGCAGCCCACTTCGATCACTCGACCCGTCGAAGTTGACGCGGCTCTGACGGAGCACTACCCCCGCGAGCTCGCGCGTGTCGTTGGGATCGGTGTCGTACGTTTTCGCCCAGGCGTCGTAAGCGCTCGCCACGTCCGGCACACTACGGACATTGTCGTGGATCATTTCCTGCTGCTACTCTGGAAGGAGCTTCGTAGCATGAACGAAGGGCGCCCGCACAGGGCTGCTTGCGCCGAGGCCGGAATGGATCGCCCAGCCGGCGCTGTACCCGTACTGCGACGTTCCTGTCGTTGATTGAGTGTCGATGTCCGCCTCAGATCACTCTTCGTCGTGGTCGGTCCGCTGTTCGTCATTACACTGTAGCCAAAGTGTGGCTCACACTTAATTAGCAGGTGTTTATCAAGGACTGATGCAAGGAGCGCGGGTGGCGCTGGAGGTGGCGAATTGCTGACGGAAATTTCGGACCTGGACGGAGCTTGTAATGATGGGATGGGTTGGGCCCATGCCGAGCTCTGCACAGAGCAGATCGATGAAGTGGTCAACCAGCTGAATGGCATTTGTCGAACCAGCAGCCTCGAGTTTGCGCTAAAGGTCGGCGCGGTCATCATTCACCACTTTTACGGGGGGGACACCAAGGCCTGGCGGGATCGCGGGCCGAAGGTCAACTCGTTTCGTCGACTTGCAGAACACCCCGAGTTGCCGATGAGCGCGGGAGCCCTGTACCGGTGCGTCGCGGTTTTCGAGATGTGTGACCGCCTCCGGGCGCCCTCCAAATGGCGGCGGCTGGGCGCCAGCCACCTGCGCGCCGTCATTGGCGTTCCCCCTGACAGGCAAGAAAACCTGCTCGCCAAGGCGAACGAGGAGCGTTGGAGTGTCCAGTTTCTGCAAACCAAAGCCCAGGAGCTCAGAGAAGGCAGGCCGCGGGGTGGGAGGCGACCTCAGTCCCCTCTCGAGAAGAATCTGCGCGCGCTCGACCAATGCCTGCGTGACTGCGAGGGGGCCTTCGACCGGGTTGAAGCTCACAAGCTGGAAGAGCTCGATCAAAGCCTACAGCTTTTGACGAAAATGAGAGCTTCCGTGGATGAGCTGACGCGGGCAGTAGAGGTTCGGCGAGGTCGGCTGGCACACGACGATGTTTGACGGCGTGCCGGTCGTGCGATCCTGCCGTTCAGGGCCTTTTGGTAGCGGAGGTGCACTATCTACAACTCTCGCCTCGGGAGATCTGCCTGCCCCAAGGACTCGCACAAGGTTGGCTGCCCTAAATCGTTCAGTTTCTGCAAGCCAAAGCCCGAGAGCTCAGAGAAGGCCGGCCGTGACGGGAAAGGCGACCTCAGTCCCCGCTCGAGAAGAACCTTCGCTTGACTTTGCGCCTTCGTAACAATTCGGAAGGTCTGCATCCAAACCGCGAGAGAAAATCCCGACCGAATTGGGATGGACTTCGGAAGCCTAGAGCACACGCGACCTCTTTGACGCTCGCGGCCGAAGGCAGCAATCGAAGTGCCGCTTGCAGCCGCTCTTCACGCAGCCATTGGTTCGGCGAACGTCCAAACTGCTTCACGAACAAGCGGCGAAGGTGCCGGGGAGAGATCCCCAGCCGAGCAGCGAGACGAACGGCGCTATACGCAGACGCGGCGCTCATGGAGCTAAGCGTCTTGACATCCAGCCGCGCAAACTGCGGCGTCCGCCGCGGATCGCTCAAATTCTGAGCGATGGTGTCGGGGCCGCCCTCGGCGAACGAATCTTCGCTGGTCTCGCGCGGCCTTTCCGCATCCGCAGAGCCGGTGCGAGGTGAGCGCGAGCAGTTCAACGAAACGTCGGCGAGCGCCTGGTGCGCGCGCCATGGCGGTGCCTGGCACACAGTGGCCCAATGATCCCTCATGCACGGGCCCTCAGCAAGGCTTGTGCCGGTTCCGTTCATTCACGGTCTAAACGAATGGGACCCGAGTTTGTTCGCGCCGTCATCGAAGATGGCCCCTGGATGCCTTGTGTGGCGACTGGCGAAAAAAGCAGCCAAAGCAGCCAAAGCGGCCAAAGCGGCCAACAATGGTTGAGTCGGCATCATCATCCATCGAAAGAAACAGCTCGTGATTCGTGGCCGCGCGTGAGCTTCTCAGCTAAGAGCGGCTTCCATGCCGCGAAGCTTCGACTCGGGTCCGCGTGGGGAAGCGTGTCCCAAGGTCATCGATTGCCGTATCAATGAGGTAGATCCTGCGTCGCCTGGCCGCCGGAGGTATGGGCACGGTTTATGAGGCTCGCGACGTGCTTCTCGGCCGCCGTTTCGCCGTAAAGATTCTGCATTCGGAGTTCGCGGGCTGCGCGAG
>JANOIG010000186.1:0-11635 GCA_031407405.1 Deltaproteobacteria bacterium
GCCTGCAGCACGCGCCGCGCGCGCCCCTGAGCCGAGCCCGTATCGGGCCTCCTCGCCGCCGCCGGCGCGCTCGCCCGGGCCGCCACCGGCGGTGCATCGCGCGGTTCCTCCAGCCGCGCGCCGCGCTTCGGTGCCGCCCGCTGCGGGTGAGGCCACCGCTCGGCAGCCGGATGAAGAAGCCATGGCCGTCGCCATGCGCGCCGTGGATGCTGCCAGTGCGGCGTCGGTACCGCCGGAGTCGGACGTGGAGGTGGCGCCGGAGTCGAGCTCGCGCGTGGGCGTGGCCCGCGTCCTGCTCCGGCTGTGCGAAGAAGAGCTGCAACAAAACCCCGACGCGCGCCGCGCGGCCCGCCTGCATTTCGAGGCAGCGCGCCTGCTCGAGGTCCCGCTGTGGGATTTCGGAGCGGCGGTCGAGCACTACGAAGCCGCCCGCAAGATCTGGCCGGAGCACGTGCCCACGCTGCGCGGGCTGCGGCGGGTGCAGACGGCACTGGGCCGTTACTCCGCCATCTCGACGCTCCTGGACGCGGAGATTCGCAATACGCGAGATCCGGTGCGGCGTGCGCTCTTGTTCTACGAAAAGGGCTGCTTGCATCGCGACTACCTGGAAGACCATCGCGGGGCTCGCTCGGCATTTGCGTCCGCGGTGGAGCTCGACCCAGGCAATTTGAGCTTGCTCAAAGCCACGCGTTTGGCCGAAGTCGCGGCGGGCGGCTGGGCCAACCTGGACAAGGCCTACGAGCTGACCACGACCGCGCTCGCGAACGACACACGTCAGCGGGCGGCCGTCCTGGTCGAACGCGCGCGGCTCGCGGCGGGCAAGCTGAAAGACCTCCCGCTGGCGACGGCGTTGTACGAGGCCGCGCTTCAGGTGGACCCCGAGGTGCCGCGAGCCATTCGTGAGCTCAAGCGGTTGCTCTACACGCAGAAGCGCTGGCTCGACCTCGTCAACTTGCTCAGCCAGGACGCCGCGCGCACCGAAGACCGAGACTCGCAGGCGTTGATGCTGTACCAGGCGGCGCGCATTCAAGGCGACCGTCTGGGCAACATCGATGGCGCGATCGTGCTCCTCGAGCGGGCGCATGCCGCGGCCCCAGAAGACGCGACGATCCTCGACGAGCTGTCACGTCACTATGAGCTCGCGGGCCACTGGGAGTCGCTGGTGAGCAGCCTGGAGCGGCTGGTCAACACCGCCACCTCCGCGAGTGAGCGCCTGCATCGGCTGCACCGTTTGGGGTTGATGTACGGGGACAAGCTCGGCAACGAAGAGCTGGCCATTCAACGTCAGCGCGACGCCTTGGCCGTCGATCCCGGCTTCTCTCCAGCGCTCCAATCTCTCGACGCGCTCTACCGTCGCAGTGAGTCCTGGGAAGATCTGGTGCAGATCTACCTGGGCGAAGCCTCGGTGGCACCCACTCCTGCCCGGCAGGCGGACGCCCTGTTGCGCGTCGCCGAAATCGCGGAAGAACGCTTGCACGATCCCAGCTTGGCCGTGCGCCACTATCAAGCGGTGCTGACCATCGCCCCGGATTCGGCGGTCGCCTTCAAGGCGCTCGTGCGCCTGTTCCATGACGCCAAAGACTTTTCGCGCCTGGCCGAGGTGTATCGCCGCGAGATCGATCGGGTCACTGACGGCGAGACCAAGCGCACCTACCTGTTCAAGCTAGGTCGGTTGGAAGAGGACGACTTGGGTGTGCCGGCGCACGCGGTGGCCACCTATCGCCGCATCCTCGAGCTCGACCCGCATCAGATCGAAGCCATTCACGCCATCCAGCGCTCGGCCGAGCGCGCGGGCTTGTGGGTCGATCTGTCCGCCTCGCTCGAAACCGAGGCGGCAATGACGCGAGACCCGGTCGCCTTGCTCGGCCTCTGGCACCGCATCGGTGAGGTCTACGAGCGCAAGATCCACGACTACGCCGCCGCGCAGAGCTGGTACCGCAAGGTGCTCGAGCGGGACGATTGTCACGTCCCCACCCAGCGCAGCCTCGGGCGCATGTACAACGCCCTCGGGCGCTGGGACGAGCTCATCGAGGTGTACAAGCTCGAGCTCAAGGTGCTGCCGAAGCCGAACGCCAAGGCGGCGCTGCTGTTCAAGATCGGCCAGCTCTGCGAGGGAGCGCTCGCGAACGATACCGAGGCCATCAGCAACTATCGCAAAGCCATCCAGTTCGATGGCGCTCACCTGCCGTCGCTGCGCGCGCTGCAGCAGCTGCTCCACCGCCGTGGCGACTGGAAAGAGCTGGTGCGGTTGGTGCAGATGGAAGTCGGGGCCCTCGACACTCCCGAAGCTCAGGCCAGCGCCAAGTATCGCGTGGGCGAAATCTACGAGAACCGGCTCGGCGCATCCGACCTGGCTCTGACGGCGTACGACGAGGCGCTCGCGCTCAATCCCAAGTTCGTGCCCGCGCTGGAAGCACGCACTCGCTTGCTCGAAGTGGCCGGTGATCACGATCGCCTCGTCACCGACCTCACGCGTGAAGCGGACGCGGCCAAAGGCCAACGGCACACCATCGATGCGCTGCTCGGCCGCGCCCAGGTGCTGCTCGACGACCTCAAGTCCCCGGGCCAGGCGGCGCAGGTGTACGAGGCCGTGCTCGAAAAGGACGGCGACCAGATTGGCGCGTTGCTCGGGCTCGAGCAAATCTACGCGGGCCTGAATAAATACCAGGATCTCGCCCGCGTTTACGCGCTCCAGGCGGAGGCATTTACCCATCCCGGGGGCCGCGTCGCCGCCCTGCGGGAGCTCGGTCGCCTGCAAGAGACGCACCGTTTGGTCGAGCCCCCCGAGGTGGCCAAGACGTACCTCTCCATCGTGCGCCTGGCGCCCACGGACGGAGAAGTCCTGACCACGCTCGAGCGGCTGGCCATCGCGCAGCAGGACTGGCACTTGGTCACCCAGGTCGACACCCAGCTGGCGCAATGTAGTGAAGACCCGGCGGTGGTGGCCTCGCATCAGACGCGGCTCGCAGAAGCGCTCGAATCGAACGGTGACCCTGCCGCCCTCGACGCCTTCCGGCATGCCCTCACGCAGGATCCGGACAGCATCGCCGCCACCCGCGGGCTCAGCCGCCTGGCTCGGCAAAGCGCCGCTCCGGATCTGCTCGCGGAGTGCGCCGAGTACGAGGCCCGCGTCACTCGCAACCGCGAAGGGGCAGCGGATCTACTGGCGTTGGCCGCGGCCAAACGCCCCGATCGGCTGTCGGCCGCACGGGATCTGACGCGGGCGTTGGAGATCCACCCGGATCATCAGCAAGCCGCTGTCGATCTCGTGGTGCTGCTCGGCGCCGAGCGCCAGTTCGAGCAGCTGTTGCAAACCCTCACCCACGCGGCGCAAAGTGCGCTCCAGCCCGACCGCCGTGCGGATCTGCGCATCGAGATCGCCAAGATCCAGGTGCAAGAGCTGCACGATTCGGGGGCCGCCATCGCCTCCGCGCAGCGCGCCGTGAAAGAGCGGCCGAATTATCCGCGCGCGCTCCTCACGCTCGCCAACCTGTACGCCGGTGTGCGGCAGTGGCGCGAAGCCGTGCGTTGGTTGCGCCAAGCCATCGACGCCGACCCTGCGCCGGCGCTAGCCGCCTGGGCCAAGCTCGAGCTGGCGCGGATCCTGACCGATAACTTGGGTGAGGCCGCCGCAGCGGTGGAGCTGCTCGAAGGCTTGCTCGCCGACGACAACAACCGTCGCGAGGTGCTCACGCAGCTGGTGCACGCGGAGATCGTGCTGGGCAAGCTGGACAAGGCGGCCATTGCCGCCAGCCGCCTGGTGGATGCCTGCGAAACCGACGACCAACGCGCCGAGGCCTACCTGCAGGTGGCCAAGCTGGAAGCCCGCCGCGGTGACCGCGACGCGGCACTCGGTGCCTTCCAGCAAGCGGTGGCGCTGTCGGGCCTGCACGGTACCGCCGCCAGTGAGTTCAAGTCCTTCTTGATGAGCCACGAGGGCAAGCCGCAATGGGACCTGTATTCGGCCGCGTTGACCGAGTTCCTGGGCTCGCAAAGCATCGGCGCTCCGGGCGTGGGCGCGGTGCACCTCGAGCTCGCACGCGTGCTCGGCGACCAGCTGAATGACGGCACCCAGGCGCTCAACGTCTTGCGCCAGGGCATCGCCGCCACTGAAGACAACGACATGTTGCGGCTGGAGATGGCCCAACGCCTGCGCAAGGCGGGCCAACACGAGCGCGCCGCCAACGAGTACCTGTTGCTCCTCGGCCAAACGCCGCTGCAACCGGTGTACTGGCGTGAGCTCTCCCAAGCCTACAAAGAGTTGGGTCGGGAAGAACAGTCGCGGCTCGCCCTCGGCCCGCTGATGGCGCTGAACCAGGCCAACCCGCTCGAGCAAGCCACGTACGGCATGCGTCCGCCGAAGCCGCCGGAGGCTGCAGCCGGTCAGTTCGACAAGGCGGCGTTCCGCGCGGTCGAGGCGCACTCGCCCGACGATCTGGCCACCAGCGAGCTATTGGCCACGCTGGCTCCCGGTGCGCACAAGCTGTACCCGGCGGATCTGACGCCGTACGGGGTCAGCGCCCGCGACAAGATCCGCTCGGGCCACCCACTGTTCGACTTCGCTGAGCGCGTGGCAAAGGTGTTCGGAGTGGAAGACTTCGACCTGTACATCCACCGGGCGCCGTTTCGGCGCGTGGACGTGGAGCTGACCGAGACGCCGTCGCTGATGGTGCCGCGCCAGGTGACGCAGCTGAGCGAATCACTGCGGGTGTTCCTGTTCGCACGCGTCTTCGCCAGCCTGGCACGCAAGACGTACGCGGCCGAAAAGCTCGGCGTGCAGCAACTTCGGCACCTGCTGGCGGGCGCCATTCGCAACGTGGAGCCGAACCACAAGGTCGACTTCATGGACTCGGAGGAGCTGCAGAACGAAGCGCGCCGCATCGTGAAAGCCATGCCCTGGCGCGCCCGCAGCCCGATGGAAAGCGCGGTCAAAGCCTACATGTCAGGCTCGCAATCGCCGCTAGTAGACTGGAAGTTCCGCGAGCGCGTGACAGCGGTCCGCGCCGCCACCATCCTGTGTGACGACGTGGCCGGCGCCGCGGCGCTATTGCTGCAAGTGCAGACCGATTTGGCGGCCGAAGACTCGGCAGAGCAACCGAGCGAAGAGCTGATGGCTTCGGTGCTGGGGTTCTCGGTTTCGGATACGGCGATGCAGTTGAGGCGGAAGCTCAATTTGGTGATTAAGTAGGGCGCGCGCGGGGGCGGGGGAGTGATGGCGGTGGCGGTTGCGTCTAGAAGCGACCGCTGAGGCCCAGCTCGCGCGGGGTGATCCAGGGCGTGATCGCGGTTTGTTCTGGGATGTTCCCATCATTTCCGGAGCTCAAGACAAAGAGAATGACACCCGTCACGATGAAGGCGCCGCCGGCGCTGAAGCTGACCAGGGATCGCGTGAGCGCGTTTCCCTCGGCGTTCTCTCGTCTGTCCAGCTCCGTTTGAACCATCTGGCTTGGGGTTGCCCGGCAGTCCGAGTCGGCCTGACACGTGGCGAAGACTTCGTCGGCAGCGTCCCGCTGGTCGCGACTGTCCACGTAAAACCAAGTACCGGCACCCAACCCCACCGCGCCGAGCCCAAAGGCCACGTACGAGGCGATGCGCAAGTCAGAAGGTCTGTGACTCGCGTGCAGTCGATCATTGAAAGGTTCCGGCTTGGGTGCAGCAGGCGTTTCGCTAGGCACATGGGTTCTACGTAGCTCGAACAAGTGAAAGCTCGATGTCCCGGCCTCTTCAGTGAACTCCCAAGGTTCGCTCGTGTAACCGCTGAGCTCTGCCGTCAAGCGGTGATGGCCCGCGCGCACGCGAAGCTCGAGGGGCCCCGAAGTGGGCCCGTAGCGGTTCAGCACAGGGCTTCCGACCTCGGGCAAATGCTCATCGATAATCCATGCTCCAGCAGGAGTTGCATGGATGGTGACCGAGCAATGGCCAGACTCTAGAAGCCGGAGGTCACTGGTAAACTGCTTGCGCTCTTCTTCGCTCAACTCGTTGCCGCCTCCTTCGAGGTAACCTTTGAACGCGTCGATGGCCTCTCCATCACGCTCGAGCTGTTGCGCGACGATGCCGAGGTTACCGAGGATCTTCCAGGACGGTGAGTCCGCATAAGCCGCCTTGAACTCCCGGTAGGCTTTTTCGTAGCGGTCCGGCTCCTGAGTCCGGAGGTGGCGGACGCCTTCCTCGAAGCGCCGGGTGGCGTTTTCGCTGATGGGCACATCCGCGTGGCCCAAGCTCACTGACGTTAGCACCCAGAGCGAAGCGCCAACGTACGATGCCCAGCGGCAGAGCCCAGCGATCATGGGCCAAACCATCGCCCAAGAATCCACGGGATGGCGACATGTGTGGAGGCAGAGCCGGTGAACAGGGCTGATTCTCCGCCGAAAACCGCCAGCGCCGCCGCCGGGGCTTGGGTTCCAGAGAGGGTTATGGATATGTCTCTAAACCAGCTCGACGAAGCAAGTCTATGGGCTTGCTGCCAGGCTGGTGCGAATGCGGCGGCCGTTCACGTCTACGCTGGCCGGTGCCGGGTCGGAAGTGGCCGCGGCATGTCCCCTCCTGGGTGCCTTCGTCACACGCTTCGGGCGAGCTCGCGCCGCAGATTCCGGTTTGAGCGGCACGGGCGCCCTAGACTCATGGCCGTCCGAATTCGAGTCTGTCTCTATCTTGGCACCCCGCCCAGGACCGTCGTGGTTTACTAGGGTCCAAGCCGCGGGCTTCAAGGCGGGCTCATCACCAGCCGCCGGAGATGTATTCAGCGACGGCTCGGTATTCGATATCGAGCCCGTGCGGGCACCCTCAGGGGGTACGTGCGGGCCTTGTCCGGGAGCTGAGGGGGCCGCTGCCGTCAAGGACGACTGCAGCTGGGTGGCAGGCGGCTCAGGCGGGGTATCGGAGCGCCACAGCACCTTCTTGTACCAAAACGTGATGCCGCTGCCCACGACGGCCAGCGTCAGCGCCGTAGAGGCGATGAGTCGAGCCAAAGGGAGCCGCCAAAGCCGTTTGGGCGAGAAGACCCGCGAGGCTGTGCGCGAAACTGCGGCCATGCTCGGCACCTCGCCGGCTGCAGCCAGCTCTTCCGTCGCGGGGAAGTCAGGAACCAGATGGGTCGGGGCAACGCCGCAAATCGGTGCGAGCGATTGAGCCATCTCGCGTGCGGTCTGAAAGCGCTGGGCAATATCTTGTGCCGTCGCGCGCAGAAACCAAGCGTCGAAGCCGAGCGGTACAGGGCCCAGGCTCGAGGGTAAGGGCCGCGCGCCATGACCCAATAAGAGCACAACCAAGTGCGCGAAGTCCTTCGCTTCGAAAGGTCGCCGACCCGTCAAGCATTCGCACGCGATGGCGCCGAGGCTCCACAGGTCGGCTCGGTGATCGATATTTCGGGACCCCTGGATCTGCTCTGGACTCATGTAGAACGGAGTCCCCAGCACGCTACCAGGCCGCGTGAGACCCCCTTCGGGGATGGACGGTGTCGTCCACTTAGCCACGCCAAAATCCAGCACCTTGGCCACGCTTTCATCCTCATTTCGGACTAAAAATACGTTGTCTGGCTTGAGATCGCGATGCACGATGCCCGCCGCATGGGCACGGCTCAGTGCCCTCACGAGGTGGCTGACGATTTGAAACGTCTCCGCTGGGCTCAGCCGCGTCGCTCGCTTCAATCGTCGTGCCAGGTTCTCTCCTTCCAAGAGCTCCATGGCAATGAATGGCGTGCGTGTGGCTTCGTCGATGCCGTGGTCGAGCACCTGAACCACGTGTGGGCTGCGCAGGCCAGCCGCGAGCCGTACCTCCCGCTCGAACCGGGCCAACGCCTCCGGTCGAGCGGTGACTTCCCGGCTCATGATTTTGATGGCGACGGGCGCCTCCCAAGCGAGATGCTCGGCACGCCAGACCGACCCCATCCCGCCACGGCCGATTTCTGAAATCAGGCGATATTTCCCCCCCATGACTCGGTTGCCGAGCTCGCGCTCCACCGGACGATCAGTCGACCGTCTGACCGTGTCCCCATCTGGATCGCAATCGCTCTCGCCGCTGAGCCCGGGAATGCTTTCAGTTGGCTTGGCCACCCTGGCCGGGACCATAGCATCGGTCAGGCCCGCTACCGTAGGGATTGTGCGTCGAACACAAATCGCTCCTTTTGCGTGCTCCGTCGGCATCTCACAACATTTCAGCGCGTGACCATGCTCGTCACCAAGGCTCTGCTTTACTCGAAGGCAAAGGCGAAAGCGCCTTGCGACTGGAGGGTTGAGCTAGGAGTGGCTGCACTGCCGAGGGATCGATGATGATGTGGTGGTCGGACTTTTGAGTCAGTGAGCGCAAGCTGAGCCATGCGTCGCGCCCCAGTCGCCCGACGCTCCCCAACCGCAGCTGAGCGCGCTGTGCTGGGTCCAAGACCAAGCGCAAGTCCCACGAGAGCTCGGCGCCGACGTAACTCCGGACGAGCTCCATGAGCTTGACGAGCCCAGCTGAGCCGGGCAGATATCGTTGATATTCGGCGGCGGACAAGGGGCCCAGCTCGAGCCGGAATTTTTGGCCGCGCTGAAAGAAGCGTCGCCCGGGAAGGGTAGACTGGCCCAAAATGGACGCACCCGGCAAGCTGCCCAACTTCCAACGCTGCGCGGCGGGGATCTCTAGCCATTCAGCGGCGTACTCGTGCACGTTTGGCCGAACCCCGAAGTATTCCGCCACGAGCGCTTCGAGCCCTTCCGCGTTGCGCGCGGGGTGCATGAATCGTGCGGCGAATTGCAGCCTGGCATGCTGGGGGATGGCGGGGTCTGAAGCTGGATCGGCGTCGAGCCCGCTCAGCGCCTTCAGGTAACCACTGAACCGGTTCGTGCTGGGTCGGTCTTGGCATACCACCGGGTGATTCACGGACCAGGCTCGGTGAAACAGGAGCAGCATGCGGTGGTGAAACAGGTCGGCAAAAGCCGCGAATGCCGGGTCGCCGAGGCCATTCGCGCGCTCACGGGCGTGCTCGGTGAAGTGCTGAGGCAACGGGCCGTGTGGACCGAACAAGCCAAGGAAGGCCACACGCAGCTGCCCCGGTTTGCCGGCCTCCGGTGCTCGAAAACGCTGGACCGGTGCCGGCGCAAACGCGTGCGAGGGATCCTGTCCAAGCCGTATTGGCTCCGCTTTGGGTGAATGTGCTTCACCCGCTCGGGGCTGGTCCCGAAACGCACAATCCAGGCGGCGCATCGCCTGATGAAAGTCAAACTGCCAGGCTTTGCGTTCCAGTAACTCCAGCTGGGTCATAAACCTCGACGACCGATTCGAGCGGGAAAGCGCATGATCTCGCCGCGCTCCGAGCCGCGCAGCAGAACCTCGGTGAACGAATTGATGGCTGCGTACTTGGCCAAAAACGTCGCCATCACCGCTCCGAACAACAGCAGGCTCGTGCCCTCGAACGCCGCCTCGTCGCACTCCAGCGTCACTTCCAGACCTCTTCCGAAGCTGATGGGTCCCGGTAAGGGCAATCGGCGCACGACCTGCTCGCTCGTAACCGAGCGCAGACCCTGGATCTGCCGCTGGGTGGCGGGGGCTCTAAGGTCCGCGTGAAGTTGAAGCAGCTCGCGAAAGGCGGCCGCGCGATTGTCCTGATCCCCGCCTGTCAGCGAAAGGTGATTAGAAGATAGGTGAGTAATCAGCCGCCAGGCTGTGTCGCCCCAAGCGGCAGACGCGCGGGGCGCCGAAAGACGACCTACGGAGCGCACCAAACTGACGGGCGCTGCTGATTCCAAGGTGAAATCCGTGACGCCGCCGCCCTCCGAAACGACGAGCGGCAGGTTTCGGTTAGTACAGAGTGTGCTGACGGAAAGCTGTCGCAGTTGTGACCGATAGGGCCCTTCAGTGCCGTCCACCAGCGCAATGAACGTGTCACTGCCTCGGTAACTGGCGCGCGCTGTCGTCCTCTGCTCCCGGCTCCCGCTCGTGCGAGGCCGCCGACGCAGGGTGAAATACGCGGCGCCAACACCGTCGGCAGTCCGCTCGGTACAGGAGTAGAAGGAGTGAAACGGTCGGCGCTCCTCGCTGCTCTCGCCATGCCCCGTCACTTTGATCACACTGTGCACTTCAAAGTCGTTGGGCCGCGCTCGGTCGGGCACGACGTGATACTCATTGGTCCGATCCGAAAGCAGAATCCGGTCAGCGCGTCGTTCAAAGAGGTTGATCGCCGGCGTGCAGAACAGCTTCACATGGTCGGCGCTCACCGCGCTCTCGAGGCTCGGGTCGTGACGATCGAGCAAGACCACGACCTCTACTTCGCTGCCATGACAACGCCGGATACCTGAGGCGAGCTGCCTCAGCTCGACGAACATGAAGCGGCTGGGTAACGCGAAGTACTCTTGGAGGAGGCGATAACCTTGAAAAGAGCGCGGGCCATACGGCAGCAGCGCGTGCTCGTCCTGAAATCCAATAGGCCCCAAGTAGTCGCTTCGAATGACCGGCCCTACTGTGCCGTCTGGCTCCCGCACCAGCATGCCCAGCGCTGCCGCGTGGAAGAGCTCGTACAGCCGTCGACCGGTGGCATCTTCCGGGCGAATGAATAGCGGTAAACGGTCTAGATTCAGTTGAGCGATGGGCCGCCCATCTAGCGCCCGTAAGCGAAGACGCAAAGTGCCCCTCACCTTGCGTGTTTCGTCCAGCCGAATCTCGCCGAGATCGCCGGCGTAACCACTGTGTTTGAGGCTCGCGACCTCGAGTGGCCAAAGCGTGAGGTCGTGCGCGGTGCGATAGCGGCAAACCGAGCTGTGAGGGCCGGCAACGCTCGCGTGTAGGGTCGTGCCTCGAGGAACGTCAAAGCCGTCCCGCGGGATGACTTGTCGGACACCGGGTTGTAAAGTCACGATCGCCATCGAGGGAACGGGAGCTAGACAATGCGGATAGATGATATCGAGCAGGTTCTCTGTGAAGCGTGGAAATTCCGCATCAATCTTGAGCTGAACTCGGGCGGCCAGGAACGCAAAGCCCTCGAGCAGTCGTTCGACGTGAGGATCTGCGCATTCGTTCGCAGCCAGCCCGAGCTGGCCCGCGACCTTGGGAAACTCGGCGGCAAATTCCGATCCGAGCTCGCGCAAATAGCCGAGCTCTCGATCGTAGTAGCTAAGCAGTCGTGAATCCATGGGTCTCGCTTTCGGCGAAGAGGCTACGCCGGACGACGTCGTTGCCTGACTATTGCCGTGCCGCTTTCCAAATCGAATTCGGTGTCTATCTCGAGCCGCTCGCCAGGCTGAGTCGCGAGCTCCGCATCAAGCTTGACTATGAGGGTGTTGTGGGTCCCTGCCCCCTTCGCCGACACACCCACCCGCACGGAGTCCGGGCGTATCCGGGGCTCAAAGCTCCTGATTGAGCAGGTCAGCTTACGCTCGAGCCAAAGTCGATCAATGCTACTGGCCGTTTTACCCGAAAGGCCAGGCACGCCATAATTGAGCGCAGACCCCTCAGCGTGCCGGCATAGGTCGAGACCCTGGGCGGCCGTAAGCGCCGTAGCGTTGAATAGAAAAGCGAGCTCGCGGCAGATGGACGCGCCCTGCTCCGCTGCGTTGGAGCCTCGGCGGTTCTCGAGCTGGACGCGGTTCATCCCCGGTTCGCTCGTCAGGCGTTCGAGTAGGGGCAAGGGTGGCCGGCGCGGGAGCGGGCTCATGTCCCCACCTTC
>JANOIG010000015.1:0-10264 GCA_031407405.1 Deltaproteobacteria bacterium
GCTCTGCGCGCAGCTCTTGTGGATCGGCTGGCGGTCACGGTACCAGCATGACCAGCGCCGCCCTCAGCAGCTGCTCCACTTCGGGCTTCATGCCGCGATGGCGCAATGCCTCCAACGCGGCCTTGGCGCCCCGCCGCTCGAGAACCTGCGGTAGGCGTTGGCAGACCCGCGCCACTCGGATCCGCTTCTGGGCCTCATTTTCCGAGTAGCCGAGACGCTGCATGCAGAACGAAAAGAGCGACGAGCAGGCCTCGCCGAGGCACAGGCGGCGGTGGTCGACCTCCGCCAGGTACGCGATCATCTGCGCGATGGCGGTGCGCTCGGCAGCTCTGGCCTCTGGCAGACGTGCAAGTAACTCTCGATCGCTCAGCTGCGACAGCGTCAGCATGTCTGTATCTACCATGCGTTTTTTCGGGCTCGCCGCTGCCCGCCAGTGCGGTGATCGCGTACGCCGCACATCCAAAACCGCTTGCAACGTCGAAGTGCCAACGCTGCGCATCCTCATGCGACGGCGGCGTCATTTTCACAGCATCGACAAAAACGCCCGCGGTTTCTCGATTGACCTTGTCAATGCAAATCGACTCGAAGCCACCTCTCTTTCTCGCAATGTGCTGCACTACGCCGCGCGACGATACAAGCGAACAGGGCGCCACGACCTGACCATCGGCCACTGAACCACCATGTTAGTTTGAATGCAGCACCGCATCAAAGGTAAGACGCATCCTGGATAGTATCGAGCTGAACCGTCTCTTCTTCACGATCTCGTCGCCAGCTGTGGACGGTGATCCCGAGCAGCTCGTGAGCATCAAACGGGCGTTTGCAACGCGGCAAGAAATGGTCAGACATTGCCGCCTCGCCGGCTTCGTGCTGGATGCCTTTGCACGGGGGCCTGTCGCCCGCGACCCAAAGCTCGAACAGCTCACCAGTGAGCGGGTGAATACCTCGAATCGCTCGCTTCCGCGGTTCTGCGGCGGTTTCGCCGGCGCAGCCATCCAAAGCAGACTAAGCTCAAGGGATGCCCGAGTCTGCCATCGCCGTCACGATCATCACTGGGTTCCTCGGGGCGGGCAAGTCGACGCTACTCCAGAGGTGGCTCCGGGAGCTCCCGCGAAATGCGACAGCGGTCATCGTCAACGAGCGCGGTGAGGTCGGCATCGACGGCGAGTTGCTCGCGGCGCACGTGGAGCTGTTGCGAGAGATCACCGGCGGTTGTGTGTGCTGCAAGACCCAAGGCGAGCTCTTGGCCGCGCTCAGCGAGCTCAGCGCCGTCACACCGCGTCCAACCCGCATCCTCATCGAGACTTCCGGTGCCGCATCTCCCGTGGGTGTCATCCGCGCCATCGGCGCTCCCCGTGCCCGGGAGCGTTTCGTGCTCGACGGGGTGGTCACCGTCATCGATGTCGTGCGCGCCCAGCGGGCGCTCGAATTCGACGTGGCAGTCGAGCAGCTCGGGTTCGCCGACGTGGTGGTGCTCTCCCATGTCGACGAGGCCGCCGGAACGGCCTCGGGCGTCGACGTGAATGCGGTGCACGAGAGGCTTGCGCGATACGCACCGGCGGCCGTCATCGTGCGAGCGACGCGAGGGGCCATGCCGATGAGCTTTCTCGAGCTGCTCGCGCAGCGAGCTGAGACTTTGCACGTCGTACCCGAGGGCTCGGGGCACACGAGCATCGAGGCGGTATCCCTGGTGCTCGACGGCGAGCTCGACGAGGAGCTGTTCGGTGATTGGGTCGAGAACGCGCTCGGGAGCGTGGAAGCGCGCATTCTGCGGGTCAAGGGCATTCTCGCGATGCAGGGGGTGGAGGCGCGGGTGATCGTGCAAGGCGTCAGCGAAGCGGTCGAAGTGCAGCTGGGAGCCCCGTGGGGGGAAGCGACGCGAACCAGCCGCCTGGTGGTGCTCGGGCTCGGCCTGGACGCCGCTGCGCTGGAAGGCGGCTTTGTCCGCTGTGCCGTCGACCCTCGGCTCAGCCGAGGCGATCGCATCGCACACCTCTGACGAAGGTAGCGGGCGATTCCTTCGGCAATCTTACTTGCATTTGTTGGACCGGGCCTCAGCCGCCCGCCAGCGCACGAAACTTCGGGGCTCAGCGCGCAGACCCATGATGGAGCAAGCGGCGGCGGCCATCGCCGACCCGGAGCTACCCGCCCGCCGCAGCGATTTACTTCTCTCCTAGGGCGAGCTGGCACTTGCGCCCGCGAGTGGAGCTCGACTCAAAACGTCGCGGTCCGACGTCACGAGCTCCAGACCTTCACGTACCGCGAGCCAAACGTAGAGAGCGTCTGCCGCTCGAAGGCCGGTCTTGTCGATGATGCTGCGCACCACCCGGATCACGCGAGGACCGATGGTCACGAGCGTCCTTTGTGCGAAGTGGCGCTGGAAGAAGCGCGTCACACTGGCGGGTGCGGTGCCCCTGCGCACCAGAGCCGAGGCGACCTCGAGGTCAAAGATGGCGGGCACGATGATCTCATCGTTACCCGCGAACAGCGGCATGCGACGGCGCAGCGTCGCTGATTTTACCTCTGAGACCGGACACTAGTGCCCCAGGCCGGCACCGATGGAGGCGAGGTGTAGGTCGGGCGAGGGTTGACGGCGCGCGACGACTTGCCAGAAAGTGGGCCCATCGGACTCTCCGAACGAGGTGAACGGATGCGCGCGTATGTGCTTGGCTTGAAGGAGATCGACCGAACCGACACCGGGCTGGTCGGGGGCAAGGGCGCGAACCTGGGGGAGCTCTCCAGGCTTGCAGGGGTCCGCGTGCCGGATGGGTTCTGCGTCTCGACCGAAGCGTTCAAGCAGGTCATGGGCGCGGCGCCGGCGCTTGGCGGCTGGCTCGATCGGTTGGCGCTGCTGAAGGCGGAAGACCGCGAGGCGATCCGGGAGCTTGCCGCGGCGATCCGCGGCGTGATCGAAGGTCTCGCCATCCCTGAAGGCGTCCAAGCAGCGATCACCTGCTGCCTCGCCAGGCTCGGGGAGCACGAGGCCTATGCCGTGCGGTCCAGCGCGACGGCTGAGGATTTACCGACGGCATCCTTCGCGGGCCAGCAGGATACGTATCTGAACGTCATCGGCGAGTCGGCGATCCTGAAGCACATCAGCCGCTGCTGGGCCTCGCTCTTCACCGAGCGGGCGGTCGCCTACCGCCTCCAACACGGCTTCGACCCGCGCAAGGTCCACATGGCGGTTGTGGTGCAAAAGATGCTTCTCCCGCAAGCGTCGGGCATCTTGTTTACGGCCGATCCCGTCACGGGGAACCGGAAGGTGACAGCGATCGAGGCTGGCTTCGGACTGGGTGAGGCCTTGGTCTCTGGCCTGGTGAACGCCGATGGCTACAAGGTGCGGGACAGCCAGGTCATCGCGAAGCACGAGCGGCAAGGCCGGCAGGTGCTGACGGATGCGCAGATCGTGCGGCTGGCGCGCCTGGGCCGGCAGATCGAAGCGCATTTCGGTCAGCCCCAGGACATCGAATGGTGCCTGGTCGATGGCGAGCTCCACATCGTCCAGAGCCGGCCGATCACGACCCTGTACCCCATCCCGCAAGCGGATGATCAAGGCAACCGCGTCTATATCTCCGTCGGCCATCAGCAGATGATGACCGACCCCATGAAGCCCTTGGGGCTGTCCTTGTTTCAGTTGACCGCGGCGCGACCCATGTACGTAGCGGGTGGCAGGTTGTTCGTCGATGTCACGCAGCAGCTGGCTTCGACGGCCAGCCGGGGTGTGCTCTTGGATGGCATGGGCCGCCACGATCCGCTGATCAAGGACGCCGTGACGACCCTGATCGAGCGGGGTGATTTCATCGACGCGTCGCCCGCCGATCCGAAAGCTCCGGGTCCCGCTCCAGGCAAGCCAGCCCCGCCGCCTGCGGGCTCCCAGGCGCAGATCGAGGACGATCCGGCGATCGTCGCGGACTTGATCGCGCGCAGCCAGGTGTCGATCGAAGCGCTGACGCGGGACATTCGGACGAAAACTGGAACGGAGCTCCTGGATTTCATCCTGGCAGACGTCCGGCTCTGGACGCAGGGCATGATCGAGCCGCGGAGCTTCAGCGCGATCATGGCCGGCATGAACGCTGCCACCTGGATCAACGAGCACATGCTGGCGTGGTTGGGCGAGAAGAACGCCGCGGACACGCTCTCGCAGTCCGCACCGAACAACGTCACCTCGGAAATGGGCTTGGCGCTCCTGGACGTCGCGGACGTGATCCGTCCGCACCCGGAAGTGGTAGCTTACCTCCAACAGGCGAAGGACGATGGCTTCTTCGAGGGCCTGCTCCCGTTGGATGGGGGACCGAAAGCCCATGACGCCCTCCGCGCGTACCTCGACAAGTACGGCATGCGATGCGCCGGGGAAATCGACGTGACGAGGACGCGTTGGCGTGAAGCACCCACGACACTGGTTCCCTTGATCCTCGGCAACATCAAGAGCTTCGCGCCAGGGGCCAGCAGCCGGAAGCTCGAGCAAGGGCGGCAGGAGGCCTCGAAGCAGGAACAGGAGCTGCTGGAACGCTTGAAGCAACTGCCGGATGGGCAGCAGAAGGCCGGGGAAACAGAACGGATGATCCGCCGGCTACGGGACTTCATCGGCTACCGTGAGTATCCGAAGTACAGCATCGTCAACCGCTACTTCCTCTACAAGCAGGCCCTCCTGGAAGAAGCCGGGCGGCTCGTAACAGCCAACGTGCTCCCCGAGCAAGAAGACATTTACTACCTCACGTTCCAGGAGCTGCGCGAAGTCGTGCGCACGCACAGGCTCGACGATCAGATCGTCAGCCAGCGGAAAGCCGAGCACGAGCGCCACCGGAAGCTCTCACCACCGCGGGTTCTCACGTCCGATGGGGAAATCGTCGCAGGTGCGTACAAACGAGCCGATCTTCCCGCCGGCGCCCTGGTCGGTCTCGCTGTCTCCGCGGGCGTCGTCGAGGGACGGGCTCGCGTCCTCTCGGACATGGCCGCTGCCGAGCTGGAAGGGGGGGATATCCTGGTCACCGCCTTCACGGATCCGAGCTGGACGCCCGTGTTCGTGTCCATCAAGGGCCTGGTGACCGAGGTCGGTGGGCTGATGACCCATGGCGCGGTGATCGCCCGGGAATACGGCTTGCCAGCGGTTATCGGCGTCGAGAACGCGACCCTGTTGATCAAGGATGGGCAGCGCATCCGCGTGCATGGAACCGACGGATACGTGGAAATCCTGGCATGATGCAGATCCGGGAGCAGTGGGGCTTTGAAAGGTCGTAATGTTGGACAAGCGGCAGCAAATCAGTTTGAAGCTCGATGCCGAGCTGGCGCAGGTGTTGCGGGAAATGAAGCAAGGGCATGACGAGAGCCTGGCGGAGGTCGTCATTCGTTTGCTCAGAAAGGCGGTCCGGCAGAGCCCCGCGGCCGCTCGCGGGGCGCCCGCGGGTCGCTCGAATCCCAAACTTGGCACCGGCCGTGGAGCAATCGTGGCCGGCAGAAGAGGCAAGCCGATGGCCTCGGCAGGGCGAGCAGGTTCCGGAGGCACAGCCTCAGGCAAACCGTGGGCGCCAGCGGCAGGGGCGGGGGAGGGCTCGAGCCAGCCACGGCGACGAAACGTTCGAGCGGGCACTGCTGGGCCGCGCTCGAGGGGGTCGAGCGATGCGCTGGGAACCGCGGAGGACCGTCTGCAGCGGCCACGTCAGGTACGAGGGCGCCGCTCGAACGGACGGTGAATCGTGCCTCGGTCTCGAGTATGCTGGTGGCGCACCTCCAACAAGAGCCCGAGCCGCCGAGCGCCAAACTCGGCAAGCCCTTGCCCTACCGAATCGGTTTGGAATTCCGAGAGTCAGGCCTGGACGAGCGCCGGAACGACACAAAACGATAAGACTCCAGCCTCGAGTTGGCACGATGATATGGCCCAGGCCATCGGTCGAGTGGCGACGAGCGCTCAACACTGCTGACGCATCGCGCTTGAACCTGGACGAAGCAATTGAGCATGCGTGGCCAAAAAAGGCCACGAGGAGACCTCCGTGACACAGAAGTGGTTGGCTGTATTGTTGGTTCCCGTGACGCTGGGTTTGGCTGCGCCAGCGCGCGCAGTGTCCAGCGCGGAGCTCTACCAAAACCAGACCTACACCTATGGACGTTTCGAAGCGCGCGTACGCTTCGCGCCGGGCGACGGCGTGATCAGCTCCTTCTTCCTGTGGAAGCCGGGGTCTGAAGTGGCGGGGACATTTTGGAATGAGCTCGATTTCGAGAAGCTCGGGGCGGATTGCCACTTACAGACCAATCCTCTCTACGGAGCGCCCGTGGTCGATCACTCCCAAGTTGCGGCCGTAGCAGGCGACCTCTGCGCTGAATACCATACGTATACGTTCGAATGGACGCCGACGTACATCGCCTACCTGGTGGATGGGATCGAGGTCCGGCGGGATATCGACGAGACTGCCCTGGCTTTCGCTGTGAATGCAGCGGGCGGAATGCAAATTCACTTCAATGTGTGGCCGGGAGACGCGACCTTCGGCGGTAACTTCGACCCCGCCATCTTGCCCATCCAACAATACATCAGCTGGGTCCAATATTCATCGTTCGCCGACGGAACCTTCACTCCCGAGTGGCGTGAGGAGTTCACCGGGGGGGCACTGCCGAGCGGATGGGCCGTTGGCAACTGGCTTTCACCAAAAAACCTGTCCACCCACTCGCCCGCCAACGTCGGTTTCGTCAGCGAGGTCTCGGTGCTATCGCTGACCGCGGACGATGCGCTGGGGTTCAGCGGAGAACCTCCGCTCGACGACGAGGCAGGCTCCGCCGGTGCAGGCGATGGAGGCTCCGCAGGTGCAGACGATGGAGGCTTCGCAGGTGCAGGTGACGGAGGCTCCGAAGCCACAACCGGCGGGCAGGCGACAGGGGGGATCCCCACCAGCTTGGGTGACACCAGCGCCAGCGATCCGGCGGGTGGGGGAAGGTCCGGCGGGGCCAGTGCCGGAACGACCGCAAGTGGCGGTGCGGGAGGCAGCCCAGCGCTCTCGATTGACCCGGCTCGGGACAGAAGTGACGGCAGCTGCAGCTACGGCACGGCGCCCGCAACGCGCTCCACAGGCGGAATCGCTGTGCTCGCCCTCGGCTTCGGGGCTCTAGTCGCGTCGCGACGGCGAGGCTCCAGGCCCTTCGCGACACAGAAAACGCGCCATTGAGGGCGGAAAATACTGCCCGCTTCGCGAGGCGGGTGCGGTTCGCTGCTTAGCGGCTGGCAGCTCGGCAATGGATGGTGGAAGCTATCCAGCGTCGGCCTGGGTCGGCCCAGCAATGATGTCGTCCGTTCTCCTCGAGCTACCGAGCGATGCCCCCGTGGGTGGCGGCCTCTGGTATTCCACTTCAGCCTCCACTCGATTTGGTCGCCACTTCCACCGCGAGCTCGAGCTAAACGTCGTCGTGACGGGAGCGGTGGACTATTGGTTTCCCCATCGCCAGCTGCGCGTCGTCGCGCCCAGCGCTCTGTGGATCCCTCCCGGAGTAGAGCATGAGCTGCTCGACACGAGCAGCGATCTTTCGATGTGGGTCCATAGCTTTCGCCCGACCGAGTCGATCGCGGCACTACCGTCGCGGGGAGCAATGTTTGCCTTGGGGGCGATGTCGATGCCCGATGGGGCGATGTCCGAGCTGACGAGGTTGGACGGACCGCTGGTGACAGGCATCGATGCGGATGCGTTGGCGCGCTTGTGCGCGCGGTCTCGCGAAGGTTTGCTCCGGCCCAATGCCGTGCACTTCAACGCCGTCCTTTCAGATGTGTTGACGCTGGCTTGGTCGGGGCGACGTCCAACCGAGAGCCGAAAAGCGAATACCGCTTGCCATCCCGCCGCGCGCCGTGCCGCAAATGTGCTCCGAGAAGCAGACTTCGCCTCGTCTACGCAAGCGCTGGCGAAGGCCACTCGGCTCAGCCGCGAGCGCCTTTCGCGAATTTTCGCGCAGTCGTTTGGAATAGGGCTGGTTCAGTACCGGAACCATCACCGCGTCCAGCGCTTCATTCGTGACTACGGCCAAGGCGGAGGGGGCAACATGCTGCGCGCCGCGCTCGATGTTGGCTTCGGCAGCTACGTTCAGTTCCATCGCGCCTTCAAGCAGGTGACCGGCTACCCGCCGGCGACGCACCTCGAGCGCGTGCGCGACGGAATCGTGGATCCCGCGCGGACAGGGAGCGCATTTTTTAGCGACTATTGTAGCCAGTAACAGCGGAGCTACGCATGATCTCCCACGCGTTTCGAATGAAGCTCAAGCCGGGCGCCGTCGCTGAGTATCGACGGCGGCATGACGCGCTGTGGCCCGAGCTGGCCACCGCCCTGCGCGAAGCCGGCATCTACGATTACTCGATCTTTCTCGACGAGGAGACGCTGCACCTGTTTGCGGTGCTCAAGCTACGGCCAGACAACAAGCGCGACGAGCTACCTCAGCATCCGTTGATGCGCCGCTGGTGGAGCTACATGGCCGACCTCATGGAAACCGAGCCGACCGAGCGCCCGCGAGAGTGGCCGCTCGTGCCGATGTTTCACTTGGAATGAGAGCCGACATGCACGGGTGCATCAAAGGTGTCTCCGGTTGGTTCAGCACTGCGTGTAGGTGGGCCAAAGGAGCTTCGGGCGGATCGGGGTATTGCGCCAAGCGTTCAGAGCGCGCCGCAGGCGAGCTCGCGGGTCTCGTGAGCCGACTCGTTGCCGAGCGAGGCGCCGAGAGTGCGCGCTTTCTCCCAGGTATCACAGCGAGGTTTCTCGTCCCAGCAAGCGGGCAGCTTCACAGCCCCGTCCGGAGCGACGTCGAAGTAGCGCGGCTGGCTGACGCAGGTGGCTCCGTCCGGCCCCCATCCGGCTTCGAAGCTCATGCGTGCGTCGCCCACTGGTGTCTGGATGCCGTGCCGATCGAAAAGGTCGATGAGCGTACCCTCTTCGGTGTGAGCCGTGCCGTCTCCGCAGTAGTCGGCTCGCGCCATGCGGGTGCAGGCCTGGTGGAGCTCTGCACCGATCGACCACGGTTCATAACCCCACAGCGCGCATTTGGCGATCACGCCGGCCCGGCACGAAAATGTCGCGTCGAGGGTCCGACCTCCAGCATTGAGCGAAGTGAGATGCCGGCCCGTTTCGTCCCACACCCCCGGTACGAACAGACCCAGGCCGTCGCCGCCGCAGAGGTCATGGCCTTCGAGCTGGATGGCATACAGCCAGGGTGCGGAATCGAGCACGCGTTCGGCGTGTGCGATCTCGAGCCAGAGCGTCTCGTCCGCGTTCGTCACGAAAGGCAAGCTCACTCCCTCGAGCCCGGCGCCGCGAATCACCGCGCCGTCGGCGCGGGTCGCTGTGAGCTCGCCCTCCAAGAGCTCGAGCCGCACGAAGGAAGCCGGATCGAGCGCCGTTCCAGCAATTGACGTGGACGACTGACGAGTGCCTTGCGCCTGGAGACCTTGCGCCTGGAGACCTTGCGGGGTGACGCCCTGAGCCGTGAGACCTTGCGCGCTGATGCCCTGCAGGTCGAGCCCCTGCAAGTGCATGCCTTGCAAGCTCATTCCTTGAACACTCACGCCCTGGAAGCTGAGGCCCTGCTCTGCATTCAGCGCCTGCGCACAAGAGCCGATCAGAACCTCCCCGGGCTCCGAGCCTGCCCCACAGCCGGCGAGCGCGAGAGCCATGCCCAACAGCAGAACTGAGCCGCTTCTCTCATTCGACATCATTTTCTCCTTGCGAAGCCCCCAGCCGACGCAACCACTCCCACTTGATGGGGACCCAAGAATATCGCTGACGTAAGGAAAATCAAGGGTCTCAACTGTCAGGACTTCGTCCATTCCGCGAAGCAGCCGCGGCATGTCAGAATACCGGTCGTCGTCCATGATCGACCCCACCCTCTCTCGTCCTCCAGACGCGCCGGTCCCGCGCTCGTTTCTCGAGTACCTTCGTTCGTTCGGCCCGGGCATCGTGATCGTGCTCACGTGGCTCGGCGCCGGCGACGTCGTGGATATGGGCGCGGCCGGAGCCAACTATGGCTACGCGCTCCTCTGGGTGTTTGTGGTCGCGATTCTATTCCGGTTTCTGTTCGTCTCGCTCATCGTTCGATATCACCTGTGTAATCAGCACGGTGAAGGCGTCCTCGACGGGCTGGCGCGGCTGCATCCCATTTACGCGCCGGTCCTCTTCTTCGCCGCGATTGTCATGGGGCATGTCTATGGCTCGTACATGACGCGTGGAGTCGGCGAGGTGTGCCGGAACGTATTCGGCTTCGGTGCCATCTGGCAATGGGCCGTCGTGTGGAACGCGGTCGCGTGCTATCT
>JANOIG010000017.1:0-34595 GCA_031407405.1 Deltaproteobacteria bacterium
CCGTCACCTACGGCTGGGAATTCGTGACTCAGGTGCTCGGTCTCGAGCCCGAAAAACTGGCGGTCACGTACTTGCGCGGTGACGATTTGCTGCCCGCCGACACCGAGGTTCGGGATCTCTGGCGCCGCATCAGCGGCTTACCTGATGAGCGGATCATCGCCTGTGGGGCGGAGGACAACTTCTGGCGCATGGGAGATCACGGGCCGTGCGGGCCCTCGAGCGAGATCTTTTATTTCAAAGGGGAGGGCCCCGTAGACGTGAGCCGGTTTTTCGACCCCGCGGCACCCGACGGTAGCGGCTGGGTCGAAATCTGGAACCTCGTGTTCATGCAGTTCGAGCGCACACCGGAAGGTAAGTTGGAACCGCTACCTGCTCCCAGCGTCGACACCGGCATGGGCCTCGAGCGGGTGACCTGCATTCAACAGAACAAGACCAGCAGCTACGACACCGATTTGCTCAGGCCCCTGGTCGAAAAGGTCGCGGTGCTGGCAGGCAAGCCATATGGCGCGAGCATGTCGACCGACGATGTGAGCATGCGGGTCATCGCCGATCATGCGCGTGCCACGGCGTTTCTCATCGCGGACGGCGTGCTGCCGGATCGCGCGGGGCGCGCCTATGTGCTCCGGCGCGTCATGCGGCGCGCCATTCGGCACGGCCATCGCCTGGGCATTGAAAAGCCGTTTCTGCACGAGGTGGCACTCGATGTGGTGAACCTACTCGGGGGGCACTACCGCGAGCTAAATGAACGGCGCGAGCTCATCGCCAGCGTCGCCGAGCAAGAGGAAGTGCGCTTCCGAGAAACCATCGAGCGAGGCCTCGGGTTGCTCGAGCAATGCTTCGAGGTTCTGGAGCAACGGGCAGAAAAGGTGCTGGCGGGTGAGGACGCTTTCAAGCTCTATGACACGTATGGCTTCCCGCTCGACCTGACCGAGGTGATCTGCGCGGAGCGCGGCATTGGTGTGGACACGGCCGGCTACGAGCTCGCGCTCGATCAGGCTCGAAAGCGCTCCGAGTTTCGTGGCGTCGAGCACGCCGTCGAGGGCGTGTATCGCGCCGCGCTGGAGCTGGTGCCCGAGGGGCGCGTCAGCTTTACGGGCTACGAACGCGACGAGGACACCGCGCCGATTGTGGCCCTGATCAGCGACGGCAAACTGGTGCAAAGCCTGAGTGAGGGCGCTCGGGCGGAAGTGGTGACCTCGCGCACTCCCTTCTACGGGGAGGCGGGAGGGCAGGTGGGGGATCAGGGTATGTTACGCACCGCCGGCGGCGCGTTCGTGGTCGAGGATACCCAGAAACCCCTGGATGGTTTGATCGTGCATCGAGGGTTCGTCCAAACGGGCAACCTGGCCGTGTCTGCGTCGGGTGATGCTCCGGTAACGCTTCAGGTGGATGCAGGACGCCGGCAAGCGATTCGGCGCAATCACTCTGCGACGCACCTGTTGCACTGGGCGTTGCGCAAGGTGGTCGGGCCGCAGGCTCAGCAAAAAGGCTCGCTGGTCGGGCCCGAGCGCTTGCGCTTCGACTTCACCTACGGCGCGGCCTTGACCGACCAGCAGATCTCCGACATCGAATTGGCGGTGAACGAGGCCATCGTGAAAAACGATGCGGTGCGAACCCAGGTGCTGGGTCTCGATCAAGCGCGCGCGCTGGGCGCCATGATGATTTTCGAGGAGAAGTACGGCGCATCGGTGCGCATGCTCACGATGGGGGCATCGACCGAGCTGTGCGGTGGCACGCACGCGCGGGCGACGGGTGAGATCGGTCTGTTCAAGGTGCTCCAAGAGCAAGGTGTGGCCGCCGGGATTCGACGCATCGTGGCTACCACGGGCCTCGGCTCGCTCGCCTACGTGCGAGAGCTCGAGGCCACGCTCGGGCGGGCCAGCCGCGCCGCCAAGGCCGGCGGTAATGACCTGGTAGAAAAAGTCGAACGCCTGGTATTGCAGCAAAAGGTCCTCGAACGGCAGCTGGAGGAATCCCAACGTCGGTGGATGGAGGGGTCGTCCGCGGGCGGTACGGCGAGCCTGATTGCCGGTGCGCGAGAAGTGGCCGGCATCCAGGTGCTAGGCGTCAAAACAGAGGTGACCGATCGCTCGGCATTGAGGGAGCTCGCCGAACAGCTGCGAGACAAGCTGGGCGAGAGCGTGGTCTTGGTGGCCTCGGAGCATGAGGGCAAGGTGCAGCTCGTGCTCACCGTGGCCAAGGGGTTGACCGGGCGCTACAAAGCGGGGGAGATGATCCGGGGCATTGCACAGATCGTTGGGGGTTCGGGGGGTGGGCGCCCAGATCTCGCCCAGGCCGGAGGCGCGGATGTGTCGAGGCTGGATGAGGCGATCGCCTCGATCTACACTTCTGTCGCCAACTGATAGGGTCGCAAACTGATTCACTCGAGTGCGGGCAGGCCGTCGCTGACGGGACCGAAGCCCAGGAAGCGGGGCTCGGGTGTGAGCCAGATGGCGAAGGCTCGAGCTACGCCATCGCGAACTCGGTGCGCGGCCTCGAGCAGGTGCCGCGTGGTGGCGCCCGCGTGACAGACCAGCGCGAGGGTGTGCCGTGAAGAAATGCCGACCGGCCCAAAACGTTGTCCGCGCTGAAACCCGGCCTGATCAATCAACCAGGCGGCGGGCACCTTCACGCGCCCATCGGTCTGAGAAAACGCGGGCGGCCGCGTCGTGCAGTGCTCGCACAGTTGCTCGAATTCGGCCAGGGTCAGCTGCGGGTTGAGGAAGAACGATCCGCAGCTCCTGGCGTTTTCGTCGAGCGGCTCGAGGAGCATCGATTTTAGCCTTCGGGTTGCCAACACCGCCTCCCTCACGCTGCGCAGGCTGGCCTCCGGTTTGCCCCGCCGGGGCGCGAAGTGTTGCGCGATTTCTGGATACGACAGACACGCTGGTCCGCCTTCGTGCAAACGGAAGGTCGTCCCGACCACGATGAACCGCCCCGCGTCAGTGGCCTTGAAACGGCTGGTTCGGTAGCCGAATGCGCAATCGGAGTGGTGTAACCGGACGCGCTGCTCGAGCTCGCAATCGTAGGCGTCGACCGATTCCAAGCAGTCGGCAACCTCTTGGCCGTAGGCCCCCACATTCTGAATTGGCGTGGCACCGACCTGGCCCGGGATGCCACTCAAGCACTCGAGGCCTGCCCAATTTCGATCGACGCATGCCGCCACGAAGCGATCCCAGCTCTCACCGGCGCCGACGCTGACATGGATGCGATCGCCATCTTTGACGACGGATTGGTCCAAGAACCCCAGCGTCAAAACCAGGCCGCGCACGCCCGTATCCGCCACCACCACATTGCTTCCCCCACCCAGCACGGTCACGGGTAAGCCCCGCGCTTGGGCCCACTCGAGCGCCGTGGGCAGGGACTCCACGGCGTCTATCCGCGCCAGAAGCTCGGCCGGCCCTCCCAGACCGAGGCTCGTGTAAGCGGCGAGTGGTTGCTCGGCGGTCGGTTGTAAACCTGACGCTCTCACGGGGTTCTGAACACTAGTAGCATGGGCTCGCATGAGGAATCGATAAGTCTAGACATATTGGACGCTTGGGTGTGGCTGGGTCGTAAGTGGCCGAGCGGCCTGTGTCGCAACGTCCGGCGGACCGCGAAGATGAGGGGGGTTTGGGGATCCCTGTGTTATGAAGCGCGCGCAGTCTCGCGGAGATGTCCAAGAGGAACCATCGCGGGGCCAGCAAGTTTGAGGCCGCTGCCCTTGGGTTGGGTGCGCCACCGCAAAAACGGCGCCCCGGGGGGAGCCGGCGGGCAAATCAGCTGGGCCGATCTGCTCGAGATTAGAAATCAGGAGAAAATGACTTTTACAGAAGCTGCGGCGCACGTGTTGCGCCTGGTGGGGAAACCCCTGCACTATAAGGAGATCACCGACGTCGCCATCGAGCGAGATCTACTCAGCCACGTTGGCAAGAGCCCCGAGGTGACGATGGGGGCGCGTCTGGCGGCCGTCGTGAAGAAAGACCCGAAGGATAATCCGCTCGTGCGGGTGAAGCCCGGGGTGTTTGCGCTCAGGGACTGGGACCAGGCCGTGATTGATTCCGGCCTCGCGGACCGCACACCAGCGCTGGAGCGGCTGGCCAAGCTCGGTGTCGGCCATGGCGAAAGCCTGTCGGGTTCGAACGAAATGTCCGACGCGTCGTCGGTGGGCTCTTTGGCGTCGGACCTGGAGGACTCGGATGGTGACGGCAGCGGCTACCCAGACGAAGCCGACGATGATGAGGACATCGGTGACGACGAGCGCGCTCGCGCGGAACTAGCCGCCGCGGCGACCGAGCTGTTCGTATCCGAAGACGATGACGACGAGCCCATTCTCGGTGGCGATGCCGAGGTGGAGACCAGTGACCGTACAGACGCCACCGGCAAACGGCGTCGTCGGCGCCGCCGCCGGGGTGGCCGATCGGCGCAGGACGAGGACAACGGGCTACCGTCGTACACCGTTTCGGACGCACCATTGCTTCTCGATGGAGACGACGAGGTGGCGGTCGTAGCGCCACCCCGTGGCGACTCTGGGCGTCGTAGCCTGGAGGCCAGAGGCGGGGACGCCGCGGCCCGGAGCGGTGAAGGCCGCAACGGTGAAGGCCGCATCGGCGAACCCCGCGTTCACGAGGGTCGGAGCCGCGAGGATCGGGGCCAGGAGGGCCGGGGCCGTGACGATCGGAGCGAGGGCCGGAGCAGCGAAGGCCGAGGCGGAGAAAGCCGAGCCATCGAAGGCCGCACCCGTGAGCCGCGCGTCCATGAGGGGCGAGGCCGTGACGATCGAGGTCGTGAAAGTCGAGGCCGTGACGATCGAGGCCGTGACGATCGAGCCGCTGACGGTCGAGGCGCCGAAGGCCAGGTGGGCGAAGGGCGCGGGCAAGAGGCCGGACGAGCCATCGAAGATTTGAGCCCGCCGTCTGTCATGGCTCTGCTCGAACAATTGTTGTCGCCGCGCTCCCGGGCTGGGTCCATTCCGATCCGGCAATTGGCCGAGCAAGGTGTGCGGCGGATCCGCACCCAGGTGGACCTGCAAGCGCTGCAGGACGCGATAGCCGACGCCGTGCGTGCCGAGGTGATTCGCGCCCGGACCGAACGCCGGCGTCCGCGCTTCCTGATCCACGGTCGTTCGGTCAGTGCGACCGACTGGGGTATGGATGCGGACGTCGTTCGCCTCGAGAAAGAGCTGATGAGCGCCGCCGCACGCCACAGCGAGGCCTTCCAGCGCACCTTCGGTGAACGACTGCAGAGCCTGCAACCGCGCGCCATGGGCGACTTCTTTTCGCTTTTGTTGTCGCAGATCGGCTTCGATGAGATTGAGCCCGTGCGCCGTCAGGGCGCAAACAATCAGGAGCTCCATTTCTCGGCGCTGGCGCACTCGGCCGCGGGTGACATTCCAACTGCGATCATCGTTCGGCGGGATGGGCGAGACATTGGTCGTGAGCGCGTGATCGATTTGAGAGGTGCGCTCCACCACTATAAGGGCGCTCAAGCTGGGCTCTTGGCCACCACGGGTCAGGTCATGAGCGGAGCTCGAGAAGAGGCTCGCGTACCGAACGCGGCCCCCGTAAATCTGATCGATGGGGCAACTCTCGCTCGGCTGAGCACCCAACACGGCGTCGGGGTCGCGTGGTCGGAGCTGCGCGTGCCCATGGTGGATGTCGAGCTCCTCGAGTCACTGACGGCGAGTTGACGGGGAGACGGGTGCGAGTCGCGGGGCCACTGCTGCTATTGGCGGTGGCGGCCTGCCACCGTGCGGCGCCGCCCTCGCGCATTCCTTCCGCCCGTCAGGCGATCGAGCGCATGCGCGAAGGCATGGCGTGCAGTCGCGGTCTGGTCGGAGAGGGGACGTTCGACTACCTGGGCGACGACGCGCGGGTGCGCGCCCGCAGCATGTATGTCGTGGCCCGCCCCGCGCGCCTGCGAATCGACGTGCTCAGCCCGCTCGGGGGTGTGCTTTCGACATTGACGTCGGACGGGCAGCATTTCGCTTTTTCGGATCTGCGTGAGCGTATTTTCGTCGAGGGCCCCGCTGACGAGTGCAACGTGGAGCAGGCGTTGAAGGTTCCGGTGCCCCCCGAAGCATTGGGGGAGCTGCTCACGGGCCAGGCACCGGTGCTCGTGCATCGGCCTGAGCAAGCGCGTCTGACCTGGGAAGAGGGCAGTTATATGCTGCGGCTCGACAGTGAGCACCAAGCCGCCCAAGAGATTCGCCTGGTGCCTCGCGATGAAGACTGGCAGCGCCCCTGGCAGGCTCAGCGGCTGCGCGTGCTCACGGTCAGCGTGTCACAGCAGGGGCAGGTTCTGTATGAGGTGCTGCTCGCAGAGCACCGAGCGGCGCAGACCGCGGCTCCTCGCGTCGACCCCGACGGCCTCGAGCCCGACGTGCCGCCGAGCGGGCCAAGTTGTGAGGCCGAGGTGCCGCGGCGGTTACGTTTTCAGGTGCCTGGTGCGGGTCGCGATATCGTTCTCGTCCAGAGCGAGGTCCACCACAACCCTCCGCTCACGCCCGGCTTATTTCGCCAGACCGCTTCGCCGGGCGTCAGCGTCCGTCACTCGAGCTGCCGGTCCGAGAGCGTTCTTTAGCAGCCCCGGGTTGTCGGTGATGAGACAGTCCACGCCGAGCGCCGCGAGCTCTCTGGCGCGGGCGGTGTCATTGACGGTCCAGACGTGGACGCGCTGCCCGCGGCGCTTCCAGCTCGACATGGTGCTGGCCGTGACGAGCGAATCTTTGGGGTGGAGGGCGGCGCTGCCGGTGGAGGTGAGCGGTGGAAGCTCTGCCATGTGCCGATTTTCTACCAGCCAGGCCGTCGGCACCCGAGGGGCTAGCGCCCGATGTGCCAGCACGGCCAGCGGATTGAAACAAGAGACGAGCAAGTGGCCCGGCAGAGCTCGCTCCCGAGTCATCAGGGCCACAGCGCGCACGAGTGGCCAGCGGCGATGTCCGTCCATCTTGAGCTCTATGTTTACGCAGGCCTGACGCCGCTCCGCCCAATCGATGACGTCGCATAGGCGCGGTAGACGCTCACCCTGACCGAGGCGCACGCCGCTGCATTCCGAGGACGATAGCTCGTGCAGCGAGCGCCGGTCGCGTCCCTCGGTCACCCGCTCGAGGGTGACGTCGTGACACACCATCACTTCCCCGCTGGCATTCAAGCGTACGTCTAGCTCGATGCCTTCGGCGCCTTCGTCGAGAGCGAGGTCAAAGGCGGCGAAGGTATTTTCTGGAGCGGCGTGCCGGGCTCCGCGGTGCCCGAGTAGAAGCGGACGAGAGCTTCGAGCTTCCCAGAGCGCCGACAACGGTGCGGGCACGTCAACCGACCAGCTCGAGGGCGATCTCCTGAGCCACGTCCCGGGCGCGGTGCACGTCCTCGGCCGGAAAAGAGATACCCCCCACGAACGGATGGCCACCACCCCCATAACGACCGCAAATCGAGCTCAAGTCTCGATCGAGGCGGTGGTCGCTCCACGGATTATAGCCCACGTTGATGCGCGCTCCATTTTTGAAGCGGCCCAGAATCACTGAATACATGGCGCGAGGGTACAGCGCATACGTGACGAATTTTCCGTAAGTCTCCAGCTCGGAGCCGCTCAGGTCAACCAACACCACGCGATCGAGCGTGCGCGCGCTCTGCCGCACGCGTTGCGCGAATTCCGCCTTCCTTCTGTGAATCTTGCGGTAAAGGGCGCGGTGCTGTGAGCGGCGGGCCACCTCCTCGATCGGCGTGTTGAGCAGCCGAGGCACGAGATCGGAGAGCAGCTGCCGATCACCGTGATGTTCGACGATGCTGGCCAGCTGCATGACGGGGTGGCTGTAGTCGAGCGCCGCCTCCGCGCTTTCGAACGCAGCGGAGTCAATCTTGTCCGCCCAGCACGTGAGCGGCTCGAGCTCGGGCATCGCGACCCCATGCCGCTCGAGCGCGATGTCCCGGACCAGCTTCGTGCACGAGCTATAACTCGCATCGTAGTAAAAGGGCTGATGCGGCTGGCGCGCGTCGAAAAATGCCCGATCCGCCGGCGTCGCGAAGGCCGTGCGATGATGGTCGAAGTACCAGTGCAGGCGCTCAGTGGCCGCAAAGCGGTAGTCGAGGATGGCATTTTCATCCCCAACGAGCAGGGCATCGACCGCCGGCTGAGTCGGCGCGTAGCCGCACGCCAGGTAGCGAAACTGTACGGCCGGCCCCCTCAGCTCGGCGAGCAGCCGGGTAAAAACGACCGCACTGCACAGCCCGTCAAAACAGTGCCCGTGGGTGGCGATGACCGACTTCATCGGTCGCTATTAGCACACGGTAGCCCGAATCCTAAAAAACGGCGCTGCTGGCGGGACGATGTCGCGCAACTGGACAGTCCCGTCAGCCGAGCATTGACCATGCCGCGCCAAAAACCAAGGGTACTCGCGGGAGCGTCATTGCCACCGGGCCTGAAGGACTTGGCCGAGCCTCCCACCCAAATTTTTGTGCACGGCAACATCCCCAGAGGGCCGTGCGTGGGCATCGTGGGCACGCGTACTCCCACCCCGGAGGCACGCGACTATGCTGCGGCGCTTGCATTCCAGCTGTCAAAACGAGGTGTTGCCATCGCTTCGGGCGGGGCCAAAGGGATTGACGCTGCCGCACACCAAGGTGCGCTGGACGCGGGCGGGGTCACGCTCGTCGTCGCCCCGAGCAGCTTCGACCGGCCCTATCCCAAAGCGCACGGCGAGCTTTTCTCCAAAATCGTCGCCCAGGGTGGCGCGTACGTGTCGCCTTTCGCAACGGGTGTCAAAGCGCGCCAGCATCACTTCTTCTTGCGCAACTCGTATTTGGTGGCTCTCTCGCACGCGCTGATCATCGTGGAAGCGCCGTTGCGCAGCGGCGCCCGCAACGCGGCAAATTGGGCCCGGCAGCTGCAACGGCCTTGCTTCGTCGTGCCCGCGGTCCCCTGGAACCCGCGCGGGCTGGGCTGCATCGCGGAGCTGCAGCTGGGGGGTCGAGCGCTCGCCTCACCCAAGGACGTGTTGCGCTGGCTCGATGAGCACCAGCTGCACGGCTTGCCGCAGCCAGGCGCGGACGACGAGGCCCCGTCAGGTCCCGAGGTCTCCACCGCCCTTCCCACGGCCGGGGTCGTCGAGCGGCGGGCCCACCGCGCTCGCTCCGAATCCGAGCATCTGGGGGCTGTGGAGCGAGCCATCTTGAGCGCGGTTCGTGCTGGGCCATGCCACGCGGACCAGATCGGTCGCTTGGCTTCATTGAGCGCTGCGGAGGTGAGCCACGGGATATTGCTGCTGACTTTGCACGGCCTCGTCGCACGAGGTGACGCTGGCGAAATCAGATTAGCTCGCTGATGATCCCATCCGAAAATAACCAGGCCGTTTTGGGGATCAATAGCCGGGGCCCGGTGTGGAGCAGCTGGCCTCGCTCGACCAGCCGCCGCACGGCTCGACGACGAGCGCTCGTCCACATCTCGGCACCCGTTCGGTCCGCGGCGCGGTCCACGTCCACCCCCTCCGCCAGCCGCAGGCCGAGCATGAGCGATTCACTGAGCCGAGTCTCGGGCGACAATGCTTCGCTTTCACTTTCCAGGCGCCGAACAGAGTCCGGTTGCTCTGCCTCGAGCGCGAGTGCCGTGTCCATGTAGCCCTGCGGCTGCGGCCGGTTCCGATAGCGGACGCGGGCAGCCTGCCGCGAGACGGTGCCCCAGGCGCCGCAGCCCAGGCCGACGTAATCGAACCCGCGCCAGTACCCCAGGTTGTGCTCGGCGTGATGGCCGCCGCGCGCGAAATTGCTGATCTCGTAGTGCTCGAATCCCAGGCTGGAGAGGGCCTCGTCCACGGCCACGAAAGAGTCGGCCACCGCGCTGTCCGGCGCCTGGGGCAATCGACCCTTGCGCGCCAGCGCACCGAACGCAGTCTGAGCCTCGATCGTCAGCGTATAGGCGCTGAGGTGGCTCACTCCGAGCTCGCCCAGCCGACGCACCTCTGCGGCCGCTTCCTCGGGGCTTTGCTCCGAAACGCCGTAAATCAGATCCGCCGAGACACGGGGCATGCCACAGGCCAACGCCGCGCGTACGCTCGCCAGGCCTTGCTCGGCACTGTGCCAGCGGCCGAGGAAGCGCAGCCGCCGCTCGTCCAGCCCCTGCACTCCGACGCTCAGTCGGTTCACCCCCTCGTGCAACAGCGCGCGTGCCTTATCGAAGCCAAGGCTGCCCGGATTGCATTCGACCGTGACCTCCGGCGGCTGAGGGCCCGGCGCGAAAGCCGCCAGAATGCCCTTCAGGACCCGGCCGAGCTGCGCGGCCTGCCACATGGAGGGTGTTCCACCCCCGAAGAACACGCTGCGTAGGGGCAGGGGACCGAGCTCAGCTCGGCGCGCTGCGAGCTCGGCCAGCACCGCATCGGCATAGGATTGGTGGGGGATGTCCCGCTGGGCTACGGGTACGCTCAAAAAGTCGCAATATGGACACTTCTTCAGGCACCAGGGAAAGTGCACGTAAACCCCGACTCCTGGCGTGGTTCGATGCGGATCCAGAGCGAGGGTGGCCCGTCCCGGGGCGGGTTCCACCGACAACTCGCTGCGGGGCCGTGGGCCAACGGCGTCGGTTGTCTTGGCGCCCGGCGCCGCAGATGTTAGTTTGTCCATGAGATTGTTCGGGAAGTGGCCCTATGGTTCCCACGGTTGAATCCATCGTAGAGCGCGTCAGAGCCTACCATCCTGCGGTGGATGCGGGGATGATTGAGCGCGCCTACAGCTATTCGCAGTGGGCGCACCGGAACCAGCGCCGCCGGAGCGGCGAGCCCTACTTCATACACCCCGTGGGGGTCGCGGAGATCATCGCCGACCTGCAGCTCGACACGGCCAGCGTCTGTGCGGGCCTGCTGCACGACGTCGTGGAGGACACGGAGGCCACGCTGAGCGACGTGGCGAGCCATTTTGGTACGGAAATAGCGCGCCTGGTCGATGGCCTGACCAAGCTCAACAACATCGATTTCAGCTCGCGTGAGGACCGGCAAGCCGAGAGCTTTCGCAAGATGGTCGTGGCCATGGCCAAGGACCTGCGAGTCTTGCTGGTGAAGCTGTGCGATCGGCTCGATAACATGCGGTCCCTCGACCACATGAAGGAAGAAAGCCAGGAGCGCATCGCCACCGAGACCATGGAGATTTATGCGCCGCTGGCGAACCGCCTGGGCATGCAAAATCTGAAGAGGGAGCTCGAGGATTTGGCTCTCAAGTACCTGGAACCCAAAGCCTTCCTCGGCATCATCGAAAAGCTCGAGCGCTCTGACCGCGAGCGCACCCGGTACATTCATGGCGTCAGCCATACGGTGGTGGGGTTGCTCAGCCAGATGGGGTTCGCCTCCACGGTGACGGGCCGAGCCAAACACGTCACCTCGATCCATCGCCGCATGAAGGAGCATCAGTGTTCCTTCGAGCAGATCTATGACCTCCTCGGCTTTCGAATCTGCGTGGAGTCGGCGGCCGACTGTTACGCCACCTTGGGGGTCATTCATTCCAAGTGGACCCCCGTGCCAGGGCGCTTCAAGGACTACATCGCGCTGCCCAAGCCGAATCGCTATCAGTCCCTGCACACGACCGTGGTCGGTCCGGGCCAGCAGCGCATCGAGGTGCAGATCCGCACGCACGAGATGCACCGCGTGGCGGAGTGCGGGGTGGCAGCCCATTGGGACTTCAAGCAACCCCAAACCGGCGGGGTCCTGCCCGACGAACTGGCCAAGTACACTTGGCTACGTGAGCTCGCACAGTTCCAGAAAGACCTGAAGGATCCGGCAGAGTTCCTGGAAAGCGTGAAGATCGACCTCTTTCCCGACGAAGTGTATGTGTTTACGCCGCGTGGCGACGTGCGCATGTTCCCGCGTGGCGCGACCTTGATCGATTTCGCGTACGCGATCCACACCGAGGTGGGTGACCACTGTTCGGCGGCCAGGGTCAACGGCCAGGTGGCGCCCATCCGTGACAAGCTGAGAAATGGCGACGTCGTCGAAGTGACCACGTCGAGTGACTCTCAGCCGCTCAAGGACTGGCTCGAGGCGTGTGTGACCACGCGGGCGCGCAACCGCATCCGGGGCTTTCTGCGCGCCGAGCGTCGCGAGAAGAGCATGAACCTGGGGCGGGAGCTGATGGGCACCGAAATGCACGCTTCCGGGATGAGCTTGACCAAGTTCCTCAAGAACGCGGACGAGCTCGAGCGGATCTGCAAGGCCCACCAGGTCGACAACAAGGAGGACCTGTTCGTCGGCATCGGCTTCGGCAAGATCGACGCAGAGGACGTGGTGCGGACGATTCGCGTCCAGCCTACGGATACCGAAGCTGACCCTGATAGTGGTGACCGGAAAACGCCCGTTCCCGAGTTCAAGGAGGGGGCCATCGAGCGTTTCGTGCGCAAGGTGCAGCGCAAGGACCACGGCGGGATTCGCGTCAGCGGCTCGGACGAGGTGCTGATCCGATATGCCAAGTGCTGTAACCCCGTGACGGGTGACGCCATCATTGGCTTCATCACGAGAGGGCGGGGGGTGACCGTACACCGCCGCGAGTGTGCCAAGGCCTTTGACTCGGACCCCGAGCGGCGAGTGGAGGTCAGCTGGAGCACCCACTCCAAGATCACCCGCCCCGTGTCTCTGCGCGTTCGGACCGAAAACGAGCCCGGCATTCTGGCCAACGTGACGCAGACCTTCAGCGCCCAGCACATCAACATCAGCGAAGCCAACTGCCGCGCCAGCAAAGACGGGCAGGCGTGCAACGTGTTCACCTTCATGGCGGATGACGTCACCCAGCTAAAAACCCTGATGCGAGAGCTCGATAAAGTGCGCGGCGTCGTGCAGGTCGAGCGGGTTTAGGCGCCACCATTAGGCCTTAGGGCCGCTAGGGCTCAGTCGCGCGTCCGTTCCTTGTAAGGGAGATGACCGCGGGGGCGGGTGGGCACCTTGACAGAAGTGGGCGGGACCATTTAGATGCGGCTTCTTTCGCGGGAGTAACTCAGTGGTAGAGTGCAACCTTGCCAAGGTTGACGTCGAGAGTTCGAATCTCTTCTCCCGCTCTGTAGAAAACAAATAGTTCTGGGTACTTAGACGGCTGTCAGATTCGAGCTCCCCTCCAATCCTCCCCCCTCGCGGGGTGACCCTCCCCACTATCCTCCCCCCTCGACGTCGAGGGCTGACCGGGGTTGATGAGGTGGATGACGTTGGACAGTCCTCGCCTCTGCTCTTCGAGAGCGACCGTGCTGTAGTGCCGCTGCATGGCTTCGGTGGCGTGCCCGCTGATCGAGCGCGTCACTAGGTCCCCCACCGCCGCCGCTCGGCAGAGGTCTTGGAAGGTCCGGCGCATTCCGCGTGGCGTGATTCGCTTGGTGAGTCCGGTGGCCTGAGCGACCTGGAGGAATGGCTTGTCCAGAACGCTGCGCGCTCTGAACCCCCCGTGGAGCGCCGGGAACAGTAGATCCGATTGCCGCTGAACGGGCGACCTGATCTGCGTGTCCACGTGCCAGCGCAATAGCGCCAGCAGCTCCTCAGGGATTTGGACCCGCTCACCGCGACGAGTCGCGCGGGTGGTACTACCCTACTCGAGCGGGATGCCGACGGGAACCTCACGGGGTTCACGGTTCCTACCGGGGATGAACACCGCATGAGTTACACGCTCCAGGGTTCACTGAGCTCGTATCAGCCGCCACCGCTGCCGGGTGAGGCTACTTTGACGAGCTACGCATATGACGTGGAGTCTATGCGTCCCCGGATCGGTGGATCATCCACGAGGGGCTGGCTGTCAACGTTTCATTCCAGTAGGGCAGGGTCAGCGGCGTCTACGCCAAGTACGACGATCTGCAGCTCTATTGGCGTCCGGCGCCCGAGGGCGACAGACCCGAAAAATTGTTGCGGCTGAAGCACGCACTCGAGAGGTGAGCACGCAGCTTCTACGGTATCTCGTGTCCGAGCGATTGAGGCTCGGAGGGCGCCGAGATCCAGGGTCGCACGATCGTACTCAAATCAATTTGGAAGCTCCGGTTCCCAAGACCGTCCTCCAGGCATACGCGCGCAGCGTCTCGGTGTTGGAGGTCGAACGGGACGAGGTGGAGGCCAGGCGTGTCATCGGTGAACCAACCCCATCGCACGCCATCGCGGTCGACGTGGGCCAAGACGGCCGTCTCGATGATGGATGAGCTAAAACGACGGGCGACGCGGTGGGAGGTGCAATCGGGCATGTCCATAGTAGGACCGCGCCGAACCCCCACTGACAGCGGTTGAAGTAGATGGGAGTGTCGCTCGCTGAGGAATAAGCGAGCCACTTACGGCTCCGAATGCGGTCAAAAACCAGGCCATCGGCTGCGGGACCTCCAGCTTTCTTTGCGCAGGCCGATTCAGCCTGAATCACTGCGCAGCGAACGGCCATACCCTAAAAAGGCATTGCAACAGAGCTGCGGCGGTGGGCAGGATCTTGCGGGTGAATGGCTCACTTGGCAGACGCTCGGCGTTTGGGCGTCTGCTTCGCCATTGGCGGGGCCTGCGCGGGCTGAGTCAATTGGCGCTTGCGCAAGAGGTGGAGACGACGACGCGGCATCTGTCGTACATCGAGAACGGGCGCTCGCGCCCGGGGCGGGATCTGGTGCTGCGACTGGCCGAGGCGTTGGACTTGCCCCTGCGGTCGCGCAATGAGCTCTTGGCCGCGGCGGGGCTTGGCGCTGAGTTTTTGGAAAATGAGATCGGTAGCGCGGTGCTGGAGCCCTACCGGCGTGCAGTGCTGGGGGTCATGGAGGCGGTGGATCCGTTTCCGGCGTTCGCGGTCGATGCGGTTTTCAATTTGCGCGAGGCGAATCGGGCTGCCCGCTTGATGCTGGGGGGGGGGCGGGGGCCGGCTGCGGGCAGCAGCGCAGCCGACGGAGGGCCGCTGAACTTAGTGGACGCGTTTTTGGCGCCGGGCCCCAGCCGGGCGCAAATCGTCAATTTTTCCGAGGTCGCCTGGTCGTGGCATGCGAGGCTCTTGCGAGCGACCGCAGGGCGGGCAACGGAGTCGGAGGCGTGGCGCTCACTCCGGGAACGCGTCGAGGGTTACCTGCGCGATGTGCCGCGCCCACCGTTCGATGCGGCCGGCGATCCGGTGACCTGTCCGACGTTTCGCATCGGCGGCCAGCTGATCCGCACGATTGGGATGACAATGCGCTTCGGTCCGAGCCGCGACGTGACGCTCGAGGAGCTGAGCGTGGATCTGCTGTATCCGCGGGACTCTGCAGCGGAGGCATTCTTTCAGGCGCTGGTCGCTTGGTAGATCATTCCCTCTACGGGTATGGTGAGTCAGGCGCGGGAGCGCAAGACTCTTGGCATGAAAGACACTGCTCGAGCTCGCGTGCATCTCGAACCGGGTGCCGTGATCGGGGCACGCACCCTGCGCAGCATCGAGGGCGATACGGTCGCGATCCCCGACCCGGGGGCGCTGATCCACCTCCAGTTTCGTCGCTACGCGGGCTGTCCGATCTGCAGTCTGCATCTGCGCTCGTTCGCGCGCTGGCATGCCGAGATCGCGCGGGCGGGCGTCCGGGAAGTGGTGGTGTTCCATAGCTCCGAAGCCGAACTGCGGAAGGTACATCACCAGCCCTTTGCGGTGATCGCGGATCCGGACAAGCAACTCTACGCCGAGTTCGGCGTCGGCACATCACCGGCAGCGGTGCTCAATCCGCGGGTGTGGCCCACCGCTATACGCGCGGTCGCGCTGCGCGCTTCGGCCGATCCTGCGGCCGGCATGCAGCGCGGTTCGTTCGGACTGCCCGGGGATTTTCTGATCGCGAGTGACGGACGACTGCTCGCATCGAAGTATGGCGTGCACGCAGACGATCAGTGGCCGGTCGACGAACTTTTGGCCCTGACTCGCGAGGTCACCCGGACACCCTCGCGCGGAGCGATGAGATGAACCCAACCGACCCGCTCCTGCTGTTGGCGGTGCAGATTGTCCTGAGCTTCGTGACGTTCAGCCTCGCGGGCCAGCGCCTGGCACGGCGGCTGGCAGCGATGCCGCGCGAGCCCGCGCTGGGCCTGCTGCTGTGGCTGCATGGGTTCCGCTACATCCCGCTCGGGCTCTTGGCGCCTGGTCAAGCGGCGCGCGAGATTCCGCCCTTCGTACTGAGAACGATCGCGATCGGGGATCTGGTCAGTGCACTATTCGCACTGGTCGCACTCGCTCTGTTGCAGGTACGCGCCAAAGCCGCACTCGGCTGGGTCTGGCTTTTCTCAATGGTGAGCATGCTCGACATCGGGACCGCGCTTGTCGTGGGCCTCGGCAACCACGTCTATCGGTACGCGCTCGGTATCAGCTGGTACGTGCTCACTCTCTACGTGCCATTGGTGTGCGTGTCGCAGGCAATGATCCTCATTCGCCTACTGCAGAAGCGAAGCGTTTCAGGGACGGACGGTAAGGGCCTCATGAACGAGGGCTTGGTATGAAGCTCCGAAGTGGCGCGTACGGCGTGACGACGGTCCTCGTCGTAGTGGTGTTCCTGGCCTCGGGCGTAGCGAACCTGCTGCGGGTCGACCATGTCGCCCACGACATGCTGCGCCTCGGTTACCCGACGTACTTCATGACCGTGCTCGGCTCATGGAAGGTGCTTGGCGCGGTGGCGGTGGCGCTTCCGAGCATGCCGCGTCTCAAGGAGTGGGCATATGCCGGGATGTGTTTCGACCTGACGGGGGCCGCGGCATCCCGCGCCGCCTCGCACGACCACGCGGTGACGATTGTGGTGCCACTGATCCTCGCGGGTTTCCCGGGCGTAAACCAGAAAACAGTCCCAGCGTGTGCATCTCCGCCGCGCGGATTCGGCAGCGCGCGCACACGGGCATGCCACGCGGGTAGATCCTGTGGGTGAATGAAGGCCTCCCGTCGTCGTTCCCGATGCATTGTCACGGAGCGACCACGACCCGGCTCTGACCGGGGTCTCGGGCAACGGCGGGCCTGAACCCCTGTCCCAGGGCGCCGCGTCACTCTGGACGCGCGAGCAACCGAGTGATTTCCGCAGTTACCGCGTCGGCCATGAGCTGATGCGTCGCGACGGTGGGGTGCCAGTCCTCCCCGTAGGGCGAGGTCTGCGGCGTCAGCGCGAGATAGTGCACATTCTGGTCGCCCTGAGCCGTCAGCTCGCCGACGACCGCCGAGACGTCGCTTTGGATCGTGGTCCATGCCATGACCCCAGCTGGAAAACCGTCGCTGATCATCGGCCCAACCACGGCGAGCAGCAGCGCGGAGGGATAATGGCCGCGTAGCTTCGCCAAGAAGCTCGTGTAAGCCGCCTTGAAGGCTTCGTGATCGGGGCCGGGAGGCGAAAAGTCGTTCGTGCCGAGGTTCACGACCACCACGTCGGGCGTGTAGCGCGCATAATGCCAAGCCGGTGCCGCGCTGTCGTCGGGCAGCGTCTCGTCGTAGACGGCGGGCATGAGCTCGCCCGCCCCGTCGCTATAGTTGCGGTACACGCCGCGCCCGGAAGCGGCGACGGCGACGTATTCCGCGTCGAGTCGGCGCGCGACAATGGCGCCGTAGGCGAGGTTGGCGTTTGAGCTACGCGTGGTGTAGTGAAACAGGTCGGGCGTCGTCGTGGAGACCTCGTTGCCGTAGCCGCAGGTGATCGAGTCTCCGACGAACTCGACGCGCAGGGGCTTGGCGAGCGTGGGCAGGAGCCGAGCGCCCTCGCGTAAGCGAAATCCGAGCAGCTGTCCCTTGCCGGTGTTGCCGTTGCTCTCGACGCGCTTGACGATCTCGGCGGTGTGCTCGGGTCCGCTGAGACCGCGCGCGAGTGGGTACACCTGATCACCCGGTGCCACCTCGAGCAGAGTGGCGGCGCCGCCGTCGATGCTGACGTCGTAGTAGTTAGTGCTCGTCGCCGTGCCGGTGCCACTGTCTCTCAAGCGCAGATCCAGCGCGTCGCCCTGGAAGCGAAGGCGCACGGAGACCGCCGGCAGCGCGAAGGATGGCCCCTCCGGCCTGCAATCGACCCGGCCCATGTAGAAGATATTCGGCTCGTTTGGTGGCACGTCGACCAGGCCATCGGCTCCGGTCGCCCCATACGTCACGGGCGCGGCAAACCCACAGACTCCGGAGCTCGCTGCGCCCGTGACTTGCCCCCCAAAGCCAGCGTCTCCCGCGCCCGATACGGTCGCCTCCGCGCTCGAACCGCCGGAGCCCACGCCCGCTGAGCCGTCCGCGGCATCGGGGTTTGCAGGCGACAGCAGAAGCTCTTTCGTCGAACAGCCGACGACGAGTAACGAGACGAGCAATGGGCATGGGCGAATCATGTGCAGGCTCCCGTTCAGAGGACGATGCATGGATGAGGGGTGAGGCGCTCTTACTCCGTTCGGCTGAGCAGCGCCAGGCGGTAGGGCAAGCGGAAGTACTCGACGTTCGTCTGCGCGGGCTCGACGCCCTGGTAGAGAAAACGCAGCCCATCGAGCGAGACAGTGAGCGTTTGATCGTAGCCCGCTCGAATCAACTCGCCGTGGCTCACGTCGTTCGTCCATGCGCTGCCGCTCTCGAAGGTAACGTTGTTCGCGCCGGCAAACGGGTTGTCCCAGCTGTCGGCGAGCGGCGACCACTCTCCATCGAGCGTGTCCGCGAGGAATGAGCGAAAGAAGCGGTTGCCGGTCGGGCCGAACGCCTCGATGAACGTCAGGTACTTGCTCGTGCCCTGTACGCGATAGGTCGCGCTGGCCTCGAAGAGCGTCTCTTTCGTACCCCGGATCGCCGCCACCGGGTCGACGAAACCGTCGGGGAAGCTGCCGATCTCGGTCTGGCTACGGTAGAAGGTGCCGTTGTCGTCCGTGAAGAACAGGTGGCAGAGCGCAGCGTCACAGATGACCCAGAAGTCGAGCCAAAACCCCCCCACGCCCTTGTTGGCGGTGACGAACGGGGGCTCGCCCGCGGGGAAAAAGTTGATCGGCGTCGTCCACGTCTCGGGCTTCGTGATGTCGTCCGTGGTCGAGTACTGTGGCTGGCCCGACTGGAAGATCAGGTACCACTTGTTCTGGGGCTCGAAGAAGAAGACTTGCGGCGCCGCGTGGTACCCGACGAGCGCGGGGGTGTCATTCAGGTAGTAGGGCACCGCCGCCGACGCTTGGTCCCAATTACTGAAGCTGAGATAGACCATGCTCCACTGGCCGCTCGTGTCCGCCGTGGTCGCAAACACGTGCCAGCGGTCACCGAAGTACACCACCGTCGGATCCTTGACGGACAGTATCGGGTGGGTGGCGTTCTGGACGGGGGCGATGAGCGGAGGTGATGAGCTCCAGCGAAATGAGCTCGGGATCGCGACCGGTTCGCTCGTCGCCGCGTCCAATGTGCGCCCGCCGGTTCCCGGTTCACTCGCGCTGCCCCCGGTGCCTGCGTCGCTCGTGATTGCCGCCCGCCCGGGCTGCTTCGTCCCGCAACCGAGCAGGCTCAAACCAAAAACTATCGAGCCGGCGCGCCAGCTCGTGGATCGAGAAATCATTGATGTTGATGGCGTCGTATCAGCCCACCAGCGTTTTTCAACTCGCGATGGCACGACCTTGCGTCGATATGGTGCAAATACGAATTTGTTCATGACGTTTTTGCTGAGCGCGCGCTCCGCGACGACGATGACCCGCCGCGCAATGACGCAAAACACGAGGGTACGCGTAACCTAATGCACGCTCGTGCGATGATAGATCGGGATGATACAACGGCGCTCGAGCTAGACCTTCTCGTACATGGCAGCCCCGCGCATCCTCGTCGTCCTCGATACGTCCTCCGCTTGGTCGCGCGGCGTATTGCGAGGCTTCGCCCGGGTGGCTCACGAGCAAGGGTGGACGGTGCTTCACTATCACCCCGGCGTCGACTTGGAGTGGCTCAGCGCCGAGTGGCCGCCGAACGCTGGCGTTCTGGGGCCATCGTTCTCGGGTCCATGGCCTCTCCAGCTCCGCGCTGGTGTCTCGGTCGCCGTGAATGTCGACCGATCTGCGCAGGGCATCGCGTCGGTGTGCCTGGACGACGGCAAGATCGCAGATCTCGCGCTGTCACACCTCTTGGCGCGCGGCTTCCGTAATCTCACCACCTTCCGCTTTGATGATTCTGCGTTCGGGGAGGTGCGGGAGCGGCGCTTCTCGGAGGCGGCCGCCCGGGCGGGCGCTCACCTCGAGGCAGGCTGGTGGGCGCACGCGGCGACGCCTCCGCGCGCGGAAGAACACCCGGCCGCGATAATCGCCTGGCTCTCGCACCTCCGCAAGCCATGCGGTGTGTTTGTTTGTTGCGACGCATGGGCGCGAGTGGTCGCTCGTTATGCTCGCGCAGCCAACCTGCGCGTGCCTGAAGACTTGGCGCTGGTCGGCGTCGACAATGACGTCGTCGAATGCGAGATCATGGCGCCGCCGCTGTCGAGCGTCGCGGTGCCGTGGCGCGCCATGGGTGCAAGCGCCGCCCAGCTCGTGCTCTCCGGTCTGGGCGGCAAGCCAATCGCCGGCAAGCGTGTGCTCATTGCGCCCATGGACGTCGTAGCGCGCCGCTCGTCCGATACGTTCGCCATCGGCGACCCGCTGGTCGCGGCGGCCGTGGTGTGGATTCACGAGCATGCCGACAAGCGCCTCAGCGTGCCCATGGTCGCCAAGGCCGTTGGCGCGTCGCGCCAGCGGCTCGAACGGCACTTTCGTCGGGAGCTCGGGCGGACCGTCCTGCATGAGGTGCGTAGAGCCCACGTCGAAATCGCGCGGGGGTTGCTCTTGACGACCGATCTAGCGCTCTCCGAGATCTGTAAGCGCAGCGGGTTCAGCACCGGGGCGCTGTTCGGCGTCGCGTTCCGGCGGGAGGTCGGGCTGCCGCCGGGCGCCTACCGGCGCAGCGCGCGCGGGTTGTTCCTGGCCGACGACGATTGAAGCTCGGCGGAGCCGGTCAAAGCGACAGCCGCCGCGTATGGAGGTGCAACTGTTGCGGGCGGCAGGGGGGTGAATGTGGCGCCCAGGTCGTGCGGCAGCGCCGGCGCGCAGCGGGGGTCGGGGACGTGCCCGCGGGACGACGCGACAAATCGGCTCCCCTTCGCCGACCAAACGTGGCAAAGCTTGGGCCGTGAACCGCCAAAAAAGTACCGTCTCGAGTTCGATGTCGAGCCTCCTGATGCTGTCGCTGGTGGGTTGCCTGCGCAGCAACGACGGCGTCGCGGCAAAGCCGAGCGCTCCGAGCCAAGCAAGCACCCCCGCCGAGGTGAGCGCCGCCACGAACATGAGTGCCGATCATCCATCTACCGGCGTCGACGTGGACCGGAGTAGCGCGATGGTTTTTCTCCTCATCGGTCAATCCAACATGGCCGGCGCTCCGACGGCGGCGGCAGAGGACCAGGTCGAAAACCCGCGCGTCCGCGTGCTCGCCTATGAGGACTGCCCGAACGTCGGGCGCACCTACGACCAGTGGTATCCCGCACGCCCACCGCTGCACAATTGCGGTGGAGGCGTTGGCCCGGGTGACTACTTCGGCAAGGCGCTCGCCGAGGCTCATCCGAACGCGACCATTCTGCTGGTGCCCGTCGCGGTCAGCGGTGTGGACATCGACTTCTTCATGAAAGGAGTCGTCTCGAAGCGGCGCGCTGAATTTCGCATCCCGCCCGACAACCACTGGTCCGGTGCTTACGACTGGGTCCTCGAGCGCGCACGGTTCGCGCAGCAGAAGGGCACCATCACCGGCATCATCTTCCATCAGGGTGAGTCCGACACGGGCAATGCGCCGTGGGTGGGCAAGGTGAAACAGCTCGTGACCGATCTGCGCACCGACTTGAAGCTCGGTGACGTGCCGTTCGTGGCCGGGGAGCTGTTGCACGCGGGCTGTTGCGGCAAATGGCACAATCCGTTAATCGCGCAGCTGCCCCAGGTCATCACGAACAGCCGTGTCGTGTCTGCGGAGGGCCTGGCCGGGATGGATTCGGCGCATTTCGATCTGAGCGGGCAGCGAGAGCTCGGGCGTCGTTACGCCACGGCGATGATCGAGCTACTGAAGGCGTCGCCGACGGCGGCTCCCTAGCGAGGCGGCTTCGGTCTGACGGGCGTCAGCTCTGGGCGCTCAGCGAGAGGCCGGGACGCAGCCGAGCTCACCCGAGATCTGACGACTGATCTCTTGCAGCACTCCGACGCGCTGCGCACGAGCTCCGCACGAGTGATCTTTTTCGAGTGGCTGGAGCCTTTGAGCGCTGCCACGACCCGCCCTGAGCTGTCGAAGACCGGCACGGCAACGGCCACGACGCCCTTGGGGCGCAGCTCGCCGCACCCTCGTCGATGCATTGTGCAACGTTAATTGGCGGTCGACTCATTCCCCAGCATGCGCCCTTTGACGATCCAGGCGACACCGAAGGTGATGAGCATGGCCGTCTCAAGATAGAAAACCAAGCCGGGCATGACACGCTGTGCGCCTGGAGTTAGCTTGTACACGATGACGCAGGCTAGGAGGAACGCCACGAGGACCCCGCACACGCGATAGAGGCGATTGTGTGACGAATTCCCTCTCGTGAATTGAAATGCCGAGAGGACCGCGAATGCGCTGAACAACCCGCCCGCCGCCGCGACATGCACGAATCTGACCCAAGCGTGGTCGCTAGTAACTGGAAAGAGTGCCGTGGCGAATGCACACCCCGCAGAGATGTTCGCAAGGCCATTATCGCCCAACACGTCGCGGCCGAAAAGTTTCAGCTGCCCATCTGCGTGACCTCGATAGGAGCCTAGAAACGAGCCCAGGGCAAATAGCACCCCAACAAACACATTGCGGGAAGGGCTATCGTAGTACTCGCTGATGGACGCCTTCATGCTTGGAAATTCTGCTTGTCCGGAGACGGCCCACGCTAGAGCCGGGATGATCGTGACGAGCAAGGGCAGGGTGATACCCATGGCACCGATCGCTCGCCTCAGCGTCAGGTATGAGATGACGAGTGCGTTCGAGACTGGGTTGGATTCCTCCATGCGGCGATGCTAGTGGATCAGGGGTCAGCTCGTCTCCGCCAGCTCTACAGATCGATTTGCATACCGATCTCTACGACGCGCTCGGGCGGGATGCCAAAGTACCGTGTCGCATTTTGGGAGTTTCGGGTCAGAAACGCGAATAACAGCTCCTCGCGTCGCCCCATCTTCCCTTCATGCATCGCCAACAGAGTTTCTCGACCGAGGAAATACGTCACGTCCTCTGGCTCGACCGGCAGCTGACCTTTGGCGATGGCAGCTGCGAGCGCGCTGGGCACGTTCGGCGTTTCCATGAACCCCGAAAGAATGTTCAGCCGAAAAATGCCCTCTGCGAGCTCGGTGAGCTCGAAGCCCTGATCATTGACTACACGCGGCTTGTGTAGCGTCGTGACCGTCACGAAGATGACGATTTCGTGCAAGGAGCGGACGTGGCGCAAGTGGTGCACGAGCAACGGCGGCACACCCTCCGCCATGCCGGTCATGAAGACAGCCGCGCCGGGCACCCGCACGATCGGGATTTCGCCACCCTGCGCCGTACGCCACTTCTTGTCTCGCAAGGCATCGACGAGCTCTGTGAGTGGGCGCAAGGCTCGTGCAAAGTGTTGAGCCAAGAGCTCGCGCCCTCGCTTCCAGGTGCGCATGGCAATGAATATCGCCACCGCGAGCACGATGGGTACATAGCCACCGTCAAAAACTTTCAGCGCGTTTGAGCCCAGAAAAGCGACATCTATGGTCAAGAACACGGCCAGGAATGCACCCGCCGCAGACCTGGACCAATGCCAGCGTTTCCGGGCCACCGCGAAGAACGCGATGGACGTGATGGCCATCGTACCCGTCACGCGATGCCGTACGCCGCAGCCAGACGACTCGAGTTTCCGAAAGCGAGGACTAGTCCGACGCAGCCAGCAGCGATGGCCCAGTTCACGAAGGGGACATAGATCTGCCCCTCTGTTTCGCTGGAAGTGTGCAGGATCGTGACCGGGCCCTCCTGGGCTCCCGTGAGTGGTGTGTTCCCGGCGCCCGACGAGGGATGCGAGGCGGGCACCGCCGTGGGACTGGACGAGCGGGTCGACGTCCTCGGCGACACCCCTCGCAACGCGTACGACCGGGCGTCTCCTTGCGGATCGAGAGCGCCGACGGTGTGGTCCTGACCGAGCGGCCCATGCCCGCCAACATTGTTCCACATGAGCCGCTGCCCGACGCAGCGTGTCGCCGGCGCAGCTGAGCATGGATGCGCGGTCAGGCTGGGCTCATCGCGAAAACGTTGAAGTGAGCGCAGGCTCCCGCGACCTCGACCTGGGCAACGCCGAGTACGGCAGGCTGGCCCTGAGCTTCGACTTTGATCTCGACAAGGCCGAGCTCCAGGGCGACTTGTACGCCATCAAGTGGGAAGACTACGTCGAGCTCGTCGCGACGCCGTCCCTTCACTGGTGCACCGGCGCGAGATGCGAGCCCGACTGGTGTGTCAACCAGAGCGACACCACTGTTCTGGTTCCGGAGGAACGCTGGGGCGTGCTCGATTTCTGGTACGACTATGGCGATGCCGGACCGGGTTCATCTGGAACCTGTCAGACACGCCGGTAGGCTTCAACTAGTCGCGGTCACGAAAGCGGCCAACCCGACCAACTCGTCCACATGTCACTCGTTGGTCGACTTCCTTCTGGCAGCGACGGCGCATAGAATACTTCGTGACGCAGATTGACGATCACGGGTACCGGGGACAAACTCCAGAGGCGGCGCCTTACGGTTTCCTTTTGCTTCCACGCCAAGGGGCATCTGCTCGAGGCGTGTTGGGCAAGTGCCGCTCGAGGTTTAATTGTGACAAGTTTGACGCCGGGCAGAGTGAATTGGACTGAAGTGAATTGGACTGAACGCGGCCTGCTCGGTCATGGCGGCCGGCGCGTGCTGCGGGCGCTCGTGCTGTCGAGCCCGTTGGTATTTCTGTCAGGTGCATGCGCGGACAATCCGAAACTCGTCGTTCCCCCGGGTGACGCAATCGGGGGTGTCCATGTAGACCCAGCGCGTTGTGGCACTGGCGGGAAAACGTGTGGTGAAGGTTGCTGCCCCGCGGGGAACAACTGCACTAAGACGTTCCGATGCATCACCGCCTCCGCGTGCGAAGACAACGGGGACTGCTCCTCCGACAGCGTGTGCGGCGGCGGTGGGCAGTGCGTGTCCTGGGGCGACTACCCCGAAGGTAGTCGTTACAGCAACAGCTGCCGGACTGAGGTGGACCTGCCCTCGGTGCAACCCGTAGAGCAATGCCACTGGCCGCTGACCCCGCCCACGGAGTTTCCTGACTCCGTGCAAGTGATCGCCACACCGATGGTGGTGGATTTCAATTTCGACAACGACCCGGCGATCTCGGACCCGTCCATCGTCTTCGTTTCGTATGACACGGCATCCGTGGCCGGGGCCGCGAACGGCGTGTTGCGGGTGATCAATGGCAAAGATTGCACGCTCCAGGCCACGATTGCCGGTAAGTTTCCTTTTACTCAGAAGGTCTCCCCCGCGCTTGGCGACATCGACGGTGACGGGCGGCCAGACATCGTCGTGGCTGATGAAGAGCCGAACGGGGCCTCGGTGGCCTACGGTGTGGCGGCGTACTCGCCCGTCGGCTATGGCGCCCCCAAGTTCAAGGAACCGGAGCTGGGGCGAACGCGCACCGGCTCCACGGCGCCCATTCAGGGCCTCGCGCTACACAATGTGGACGAAGACGACGTGCCCGAGATCCTCACCGAAAACACCCTGCTCGAGTTCGATGAGGACTTGGGCAACCTAGTGATCATCACCCCCCTGCGACGGACGGTAGAGCTCACGGGCCGTGAGCCGCCGATCGTCGTGGACATCGATGGCGACTCAGTCCCCGAAATGGTCACTTCGCAGGGCATTTTGGTGTGGGACACCACCACTCCCGAGCCCTCGCTCAAGGACAAATCCCGCTCGGCGAACCTGGTCGACGATCCGCTCTGGAAGCCGGACCCCGAGGACACTCCGGGCTTCTTCATGGCCCTGGCCGACCTGGGTAACTTTCCCACCCAACTGCCTCAGCAGATTGATTCGGTCGAAATGATCGTGGTCGGCCCGGGCGGCCGAATCTGGGTGCAACGAGTCGATGGCCAAATGATCCATGAAGTCGATGGCACAGGGGTCGCGGGCGGTCCCCCCGTGGTGGCGGACCTTGACGGCGACGGACGCATGGAATTTGCATCACCCGGCGGAGGCCGGATCACCGTGTTTGATCTGGACTGCGTCGACGATGCGCGTCTGTTCAAAGCCGCGGGTTGCAAAGTTGCGCCATCCACAAATGGCATGTTGTGGCAGAGCGATCAAATTCGAGGCGCGCTGAGCGGTGCTGCGGTGTTCGACTTCGACGGTGATGGGCGCGCTGAAGTGGTTTTCGCCGATCAGTGTTTCATGCGGGTCTATGACGGCTTGAACGGCGAAGTGTTGTTCAGCGTGCCGCGCTCGTCGACCACCAGTTGGGACTACCCCGTCGTCGCAGACGTGGACGGTGACCAAAACAGTGAAATCGTAACCGCCTCAAACAACAACGATACGACGCTCAATTGCCCTCTCACCGATCGTCATGACCCCACGGTCGCGTTCGCCGCCACGGCCGGTGTGACCGTCTGGACGGTGGAAGACGACACCTGGATGGGGTCTCGTCCGATCTGGAACCAGCACAATTACTTCGTCACCAACGTCGAAGACGACGGCACTGTCCCCGCCAAAGCGCCCAGCCACTGGAACGCACGAGATGGCGGCCCGAACACTTTTCGTCAGAACGTGCAGGGGAAGACCGGCTCCTCGTTGAACAGGCCAGACATCACGACCGCCGGGCTACCCCAGTTCACCTGCATAGCCTCTCAGAACCTCGCCGACGTGACGGTGGACCTGTGTAACCGCGGCCTCGATCCAGTGGAGAAAGCAGAGGCGTCCGTCGCGCTGGTCCGGACAGACCAGGCGACTCCAGAGCTGTGTCGCCTACAGAATAGTCAAGTCCTCGCGGCTGGAAAGTGCGAGCCGGTGACCTGCACCATCCCGGTCACAAAAGGCGCCGCTCCCTTCGACATCACCATCTACAGCGCTGGCCTCGACGAGTGTGACGAAGCCAACAATACCTCGTTCATCTCTCGCGTTTCCTGCCCGGTTGACATCCCAATCGAGTGATTGGGCGCCCGTCAGTGCGGTGTCGCTGCGCAGCCTTCACCAGTGGAATGGGCCCGCTTCGCGGCGGACCTCAGCTCGCACACGGTGCGTCGGAGCGAGTCGCGTTCGCAGCGCCGGTGTCCAGCCCACTTCTTCGATCAGGTCGGGGTCGTTCACCGCGTTCCACGCGGCGACGAGGTCGACCGCGTGACGGCGACGTTTGCCGTTGACGAGAGTTCCGGCCTCGAACACCGCCGTGCCGTTGAAGCGCTCGATGAAAAGATCGGGAGTGATGCTCGGGTCGACCGCAAAGAAGTTATTCTCGGCGAAAATCGCAGACTCGATGCCGACGCCCCAGATGTACCCAAATCCAGGGTTCTCGCCGATGTCATAGTAGTTGTTGTAGATGTCCACCTGGCCGAAACGCACGCGCGGCGTGCGCTGGCCAGTGTTTCGGAACCAATTGTGATGCAACGTCACACGTAGCTTGCCACGGTCCGCGACTGCGCCGTCCGACGATCCGATCAACATCACCTTGTCGTGGTCGAAGAATCGATTGAACGAGACTGTCACCAAGTCGGAAGCGTTCGTAATGTCGAGCTCGCCGTCGTGCACTTGATAGAGCACGCCGAAGACGTCCGGCTGGAGCTCGTCTCGAGTGTCTCGATCCCTAAACGTATTGTGGTCGACCCAGACGTGGTCCGTATTACGGATGGCAATCGAGTCGTACTGCGCGTTCCAGGCGCCGAGCGCCCCGTCGGTGGGCGACCATTGCGGGAAGCAGTCGAAGGTGTCCTGGAAGGTGAGGTTGCGGATGATGATGTTGGATGCGTTCACGGTGCTCGTGCCGCGAATGTCGAGCCACACACCTCGGAGCTCTGCCTTCTTGCCGACTCCCACGATGGTGGTGTTGGAGCCGGGGCGGATCCTGATGCGGGCCTGCTGCGCCTGCTGAGAGGCGACGCGAGCCGCTTCGAGCGGGCCCGTTGGTGCGCTTCGGCCCCACACGGCCGGATCGAACGCGGCTTGGAAGGCTTCGGGCGTATAGCCGTTGCGGTAGTAGTCCGCGCAACCGAGTGGCTGATTCGCGTCGTCGACGTTGAAGTCGATGACGCCGTCCACGTAGATGAGCTTGGGCGAAACCGACGGCACCGACGGCGAAGTCGACGATACGACGCCGTCATTGAGCGCGGCGATGAGCTCGGCACGGCTCGAAACGGCGTAGACCTGTTCGGGCGGAGCTAGTGAGCCGCCGGTGGTGCTCGGCTCGACCGAGGCCCAGCCATCGTTTGCGGTCAGCACTTCGTGCGCGACATCTCTCGTCTTGTGATGCCACCCCGGATGCCAGCGATGCTTCCGCTGCTCCGCGCCAGACGGCTCCGCGAGGCACATGACAAGAAAACCGGTAGCCCCAAGACGCAGCAATTTCATTCGACCCTACTCCCTCGCACGATGCTTGATACACGTGCCTTTGGAGCGCACACGGTGAAGTCGCGCCCACGACTTGTCAACTGACTCGAGCCAAGCCATCGACAATCGAGGTGGTCGAGGCACCAGACCCGCATCGGAAATACGCAACGCAGCGAAAATGAGAGGACGATACGGGAGTCGCCGGCAAGATTATGCAACGTGAACGCGAATCGTCGCATTCGAAGGCGAAAATGCTGCGCGACGAAAGGTCGTATTCGGCGTCGGATCGGAGCCGATTTCAAGCGATTCGAGAAGTCGAATTTGTCGTTGCGCTCTGGTGGGGCAGCCCCCTACGGCCCCTTGAATACGAGCGTCCGCCGCGTTGGGCCCGATTCCAGGCTGCCCGGCTTGGGGGAGTCGCGCTCGAGCCACCAGAGCTCGTAGCGGTAGGGCTGCTGGGCTTCGAAGTGCAGCTGGAACAGGTAGTCCGCGGGAATGCTGCCGTAGGCGAGCGGGCCCTCATCCAGCACGGCAAAGTTTGGCGCGGCTCCGGTGAAGGGGTCGATGTGCGCACCGCCCTGGGTGGTGGCGTCAGCACGCCTGCGCCGTCGTTGCGAGGCGCGTTCGGCGAGAACATGTTCCAGCGCTGCAGAAACCGCGGGTACAGGTTGACCGCGGTCAGCCAGCGCGGCCGCGGAAGGTGCAGCGGAAACCCACGATTGAAGGCGCCCATGTCCGCCAGCCCCGCGAACAGGAGCGCAACACCAACGCTTCGCGAAGCGGCCAAAGACCTGGCCGCTGGCTGCGCGCGGGCGCGAGCCGCGCCCCTCTGGGTCGGGCTCGGTGCAGCAGCCGCACCCACTCCGCCCGCTGGCGCGTCCAGCGCTGCCAGGCGCGGCGCGGCACGAGGCGCCCGAGCCACAGGAAAGCGGGCCACGGCAAGCGTAAGCTGACGAGCGCCAGCATGGCATACGAAAAGGGTCCGAGAGTCATCACCAGCGCGATGCCCCCGTGCAGCACCAGCGCCAGCACGAACGCGGCCACCGGTAGCGCACCGCCGAACGGGTAAAGGGCGAGCAGCGGCAAACTCCACTCGATGGCCAGCGTGCCGTAGGTCGCGAGCGGCGAAAACCAGCTCGGCTCGTGCTGTGCGAGCCAGAAACCGAAGTCCGTGACCACACGCCGTTGCCAGAGCACGTAGTGCACCGCTTCCCCGTCGTGCCACGTGGAGCCGGTCTTTTGCGCCGCGTTGAGCCAGTAGATGGCGAGCAGCTGCAGGCAGAGCGCGAGCACCGCGAGCGAAACGGCATGCTCGCGCGGTTGCGAACGGCGATGCGCTCTCCCACGCGCGCGTAGTAGGCCTCTGCGCGCAGCGCGTCCAAAGACAGCCGCTCGCCTAACGGCAAAAACAGCGTCCATACTCCGAGCACGATCAGCGTGGCGACCCCGCTGTCCTTCACGAATAGGTTGCGCGAGTTGAGGCTGGTCAGGCAAACCAGCGCCAGGATCTGCATGAGCCGCGTGCAGAGCCCCAGCGTATACAGGGCGTACACCAGGCCGATCTGCGCGAACGCGACGCGCACTTCCCCCGGGGTGGAGAACGCGTTCAGTAGAGAGAGCTGAAACGCATCTTGGGGGCGATACAGCACGTAATGGTTCGAGAGCACCCCTTCGTTCGAGTAGAAGAGCGTGAGCACCTGCGCGCGGCGCCCGAGGTCGTACAGCAGCACCCATCCGTACAGGATCCGAAACGCGCCGAGCACGCGCCGGTCGAGGCTGACGTCGAGCTCCACAAATCGGTTCCAGGCGCCGTTCACGGGGCGCTACTCGAGCACGAAATACTCCGTCTTTGCGATGATTTCGCGAGCGTACGACGCCCCGAAGAGACGCCGGGTGCCGTTCGGCGGCAGCCCGGCCACCCCTCGAGCGAGGCTCATACCGAACGAGCTCCGTGCAGTCCCCTTCCTTGGCGAGCAGAAGCTTTTGCTGCCCATCGAAGGCTTCGCGCTGCACTCCCGGCGCTGCTAGGTCGGATCAACCTGACCCACACGACCGAACGCTGGCGCCGGTTGACTAATTCGCCTGCGTGCCGGCGCTCGCGGAAGCGTTGGCCTCGAGCTTGAGCCCGCCGATGTTCAGGCTGGGCTTCCCCGGTTGAACGTTGGCATCGATGAGAGTGCCGGCCTTGCCGACCTTCAGGCTAGGATTTCCCTCCTGGACCTTGGCATCGACCTGACTGCTGGCCTTGCCGACCTTCAGGCTCGGGTTTCCGGGCTGGGCCTTGGCCTCGACGGAAGCGGCGGCATGGGGGACTGCATTCAAGCGCGCGCTGGCTTCTGCAAGCTGGGCCGCTGCGACATCGAGCTGAGCCTGGCCGGGTGCTGCGCGCGCCTCCAGCCGCGCGCCGGCGGGATAGGGGCGCGTCGTTTCGCTGGCGGTCAGGCCCGATTTGGCTTCGACGTTGCTTGGGGACACACCTTGGCCGTCGCCGCCGGTTTCGCAGGCGCTGGTGAGCGCTGCAAGAGAAAGAAAGAATGTCGCGCGGAAAACACGCGCTGCCGGAGCTCGAGTCGTCATGGGGGCACCTCCAAAGCCCGTAGGGTACGCCAGTCGAGGTGCCGTAGCATACCGAATTGTCGACTGCTGCGTGTGTGCCGGTGGAGGTGGCTGTCGGTGAATGGGCTCCATGCTCGGCTTCTCGATGGTTCGCCGCGAAGCACCTGGTTGCCGCTCTCCGCAGGTCACTTTAAGCTGATACTCAGACTCTGGCGCAGACGTATTGGGTGGAGCCCTGCGAAGCCCATGGCAAGCCGTGATGACAAGTTCTGGGCAGAGTTCCTTGGCGTCGAGCCGACGGAGTGGAATACGGCTGGCGTATCGCTTCGGCCCCACGTTGGCCTGCTTGGGTACCAGGGCTTCTGGTGCTTTCGGCGAAACAGTAGGACAGTCATCTCTGCGCCGTCGCCGTGGCTTCGGCAGATCACACAGGTGCTCAGCGGATTCGACCAAGACCGGCTTCTGGAAGGTAGTGCTTGGGCTGAGGAGTTGGGTGCGGACTTTCAGAGATCGATCGGTCCAGCATTTCAGGGCTGTATCGACGCGATGAAGGTTTCAAACGCACCACAAGGGAGTGTTCGACAGATCGATGACAATGACCGCCTTGCTGTTGACCGATTTCGGATCGAATGCGGAGCGAAAGATTGGGAGCACAGCGGCCTGGACGACGCTGAGCTCTGGAGGCATGCCTATTTTGAAGGCGCGCTGGTCACTGCCCTGGCCGGGTATCGTACGCGGCGCCATGATGCCGGCGACCCGTGCATTCTCACACACCCGGCCTTTCGCGGTAGCGGGCATGGCCTGGCGGTCGCAAGAGCTGTCATCGTGAAAGCGCTTGCCAACGGCCAGCTTGTGCTTTTTCAGACTCTCGAAGCAAACCAAGCTGCTGTTCGGCTCGCGCTCTCGTTAGGGTATCAGAGATATGCTTGTCACCTCGCTATCCGACTTACACGTGCAGTGCCTGGGCCGTAAGTCATGACCGTCATGACGATAGGAAGCACCGTGCGAGTTATCAGGGTTCTGGATCCTTCGGCTGGACTGTTGGGGAACGCCCGGGGCCGGCCGCCCGGGGGTCCGTCGTTGGCAGACCGAAGCTGATCAAAAAAAACGCGCGCAGCGACGCTTTTTGACAAAGCTGGAGGCGCCTCGATGGCACCTCTTGCTGAAGGTCATGCAAGAGTTCCGTCAAGACCCCGAAGCGCGTGCCGCCGGAGAGCAGTCCGACGCCGATCTAGGTCCGAAGGCCTTCACCCAGATCGTGCACGAGCATTACGCCGCGGTGCTCAGCCATGCGCAGCGCATCCTGCATGACCTTGCAGAAGCCGAGGATTGTGCACAAGAGGCGTTTGCCGAAGCCTCTAGGCTATTGCACACGCTCGAGGACCCACGCGCCCTGCCCGGATGGCTGCGCGGCATCGTTCGTCACCGTTGTCTGCGCCGGTTGCGCCGTCGCGATTTCCTGCTCGTGTCGCTCAGCGACGACGTGGAGGCGTTTCCGGGGCCAACAGAGACGGTCACCGACGGCGTTCGGGAACGCCTCGCGCGGGTGAAGGGCCTGATCGAGGAGCTGCCCCGAGAGGAGCGCGAAGTGTTCGTGCTGTTCTATCTGAAACAGTGCTCACAGAGTGAAATTGCGGCGTTTCTGCGGGTCTCGCTCGGCAGCGTCAACAACCGCTTACATCAGGCGCGCCAGCGCTTGAAGAAATGGGAGAACCGGATGCACACGTCTAGAGTCGAAGTCCACCCGACCGAGCCCGAGAGAGCCTCTCGGGTCGGCACCGTGGTGGCCGTCAATGGTCCGCTGGTCCACGCACGCTTTGACCCCAACGCCCCCCTCGACTTGTTCGATGCCGTGGTCATGCTGAACGGCGATGGCAGCCAGGCGGAACGCATGAAGGTTTGTCAGCGTCTGGACGACGGTCTGGCGCTCTGTCTCGTCACGCAAGGGGGCGAGCCGATCCAATTGGGTGCCTCCGTCTTGAACACTTGCCGGGTCGGCTTCGGGTTGACGCCGTACACTGCCGTACCGAGCGTTACGACGAGCAACCTGGAGCAGGCGATCCGCATCCTCAGCTCGCAAGCACCCGCCGAGGCGCGACTGCTCGAAACCGGTATCAAGGCCGTCGACCTCTTGTGTCCGTTTCCGGCCGGCGGCTTTGTGGCTCAGGTGGGAACGGGGGGCGTAGGTCGCATGGTGTTTCTGGACGAGCTTCGCGCGCGGCTAGAGCGTGAGCCACGGCCCCTGAGCATGCTGTGCCTGGTGCACCAGAGTGAACCGGACCCATACCGCGACTGGGACGAAGCCGGCCGGCGCGAGAACGTTGGCCAGCTGAAGTGCTACTGGGCGTTGTCTTCCGATGCGGCGGATCCGAGCCACACGGGGCTCGACGCGTGCGATGCCGTCCTGCACATGAGCCCACTGTTAGCGCTACAGGGGCTATATCCCGCGGTCGACCCGGAGTATTCATGGTCTCGACTGCTCCGTCACGGGCTTGTCGGCGCCGAGCATCGGGAGCTGGCGGAGCGGGCTCGAGCGGCTCTGGTGTGGGCCAAGTGGGCCTACGTCGACCCGGTTGCGCTCGAGCTCTTGGCCCGCCGCGCACCTGCCGCCGCTCATCGGCGCAGTAAAGCCTTTCAACCTGCGGTGAGTGTTTCGGAGCGACCGGCATTCGAGCGCGCGCGCAAGCTGCAGCTGTTCTTGTCCCAGCCGTTCGACACGGCCCGAGAGCTCACGGGCTGGCAGGGCAGCAGCGTGTCGCTGGCCGACACGTTGCACGGGACGCGTGCGATCCTCGATGGGGAAGTGGACCAGCTTCCGACTGCCGCCTTCGCTTATGCAGGTACGCTCGACGACGTGCGCGAGCACGCTCGTCTAAATGTCACGCGCAGCTTTTACTGAGGCGTTGCGCGAGCGCTCGACCGATGGCCACCGATTGCAGCATCAACCCGCCAGCTGGAACACTGACTCGATCACTATCGGCGCCCCACCGCGCAACGAGGCCGCACCGAGCACCGACCGGGCATGCACACCACTGTCGCCGAAGACTTGTACCATCAGATCGGAGCAGCCATTGAGCACCTGGGGATGCTCGTCAAAGTCCTCGGTCGCATTGATGAAACCTTGAAGCTTGACCACGCGTCGCACTCGGTCCAGGTCCCCCGCGGCTAACTTGACGGCCGCCAAGATGTCGAGGCCTGCCGAACGCGCCAATTCATAACCTTGGTGAGTGGTGAATTCGCGACCGAGCTTGCCCTTCGGGGGCTTTGCGCCGGGTGCTGACTGGGGCACCTTGCCCGAGACGAAAAGCAGGCCAGCTGCTTCGACACAATTTGTGTAATTGGCTGCGGGATTGCTTGCGGTAGGCAGGCTGATGCCTAGTTGCAACAAGCGAGCTTCGACGATCGACATGCAGCGACAATAACACGGTGTCCCCGTAGGGTAGGCAGGGGTCCCAGGAATAACGCGATCAAGCGCCGATCGCCTCCCTTTCGAGGCGTTCTAGCCAGTCCGCCCCGGCGGGGCCGAGTCGTTGTCTGTACGGTGCGCCACTCAGCCACGCTGAGGCGAAGAGACACGGTGTCGATGCTGAAACTCGAC